>NZ_JBITRX010000019.1:0-140528 GCF_044540325.1 Streptomyces sp. NPDC086023
GGCGAACCCGCCTCACCCCACCACATCCGCCTCCTCCACGACCGCTTCCCCCGCCTCACCATCACCAACGGCTACGGCCCCGCCGAATCCATGGGGTTCACGACGACGCACACCATCGACCCCGCACTCCACTCCCCCGGCCCGGTCCCGATCGGTACGCCGCTCGCCAACAAGTGCGCGTACGTGCTCGACGCGCGGCTCCAGCCGGTCCCGCCCGGTGTGACCGGCGAGCTCTACCTCGCCGGCGACGGCATCGCCCACGGCTACCTCGGCCGACCCGCACTCACCGCCGAACGCTTCGTCCCCCACCCCTACGGACCCCCCGGCACCCGCCTCTACCGCACCGGCGACCAAGCCCACTGGGACACCCACGGCACCCTCCACTACACCGGACGCACCGACACCCAGATCAAGATCCGCGGCTTCCGCGTCGAACCCGGCGAGATCGAGGGCGTGCTCCTCGGGCTCCCAGGGGTGGAGCGGGCGGCCGTCACCGCGTACGAGGCCGGGCCGGCGGACAAGCGGCTCGCCGCATACGTGGTCACCGCCCGGGAGTCCGGCGAGCTGCGGCAGGAGCTGCGCGCGCTGCTCCCGCAGCACATGGTCCCGGCCCATGTGGTCGTCCTGGACCGGCTGCCGCTCACCCCGAACGGCAAGCTCGACACCCGGGCCCTGCCCGCCCCCGCACCGTCCGCCACCGCGGCACCCGGCCGCGCGCCGCGCACCCCGGCGGAGGAGAAGCTGTGCGCCCTCTTCGCCGAGGTGCTGCGCACGGACCAAGTGCCTTCTCCCGACGCCGACTTCTTTGACCTGGGCGGGCACTCGCTGCTCGCCGCCCGGCTCACCGGCCGCATCGGCACCACGTTCGGGGCCCGGCTGACCACCCGGGACGTGTTCCTGCACCCCACCCCGGCCGCGCTGGCCGGACGCCTCACCTCACTGACCGACGCCGCCGCGGCACCCCGGCGGGCCCGTCCCGCCCTGCGCCGCCGCACCTCCTCCTGAACGGAGTACGCCATGACGTACGACATGTCACACGACCACCCGGCTCCCGCGCCCGAGGACGTCGTCTGGGCCATCCCCGGCTCCGCGCCGGCCCGCACCGCGCTGCTGGTCCTGCCGCACGCCGGCGGCAACGCCCACGCCTACGCCGAATGGCGCGACCACCTGCCCGCGGACGTCACCCTGCTGATCGGCCAGTACCCGGGGCGCGGGGCCCGCTTCTCGGAGCCGCTGCCCGAGTCCGTGGACGACCTGGCCGGTCCGGTGGTGGCCGCGCTGCCCGAGGGCACCGAGGACCTGGTGGTGCTGGGGCACAGCATGGGCTCGCTGGTGGCCTTCGAGGTGGTCCGGGCCCTCCGGGCCGCCGGCCGGGCCCCGCGCGCCCTGATCGCCTCGGCCTGCCGGGCCCCGTTCCTGCCCAACCCCAGTCCCGTCCACCCCGAACTCCTGGACGACGAGGCCCTGGTGGCGGCCATCAAGGAGCGCGGCGGCACGGACGACGGCATCCTCGACGAGCCGGAACTGCGGGAGATCATCCTGCCGTCCATCCGCGCCGACTTCGCGATCGACGACGTCTACCGGTGCGCGGAGGAGCGGGTGCGGACCGGCTGCCCGGTGACCGTGATCGGCGGCGACGCGGACCCGATCGTGCCGGTGGAGGCGCTGACCCACTGGGCCGGGGTGACCGACGACGGCTTCGCGATGTCGGTGCTGCCCGGTGGCCACTTCTACTTCCAGGAGCAGCTGCCCGCGTTCTTCGCGCTGGTCAACCCGGTGCTCGACGGCACGGCGGGCGCCCTGGCCGGCGGCGTGCCGGCCGCCCGCGTCGCCTGAGCCGTACGTCCCCTTCTTCCTTCCCCTACCTCAAGGACACGTCTGCCATGACCGCGATCGCCGATACCCCGGCCACCTCCCTCGACGCCGCGCGCGAGCCCGGCAAGCCCGTCGTCGTGACCGCGCCGCCGGTCTCCTCGATGGCCGAGGCCGTCGCCTGGCTCACCGCCCACCGTCCCGCGATCCAGGCGGAGTTGCACCGCTCCGGCGCGGTGCTGCTGCGCGGCCTGCCCGTCGAGGACGCGGCCGGATTCGCCCAGGCCCGCGACGCGCTGATCGAGACCCGCGCCGGCTACAAGGAGAAGGCCACCCCGCGCACCGACTTCGGGGAGGGCGTGTTCTCGTCCACCGACCTGCCGGCGGTGCAGCCGATCCGGCTGCACAACGAGAACAGCTACACGCTGGACTTCCCCGGCGTGCTGCTGTTCGGCTGCGTCACCGCCCCCGAGACGGGCGGCGCCACGACCGTCGGCGACATGCGCGAGGCACTGCGGCAGCTGCCGGCCGAGCTGGTGGAGCGGTTCGAGACGGCCGGCTGGCTGCTGGTGCGCAACTACTCGGAGCTGGCCGGGCTGCCCTGGTACAAGACCTTCGCCACCGAGGACCGGGCGGTCGCCGAGGCGTACTGCGACGAGAACACCGTCGGGTACGAGTGGCTCGACGACGACTCGATGCGCACCCGCCAGCGCCGTTCGGCGATCGTGACGCACCCGGTGACCGGGGAGCGGGTCTGGTTCAACCACTTCGCCTTCTGGAACAGCCGGACCCTGGACGAGGACGTGCGGGAGGTGCTCGTGGAGACCTACGGGGAGGACGGCCTGCCGTTCAACACGTACCTGGGTGACGGCACCCGCCTGACGGACGCCGAGGTCGACGCGGTCAACGCCGTGTACGACCGGGTGACCGTGCGCGAGACCTGGCAGCGGGGCGACCTGATGCTCGTCGACAACATCCTGTGCGCCCACGGCCGCGAGGCCTTCACGGGCGACCGCAAGATCCTCGTCGCGATGGGCGAGCCGGTCTCCCTGGCCGACTGCCGTCCCGCGACCGCCCCTTCGACCGCCCTGCACGGGGAGTGAGCCCGATGACCGCCGTACTTCCCGAGACCTCGGCCGCCCCGATGGGCGGCGCCGTCCCCGTCGCCCCCGCCGACCTCGCCGTCCCCGCCGCCCGGACCGTCCCCGCCGACCTGCTGGACCGCCTGGCGCTGGTGCCGGGCGAGCGGCCCGCCGTGGTGGCCGGGGACCGGAGCCTGGACTTCGACGCGCTGCGCGCCGAGGCCGCCCGTATCGCGGCCCGGCTGGCGGCCCGCGGGATCGGCCCGGAGTCCGTGGTGGCGCTGTGCCTGCCGCGCGGCGCGGACCTGGTGGCCGCGCTGATCGGCACGCTCACCGCGGGGGCCGCGTACCTGCCCGTCGACCCGAAACTGCCGGCCGAGCGCCGCCGCTACCTGGTCGAGGACTCCGGCGCCGACCTGGTGGTGACGGCCGGTGCGGACGACGCGCCGCTCGCGGAGGGCGTGCCGCACCTGCCGGTGGCCGAACTGACCGCGCCCGGGGAGCCGGTAGCGTTCCGGCCGGTGCCCGTGCCCGGCGGGGCCCTCGCATACGTGATCTACACCTCGGGTTCGACCGGCCGCCCCAAGGGCGTGGAGATCGGCAGGGCGGCGGCCGCGGCCCTGCTGGCCGAACTGGAGGGGGCCGGCATCGCGGTCACCGACGGCGGCCGGGTCGGCTGGAACGCCTCGCCGTCCTTCGACGCCTCCGTGCAGCAGTGGGTGCGCATCTGCCGCGGCGACACCCTCGTGATGATCGACGACGAGACGCGGGCCGATCCGGCGCTGCTGGCGCGGCTGGTGGACGAGCAGGCGCTGACCGACCTCGACATCACCCCCTCGCACGCGGACCCGCTGCTGGACCTGATCAGCGAGGACGGCGGGCCGCGCCCGCTGACCCTGCTGGTCGGCGGCGAGGCGGTCGGCCCGGCGCTGTGGCGCCGGATCGTGGAGCGCTCCGAGGCCGGGGTGCTGCGTGCGGTGAACCTGTACGGGCCGACCGAGTGCACGGTCGACGCGACCGCCGGCTGGATCGACGCGGACGAGCCGCCGCACATCGGGGCGGTGCTGCCGGGCCTGCGGATGCGGCTGCTGGACGGCAGGCTGGCGCCCGTCGGCTTCGGCGAGACCGGCGAGCTGTACCTGGCCGGGCCCCGGGTGGGCCGCGGGTACCGGAGGCGGCCGGCGCTGACCGCGGAGCGGTTCGTGGCCGACTCGGAGCCGGGCGCGGCGGACGGGCAGCGGATGTACCGCACGGGCGACCTGTGCCGGCTGCTGCCCGACGGGCGGCTGGTCTACCTGGGGCGGGCGGACGGGCAGGTCAAGCTGCGCGGGCACCGCATCGAGCTGCCGGAGATCGAGGCCGCGGTGGCGGCCTTCCCGGGGGTGGCCGAGGCGGTCGTCGTCGTACGGGACGACCTGAACGGGGCTCCGGGCCTGGTCGCGTACCACCGTTCCGCCGAGGGCGCCGCGGTGGACGAGGGCGCGCTGCGCGAGCGGCTGGCGGCGGGGCTGCCGGCCTACATGGTGCCGGGCGCCTTCGTGGCGGTGGACCGCTTCCCGACCACGCCGAACGGCAAGCTGGACCGGGCGGCGCTGCCCGCTCCGGTGGCCGCGCCGGCCGGGGCCGCGGACGCGGCGGCGGAGACGGGGTCCGGGCTGCAGGGGCCGGTGGAGGAGCTGATCGCCGGCGTGTGGGCGACGGTGCTGGGCGCCTCCCGGATCGGCCCGGACGACAACTTCTTCAAGCTCGGCGGGCACTCGCTGCTGGCCATCAAGCTGGTCTCCCGGGTGCGTTCCGAGCTGTCCGTCGCACTGCCGGTGAAGGCCGTGTACGCCAACCCGCGGCTGCGTGACCTGGCCGCGTTCATCGAGGGGCTGCTGGAGAAATGACGACCATCCCGTTGTCCTACGCGCAGCGGCGGCTGTGGTTCCTGAACCGGCTGGAGGGCCCGTCCGCGACGTACAACGCGCCCGTGGTGCTGCGGCTGGCGGGCGTGCCCGACCGGGCGGCGCTCGACGCGGCGGTACGGGACCTCGCCGGGCGGCACGAGGTGCTGCGCACCGTGTACCCGGCGGTGGACGGCGAGCCGCACCAGCGGGTTCTGGAGGCGCCCGCGCCGGGGAACGGTGTCGAGGTGCGGGCCTGCGGGCCCGGCGAGGTGGCCGCCCTGGTGGCGGAGTTCACCCGGGAGGCCTTCGACATCGCCGGCCAACGGCCGCTCCGGGCGCGGCTGTTCGTGCCGGGCGACGGGAGTTCCACCCTGGTGCTGCTGGTGCACCACGTGGCGACGGACGGCTGGTCCCTGGGGCCGCTGCTGCGGGACCTGTCGGCGGCGTACGGGGCGCGGTGCGCGGGGCGGGCGCCCGGCTGGGAGCCGCTGCCGGTGCAGTACGCGGACTACGCGCTGTGGCAGCGGGAGGTGCTGGGCGACCCGGACGACCCGGAGAGCCTGGCGGCGGAGCAACTGGCCCACTGGAGCGGGGTGCTGGCGGGGCTTCCGCCGGTGACGGAGCTGCCGGCGGACCGGCCGCGGCCGGTGGAGCCCACGCACCGGGGGGCCACGGTGCGGGCGCGGACGGACGCCGGGGTGCGGTCCGGGCTGGCGGCGGTGGCCCGTACCGGCGGGGCGAGCATGTTCATGGTGGTGCGGGCGGCGCTGGCCGTCGCGCTGTCGGCGGCCGGCGCGGGTCCGTCGGTGACCATCGGGACGCCGGTGGCCGGGCGGCCCGAGGAGGACCTGCACGAGCTGGTCGGGTTCTTCGTCAACTCCCTTGCGCTGCCGACGGATCTGTCGGGCGACCCGACGGCCCGGGAGCTGGTGGCGCGGGTACGGGAGGCGGACCTGGCGGCGTACGCGCACGAGGAGCTGCCGTTCGACCTGCTGGTGGAGCGGCTCAACCCGGACCGGGCGCTGGGCCACCACCCGTACTTCCAGGTGATGCTCACGTACGCCGCGGCCGGGGAGGGTCCGGGGCCGGTGCGGCTCGGGGAGCTGGCGGGGCAGGTCGAGGACGCGGACCTGGCGGCGGCGAAGTTCGACCTGACCGCGTACTGCGCGGAGGAGGGCGACGGGCTGGCGCTGGGCCTGCAGTACGCGGAGGACCTGTTCGACGCGGGCACGGCCGAGCTGGTGCTGGAGCTGTGGGTGCGGGCGCTCGCGGCCTTCGCGGAGCGGCCGGAGGCCCGGCTCGGCGAGCTGGCGCTGCTGACCGCCGAGGAGGAGCGGGGGCTCGCCGCGCGGCGGGAGCGGGTGGCGGCGCTGGCCGCGGCAGCCGCCGAGCGGGACCGGGCCGGGGCCGCCGCGCCCGGGCTCAGGACCGGAAGCTCGCCGCGCGAGGAGCTGCTGTGCGGACTCTTCGCCGAGGTGCTGGGCCGCGAGTCGGCCGGCCCGGACGAGAACTTCTTCAGGCTGGGCGGGCACTCCCTGCTGGCCAGCAAACTGGTCAACCGCATCCGGGCCGCGCTCGGTACGGAGGTCGGCATCCGGGACCTGTTCCTCGCACCGACCCCGGCCGGCCTGCACCGCCGGCTCGCCGGGCAGGAGGGGGTCCGGAGCGCGCGGCCCACGCTGACCGCGGTGCCGGAGCGGCCCGAGCGGGTGCCGCTGTCGGCGGCGCAGCGGCGGCTGTGGTTCACCGACCAGCTCCAGGGCCCCGGCTCCGCCTACAACATGCCGCTGGTGGTGCACCTGGACCGGCCGCTGGACGCGGCCGTGCTGCGGGAGGCGCTGGCGGACGTGGCCGGCCGGCACGAGGTGCTGCGCACGGTGTACGGGGCGGTCGGCGGGGAGCCGTACCAGCTGGTGCTGGACGCCTCCGACGAGCGGGCGCGGCCGGTGCTGGAGGTGCGGGAGGGGGCCGACGCGGACGCGGTGTCCTCGTACGCCTTCGACCTGGCCGGCGAGATCCCCTTCCGGGCCTGGCTGCTGGCGCGGGAGGGCGGCGGGCACACGCTGGTGCTGCTCGTGCACCACATCGCCGGGGACGGCTGGTCCAACGGGCTGCTGCTGCGGGACCTCACGCGGGCGTACGCGGCCCGGGCGGGGCGGCGGGCGCCGGAGTGGGAGCCGCTGCCGGTGCAGTACGCGGACTACGCGCTGTGGCAGCGGGAGCTGCTGGGCGACCCGGCCGACCCGGAGAGCCCGGCCGGCCGGCAGCTCGCCCACTGGAAGGGCGTGCTGGCGGGCCTGCCGGGGGTGACGGAGCTGCCCGCAGACCGGCCGCGGCCGGCGGAGCCGAGCCACCGGGGCGGTCTGGTGCGGGCCGCGCTCGGCGCCGGGACGCAGGCCGGCCTGGCGGCGCTGGCGCGGACCGCACGGGCCACGCTGTTCATGACGGCGCGGGCCGCGCTGGCGGCGGCGCTGTCGGCCGCCGGGGCCGGGACCCGGCCGTCCGTCGGCACGGTGGTCGCGGGCCGGGACGACGACGCGCTGCACGAGCTGGTGGGCTTCTTCGTCAACACCCTGGCCCTGCCGGTGGACCTGTCGGGCGACCCGACGGCCGGCGAGCTGGTGGCGCGGGTGCGGGAGGCGGACCTGGCGGCGTACGCGCACGCCGACCTGCCGTTCGACCTGCTGGTGGAGCACCTCAACCCGGACCGGTCGCTGGCCCACCACCCGTACTTCCAGGTGCTGCTCACCGTCGCGGCGGACCCGGAGGAGGAGTCGGTGGCCTTCGCGGGGGCGACCGGCCGGGTGACGACCACGGACCTGGCGGCCGCCAAGTTCGACCTGGCCTTCCACTGCGCCCGCACGGCCGACGGCCTGGACCTGATCCTCCAGTACGCGGAGGACCTGTTCGACGCGGGCACGGCGGAGCTGCTGCTGGAGCTGTACGCGCGGGCGCTCACGGCCTTCGCGGAGCGGCCGGAGGCCCGGCTCGGCGAGCTGACGTTGCTGACGGCGGAGGAGGAGCGGGGGCTCGCCGCGCGGCGGGAGCGGGTGGCGGCGCTGGCCGCGGCAGCCGCCGAGCGGGACCGGGCCGGGGCCGTCGCGCCCGGGCTCCGGACCGGGATCTCGCCGCGCGAGGAGCTGCTGTGCGGACTCTTCGCCGAGGTGCTGGGCCGGGAGTCGGCCGGCCCGGACGAGAACTTCTTCAGGCTGGGCGGGCACTCCCTGCTGGCCAGCAAACTGGTCAACCGCATCCGGGCCGCGCTCGGTACGGAGGTCGGCATCCGGGACCTGTTCCTCGCACCGACCCCGGCCGGCCTGCACCGCCGGCTCGCCGGGCAGGACGGCACGCTCGGGGCCCGGCCGCCGCTGACCGCCGGGGAGCGCCCCGAGCGGGTGCCGCTCTCTCCGGCGCAGCGCCGGCTCTGGTTCGTCGACCAGCTGGAGGGCCCGTCCGCCACGTACAACATCGCGCTGGTGCGCCGGCTGGACCGGCCGCTGGACCCCGCCGCGCTGGCGGCCGCCCTCGCGGACGTGGCGGGCCGTCACGAGGTGCTGCGCACGGTGTACGAGGTGGCGGACGGGGAGCCGTACCAGCGGGTGCTCGACCCCTCGGACGGCCGGGCGCGGCCGGTGCTGGAGTTCCGGGCGGGCGGTCCGGCCGAGGCCGACGCGGCGGCGGCGTACGTCTTCGACCTCGCGGCCGAGATCCCGTTCCGGGCGGCGCTGGTGTCGGAGGACGACGGCGGGCAGATCCTGGTGCTGCTGGTGCACCACATCGCGGGCGACGGCTGGTCCACGGACGTGCTGCAGGACGACCTGGCGCGGGCGTACGCGGCCCGGGCGCAGCGGCGGTCCCCGGAGTGGGAGCCGCTGCCGGTCCAGTACGCCGACTACACGCTCTGGCAGGAGCGGCTCCTCTCCGACGGACTGGAGAAGACCCGGCTCGCGCACTGGGAACGGGCCCTGGCCGGGCTTCCGCCCCTGGTCGAGCCGTCGGACGCCGCGGAACGGCCGGCCGAGCCGAGCCACCGGGGCGGCCTGCTGACCTTCTCCGTGGACGCGGACACGCACCGGCGCCTGGCGCGGGTGGCGCACGCGACGGGCACCACGCTGTTCATGGTGGCGCAGGCCGCGCTGGGCGCGCTGCTGGCCCGGCACGGTGCGGGCACCGACCTGGCGGTCGGCACGACCGTGGCCGGCCGGGAGGACGACGCGCTGCACGGGCTGGTGGGCTTCTTCGTCAACACCCTGGTGCTGCGGACCGACCTGTCCGGCGACCCGACGTGGGCGGAGCTGCTGGGCCGGGTGCGGGAGGCGGACCTGGCGGCGTACGCGCACGCCGAGGTGCCGTTCGACCGGGTCGTGGAGCACCTGAGCCCGCACCGGTCCACCGCGCACCACCCGCTGGTGCAGGTGTTCCTGCAACTGGCCGCGGCGACCACGGGCGCCACGGGTGCGGCCGGTTCGCCGCTGGCCGGGACGCAGCTGCCGGTGGGCGCCACGACGGCCAAGGCGGACCTGACCTTCGCGCTGACCGAAGCCCCGGGCCACGGCGGGCTGTCGGGGGTCCTGGAGTACGCGCGGGACCTGTACGACGCGGACGCCGCGGCACGCCTCGCGGCGGAGCTGACCGGCATCCTCCGGGAGATCGCGGAGGACGTCTCGGGACGGCCCGGCCCGCTGCCGGCGCCCCGCGGCGAGACCGTGGACGGCTACCGGGTGGACCCGGAGCGGGTGGCCCGCGTGCTCTCCGGGCACCCTGCCGTGACGCGGGCCCGGGCGGAGGTGCGCGGGGGCCGGCTGACGGCGTACGTGACGGGGCCGGTCGCGGAGCCGGAGCTGCGCGAGTGGGCCGCGGCCCGGCTGCCGGACTACGCGCTGCCGGGGACGTTCGTGACGGAGGACACCGGCCCGGCTCCGGAGCCCGGGGCGGCCTCCGCCGGCGCCTCGTGGGAGGACCGGCTGAGCGCCCTGTTCACGGAGGTGCTGGAGGGCCGGGAGGTCTCCCGGGAGGACAACTTCTTCCGGGTGGGCGGGCATTCGCTGCTGGCGGTGCGCCTGGTGAACCGGGTGCGGGCCGAGCTGGGCCGGGAGATCACCCTTCGTGAGGTCTTCCGCCACCCCACGGTCGCCTCCCTGGCCGCCCGCCTCGCCGAAGCGACCACGACGCCCGCGGCCCCGCCCCTGACGAAACTCCGCCGCCGGGCGCGGAGTTAGCACACACGCCAACCCACCAACCGCACCCGCACCACGCCGAGGGGCATCGCCAGCCGCACCACGCGGCCGACGATGCCCCTCCGCGCGTCCCGAAGCGCCACCGGCGTGCCCGCACCCCCCCTCTCGCCCACGGCCCCAGTCCCAGCCCCCGCCCAAGCCGCCCCACACCGCCGCACCCCCACCGCCGCCCAACCTGCCTGCCGCACTGCCGGTTGTGCCGGTTCCGCGTTCCTACCGTGGTCGCAGCGAGGGCCGAGTGGCCTCTCCGCCCCACCCCGTCTGGAGGATCTGCGATGCCCTCGACCGACGTACTGGACGGCGGGCCCGCCGTGCGCCCGGCGCCCCCGGCGCTGGAGCGGATCACCGCCCGGGTCGCCGAGGACCCGGAGCGGACCGCCCTGGTGCACGGCGAGACCCGGATGAGTTACGGAGAGCTGGCGCTGGCCGTCGCCTTCCGTGCCGACGAGCTGGCCGCGGCCGGTGCGGGGCCCGGGCGCCTGGTGGCCCTGCACCGGCGCCGCGGGGTGGACGCGGTGGTCAGCCTGCTGGCGGTGCTGCGGACCGGTGCCGCGTACCTGCCGCTCGACCCGGACGCCCCGGCCGCCCGCAACGCCGCGATCCTGCGCGACGCGGCCGGCGAGGTGCCCGTGCCGTCCGGCGAGCGGGACCTGGTGCTGCCGGCCCGGGAGGACATCGTCCCCGGCGACGCGTACGTCATCTACACCTCCGGCTCCACCGGCACCCCCAACGGCGTGGTCGTCGGCCACGACGCCCTCGCCCACTTCGTCGCGGGGGCCACGGAGACGTACGGGATCGGCGCCGACGACGTGGTCCTGCAGTTCGCGCCGCTGCACTTCGACGCCAGCGTCGAGGAGGTGTTCCTGACCCTGGGCGCCGGCGCCACGCTGGTGCTGCGCGACGACGAGATGCTCGACGTGCCGGGGCTGCTGGACGGCTGCGCCCGGCACGGGATCACCGTGCTGGACCTGCCGACCGCGTACTGGCACGAGCTGGCCCACGCCGTCTCCGCCGGCCTGGCCGGCCTGCCCGCCGCGCTGCGGACCGTCGTGATCGGCGGGGAGGCGGCGCTGCCGGAGCGGGTGGCGCAGTGGTCGCGGGCGGCGGGTGCCGTGCGGCTGCTCAACACGTACGGTCCCACCGAGGCCACCGTGGTCGCCACCGTCGCCGACCTGTCGGGGTACACCGGGGGCCCGGTGCCCATCGGCCGGCCCCTGCCGGGGGTGCGTGCGGCCGTGGTGGACGGTGAACTGTGGCTGCTGGGCGGCGGGTTGGCGCGGGGCTACCTCGGGCGGCCGGAGCTGACGGAGCGTCGGTTCACCGCCCTGGACGGGGAGCGCGCCTACCGGACCGGGGACCTGGTGACCGTACGGGAGGACGGGCAGCTGGGCTTCCGGGGCCGGTCCGACGACGAGGTGAAGGTCAACGGCCACCGGGTGGACCCGGCGTCCGTGGAGTCGGTGCTCTCGGCGCACCCGGCGGTCCGCGAGGCGGCCGTGGTGGCGCAGCGGCCCGCGGAGGGCGTCGTCCGGCTGGTGGCCTTCGTGGTGGCGGACGGGGCGACGGCGGCGGAGCTGCGGGCGCATGTGCGGGCCGAGTTGCCGCCGGCCGCCGTGCCGGGCGCCTTCGGTCTGGTCGCGGCGCTGCCGCGGACCGCGTCCGGCAAGATCGACCGCCGGCTGCTGCGGGACGCGGTCCCGCAGGAGCGGGACGCGGCGCCGGCGCGGGAGGCCGCGCCCGCCTTCGAGCCGCCGGCCGAGGAGGACCGGGTCCCGCTGTCGTACGCGCAGCGCAGGCTGTGGTTCCTGGCCGCCCTGGAGGGGCCATCGGCGAGCTACAACGCGCCGTTCGTGCTGCGGCTGGACGGGGTGCCGGACCGGGCCGCGCTGGCCGCGGCGCTGGCCGACGTGGCGGAGCGGCACGAGGTGCTGCGGACCGTCTACCCGGCGCCGGCGGGCGGCGAGCCGTACCAGCACGTGCTGGAGTCGGTGGAGGTGCCGCTGGAGGTGCACGCGTGCGGGGCCGGCGAGGTGGCCGCGCGGGCCGCCGCGGCCTGCGCGTACGCCTTCGACGTGGCGCGCGAACTCCCGGTGCGGGCATCCCTGTTCACGACCGGGGACGGTGCGGCCACGCTGGTGCTGCTGGTGCACCACATCGCCACCGACGGCTGGTCCGTACGGCCCCTGCTGCGCGACCTCGACCAGGCCTACCGGGCGCGGCTGGCGGGCGAGCAGCCGGGCTGGGAGCCGCTGCCGGTGCAGTACGCCGACTACACGCTGTGGCAGCACGAGCTGCTGGGCGACCCCGAGGACCCGGACGGCCTGGCGGGCCGGCAGCTGGCGCACTGGCGGGCGGCCCTGGACGGCATGGCGCAGGAGGCGGCCCTGCCCTTCGACCGGCCGCGGCCGGCCGAGCCGAGCGGGGCGGGGAAGACGCTGGTCGGGCGGGTGGACGCGGAGACGCACCGGCGGCTGGCGGAGGTCGGCGCCGAGCACGGCGCGAGCTCCCTGATGGTCTTCCAGACGGCCCTGGGCCTGGCCCTGGCGGCGGTGGGGGCGGGCGACGACCTCGGGATCGGCACACCGGTGGCGGGCCGCGGCGACGAGGCGCTCGACGAGCTGGTCGGCTTCTTCGTGAACACGCTGGTGCTGCGCACGGACGTGTCGGGCGGGCCCGGCGGCGCCTCGTTCGGGGAGCTGGTGGAGCGGGTCAGGGACGCCGACCTGGCCGCGTACGCCCATCAGGAGCTGCCCTTCGACCTGCTGGTGGAGCGGCTGAGCCCGCGGCGCTCGCTGGCGCTGAACCCGTTCTTCCAGGTGATGCTGACGGTCCAGCAGGAGGACGGCACCGAGGAGGGCTCGGAGCGCGGGGCCGGGGTCCCGCTGGGCGAGCTGCGCGGCCGGTTCGCCGAGACCGGCCTGGCGGCGGTCAAGTTCGACCTGAGCCTGTCGTGCGTGGAGCGGCGCGACGCCGCGGGCGTGCCGGCGGGGGTCGAGGTGTGGTGCGAGTACGCCGAGGACCTGTTCGACGAGGAGACCGGCCGGCTGCTGCTCGACCTGTACGTACGGACGCTCGCGGCCTGCGCCGCGCGGCCCGGGGAGCGCCCGGACCCGGCGGAGCTGCTGGGCGCGGACGCGGAGGGTCTGGCGGCCCGGCGCGAGCGGCTCGTGGAGGCGGCGGGCCGTTCCGGCGCCGGCCGGGGCGGTACGGCCGGGGGCGACCCGGCGGGGGACGGCGACGGGACCGCCCGTCCCGGTACGGTGCGCGGTGCGTCCGGCCCGGCGGCCGTCACGGAGATCCTGTGCGGGCTGTTCGCCGAGGTGATCGGCCGGGACCGGGTGGGCCCGGAGGACGACTTCTTCGCGGTCGGCGGCCACTCGATGATGGGCATCCGGCTGGTCAACCGCATCCGCGCGGTCCTCGGCCTGGAGGCCCGCATCCGGGACCTGTTCATCGCGCCCACGCCGGCCTCGCTGGCCCGGCACCTGACCGGCCGTGCGGCGCCCGCGGCCCGGCCCGCGCTGGTGCCGGCCGAGCGGCCCGAGCCGGTGCCGCTGTCGTACGCGCAGCGCCGGCTGTGGTTCATCGACCAGCTGGAGGGGCCGAGCCGCTCGTACAACATCCCCTTCGCGCTCCGCCTCGACCGGCCGCTGGACCCGGCGGTGCTGGCCGACGCGCTGGCCGACGTGGCCGCGCGGCACGAGGTGCTGCGGACCGTGTACCCGGTGGTCGACGGGCGGCCGTACCAGAGCGTGCTGGAGTCGGCGCGGCCGGCGCTGGGCGTGGTGCGGACCACTCCGGAGAACCTGGCGGCGGCGATCGACGCGGCCACCGGGCACGTCTTCGACCTGGCCCGGGAGATCCCGTTCCGCGCCTGGCTGCTGGAGGCCGGGCCGGCGGAGGGGCAGGTCCTGGTGCTGCTGGTGCACCACATCGCGGCGGACGGCTGGTCCACGGCACCGCTGCTGGCCGACCTCGCCGAGGCCTGCCGGGCGCGGGCGGGGGGTGCCGCGCCGGAGTGGGAGCCGCTGCCGGTGCAGTACGCCGACTACGCGCTCTGGCAGCGGGAGCTGCTGGGCGCGGCCGACGAGCCGGGCGGCGAACTGGCCCGGCACCTGGAGTTCTGGAAGGAGCGGCTGGCCGGGGCGCCGCCGGTGTTGGAGGTGACCGGGGCGCGGACGCGTCCGGCGGAGGCCTCGCACCGGGGCGCGGGGACGGCGTTCGCCCTGGACGCGGAGACGCACCGGGCGCTGGCCCGGCTGGCGCAGGAGCGCGGGGTCACGCTGTTCATGGTGGTGCAGGCGGCGCTGGCGGCCGTGCTGACCCGGCACGGGGCGGGTACGGACCTGCCGCTGGGCACGGTGGTGGCGGGCCGGGACGACGAGGCGCTGGACCGGCTGGTGGGGTTCTTCGTGAACACGCTGGTGCTGCGGTGCGACACCTCGGGCGACCCGACGTTCGGGGAGCTGCTGGCCCGGGTCCGGGACACGGACCTGGCGGCGTACGCGCACCAGGAGCTGCCGTTCGACCAGTTGGTGGAGCACCTCAACCCGCAGCGGTCCACCGCCCACCACCCGCTGGTGCAGGTGGTGCTCCAGGTGCACCCGGCCGAGCCGGCGGGCGACGGGGACTCGCCGCTGGCGGGCACGCCGGTGGCGTTCGACAGCGGGTTCACGAAGTTCGACCTGACGGTGCAGCTGTGGGAGGCCGAGGACGCGGCGGGCGGCCCGGCGGGCCTGTCCGGGGTGCTGGAGTACGCGACCGACCTGTACGACGCCCCGGTGGCCGCGCTGCTGGCGGAGCACCTGTGCCGGGTCCTGCGGGCGGCCGCGGCCGACCCGGAGGTGGCGATCGGTGACGTCCGGCTGCTGGACGCGGCCGAGGAGCACCGGCTGCTGACGGCGTACAACGACACGGCCACCCCGGCGGCCCCCTGCGGGCTGGTGCACGAGGTGTTCGCGGCGCGGGCCCGCCGTACCCCGGACGCGCCGGCCGTGTCGTACGGGGACGAGACCCTGACGTACGCGGAGCTGGACGCGCGGGCCAACGTGCTGGCGCACCGGCTGCTGGCGGCGGGGGTGGGCCGGGACGACGCGGTCGGGGTGCTGATGGACCGCACCCCGCACCTGCCGGCCGCGGCGCTGGCGGTGCTCAAGTGCGGTGCGGCGTACGTCCCGCTGGATCCGCGGCTGCCGGACGCCCGGGTGCGGATGGTGATGGAGGACGTGGCGGCGTCTGTGCTGCTGACGCAGGAGGCGCACCTGGAGTCGGCGCCGGTCCGGCAGGAGCGGGCGCACGGCGTCCGGGTGCTGACGGCCGACTCCCCGGCCCCCGGGGGCACCCCGGAGCACGACCCGGGGATCGAGGTGGGCGAGGACGCGCTGATGTACGTGATGTTCACCTCGGGCTCCACCGGGCGGCCCAAGGGCGTGGGCGTGACCCACCGCAACGTGGTGGAGCTGGCCGCCGACCGGTGCTGGGACATGGCCAACCACCGCCGGATGCTGGTCCATTCGGCGATCGGGTTCGACGCCTCGACGTACGAGCTGTGGGTGCCGCTGCTGGGCGGGGGAGAGCTGGTCGTGGCTCCGGGCGACGGCACGGACGTGGCCGAGCTGGACGCGGTGGTCCGCGAACGCGGCGTGACGGCCGCCTACTTCACCATGGGCCTGTTCCACGTCATGGCCGACGAAGGCCTGGAGACGCTGAAGCTGCTGCGGGAGGTGTGGACGGGCGGTGACGTGGCCTCGCCGGCGGCCCTGCAGCGGGTGCTGGACCACTGCCCGGACACGGTGCTCGTGCACTCGTACGGGCCGACCGAGACCACCTTCGCCTCGCACCACCAGCGCTTCGAGACCTCCGAGCGGGAGCTGCCCGGCGTGTTCCTGGGCGCGGCGATGGACAACACCCGGATCCACGTGCTGGACGAGCGGCTGCGGCCGGTGCCGGTGGGCGTGCCGGGCGAGATGTACATCGCCGGCTCGCACGTGGCGCGCGGCTACGTCGGCCGGCCGGGGCTGACGGCGGAGCGGTTCGTGGCCGACCCGTTCGGCGCGGACGGCGGGCGGATGTACCGGACCGGCGACCTGGTGCACTGGACGCCCGGCGGCGAACTGCGGTTCATCGGGCGGGCGGACGGCCAGGTCAAGCTGCGCGGCTTCCGGATCGAGCCGGGCGAGATCGAGGCGACGCTGGCCCGGCACCCGTGCGTGGGCCAGGCGGCGGTGGTGGTCTTCGAGGACCGCCCGGGCGACAAGCGCCTCGTCGCGTACGTGGTCCCGCGCGCCGGCGGCGGCGGGGTGGACCGGGACGCCCTGGTGGCCTGGGCGGCAGAGGAGCTTCCGGAGCACATGGTGCCGGCCGCGCTGACGGTCCTGGACGCGATCCCGCTGACGGTGAACGGCAAGCCCGACCGGGCGGCGCTGCCGGCGCCCGAGCTGCGGGCGGCGTCCTCGGGGCGGCGGCCGCGCAACCCGCGCGAGGAGGTGCTGTGCGGGCTGTTCGCGGAGATCCTGGGGCTGCCCGAGGTGGGCATCGACGACAACTTCTTCGCCCTGGGCGGGCATTCGCTGCTCGGAGTGCGGCTGGTGAGCCGGATGCGGACGGTGCTGGGCGTCGAGCGCGGGGTGCGGGACCTGTTCCGCACCCCGACGGTGGCGGGCCTGCTGGGCGGGGACGGCCAGGAGGGCGGCGAGTTCGACCCGATGGGCGTGCTGCTGCCGCTCAGCACGCGGGGCACGCAGCTGCCGCTGTTCTGCATCCACCCGGGTACGGGCGTGGGCTGGCCGTACGCCGGCCTGGCCCAGCACCTGGGGCCCGACCAGCCGCTGTACGCGATCCAGGCGCGGGCCCTGAGCGAGCCCGGCCACTCGCCGGCGAACGTCGAGGAGATGGCGGAGGACTACCTGGAGCGGATCCGGCAGGTGCAGCCCTGGGGCCCGTACCGCTTCCTCGGCTGGTCCTTCGGCGGCACCGTGGCGCACGCCCTGGCCGCCCGGCTCGCGGAGCTGGGCGAGCGCACCGAGCTGATCGCGATGATGGACGTGCACCTGCTGCCGACCGAGCCGGTCCGGCGGGCCATGACCCCGGCGCAGAAGCGGGACATGCTGGTGGGCGACACGGACGAGCCCGAGGACGCGCCGTTCGACGTGGGCGCCCTGATCGAGCTGGTCCGGGCGCAGGATCCGGTGCTCGGCGGGTTCTCCGACGAGGAGATCACCTCGGTGATCGGGGCCTCGGTCAACCACGCCGAGATCATGAACCTGTACGCGCCGCGCCGGGTCGCCACCGACCTGCTGTTCTTCTCGGCGACGGAACCGGGCGTGCCGACGGACGCCCTGGTGACCAACTGGATTCCGTACGTCGACGGTGCCGTGGAGAACCACGTCGTCGACTCCATTCACACGAGAATGGGCGAGCCGGAACCGCTCGCCCGAATCGGACGCGCACTTTCCGAGAAATTGCAGACCCTTTCCCGCACCCGCGAGAATTACCCGACGAGGAGCCAGTGATGACCAATCCTTTCGATGACAACGAGGGCACGTTCTACGTCCTGGTGAACGAGGAGGGCCAGCACTCGCTGTGGCCCGGCTTCGCCGAGGTCCCGGCCGGCTGGGAGATCGCCCGAGGTGAGGGCAGCCGGGCCGAGGCGGTGTCGTACGTCGAGGAGCACTGGACGGACATCCGGCCGAAGAGTCTCGTCGCGCAGTACGCCTGATCCCACATCCCCGGTAAATCATTTTGCGGGCCGTGTCCGCGGCGCTTTCACAGCGCCGCGGACACGGCTTTTCCATTTCCCGCCGGCGGACCGGCACTTCCGGCAATCTGCCGCTCCAACTACCCCTCCCATTCCGGCCCTCCGCCGATAATTCCATCATGCGACGAGGGATTTTGAAGATTCTGCTGAGCGGCACGGCATCGGATTCCCACACCTGGAACCTGGTCTACCTGCAGCTCTTCCTGGAGGAGCTGGGGCACCGGGTCGTCAACCTCGGCCCCTGTGTCCCGGGCGATCTGCTGGCCGCGGCCTGCCACGAGCACGCCCCGGACCTGCTGGTCATCAGCAGCGTCAACGGCCACGGCTACCGGGACGGGCTGACCGCCGTGGCCCGGGTGCGCCGCGAGCCGGGACTGGCGGCCCTGCCCGTGGTGATCGGCGGAAAGCTCGGGGTCGCCGGGGTCAGGGACCCGGCCGCCGCGGCGCGGCTCACCGCCGCGGGCGTCGACCGGGTCTTCGACGACGGGGACGTGACGGCACTGCGCGGCTACGTCGGCACGCTGGCGGGGGACCGCTCCCCCGCCCGGGTGCCGGCATGACCGCCGGGACCCTCACCGTGCCGGCCCCGGCCGGCGGCGCCGGGACCCTGGAGGCCCCGTCCTTCGGCGGGTTCGTGGCCGCGGCGGCCGCCGGGGGGCGGCTGGTGGTCCAGCCCCGGATGGGCTTCTCCGACCCGGCCCTGATGCGGGCCGGACTGGCCGCCACCCGGGGGGCCGCCGCCACCTCCGTCGGCACCCTGACCATCGACAGCTACACCCGGGTCGGCGACCAGGCGGCGGCCCGGGCCTGCCTCGCGGAGGGGGTGCCGCTCAACGGCTACCCCATCGCCACCCACCCCGGGCACGAGACCCGGGCCCTGCTCGACGGGGTGCTGGACGCGTCGTTCCCGGTTCAGGTCCGGCACGGCTCGTCCCGCCCCGAGGCGATCATCCGGGCACTGGCCGCGGCCGGCCTGGACGCCACGGAGGGCGGCCCGGTCTCGTACTGCCTGCCCTACGGCCGCACCCCGCTCGCCGAGTCGGTGGACAACTGGGCACGCGGCTGCGAGCTGCTGGCCGCCCTGGTGCCCGCCCCGCGGGTGCCGCACCTGGAGACGTTCGGCGGCTGCATGCTGGGGCAGCTCTGCCCGCCCGGCCTGCTGGTCGCCCTCAGCCTGCTGGAGGGGCTGTTCTTCACCCGGCACGGCATCCGCAGCGTCTCGCTGAGCTACGCGCAGCAGACCGACCCGGGCCAGGACGCGGAGGCGGTACGGGCGCTGCGCCGGCTCGCGGCCGAGTTCCTGCCGCCCGAAGTGGACCGGCACGTCGTGCTCTACACGTACATGGGCGTCTACCCGCGCACCCCGCGGGGGGCGGTCCGGCTGCTGGAGGCCTCGGCGCGGCTGGCGGTCCGGGCCGGCGCCGCCCGGCTGATCGTGAAGACGGCCGCGGAGGCGCACCGGATCCCGACCGTCGCGGAGAACGTACGCGCCCTGGAGACGGCGGCGGCCACCGCGGCCCTCACCGAACGGCCGCCGGGGGACGACGAGTTCGCCGACAGCGAGGTGTACGCGGAGGCGCGGGCCCTCGTGGAGGCGACGCTCTCCCTCTCCCCCGACCCGGGCCGGGCCCTGCGCACCGCGTTCGCCCGGGGCCACCTCGACGTCCCGTACTGCCTGCACCCGGACAACGCGGGCCGGTCCCGCAGCTTCGTGGACCGGGACGGGCGGCTGCGCTGGTCGGCGGCCGGGGCCATGCCGGTCGCGCCGTCGGCGGTGACCGGAGGACGCACCGCGATGACCGCGGACCGGCTGCTCGCGGCGGTGCACGGCGTCGCCACCCGCTTCGACCGAGAGACCACTTCACCGACGGATTCAGGGAGTTGACCATGCAGGAGTCGTACGAGGACCAGACCGGCGGCCAGGCCGGCGGCCAGGGCAGGGGTCGGCGCGGGGACCGGGCCGAGGACCTGGCCGCGGGACCGCTGCCACTGGGCGCCCACCTGCGCTCGCCCCGGCTGCGGGCGGCGATGCTCGTCCAGCAGGAGGCGCTGTTCGCGGCCCGCGCGTTCCTGCGCGGCGAGGGCTTCACGGAACTGCTGCCGCCGCTGGTGGGCCCGGTCACGGACCCGGGCGGGCGCGGCGCCAAAGCGCTGGACGTGGACTACTACGGGCACCCGTACAAGCTGATGACCAGCGCGATCCTGTACAAGCAGGCCTCGCTGCGCGGCTTCCCGAAGCTGTTCTACATCGCGCCGAACGTGCGGGTGGAGCCGCCGGAGACCGCGGGCACCGGCCGGCACCTGGTGGAGTTCCATCAGATCGACGTGGAGCTGGCGGGCGGCAGCCGCCGCGACGCCCAGGAGGTCGCGGCGGGACTGCTGACGCACGTGGTGCGGCACGTCTGGGCTGCCGTGCCGGAGGTTCTGCGCGAACTCGGCCGCGACGAGCTGGTCTTCGCCGAGCTGCTGGCCGGGAAGTTCGACACCTGCACGCACGGGGAGGCGGTGGCGCGGCTGGCCGGCCGGGGTCACGCGCAGAGCCCGGACGCGGAGATCGACTGGGCGGGCGAGCGGCTGCTGTCCCTGGAGGCGGACCGGCCGTTCTTCATCGAGGACTACCCCAAGGGCTCCCGCGGCTTCTACGACCGCGAGGACCCCGAACGCCCGGGCGTGCTGCGGAACTTCGACCTCATCGCGCACGGCGGCTACGGCGAGCTGGTCAGCGGCAGCGAGCGCGAGTCGGACTACGCGACGATCGTCACCCGGATGCGGGAGAGCGGCGAGAACCCGGCCAAGTACGCCTGGTACCTCGACCTGGCCCGCGAGGGCATCCCGGCCAGCGCCGGCTTCGGCATGGGCGTGCAGCGGCTGGTGCGCTACCTGACGGGGCTCGACGCCCTCTGGCAGGTCAGCGCGTACCCGAAGCTCCCCGGGGTGGTGGCGCCGTGAGCGGGCTGCGGGCGGCCGGGTTCCCCGAGCACGAGGTGCGCGCGCGGGCCCGGAACGGTACGGCGGAGGTGTTCCCCGCGCCCGGCGCGTACGGCGAGGAGCTGTTCGGGGCGCGCGAGACGCACGCGTACGACGAGCTGGACCGGGCGCGGCTGGCGCCGCCGGTGTTCATGCCGCTGCGCCTGGAGAAGCTGATCGAGCTGGGCCGCGAGCCGGGGTACGCGGACGTGGACCTGCGCACCGGCATCGGCGGGTTCTCCGCCGAACTACCCCTGTACCTCTCGGCGTTCGGGTCGACCCGGGCCGGCAGCGGCGACCTCGGGACGGCCGCCTCCCGCCAGGCCGCGCGGCTGGGCATCCCGATGGTGATCGGCGAGAACATGGTGCCGGTGCACGGCTACCGGCGCGGGGACGGGGCCGTCCGCTCGGCGCTGCTCGCGCGGATCGCCGCGTACACGGAGGAACTGCCCGACGGGGTGGGCGGCGTCGTGGTGCAGCAGTCCACGGAGGACGCCGACTCGGAGGTGTGGAACCTCGTCTACAGCGACCCGGGGACCCGGCCGCTGCTGGAATCCGGGCGGCTGGCGTTCGAGCTGAAGACCGGGCAGGGCGCGAAGCCCGGGCTCGGCGGGATGACCGTGGTCGGCGCGGCGGAGGCGGAGCGGCTGGCCGGGCGGTTCGACGTGCGGGAGGTCTTCGGGGAGGACTCGGAGCACCGGCTGCGCTGCGCCACGGCCGGGACCTTCACGCAGGAGATCGTGCGCCAGCAGCTGCGGTTCATGCGGAACAACTTCCCCAAGGCCAGGACCTGGGTGAAGTTCCACCCGGGCCGGGACGTGGCGGACGCCGCGGCGACGGCCTGGGCGGCCGGCGCGGACGCGGTGACGGTGGACGGCGCGGAGGGCGGCACCGGCTGGGCGCCCCGGGTCTTCCTGGACCAGGTCGGGCTGAGCCTCGCGGAGTGCCTGCACCGGATCGGGCGGCCGGCGGGCTGTCTGCTGGCCTCGGGCCGGATCTGGGAGGGCGGGCGCGCGGTGCGCGCGCTGGCCCTGGGCGCCCGGGCGGTGGGCCTGGGCCGGGCGGCCCTGATCGCCGTGGACGAGGATCCCGAGGCGGGCCTGGTCCGGCTGGCCGAGGCGCTGGCGCTGGAACTCCGCCTGCTGACGGGCGCGCTCGGCAAGTACCGCACGGACGCGCTGGACCCGGCGGACCTGTGGTGGCCGGGCACCCCCGCCGTACCGCCCCGGGCGGCCGTTCCGGAGGGGGAGGGCGCGGCGGGCCACGCCGCCCCCGCACAGACGGGAAGCGCACCGTGACCCGGCGCACCGCGCCCGGGCCGGCCGGGGCCTGCCGGGGCGCGTCCGGGCGGCCGCGGTGCCGGGGCGCCGGCCGCTCAGGGGGGTCCGCCCCCGTACGGCCCGGCAGGGCCGACGGCAGCCGGACCCCGGCCGGAGGCCACGGGCAGGTGCTGGCGCGGTTCACCTTCGGGCCGCTGCCGGGCGTGGTGGTCCGGCCGGCCCCCGCAAGCGCCGGCTGCGGCGCGGCCGCCGTACGGGCGCTGGCCGCGCACGGGCGGCCGTACCTCGGGGGGCTGCTGGAGCTGCGTACCACAGGCCGCCCCTCGGCGGCGGCCCGGCGGCGGGCCGCCGCACTCGCCGTGACCTCCGCCCTCCGCGGCGGCCCCGGGGTGGCACGGGTGCGCTCCGCCGCGCCCTGAGCCCCCGAGTCCCCGGGCCCCCGAGCCCCCTCTCCTCCTCCGGTCTTTCCCTCTCCCGATGACAGAACCAGGCAGGTACTCGATGGACAGCTCCGCACGCCCGGCCACCCTCCACTGGGGGAAGGTGGGCTCGCTCGTCGGCGGTCAGGCCGCCGTACAGCTGGGCAGTTTCGCCCTGCTGATCGCCATGAACTGGACGGCGGTGCAGATCGGCGGCACCGGCGCCGTCACCCTGCTGATGCTGGCGGCCACCGTGCCCAGGGCGCTGATGCTGGTCTTCGGCGGGGCCGTGGCCGACGTCCTCGGCCCGCGCTGGGTGCTGCTGCGCACCACCACCGCCCGGGTCGCGGTGCTCGCCGCGGGCGCGGTGATCACCGCGTCGACGGAGCTGCTGTGGCCGCTGGCCCTGGTCGCGCTGGTGGAGGGGGCGCTGCTGGGCCTGGCCGGTCCGGCGTCGGGGGTGCTGATGCCGCAGCTCGCGGCGCCGGAGCACCTGGCGCGCGCCAACTCCCTGTACGCGATGGTGCTGCGGATCGCGCCGATCCTCGGGGCGCCCGCGGGTGCCTGGCTGATCACGGTCGGGGAGCTGTGGGTGGCGCTGGCGGTGGCCGCGGTCACCGGCCTGGTGTGGCTGGGCTGCCTGCTGTACGTCACGCACGGCTTCCGGCGGCCCGACCCGGAGCCGGGCGTGTCGATGGTGAAGCGGTCCGGCGACGGGTTCCGGCTGCTGGCCCGGCACCCGCGGCTGCGCTGGATGTTCGTGGCCTCGTTCTGCCTGGACCTGGCCTTCGGCTGGCCGGCCGAGGTGGCGCTGCCGCTGCTGGTGGACGAGCGGGGCTGGGGCGTCGGCGCGGTGGGCGTGGTGCTGGCCGCGTTCAGCGTGGGTGCGCTGGGGTCGAGTGCGCTGGGCGCGGTGCTGGCGCACCGGATCTCGCTGTTCGTACGGCTGGTGGTGTCCGGGGCCGGCCTGGCGGTCGGCATCCTCGTGATGGCGCTGATGCCGTCGGTGGTCTCCCTGACCGTGGTGGCCGCCCTGGTGGGGCTGCTGTCCGGGCTGAACGGGCCGGCACTGGTGACGGTGTACCAGCAGGCTGCGCCCGAGGACCGGATGGGCGCGGCGATGTCCACGCTGTCGCTGGCCGGGATCGGCACGGCGCCGCTGTCGATCGCGGTGTTCAGCAGTCTGGCGCTGGTGCTGGGGGTGCAGACGACCTGGCTGATCTGCGGGACGGTGGCCTTCGTCTCGCCGGTGGCCGCGCTGCTGGCCCTGCGCCACCCGGTCCCGGCCGAGCAGGCGCCGGCCGAGGAGGCGCCCGCCGACGCGGCAGCCGCCGGGCAGGCGCCCGCCGAGGGCACGCCCGCTGCCGCCGACGCCTCCGGAGCCGTACTCGTCAGTCCCTCCCCCGCATCCGTGTGAGGTTGCAATGTCACGTGTGATCGCCCCTCCCGAGCTGATCGCCCCTCCCGAGCCCCGGGCTCCGCTGTCCCCCACCCCGCTCGCCGCCCTGTACGTCGCCCCGCCCCCGGTCCCCGGGGCCGGCACGGCCCCGCAGGTGTGGCTGGTGGAGACGGCCGTGCACCGCGAGCCCTCGGCGCGGCTGGCGCCCGCCACCCTCGACCCCCAGGAACTGGCCCGCGCGGCCGGCTTCCTGCGGGCCGAGGACCGGGACGCGTACGTCTGCGCGCACGTCGCGCTGCGCCGGCTGCTCGGCGCGTACCTCGGGCTGGCCCCGCGCGGGGTGTCCGTCTCCCGTGCGCCGTGCCCGCACTGCGCGGAGCCGCACGGCCGCCCGGTGCTGCCCGGCGACGCCCTGCACTTCTCCCTCTCGCACTGCGCCGGGCTGAGCCTGCTGGCCTTCGCCGCGACCCCGGTGGGGGTGGACGTGGAGGCGGTGCCGCCGCCGGCCACGGTGGCCGAGACGGCCGACGTGCTGCACCCGCGCGAGGCCGCGGAGCTGGCGCTGCTGGATCCCGGGGAGCGGGCCCTGGCCTTCACCCGGGTGTGGACGCGCAAGGAGGCGTACCTGAAGGGCCTGGGCATCGGGCTGTCGGAGAACCCGGCCGCGGACTACGTGGGTTCGGGCCCGGTGCCGTCCCATCCGCCCGGCTGGTCGCTGAGCGACGTGGCGGTGCCGGCCGGGCACTGCGCGGCGGTGGCCCTCGAACTGCCCTGAAACGGCGGAGGGGGCCGGAGGGAGCGGACCTTTCGGTCGCTTCCTCCGGCCCCCTCACGGGCCGTTGTTCAGTGGTGCGGATGCCGGTCCGGCCGGTTCAGCCGTCCCGGGTGACTACCAGGGCTTGAAGAAGCTGGAGTCACCGTGCTTCGAGACCGCCCAGTAGAAGCCGTTCGCGGCGCCGTTGCAGACCGTCTCGATGAGCTTCGGCTCGCAGATCCGCTTCTTCATGTCGTACTTGAAGCGGGAGTCGATCCGGTCCTTGTTGGCCCGGGTGCGGCGGTTCTGCTTGCGGTAGTTGCGGTAGCCGAAGTCGTGGCGGGCGCAGGGCCAGTAGAACTGGCTGGAGTAGTAGGCCAGCGGGGCCCCGATGATGATGTAGCCGTACCACGGGGCGGAGCAGCCGTCGTCGGACCAGACCAGGTCGCTGCGGTGGCCGCGGCGCTTCTTCTCGTCCCGGAAGGCCCAGAGGCCGCGCTCGAAGAGCCAGTAGTCGGTGGCGGACCGCACCGAGCCGGACGGGGAGCCGTAGGCCGTGACGCTCATCGTGGAGGCGAGCGGGGTGACCTTGCAGCCGGGGCACTGGCCCAGGAGGCTGGCCGCGCCGGTGACGTCCTGGCCGCTGATCTGGCCCGCCAGGGCGCCGCCGGAGGCGAGGCCGCCCGCGTTGTCCTGGACGAAGAAGGCGCCGGTGCCGGGGCTGTACTGGATCTGACCCTCGTCGGTGGCCTCGTTGAGCTCGATGGTGACCGAGCCGTCGGAGTCGATCGCGGCGATGCCGTTGAGGTCGTCGACCTCGGTGATCAGGGTGCGGGTGATGCCGTTCGCGCCCTGGGTCCAGACGAGCTGGTCGGCGTCGTCGTAGTGGAACTTCTGGGTCTCGGCGACGGTCCAGGTGCCGGCGTTTCCGGTCTCGATGACGGCGCCGCGCTTGCGGCCCGCCGGGTCGAGGGTCCAGGTCTGGCGGCGGTCGCCGGCGGTCTGCCGCTGGAGCAGGTCGTTGGCGAAGTAGTCCGAGGTCAGTCCGTCCGGGCTGGCGGTCAGGCGGCCGCGGCCGTCGTACTGGTAGCCCGCGTCGACGATCCGGCCGGCGGAGTCGTAGGTGTGCTCGGTGGCCGTACCGGCCGAGGTCGGGCAGCCCGCCTCGGTGGTGCCGGCGGCCGAGGCCTCGCTCTTGCGGCTGCCGTTGGCGTTGTAGGTGTACGAGTACACGCTGCAGGTGCCGGAGCCGTCCTGCGCCTCGTTGGTGGTCTTCACCAGGCGGCCGGCTGCGTCGTACGTGTTGTTGGCGACGGTCAGGCCCGAGCGGTCGAGCAGCTGGCCGTGGACCGAGGTGCTGCCGGCGCTGGCGAAGAAGGGCTCGCTCTGACCGTCGAGGGTGTAGGAGCGGGCGACCGCCTCGCCGTTGGGCGCGTTGGTCTGGCGCATGGTGACCCCGCCGGGCAGGGTCTGCTGGACGGTCTTGCCGTCACCGTCGTACTGGCTGGTGAAGACACCGGCGGCGGAGTCGGTCACCTTGGTGGCCAGGCCGCGGGGCTCGGCGTTCGCGTCGTACTCGTAGGTGATCGTGTACGGGGCGGAGCTGGCCGTCTTGACGACCCGGTTGAGCGCGTCGTACTCGGTGGAGGTGGTGGCGCCGTCGGCGTCGGTGTACTTCACCAGACGGCCCAGGGCGTCGTACTCGCTGGTGAGCGTGGCGTCGGTGGTGGCGGTCCTGGTCACCCGCCCGCTGTCGGTGTCGTAGGTGGTGGTGCTCTCCGCGACGGTCGTGCCGGGTCCGGTGACCCCGGTCTTCACCACGCGTCCGGCGGCGTCGTAGGTCTTGGTGGTGACCTTGGAGGTGCCGTTGGCGGTCTCGGTGACCTTGGTCTGCTGGCCGTGCCGGTCGTACTCGAAGGTGGTGGTGGGCACCTCGTCGGGGTTGCCGTTGCCGCCGGTGATCTTGGCGGCGGGGGCGGTCTTGCAGACCAGGTCGGCCCATTCCGGCCTGCCGGAGCAGTCGCCGGTGCCGCCCGCGGACCAGTAGGTGGTGACGGTCGCCGAGGCGTCCGTGCCGCTGGAGGCGGGGATGGTCGCCAGGATCGGGCGGCCCGCGGTGTCGTACTTGGTGGTGCGGGTCACCGCGAGGGCGCCCGGGTCCTCCGTCTTGGCCGTGGGCAGGCCCTTGGCCCAGTCGTAGGCGGTGCTGATGGTGCGGGTCTCGGCCTCGGCGTAGCCGGTGACCTGGACGCCGACCGTCTTCCTGGTCTCCTGGTGGCTCACCTTGGCGCTGCCGTCGGTGGGACGGCCCTCGTCGAAGGTGGTGCGGGTGTGCTCACGGCCGGGGACCTCGCTGCCCGCCGCGACGGCGGGGAGGCCGCCGGTGGCCGGCAGTCCGGCCGCGAGGCCGGTCAGCTTCAGCGGACCGTAGGCGTCGGTCTCGCTGACCCCGTCGGCGCTGTAGGAGCTGGTGGAGGAGAGCAGGTCGGCGCGCTCCGCGGTGCCGAGTTCCGAGATGTTCAGCGCGTCGAGCGTCTGGGCGGCGCCGGCGGCGGTGCCCAGGGCCAGCTCGCGGTTGGCCGCGGTGAGTTCGCGGACCTGGTTGCCGAAGGTGTCGTACTCGGTGGTGGAGATGTGCCCGCCGGGTGCCGCGGTGTTGACCTGGCGGCCCGAGGCGTTGGTGTAGGTGACGGCGGCGCGCTTGTAGTCGGCGGCCGTCAGCTGGTCGCCGGTGGTGCCGGCGGGGACCTGGTCGGCGGGGAAGAGCGCGGTGGCGTCCGTGGGGACGTCGCTCTGGCCCCAGGCCGCGACCTGGGAGGCGCCCATGCCGTACGGGGCCTTGGTGCCGGTGAGCGGGACCTCGTAGACCACGGAGGTGGCGGCGGTGCCGTCGGTCTCGGTGGCCGAGCCCTGCTTGAGGGCGGGGCGGGAGGCCTTGGTCAGCATGCCCTCGCCGGCGACCGGCGAGGTGCCGGCCTTGGCGTAGGAGAAGGTCCAGGCGAGCTCGCCGATGGGGGTGAGCTTGCTGACGCGGCCTGCGCTGTCGTAGTCGTACTGCGTCTTCAGCGCCGGGGAGACCCGCGGGTCCCACATCTGGCGGAGCCGGCCGGCGTTGTCGTAGGCGTAGGCGACGGCGTCGGTGGACGTGGCGGCCGCGGCGCCGGGGTTGGTGGCCCACAGCCGGATGCCGGTGACGCGGCCGGCGTAGTCGCCGAACTGCGTGTCGGTTGCGGTGGTGGTGGCGGCGTACACGTACTCCAGGACGCGGCAGCCCTTGGTGGCCGGGGTGGCCTTGCACAGGTCGATCGAGGCGGCGCTGGTGCGGGAGACCAGGTACTTGGGCCGGGCGACCTGCTTGCCGTTCTCGGTGACGACCGTGGAGATGAGCACGGTGCTGGGGTTGGCCGGGTCGTCGGCGGGGCGCGCGGTGCCGGACAGGGCCCAGGCGTCGGTGCCCGCGGGCTTGGTGAAGGTGCTGGTGACGCCGTTGGTGTCCTTCAGCGTGTACGTGCCGTCGGCGGCCTTGGTGAGGGTGAGGCCCTCGGCGCCGGGCTCGGGCTTCCAGCCGCCGCCGGTGGTGGCGGTGAAGCCGGTCTGCTTGCCGTCGGCGTCGGTGACGGTGGCGAGGCCGGTGCCGGGCTCGCGGACGGTGGCCCAGTTGCTGCCGGTGGTGGCGAGTTCCAGGCCGGAGGCCCACTCGGGTCCGAAGATCGCGGCCTGGCCGGACTGGGCGGCACCCTGGCCGGGGCGGCGCGAGGAGGCGCTGCGGGTGACCGACATGCCGAAGACGGTGGTGTCGGTGGAGCCGAGGGTGAAGTCACCGGTGAGGGCGTTGACGCTGCCGGGTCCGACGGGGAGGTCGGGGGCGGCGCCCGCGGCGCGGTCGACGGTGACGGTGTTGGCCGGCGAGTACTCGGTGGAGGTGCCGTCGGTGACGACGGCACGGACGTCGGCCGGCCCGTCGGCGGTGAGCGTCTGGGTGATGTTCCAGCTGAGCTCGGGCACGACGCCGCCGGTGATGGCGACGGGCCAGGCGGCCGGGGTGGCGCCGGTGGCGGCGACCCGTACGTCGGCGAGGGGGACGTCCTTCCAGGTGTCCGTCTCGCCCCGGCGGTACTGGTAGCGCACGCCGGTGTCGCCGGGCTTGGCCTGGGCGAGCAGTGCGGTCCGGCTGGCGGGGCGGTCGCCCTCGGCCGGGGCGAGGAGGGCGGCGCCGCTGCCGGCGTAGAAGGTGTAGGTGACGTCGGCGGAGGCGTTGCCCGCGGCGTCCCGGGTGTGCACGGTCAGGGTGTGCTTGCCGGCCCGGAAGGTGAGGGGCTTGGTGACCGCGGCGCCGGTGGTGGCGGCGGTGGTCCAGGTGCCCGCGTCGAGCTTGTACTGGATGTCCTTCACGTCGCTGGTGGGCGGGGTGAAGGTGAAGTTGCCGGTGAAGTCGCCGTTGGAGTTGGCGGTGCCGGACCACTGGCCGGCCGGGAAGGCCGTGGACGAGACGGCCGTGGTGGCCGGCTTGGTGGTGTCGACCGTGAAGGTCTGGAAGGCGGACCAGGTGCCGTTCCACGTGTTGCCGTCGTAGACCGCGGCGCGCCACTTGTAGCTGCCGGGGGCGAGCGCGGTGGTGGGCGTCCAGGGGGCGTTGGAGCCCGAGGCCGTGTAGGCGGACTTGCCGGTCTGGAGGGCGGCGGTGCCGTTGGCGGCCCAGATCTCGTAGGTGAGCTGGACGGTGTTGCCGTCGGCGTCGGTGGCCTTGCCGGTCAGCGTGGGGGTGGTGTCGTTGGTCGAGGCCCCGGTGAGCGGGGAGACCGGCACGGCGGCGCCCGGCTTGGTGTTGTAGCTGACCGTGAGGGAGGGCTCGTACGTGGCGTTGTGCGAGCCGTCGACGTAGTTGGCGCTGCGGTAGCGGCGCCAGGTCAGCGGGTCGGCCTCGTTGGCCGAGGCCACGCGGATGCCGTAGTTGGGCTGGCCGGCCGCCCAGTCCGCGGCGATGCCGTCGAGCTCCCAGGTGGACTGGCCGCCGGGGCAGGAGGTGTTGTAGCCCTTGGCGTCCTTGTTGAGGGCGGCGGAGTCGGTGGTGGTCGCGGGCTGGTTGGACCAGGTGATGGCCGAGGGGTCCCAGGCGGCGGTGACGCGGCGCACCTGGATGCCGGCGTTGGCGGTGTTGCAGGTCGACGCGTAGTACGAGTACATGCGCAGCTTGGCGTCGAGGATCTGCTTGCCCTTGTACTTGTCCACGTTGAACTGGAGGAACGAGCGGGCCTTCTCGTTGCCGTCGTACGTGCCGGCCTTCAGCTCGGTGGAACCGCGCTGCGAGGTCAGGTAGTCGTCGTACTGGATCCAGGTGTCGGTGACCGCGCCCATCAGCGAGTCGGTGGGGTCGATCGTGACCGGGTACTTGAGGCCCGGGTCGTTGAGGAACGCGGCGCTCGGCTTGAGGACGAGGACCTGTCCGCCGTCCTTGTCCTTCTCGATCTCCACGTCGACCGCGGCGATCTTCTCGGGCTCGCCGGAGGCCTTGTCCGTCGTGGCGCCCCACATGACGGGGGCGGGCGCGGTGGCCTTGGCCTTGTTCTTGGCGTCGTCCCAGCGCAGCCGCTTGTCGGCGGTCTCCTTGAGGGTCAGGCCCTCGGCCTCGACGGGGAGGCGGTACTCGACCGGGCCCTTGGGGCGCTCGCGGAGCACGACGTTGTGGGTGAAGCCCTCCTTGAGGGCCGTGACGACGAGGTCACCGCCGGGGACGGCGTCCGGGTAGGTGGCGGTGGGGCCGTCGAGCTTCGGCTTGGGGAGCTTGCCCAGCCAGGAAACGCCGAGGGAGTGCTTGCCCTTGTCCACGGAGGCGAGGGGCTCGCCGGTGCCGCCGTCGGAGAGTTCGACGTCGGCGGCGGCCTGCTTGGGCTGGACGACGCCGTCCTCGGCGACGAGCGTCATGTCGATCGGCGCCCAGTTGCCGTGCTCGTCCTTGGCGCGGATGGCCCCGGTGAAGGTCTCGACGGTGGTGGTGCCGTCGGGGTTGGCGAAGGTGCTGGTGGAGTCGGTGCGCTCGGAGAGGATCTCGATCCGGCGCTTCTGCACCTTGGCCATCAGGCGGGCGGAGGCCGCGTTGGGGGCCTCGGCCGGCCCCTTGGGCTTCTTCACCGTGGGGGCCGCCGGGGCCGTGCGGGGGGCGGACTGGGCGGTGGTGGCGAGGGCGATGCCGGTGTCGCTGATCATCAGGACGGCGATCGCGGCGGCTTGCCACATGAGCCTGCGCCGGTTGTTGGGCAGCGCTCTTCTCTCGGACGAGTCGGGTATGTCGGACTCGTTCAGGCCGGAAGGCATGGGGGAGTTACCTCACTGTGAACTGGGGGAAGAGGAATGGTGTTCAGAGGTCCTGAGCGGGCTCAGGGAATGGGGTGGGGCTGTCCGGTGGAGCGCGCCCCGCCGGCGGCGGCGCGCTCGGGGACTACTGCCAGCCCATGGTGTTCTTGGCGGTCTTGGCGGCCGGAGCCTGCCAACCCATCGTGTTCTCGACGGACTTGGCGACGGGGGCCTGCCATCCCATCGTGTTCTTGGCGGTCTTGGCGGCCGGAGCCTGCCAACCCATCGTGTTCTCGACGGACTTGGCGACGGGGGCCTGCCATCCCATCGTGTTCTTGACGGACTTGGCGGCCGGAGCCTGCCAACCCATCGTGCTGCCCTGCGTGGACTTGGCGGCCGGGGCCTGCCAACCCATGGTGTTCGCAGCCGTCTTGGCCGTCGTGGACTGCCACCCCGTCGTCTTCGCCGGGGCGGTGGCCGCCGAGGCGGCGGCCGGGGCCGTCAGGACGAGGGCGGAGGCGGCGACCGCGGCGGCCAGAACGGTGTGGATGCGAAGCATGGGGGGTCCTCGGTGTCTGGTGGGAAGTGGTCGGGAGAGGCTGGTCCCGGTCTTCGAGCGCCCCGCGGTGGCGCTGTCCGTTTCCGGTCCCCGGCCGGTTGCCCCGGCCGCTGACCACTAGTTTTCGGATCCCCAGAGGCGGTCGGAAGAGCTTCGGGATGGACGGATCCGGTCCTGACCGGAACCGTCCCGGCCCTCGGCGGAAGCGGCCGCGAACTCCATCAGGGGGGCGATCAGCGGCACCTCCGCGCACAGCACCGTCCAGCCGCGCAGGGCGGCGAGCAGTTCGGTGCCGCGGCGGCCGACGGCGTGCGCGGCGCGCTCGGCGTCCGCGAGGGAGCCGGACAGCAGGAAGAACCCCAGCACGGGGTACGGGAGCGAGTCGGGATGGGCCACCACGTGCTCCACGCGCTCCTCGGGTCGGGCCAAAGCCCGCAGCAGGGTGGGGAGTTCGGCGTCGAGGGCGGCGCCAGGCGGCGGGCGCAGGGCGACGTGTACGAGATACATGCCACCCAGGGTGTGAAATCCGGCATGCCGGGATCCAGGGGACAGGCTGGCCGGTTCCGGGCCTGTCCTAAAGAGGCCATCTTTCGAACCGTCAGCTTTTCGACCGCACCGTGCAGGTTCTGCGAAGATCACGCAGGACCGCGCAACACAGGGGGACCCGTCATGCTCACGACATTGGGGTTGGACACCACCGCCGAGCTCGTCTACCGGGCGATGCTCCGCCTGCCACAGGCGGGCGTGGCCACACTGGCCCAGGACTGCGGGATCGCCGAGGACGCGGTCCGCTCCGCCCTCGACCAGCTGAGCAACCTCGCCCTGGTCCGCCCTTCGCACACCGGGGACGGCAGCCTCAAGGCCGTCTCGCCGGACGTGGGCATGGAGCTGCTCATGGTCCGCCAGCAGGCCGAGATCGCCGCGCACCAGCAGCGCCTGGAGCAGTCCCGGGCCGCCGCCGCGCAGCTCATCGCCGAGTACGCCGACCTGCGCCCCGCCACCACCAGCCCGGGCGTCGAGCACCTGCTGGGCCTCGACGAGATCCGCGAGCGGCTGTCCCGGCTCACCCGCGAGGTGCGTCAGGAGGTCATGACGCTGGCCCCCGGCGGCGCGCAGACCCCCCAGAACCTCGCCGCCTCCCGCCCGCTCGACGAGGAACTGCTGGGCCGGGGTGTCCGGATGCGGTCGATCTACCAGTCCAGCGTGCGCAACGACCGGCCCACGGTCGAGTACACCGACTGGCTGGCCGAGCGCGGCGGCGAGGTCCGCACCCTCACCACCCTGCCCACCCGGATGATCATCGTGGACCGGGCGACGGCGGTGATCCCGGTCAGCAGCGACGACACCGGCGCCGGTGCCGTCGTGCTCACCGGCCAGGGCACGCTCAGCGCGCTGACCGCGCTCTTCGACAGCCTGTGGGAGTCGGCCGAGCCGCTCGGCGGCACGCACCGGGCCCCCGTGGCCGACGAGGAGGAGCTGTCCCCGCAGCTCGACGCGGTGCTGCGGTTCCTCGCCGACGGGCACACCGACGACGCGATCGCGAAGCGCCTCGGCGTCTCCCCGCGCACCGCCCGCCGGCTGGCCACCGACCTGATGGAACGCCTGGGCGCCCGCAGCCGCTTCGAGGCCGGCGTACGCGCCGTCCAGCGCGGCTGGCTCCCCATGCCCCGCTAGGGGCTGTCGGATCGGAGCCGGCGGCACCCCCGGACACGTCACCGCACCCCGAACACACAGCACCGGCTCCCCCGCCCTGCAGGCGGGGGAGCCGGTGCTGTGCAAGCCGCCTCCGCGTCCGCCGGGTCACCGGAGTCGTCCGGCGGCGCGGCGGGGGTCGGCGCCGAAGGTCAGACCATCGGATCCATGTTCGGTCCCGCGCCGCCCCGGCGACGGGCACCCAGTCGCGAGCCGCCACCGGTCATGGCCGCACCGGCCATGGCCAGCCCCAGCAGCAGCGCGACGCCACCGGTGATGCAGTTGCTGACGATGCTGCGGGTGGTGTCCATCTCGCCCACGACGACCCACGGCGCGAGGACGGTCCAGGCGCCGATGGCGACGGCCGCCCAGGCCATGGAGTGGGTGCGCTCGTAGGCGTTGCCGAAGCCGCCCATGATCAGACAGTACGCCACGCCGCAGATCAGGTTGTTGACCGCGAGCGCGGTGAGGTCGTTGAACCCGGCGATCCACGGCGAGGCCGCCAGGTAGACACCCGTGAGCAGAGCCAGCGTCTCGATGGCCTGGGCACGGGGGGTGGTGGTCGCCCGCTCGAACCGAGAGCGCATCTCGGCGAGGTCGGGGTGTTGCTCAATGCTCGGATGGGTGGTCATGTCGGGCCGCCTCCCGCTGAAGCTTTATATGCCCTTTATCCCCTTTGTAACGCTCGCCCGATTCTCCGGTCAAGCGGCTCGGGGCCCGGAATCAGGGGAGTTCCCGGACAGTCCGCCGCGCGGCGCCCCGACTAGGGGGTGCTGCGAAAGTCCTGTGTGGTGCCCGCGGTGTCCGGTGCGTGCTCTCGGCGTGCCGGACGAAGGCCCTCGTACTGGGCGTACTCGGGGCTTTGGCCGGTGCGGCGAGAGTGCGTGCCGGGCGCCGTGGGCGCCGTGCGGGACTTTCGCAACACCCCCTAGGCCGCGGGGACCCCCGGGAGGCCCGCCAGGATCAGCCGGAGACCCAGGCCGAAGCCCCGCGAGTCCAGGCCGGCGAGGCCCCCGGCGGCGGCTTCGGCGGCATCGAGCGAGTCGGCCAGGGCCGGGAAGCCGGGGCGGTACTCGGCCGGGGCCCGGGTGAAGCCGGCCGTGAAGGTCTCCAGGGCGGAGCCCAGGACGAGGTTGTCGATCGCTGCGGCCGCCTCGGCGGCCTCTGCGGGCGCGCACCCGGCGCCGGCCAGGGCGGCGAGCAGCGCGTCGTATCCGCGCAGCGCCTTGTACGAGGAGACCCGGTGGCGGGCGACCAGCGGGATCATGTGCGGATAGCGGAGGTAGACCTGCCGGTAGCCGTGGGCGTACGCGGCGATGCCGGCGGTTCCGCCGGGGTCGGCGAGCGGGGCCAGGTCGATCTCGTCGTTGATGAGTTCCGCGACCGCGTCGAGCAGGTCGTCCTTGGACTTCACGTGATGGTAGAGCGAGGCGCCGCGCACGCCGAGCCGGTCCGCGATGGTGCGCATCTTGAGCGCCTCGACCCCCTGCTCGTCCAGCAGCTCCAGTGCCGCGCGGGCGATGATCGCCCGGCTCAGCAGGGTCTGGCTCGGCCGTGGCATGCGGGGGCTCCTTCGTCTCCGGTCCCGGCAGATTACCTGTCAGGAACGCTTCACAAGCCCGCGGCACTGCGGCTACATTCACGCCACCCGTTTACCTAACACGGTTAGATTTATCGATGGGGTGATCATGAGCGAGGGCATGGACCAGCCGGCCGACGCGGACACGTCACGGCTGCGGGACCTCGGTTACCGCCAGGAGCTGCGGCGCAGCCTCGGCATCCTCGGCAACATTTCGATGGGCTTCGCGGTCGTGTCACCGGTGGTCGCCCTGTACGCCGTCTCGATGGTCGGCACGACGGTCGCCGGGCCGATGTGGGTGTGGGCTCTGCCGCTGGTGCTGGCCGGGCAGTGCCTGGTCGTCAACGTGTACGCCGAGCTGTCCGCGCAGTGGCCGCTGGCGGGCGGCCCGTACCAGTGGGGCAGGCGGCTGCTGGGGCCGGCGTTCGGCTGGCTCGGCGGCTGGGTCTGGCAGTTCGCCGTGATGTTCGGCAACACGACCGTCGCGTACCTCGCCGCTCCCTGGGTGTACGCCCTGTTCGGCGCGGTCCCGACCCCCGGCGGCCTGGTCGCGACGGCCGTCGGCATCCTGCTCGCGGGGATGCTGGTGAACGCGTACGGGATCACCGTCCTGCGGCGTTTCGTCTCGATGGGCATCGCGGCCGAGGCGGTGGCCTCGGTACTCGTCGGGCTCGCGCTGCTGCTGTTCTTCCGGGAGCACGGCTTCGCCCTGTTCACCAGGACGCTGGGGGCCGAGGCACTGTCCGGCGGCTCCACCGTGCTGGGCCTGCTCGCAGCGGTCGCCGTCGCGGGGTGGGCGTTCATCGGCTTCGACGCCTGCGTCTCCACCGCCGAGGAGACCAGGGACGCCGGGCGCCAGGTGCCGCGCGCCATGTGGTGGGCGCTGCTGAGCGTGGGCACGGTGGTGGTCCTCAACGCCATGGCGGTGGCGCTCGCCCACCCGCGGCCCGCGGACGTGGTGGCCGGACGGGACCTGGACCCGGTGACCACCGCCGTGGTGCACGCCTTCGGCGGCTGGTCCGACAAGCCGTTCGTGGTGGTCGTCCTGATCGGCTTCCTCGCCTGCGCGGTGGCGTCCCAGGGCGGCGCGGCGCGCGGCCTGTTCTCGCTGGCGCGGGACGGGGTGTTCCCGTTCTCGCGGCAGGTGCGCAGGGTCAACGGGCGCCGGGCGCCCATCGGCGGCCTGGTCGCCTCCACCCTGATCAGCGGCTCGGCGCTCGCCCTGGGCCTGAACGCCACCGCCATCGGCGCGCTGATCGCGTTCGGCACGGCGGCGACGTACCTGCCCTTCTTCCTGGTGTCGCTCGCGGCGTTCGTCGCCCGGGTGCACGGCACGTGGGTGCCGTCGGGGCACATCCGACAGGGCGCCAGGGGTACGGTCCTCAACGCGCTGGCCGTGCTGTGGACCGCCTTCGAGGTGGTCAACGTCTGCTGGCCGCGGGCGGTGCTGGCGCCGCCCGGCGCCCCCTGGTACCAGGTGTGGGCCGCCCTGCTGGGGACCGGCGTGGTGCTCGGCAGCGGGCTCCTCTACCTGCTGGTCAAGCGGCCGCAGGACCGCCTGCGCGACGGCGCCACCGGCCCGCTCCCGGCCCCGGCGGCGTGCCACGCAGAGGGCGCCGCGGCACCGGCCGCCCCCGAGGGGGCCGGGCGCGCCGCCCACTGACGGGACGTCACCCTCCGCCGGAGCCACGCGCGTACGCCCGTACCGCGCGGGGCACTCGGCCGTGCCCCCACGCCCCTTGGGTGAACGCACAATGGATTCGGCAGCATTGAGCCGTACTATCCATCGATTCCCAAGTTACCTGCGGGTTTTACTTTCGGAACATCGCCCCGCAGCCTTGCGTACGGGTGGTTCCTTCCGCCAGGATCAGTGCCCGTCGGGCCGTGGAACGGCCCGTTCCGCCTCGGCTCCCGGCCGCGCACCGGCAATCCCCGTGCCATCGGCCGTCCCATGCCCGCCCCATCCGCGCGGCCGGCCGCACACCTGCCCTGAGGCTTCCCCCCTCTCATTCACCTACCCTCAGGCAAGGCAGAGATGGCTCCTTTGACCGCGCGCCGCAGAACCCCCGCATCCGTCCACCCCGTCGACGAGGTGCTCCCCCTCCCCAAGCTGTCGCTCTACGGCTTCCAGCACGTCCTCGCGTTCTACGCCGGGGCGGTCCTCGTCCCGGTGCTCCTCGGCAACAGCCTCGGCCTGCCGCGCCACGAGCTCGTGTACCTGATCAACGCCGACCTGGTCACGGCCGGCATCGCCACCGTCATCCAGGCCTGGGGCTTCTGGCGGATCGGCGCCCGGCTGCCGCTGGTCCAGGGCGCCACCTTCACGGCCGTCTCCCCGATGATCGCCATCGGCCAGGGCGCGGGCGGCGGCACCGCCGGACTGCTCGTGGTCTACGGCGCGGTGATCACGGCCGGCGTGGCGACCTTCCTGCTGGCCCCCTTCGCCGGCCGGCTCGCCGTGTACTTCCCGCCGATCGTCACCGGCACCCTGCTGACCGTCATCGGCGTCACGCTGATCCCGGTCGCGCTCCAGGACGTCGGCGGCGGCGCCGGGCTCATCGGCGGCCCCGGCTACGGCGACCCGGCCCATCTCGCCTACGCGGGCGGCACGTTGGCCTTCATCCTGCTCGTCACCCGGTTCGGGCCGCCCGCGCTGCGGAGCGTGGCCGTGCTGCTGGGGCTGGTCGGCGGCACTGCCGTCGCCTGGCTGTGCGGCGACGCCGACCTCGGCGCCGTGGACCAGGCGGAGTGGTTCGGCGTCAGCACCCCCTTCCACTACGGGATGCCGCAGTTCTCCCTCTTCCCGATGCTGGCGATGGTGGTGGTCATGATGATCACCATGGTGGAGACCACCGGTGACGTGTACGCCATGGGCGAGATCACCGGCCGCCACGTCGACGGTGAGACGGTCGGCCGCGCACTGCGCGCCGACGGCGTCGCGACCGTCCTCGGCGGCGTCTTCAACTCCTTCCCGTACGTGGCCTTCGCGGAGAACATCGGCCTGGTCCGGATCTCCCGCGTGACCAGCAGGTTCGTCGTGGTCGCGGCCGGCCTGTTCATGATCGCGCTCGGGCTGGTGCCCAAGGCCGGCGCCGTCGTGGCCTCCGTCCCCCACCCGGTGCTCGGCGGCGCGGCCGTCGCGATGTTCGGCATGGTCGCCACCGTCGGCATCCAGATCCTCGGCAAGGCGGACCTCAAGGAGGAGCGCAACGCGCTGATCCTGGCCGTCAGCCTCGGCGCGGCGATGCTGCCCGCCGTGGTCGGGCCCTTCTTCGAGCGGATGCCCACCGAGATACGGGCCGTGCTGGGCAGCGGGATCACGCTCGGCAGCCTCACCGCCGTCCTGCTCAACCTCTTCTTCCACCGCCGGGCCGACCGCGGGTCGGGCGAGGAGATCGACTGGGACGCGCTGACGGAGGCGGACACGCCGGCGGGACGGTGACCGGCCCGTGTCCCCGAACCCCAGTCCCAACCCGTCGCCGTACCCGCCCTTCTCGCCCGCCGAGGCCCGCGCCGCCCGCGCGCGCATCGGACTGACGGTCCACCAGGTGGCGGCGCACATGGCCCAGTTGGGCCTGGACCGCGGCTACGGGGCGGTCCTCGCCTGGGAGTCGGGCGCGGCCGCCCCCACCGAGCCGGAGCTGTTCGCCCTCGCCGACGCCCTGTGGTGCCCGGTCGCGGTCCTGATGGCCCGGCGGCCCGTCACCCTCCGGGAACACCGGCTGGCCCGGCAGTTCACACCGGACCGCCTGGCCCTGCGCATCGGCATGGCACCGGAGGCGTACGCCCTGGCCGAGCGGGAGCACCGCTGGTCGGGCGACGACCGGCAGACCCTGCTGCTGGCGGACGCGCTGGGCATGGGCCCGGAGGAGGTACGGGCCCTGGTCGCCCGTACCTCCGAACTCGACCGGCTGCTGCGCCAGGCCGTCGAGGGCCGCTGGAAGCAGTACGTCGACCCGCTCGCCCGCCTCGCGGAGGCCGACCGGGCCGGGGTCGGCCGGGCCCTGCGCACGCTGCACCAGGAGTACGCCCGGTTCAACGAGCGGTACCTCGGGCACCTGGTCGCCCGCAGCGGCGACGAGCGCCTGCGCGAGGTCGCGGCCGACCGGGCCGCCTGGCTCCGCGCCCTCCCGGACCGCTTCCGCCACCTCGCCGCCGGGGGCTGACCCCGGCGGCTGCCCGCGTCACGGCCCGAAGGGCGTCCCGGACGGCGACGCCGTTCGCGGCTCGCCGTTCGCCGTCTGCCGCCCGCCTCCCCGGGCGGCAGGCGGGCCGCACGCGCTCGACGGCGGCGGGACCCCTGCCGTGTGGGCGCTCCGGCGCCGACCGCACGGGTGACCAGCCTCTCGCGTCCTCGGAGTACCGGCATCCCCACGGCCCGCCATCACCCGAACGGCCGCACCCGCCCTGCGCGTCGCCCCGCCGCGTCCGAGCCTGGTGCCCAGCCACCACACCCCAGGAGGGCACATGGCATCGATGGACGTCCCGGCCGAACTGCCGAAACGCGCGGCAGTCCGGACAGCCGCGCCGCCCACCCTCACCTGGGTGACGCTGGCGCTGATGACGACGGCGTCGGTGGCCAGCCTGCGGGCCGCGCCGACCATGGCCGTGTACGGCCTGGCCTGCGTCTTCCTCTATCTGCTCCCCGCGGTCGTCTTCCTGCTGCCGACCGCGCTGGTCTCGGCCGAACTGGCCTCCGGCTGGTCGGGCGGCGTCTACCGGTGGGTGGCCGAGGGGCTCTCGAAGCCGCTCGGCTTCCTCGCCGTGTGGTGCCAGTTCGCCATGACGATCTTCTACTACCCGAGCCTGCTGGCCTTCGTCGCCTCGACCATCGCGTACGTCATCGACCCCGCACTGGCGTCGAACGGCGTGTACACCGCGATCGTGATCATGGTCTTGTACTGGACCGGCGTCTGGGTCTCCTCCCGCGGCACCAAGGCCCTGGCGGGCCTGTCGAGTTGGGGCCTGATCATCGGCACGCTCATCCCGGGCACGATCCTGGTCGTCCTGGGCATGGTCTTCCTCGGCCAGGGCAACCCCTCGGCCGCGCCCATGACCAGCAGCCACCTGCTCCCGCAGTGGACCGGTCTGGCGAGCCTCGTCCTGATCGTCAACAACTTCCTGTCGTACTCCGGCATGGAGATGAACGCCGTGCACGTCTCCTCGCTGAAGGACCCGGCGAAGGAGTACCCGAAGTCGATGTTCCTGGCGATGGGGCTCGTGCTGCTCATCTTCATCCTGCCGGCGCTCGCCATCAGCTGGGTCGTCCCGGCGGACCGGCTCAGCCTCACCGCCGGTGTCATGCAGGCCTTCGAGGCCTTCTTCTCGTACTTCGGCGTGGGCTGGATGACCCCGATCGCCGCCGTCATGCTGATCTCCGCCTCACTCGCCGGCATGCTGACCTGGCTGGCCGGTCCCTCCAAGGGCCTGCTGGAGATCTCCCGCAGCGAGGGCTACCTGCCGCCGTTCCTGCAGAGGCTCAACAAGTACGGCATCCAGCAGAACATCCTGGTCACCCAGGGCATCGTGACCTCGGTCATCGCCCTCGGGTACGCGCTGATCCCGGACGTCTCCAGCGTGTACTGGATCTTCTCGACCATCACCACGCAGGTGTACCTGATCGTCTACCTGCTGATGTTCGCCGCGGCCATGCGCCTGCGGAAGACCAAGCCCGACCACCCGCGCGGCTACCGCGTCCCGGCGCTCGGCCTGGTGTGCGTGGTGGGTCTGCTCTCCTCCCTCGCGGCCCTCGTGATCGGCTTCGTACCGCCCTCGCAGTTCGGCGGCAGCAGCGTGCTGCAGTACGTCGTCATCGTCGGCGGCGGCCTGGCCATCCTGGGCTTCCTCATCCCGTACGCCTTCCTGAAGCTGCGCAAGCCGAGCTGGCGCACCGCGGACGCGGGGTCCACCGACACGGCGGGAGGCCCGTCATGAGCCCCACCCGATTCGCCTCCGAACACAGGTGGCTCTACATCGGGGCCATCGTGGTGCTGGTCGGACTGGTGATCACCGGCCTGATCCGGTTCAGCAGTGTCAGGCACACCAACGAGACGGCGAACAAGGCCAACCAGCTCAGCGACGCGCTGGTCGCGGCCGGCTACCCGGCCCCCGACAAGGAAACCGTCGAGCAGACCCTCGGCACGGACGGCGGCGCGGTCTGCGAGGACCCCGGCAGCGCCCTGAAGCACGGGCTGTACCGCATCCAGCAGCTCTCCAACGGCGCGACCGGGCCCGGAATGCGGCCGGTCATCGCCGACTCCAAAGCGGTGGCCGTGGAGCGGATCGTCCTCCAGGTGTACTGCCCCGACCAGGTCGACGACTTCGACGAGGCGGTCGAGGACCTGAAGACCGACGACACGGTGAAGAGGTGACGCAGCAGATGGACCCGCAGTCCGCCCAGTCCGCCCAGTCCGCCCAGTCCCCCCATGCCTCGCAGACCTCCCCGTCCGCCCGGCCCACCGGGAGCGACGGCCTCGCCGCGAGGATCTCCGCGCTCATGCCGCGCGCGCAGCAGGACCTCGCCGAGCTGGTGGCCATCCCGTCGGTCGCCGACCCCCGCCAGTACCCGCCCGAGGAGTGCCGCCGGGCCGCCCAATGGGTCGCTGACGCCTTCGCGGAGGCCGGGCTGGAGGACGTACGGCTGGCCGAGACCCCCGACGGCAGCCACGCCGTCATCGGCCACCGCCCGCCCCCGCCCGGGGCGCCGACCGTCCTGCTGTACTGCCACTACGACGTCCAGCCGCCCCTCGACGACGCCGCCTGGACCACCCCGCCCTTCACCCTCACCGAACGCCCCGACGGCCGCTGGTACGGGCGCGGCACCGCCGACTGCAAGGGCAACGTCGTCATGCACCTCACCGCCCTGCGCGCGCTCGGCGACGACATACCCGTGGGCCTGAAGTTCGTCGCCGAGGGCTCGGAGGAACAGGGCACCGGCGGGCTCGAACAGTACGTCGTCCAGCACCCGGAGGAGTTCCGCGCCGACGCCCTGCTGGTGTGCGACACCGGCAATGCGGAGGTCGGCACCGGAACCGCCACCATCACCCTGCGCGGCCTGGCCAGCCTGGTCGTCACCGTCGACACCCTGCGCGGCGAGATCCACTCCGGCATGTTCGGCGGGCCGGCCCCGGACGCCCTGGCGGCCCTCGTCCAGATGCTGTCCACGCTGCGCGACCCGGCGACCGGGGCCACCCGGATCGACGGGCTCGACTGCGAGGGCACGTGGGACGGCGTCGGCTACGAGGAGGAGACGTTCCGCGCAGACGCCGGCGTCCTGGACGGCGTACGGCTGACCGGCACCGGCACCGTCGCGGACCGGCTCTGGGCGCGCCCCGCGGTCACCGTCCTCGGCATCGACTGCCCGCCGGTCGTCGGTTCCGCGGCCGCCGTCCCGGCCACCGCACGGGCCCGCGTCAGCCTGCGCGTACCGCCGGGGACCGATCCGGAGACCGCACGCGAGGCCCTCACGAAGCACCTGACGGACGCGGCGCCGTGGGGCGCGCGGGTCTCGGTCGAGACCGAGGGCACGGGCTCGCCGTTCCGCGCCGCCACCGACGGCCCGGCGTACGCCGCGCTGGGGTCGGCGATGCGGGAGGTGTACGGCAAGGAGCTGGCCTTCCTCGGCCAGGGCGGCTCGATCCCGCTGTGCAACGTCTTCGCCGCGACCTACCCGGAGGCGGAGATCGTCCTGATGGGCGTGGAGGAGCCGCGCTGCCTGATCCACGCCCCGAACGAGAGCGTGGACCCCACCGAGATCCAGCACATGGCGCACGTGGAGGCCCTGTTCCTCCAGACCTTCGCCGAGCACCGCTGACCCCGCGGCACGGTGCCGCCCCGGCCCCCTCGGGGGGCTGGGGCGGCACCGTGCTTCGTCGTCTCAGTACCTCAGGGCGTTCTCGACCTCGGCCGTCACCTGCCCGTCCAGCTGACGGTGGCTCTGGGCGGTCCCTTCCCCGGTCCCGCCCGCGGCGACGTCGTCGACCGTCACCACCACGGTGTCCAGCAACTTGCCGCCGTCCCCCTTGAACACGACCTGCACGCCGAAGGACTTGGCGGCGTCGGCGGTGTTCCGCACGGTCACCTTCACGGTGGTCCGTCCGTCCGCGTCGGTGGAGACCGACCCGAGCGTCACCTCGCCCTTGGCGTCCACGCCGTCCTTGATCTCCTCCAGCTTCTTCCCGGCCTCGGCCGTGGCCGACGCGAGCACGTCGCCCGCCTCACTCGCCAGGGAGGAGCCGACGGAGGACAGGGCGGACGCCGCCTTGCTCGCCGCGTCGGAAGGCGCACCGGAGTCATCCGAGCACCCGGCCGCACCCCCCAGCAGCACCACTGCCACCCCCGCCCCCGCCACTCCCCGCTTCCACCGCACCACCATGCCGCCTCCGTTCGCGCGTACCCGTCGCCCCGCCTGAGCAGGGCCCGCCCTCCAGGCAACCCCGCGCCCCCACCCCCGGCGACCGGACTGACCCGACCGGGTGACACGTGACCCACGCCACAACGACCGGATGTCACAGCGCGCCCCCCGGCACCGTCCCGTGACCGAGCCCTTCCGAGCCCGCGCACCCGAAAGCCGAGGATCCACCCATGACCGACCGCGCGACGACCGACCAAGCGACGACCGACCGCCCGACGAGCATCCACCCGGCGGCCGGCGGGCCCCAGCCGGCCACGAAGCCCGTCACCGCCTCCCCCCGCCTCGACACGCTCCTCAAGACCACGGCGGCGCTGCAGACCCTCACCCTCTTCTTCCAGGCCGCCACGGCAGGAGCACTCCTGGCCTCCCCCACCGCCCACGACCTGCACCACGTCGGCTCCCGCGTGATGTACGGCGCGTCGATGCTCTACCTCCTGGCGACGGTCCTGGCCTGGCGCCCCGGCGGTGCCTCCCCCCGCCCCGCCCTCCACGCCACGCTCTTCCTGGCCCTCGCCACCGCCCAAGTGGTCCTGGGCATAGCCCACGTCCCCTCCCTCCACGTCCCCCTGGGCACTCTCCTCTTCGCTCTCAGCACCCTCACCCTCGTCAACCGCCTCCGCCCCGCCCCGGCGGTCCCGCTCAGTCGGACCGGGCGGGGGCTCGTAGTTCGATCCGGTATCCACCGTCCGGGGTGGGTTCGGCGGTGAGGGTGCCGTCGAGCAGTTCGGCGCGTTCCCTGAGGCCGATGAGGCCGTGGCGGGCGCTGGGCAGGGCGACGGACGGACGGGTGGGGGCGGTGTTGGCGATGGTGACGCCGAAGTGGTGCGCGTCGTGCCACAGGCGTACGTCGGCGCGGGCTCCGGGGGCGTGCTTGCGTACGTTGGTGAGGGCCTCCTGGACCGTGCGGTAGACGGTCCGCTGGGCGGTGGTGCCGATGTCGGCCGGAAGGTCTCCGGCCACGGTCGTCTCGATGCCGCTGTTGGCGATGAGCTGCCGGAGGTCCGCGAGGGTGGGTTGCGGGGCGAGTTCGGTCTCCCTGCCGCCGGAGGCGCGCAGCAGGGTGACCATGTGGCGCAGTTCGTCGAGGGTGTTCGCGCTGAGGGTGCGGATGGTGCGGGCGGCCTCGCGGGCGTCGGGGTCCCTGGCCGCGACCTGCAGGGCTCCGGCCCGGACGGCGATGAGGCTGACCTGGTGGGAGACGACGTCGTGCATCTCGCGGGCCAGCTGGGCGCGTTCGCGGGCGAGGACGGTCTGTGCGTGCAGGGCGCGTTCGTGCTCCCGGGCCTCCTTGACCTCGACGAGCCGACGGGCCACGTCGTGTCTGGCCTGGACGAGTTGCCGAACAGGACCGGGGCGGCGGCCGTGGCCAGGGTGTAGACGAACTGGACCAGTGTCCAGGTCCGGTCGTCGCCGGTGAACCCGTCGGAAAGCGGCCAGGCGAGGGTGCCCGCGGCCGCGTTCAGCAGGCGCAGCCGGCCAGCAGCGGGCGGTTGCGGGTGGACGCCGCCAGTGTGTACAGGGCGGCGATGGGCGCGACCGCCACGTCCATGAACAGGGTCATGGGCAGGGTCAGCAGGAAGACGGTCAGCGGAAAGCGCCTGCGGAGGAGCAGCGCTGCACTGCCGAGGGCGGCGCAGGCCCACATCAGAGCGGTGCCCCCGCCGAAGAGGTTGATCCACGCGTCGAGCGCGGCCAGCACCACGAGGCCCGCGTCGACGGCCCAGGGCGGCACCCGCCGCCACGGCGCCCGGCCCGTGCTCATCGACCGTTGCCCCGGGTCGTGTCGTCGTCGTGGCGGGTGAGCAGTCCGGCGCGCTCGGCGAGGAGTGCCGCCTGGACACGGCTGGAGACCCGCAGCTTGGTCAGGATCGAGCTGACGTGGTCCTTGACGGTGCCCACGCTCAGATGGACGCGGGTGCCGATGTCGGCGTTGGACAGCCCTTCCGCGACCAGGACGAGGACGTCGCGTTCCCGGTCGCTGAGCAGGCCGACGCGCGCCGTGTCCGCGTCCTGGGGCGCTCCCGGGCCCGGGTGGCTGCGCAGCAGCGCGCGCGAGGCCTTCGGCGACATCACGACCCCGCCGGCGGCCAGGGTGCGCACCAGCTGGGCGAGCTGTTCGGGCTCGGTGTCCTTGAGCAGGAAGCCGGAGGCTCCCGAGCGGAGCGCGGTGAGGATGTACTCGTCGGTGTCGAAGGTGGTCAGCATGGCCACGTGCGGCGGTTCGGGCAGCGTCTGGAGCTGCCCCAGAACGGTCAGACCGTCCACGTCCGGCATGCGGATGTCGAGGAGGACGACGTCCGGCCGCTCGCGCCGGACGACGTCGGCCGCCTGCGCCCCTTCGGCGGTCGCCACGACCTCGATGCCGTCGGACGCGTTCAGGATCATCTGGAAACCGGACCGCACCAGGGCCTCGTCGTCCACCACCACTACCCGGATCACCGGAGTCCCGCCTCACACTCTCGTCTGCGCCGTCCCGCTGCCCGGCGACCCGTGCGTCCGGGGGTCCCACGTGCGCACCGGGCTCGCCTGACGTCGACCGTACGTCGGGCAGGGTACGGGGTGGCGTGATCACCCGAGGACTGCGGACGCCCGGCGGGTCGGCTCCAGCCGTTCGGGGAGTGCGCTCCGGCCGGTCGGCGGGGGTGCGACCGAAGCCTGCCGGATGGTCCGCTCCCCCGCCCCGCCGGGAGATTCCCGGTATGACACGGATACGACCGCCGCAGGAGACCTCGGCTCCGCCGGAGCACACGCCGCCACTGCCCGCCGCCTCGTCCGAGCCCGTCGGGAAGCCCTCGGGCGGCCCCTCGACGGGGCGTCTGGTCGGGGTGGACCTGGCCCGCGCCCTGGCGGTGTTCGGCATGTACATCGTGCACATCGGCCCCGCTGTCGTCCACACACGGCGCCGGCACCTGGGTCCGGTACCTGGCGGACGGGCATTCGTCGGTCCTGTTCGCCACCCTCGCCGGGTTCTCGCTGATGCTGATCGCCGGCCGCCGTGAGCCGAAGACCGGCCTGGCCGGCCGGCAGGCGAAGGCCCGGATCGCGATCCGCGCCGTGGTCCTGCTGGCCCTGGGCACCGTGCTGGCAATGGCGTACGGGGGCGTGATCATCCTCGGCTTCTACGGCGTGTACTTCCTCCTCGCCCTGCCCCTGCTGCGGCTGTCGGCCAGAACACTGGCGATCACTGCCGCGGGGCTCGCGCTCGTCACGCCGCAGTTGGCGTTCTTCCTGAACTCGCTGGTGAGCGAGTCCGTCCAGCAGACCGTCGACGCCTACGACCCGCTCAAGAAACTCAGCGAAGTGGGCCTGCTCGATCTGCTGCTCACCGGCTTCTACCCGGCGGTCACATGGATGTCGTTCGTCGTCGCCGGCATGGCGCTGGCCCGCCTCGACCTCTCGGCCGTCTCCGTCCAGAGGCGCCTGGGGGCTCTCGGTGCCGCCCTGACGGCCGGCGCGTACGGCCTGTCCCTGCTGCTGGCGGGCAAGGACGCGCTCCGGAGCATGGCGGAGGACGGGAAGTCGTCCGCCGGTTCCGCGGCGGCGCCGTCCTTCGGCGACGGGTCCTTCGAGGCCCCCCGGCGGGCGGCCTCGGAACTGCTGTCCGCAGGGCCGCACAGCGGCACCACGTTCGACATCGTCGGCAGCGTCGGCGTCGCCATCCTCGTGATCGTCGGGGCGACGGTGCTCATGGACCGCCTGCCGCGCCTGCGCAGCCTGGCGAAGCCCGTCGTTGTTGTGGGCACCATGTCCCTGACGGCCTACGTCGGCCACTTCCTCGCCCAGTCCGTGCTCGGCGTAGCGGCCGGCGAGAGCAGCCAGACGTCCTGGATCCCCGTGCTCGCGTTCATCCTCGGGGCGATCGTGTTCAGCGCCGTCTGGTCCCGCTTCTTCCGCCGCGGGCCGCTGGAGGAGTTGCTCCACCGGGCCACCAAGCCGGCGAAGTACGTGCGTTGACGAGGTGGAGCCACAGAACCGGCAGCCCCCGCCGTGCGGCGGGGCTGCCGGCCGGTGCGGCACCCGCGTCACCCGACGGGACGCTCCGCCGGGAGCAGGAGCTGCGTCGCGGCGAGGTGTGCGTACAGCTCGTCTCGGTCCACCAGCTCCTCGTGGGTGCCGATCGCGCGGACCTCGCCGGCGTCCATGACGACGATGCGGTCGGCGTCCGTCACCGTCGAGAGGCGGTGGGCCACCACCAGGACGGCGGTCTCGCGGGCGGTCTCGGCGACGACGTCCCGGAGCGCCAGCTCGTTGACCGCGTCGAGCTGCGAGGTCGCCTCGTCCAGCAGCAGCAGCCGGGGCCTGCGCAGCAGCGCGCGGGCGATCGCGACGCGCTGGCGCTCGCCCCCGGACAGCTTCGAGCCGCGGTGCCCGACGAGGGTGTCCAGGCCGTGAGGGAGCCGCTCGACCAGCGTGTCGAGCCTGGTCCGGGAGAGTACGGCCCGGATGACGTCGTCCGTCGCGCCCGGCGCGCTGAAGACCAGGTTCTCCCGCAGTGTGCCGGCCAGGACCGGTGCGTCCTGCTCGACGTACCCGATGACGGAGCGCAGTTCGGACAGCGGCCACTGGCGTACGTCCGTGCCGTCGATCAGGATGCGCCCGCCGGTCGTCTCGTAGAACCGCTCGATGAGCGAGAAGACCGTCGACTTGCCCGCACCCGAAGGCCCGACGAAGGCCGTCAGCCCGGCACCCGGCACCTCGAAGTCCACCCGCCGGTGGATGTACGGCAGCCCGGGCCCGTACCGGAAGGAGACGTCCTCGAAGCGGACCGACGCCGGCCGCCGTACGGCCGTCGCCCCGGCCCGCACCGGCTGGTCCGCGGCCGGCGGCTCCGCCGCGAGGCGGTCCACCTCCTGGATCCGGGAGATCGCGGCCGCGCCCTCCTGGTATGCGGTGGCGGCCTCGACCAGCCTGTACACCGGGAGGCGGTCCACCTCCTGGATCCGGGAGATCGCGGCCGCGCCCTCCTGGTATGCGGTGGCGGCCTCGACCAGCCTGTACACCGGTTCGATCAGGTAGAACAGGTACAGCAGGAAGGCGATGAGCGTGGAGACGGGGATGTCCCCGGACGCCACCCGCGCCCCTCCGACCGCGAGCACCGCGAGGAACGCCAGCTCGACGGCGAGGTTGTCCGCCGTTCCCAGCAGGGCCTCCCACTTCGCGCCGCGCACGCCGTGCCGCCAGGCCCGCCGGGCCGAGGCTTCGACGCGGGCGGTCTCCCGCTCCTCGGCACCGGAGGCCTTCACCGTGCGGAACGCGCCGAAGACCCGCTCCAGGCCGGTGGACATCTCCCCGACCGCGGCCTGGGAGCGTTCGGCGGCGTCCCCGATCCTCGGCATCACCAGGGCGGCGCCCGCGCCGACGACCGCGATCACGACGAGGGTGACGCCGAGCAGGACGACGTCGAGGAGGGCCATCACGACGACCGCCGCGGCCAGCGTGACCGTCCCGGTCGCTGCGTTGACCACGGCCTGGGTGCTGACGGCCCGAAGCAGCGTGGTGTCGGAGGTCACCCGTGACATCAGGTCGCCCGGCTGCATCCGGTCGATCGCCGTCAGCCGCAGCCGCAGCAGCCGGCCCACGAGGCTGCGGCGGGCGGCCAGGACGACCGACTCCGCCGTCCGCTCCAGCACGTAGGCGCCGAACGCCTCGGCCACCGTGCTCAGCAGCACCAGCGCGGTCAGCGCCAGCAGGACGGTGGCGAGCGTGCCGCCGGACGAGAGCCGGTCGACCAGTGCCTTCGTGGCCAGCGGCTGCACCAGTCCTCCGGCCGCCCCCACCAGCGCCAACAGCAGACCGAGCGTCACGGTCCACCGGTGCGGGCGGACGTACCCGTACAGCGCCTTGAGCGTCTCGCGGACGCGCAGGGACTCGGCACCCGTCGTCTCCGGGGCGGATGCGGTCATCACAGGATTCCCTTCCTCTGTGGGGCTGCCCCGCACCTGGTCGGCGGCGGGGCCGTGTCGGCCCGCAGAGGAGTCCCGGCTCAACGAGCCGGTCGGCGAGGGACGGTCGTGGGCCCCTCCTCCTGCGTACGGCGGGTCATGGCCCCCAGACTGGGAGCCAGGGCGCTCCGCAGACCATCCGGTGATCGGCGGGTGGACCCCCGCCGAGTGACCGGAGCAGTCGGCCCGCACCGCAATCGATGCCGTCTGCTCCGACGTCAAGCCGCCCCCCGACCCGGTGGTGCGCTGGTCGGAGGGCGGCTTTCCCTTGCGGATGTCAGCGGGCGCGGATGTCAGCCCGGTGTCCGCTCCGGTGCCGGCGTCAGGACGGGTCCCCGTACTGGAGGCCGCGTCCGTTGGTGCCGACGTAGACGCGGCCGTAGGTGTCGGGGTCGCCGGTGATCACGCCGACGCCTCCGATGGCGCCCCACTGGTGGGCGTCGTCGTTGACGCGGAGCCAGGTGGCGCCCTTGTCGGTGGAGCGGAAGACGCCGGTGACGTCCTTGACGGTGCCGATCAGGTAGAGGGCCTGGTAGGAGGCGCCGGGTGCGGCCTTGCCGAAGCCGAGCGCGGAGGCCGACTTCACCGTGGTGAGCGTGGTGAAGGTGCGGCCACCGTCGGTGGAGTGCAGCAGCCCCCGGGTGCCGCCGGCGATCCACAGGTCCCCCGTGACGCCGGGGACGGCCGTGAGCCGGCCGGCGGGCAGGGTCACGGCGCGGGCGGTGAAGGTCGCTCCACCGTCGGTGCTCGCGTACAGCGTGCCGCCGGACAGGGAGTAGAAGGTCCTGGCCGAGGAGCGGTCGGCGACGACGACGGCGTCGGCGCCGAGGCCGCCGACCCTCGACCAGCTCGCCCCCTTGTCGGTCGAGCGGTACGGGGCCTGACCGGCCTGGGTCCACACGATCGTGGAGCCGTCCGCCGCGAGCGCGACGTGCCCGTCCTGGGCGCCGGCCACCGGCTCGGCCTTGAATCCGTTCCAGTTGCTGCCGCCGTCGGTGGAGTAGGCGCCGTCCTGCTCACCGCCGCGGCCGACGCGGACCATCACCCTGGGGTCCGACTGGGCGAAATCGATGTCGGTGCTGTTGGCCATCGTCGGGTTGCCCAGCCGCCCGGCCGGCACCCGGGTCAGGTCGTCGTGTCGGAAACCGCCCTGGTCGCCCATGGCGGTGACGACGGCGGCACCGCCGGGCGGGGCGATCGCGTCCATCAGCGCGGTCTCCTCCAGGCCCCGGGCCCCCGAGGTCCAGTGGCTGGTGCCGCCGCTGTCGGTGGCGGCGGCGTCCTTGCTGCGCCAGATGCCGTTGCCCGTGCCGTACAGCACGTGCCCGGAGTCGAAGGGGTCGATGGCCAGGGCGGTCATCCAGTGCCCGGTGTGGGTGCCGACGTAGGGAGCGGCGGAGGCGTTCCGCACGGACTTGTCCGCCAGCGCCTTCCAGGTCGTGCCGCCGTCGGTGGTCCGGTAGATCTCGTCCTCGGGCCACCAGCGGTCGAGAGTGGTGACCATCACCGTGGACGGCTTGCGCGGGTCGACGGCCAGACCGGAGAACCCGTATCCGCCCTGGGACGGGGAGACGTTCCTCCAGGCTCCGCTCTTCGGCGTGTGCCTCCACACCGAGCCCGCCGTCACGCCGTTCGGGCCGAGGGCGTCGGTGTACGTCAGGTACAGCGAGCCGTCGCCGGAGACCACGCCGTGCTGCGGGAACCGGCCGGTGGGCTGCCCGGCGACGGCCTGCCAGGTGCTGCCGCCGTCGGTGGAGCGGTACAGCGAGGTGCCCTTGTCGGCGACGCCGACGTAGACCGTGTTGCTGCCGGCCGGGCCGTACGTCACGAAGGAGATGCCCGCGCCGCTGCTCGCCCCGTCCTTGACGGGGAACGAGGAGACCTGCCGCCACGTCACTCCGCTGTCCGTGCTGCGCCACAGGCCGTTCTTGCGGGTGCCGAGGAGGAGGGTGCGGTTGTCCGAGGGGTCGATCACGAGCCGTTCGCCCGCCCCGCGCCCGTCCTCGTTGCCGCCCAGCTTGAACGGCAGGTCGGTGCGCCGGAAGGTGCGGCCCCGGTCGGTGGAGCGCAGGAGCGCGCCGTTGCCGGCCCAGTCGTTGGTGTAGGTGCCGGCCGCGAGGTAGAGCCTGTCGGGGTCGACGGGGTCGGTGGCCAGCGCGTCGATGCCCAGCAGGTTCCAGTCCTTCTCGCCGATCCAGTCGGTCAGCGGGATCCACTGCTCGGCCGCGGCGTCCCAGCGGTAGGCGCCGCCCATGTCGGTACGCGCGTACAGCAGGCCCTTCTCCCGCGGGTTGAACACCAGGCCGGTGACGTACCCGCCGCCTACCACCTGGGCGTTGTTCCACACGTACGGTCCGGTCCCGGGGGCCGGAGCCTCGGCCGTCCTCACCAGCTTCCACTGCTGGTTGGCGCTGCCGTGGCCGGGATACTGGACGACTGCCGCGCCGTCGGCCGCGGAGCCTCCGTACACGTCCAGGACCTGGCCGCTCCTGCGGGAGGTGAGGGTGACGGCGTCGGAACCGCTCACGGCGTCGATGCGCCACTCCTGGGAGGCGGAGGAGCTGTCGGTCTGCTGCTCGGCGGCGGCCGCACTGGCGGTCGAGTCGCCCGCTATGCCCAGCACTTTGCCGCTGTTGCGGTTCACCAGCTCGTAGTAGCCGTCGCCCGTGGACCGCAGCCGCCACTGCTGGTTGGCGGTGTTCTGGTCGGTCCACTGCTGGATGCGGGTCCCGTCGGCGGTCGAGAAGGCGTTGACGTCCAGCACCTTGCCGCTGCGCACCGAGACCAGCCGGTAGTAGGCGTTGCCGTCGACCGTCGCCGCCTGCGAGTCGTCCTGCACGAACAGGAGGTAGGGGACGACGGTGGCGGGCACTCCGAGCGCCAGGATGGTGGCGGTCCTGCGGCGGCGGTGGCGGCCGCGGCGCCCGCCGTTGGTGGGGTTGTTCATGGGGGGTGTTTCTCCTTGTGTGGCCATGGACCCGGTGGATCAGCGCTGCAGGGTGAGGACGCCCGGCCGGTACGGCAGCCGGTCGTAGGGGCCGCCCGCCGTGGGGGACTTGCCCTGGTAGAGGAACTGCAGGTTGCAGGGGTCGATGGTCATGGTCTGGTCGGGGCTGGTACGGATCAGGTCGCCGTGGCTGATGTCGTCGGTCCAGGTGGCACCACTGTTGGCCTTGCCCGCGAAGGGGTTGCTCTCGGTCGCGGCCTGCGGGGTCCACGTCCCGCTCAGGCTGGAGGCGGTGAACGAGCGGAAGTAGCGCCGCTCCTGCGCGCCGCGGGCCTCGACGATCATGAGGTACTGGTTCTGGTCCTTGACCTTGTAGACCTGCGGCGCCTCGAAGAGGTTCTTCGCCGTGTCGCTCATGACCGTCGTGTACGACGAGCCGAAGCTGCCCGGGAAGTTCCCGATCGGCATGCTCGCCCGGTAGATCCTGCCGTTGTCACCGGCGAAGAACAGGTACATGTTCGTCCCGTCGCCGATCAGCGTCTGGTCGATCGGGCCGGTGCCGGAGTCGGGGATGGATCCGGTGAACAGCGGCCGGGGCGCGGACCAGCCGTTCGGGTTGGTGGGGTCGCTCGACGTGCGGTAGCTGAAGGGCGAGGCACCCCACTGGTACGCCAGTACCCAGATGTTCTTCGGCGCGAAGTAGAACAGGGTGGGCGCCACCGCGTTCTGGTTCATCCTGGTCTGGCCGGCCGACGCCATGTCCGACCAGTTCGCGAAGGGGCGGAACGCCATCGAGCCGTACGAGGTTCCCGACGCGCTCGACGCGTAGACCAGGTGCCTGCCGTCCAGGACCACGTGGGTGAAGTCCTTCACCGCGTGCCACCCGTTCGACGGCTGTGCCAGGGCATCCGTCGAACTCCATCTGTACGTCGACGGAAGGGCACACGTGCCGCCTCCCGTCCCCCGGGACAGGGCGGTCCACTTCTGGTTCTTGACGGACGCACAGGTGTACAGCTGGATCCTGGTGCCGTTCGCGACGGCCGCGCCGACGGCGTCGAGGCACAGCCCGGACTGGACGCCGGTGATCGTGCCGTCGGTGTTGAGGGTCCACTGCTGGTTGGCGCCGCCGTTGCAGTCCCAGACGACCACCGGGGTGCCGTTGGTGGTGCCCTTGCCCTTCGCGTCCAGGCACTTGTCGTGGACCTTCAGCTGCCTGGCGGCGGTGTGGGTCCAGCGCTGGTTGGCCTGTCCGCTGCAGTCCCACAGTTGCGCCTGGGCGCCGTTGGCGGTGCTGGCGGCGGAGCCGGGGACGTCGAGACAGCGGCCGGAGCCCACGCCCTTGATCTCCCCGGTACCGTCGGTCGGCTGGGGCGGGGTGGTCCCGGATCCGGACTTGAGAGCATCCATGGCGGCGGTGTACGCGGGCTTGGGCCTGCCGTTGCGGTCGAACAGCAGGGGGTTCTCGCCGCTGCGCCAGGAGTCGCTGTCACGGACGCCCCACACCGTGATGCCGGTGCACCGGGCCACGGACAGGCAGGTGCCGACCGTGTTCGCGTAGTGGACGGGTGACGCCTGGGCGATGTCCAGCTCGGTGATCTGGACATCGACGCCCAGGGCGGCGAAGCCGGCCAGGGTGGTCCTGAAGCTCGCCGGCGGGCCGCCCGCACCGAAGTGGCTCTGGAAGCCGACGCAGTCGATGGGCACGCCGCGTGCCCGGAAGTCCTTGACCATGCGGTAGACGCCCTGGGTCTTGGCGTCCGACCAGTTCTCGATGTTGTAGTCGTTGTAGCAGAGCTTCGCCGCGGAGTCGGCCGCGCGGGCGGTGCGGAAGGCCTCCTCGATGAAGCCGTCGCCCAGCACCTTCTGGAAGACCGAGTCGCGGAGCCGGCCGCTGCCGCCGTCGGCGAACGCCTCGTTGACCACGTCCCAGGCATAGATCTTGCCCTTGTAGTGGGTCATCGCGGTGGTGATGTGGTGGTTCATCACGCTGCGCAGCGTTTGCGCGTCGCGGATGGAGCCGACCCAGGAGGGGAGCTGCGAGTGCCAGACCGTGGTGTGCCCGCGCAGGCGCTGGCCGCGGGCCCGGGCACGGTCGACGATCCGGTCCGCGGGGGCGAAGTTGAAGTTGCCGCGGGACGGTTCGATGGCGTCCCACTTCATCTCGTTCTCCGGGGTGATCATGGTGAACTCCCGGTCGGCGATCGCGGTGTACGCGGAGTCGCCGAGCCTGCCCGCGGCCACGGCGGTGCCGAAGTACCGGCCGGAGGGGGCTGCCTGGGTGCCCAGGCCGGCGGCGCCGGCGGAGCTGGGGAGCAGCGTCACGACACCGGCCAGCACCGTGGCGGCCGACAGTCCTGCGATCAGTGTTCGGCGACGCCGGCGGAGCCGGTGCAGGCCCTTCATGCTTCTCCTCGGGGGGTGCGGTTCACCCTGGGTGCCGTCATCGTGCGGGCATCGGCCGGCGCGGCCTGATCTGCCGCGGGGTGGGTGCGGAACAGGACGTGCGGCCGTTCCTGCGGACCGGTCACCCGGGGTTCGTGGGTGTGTCGCGTCATGGGAGGGCTTTCTTCAGGGGATACGTCAGCGGGGGAAGGTCACCCCTGAAGTGGAGGCCGCCGGACACCCGGTCGCGTAACAGAAAATTCGCGCCGCCCGAGAATCTGCCCGGTGACGCAGGTCGCGGGCAGAAGGCGGTGCCGAGCACCACGGTCTGGTCGTCCCCGCGGAAAGGGCCGATCCCAGGCGGCACTCGGCGCGCTGCCTGGCCGGGAACGGCGTGGTGCGGGGGCGGTTCTCAGCCCCGGGCCGCGCGCACGATGAAGGAAGCCTGGCCGGCGAAGGTCCGCGTGCCGTCGGAGCCGTCGAGCCAGATGCCGCCGTCGCGATGGCGGAGGACCGATCCGGGATAGTTGTGCGCGTGCAGGGTCACCGACCCCGCAACCGACCCGGGGCGCGGACAGAACGTCGCGTCTTCCCGGAACAGGTCGCTGCCGTCGTCGGTGCTGAGCCGCAGCCGGAGATAGGAGTGGCGAAGATACCGGCCGTCCGCGGCGCGGAAGGTGACGCACCGGGTGTCGGCCAGCCCCGCGATGACCGTGAAGGCGCCCCGGTTCCGGGTCTGCGCGCCGCTGGACGCGAAGGCCCGGTCGAGCGTCGCGTAGTCGCCGGCGTAGGTGACGAACAGTCCTGGTCGGTCGACGGCCTCCAGCGACCGCGTGCCCAGGGGAACGGTGCCCGCGGCGGCTGCGGACGGAACGGCCGGGGGCGGGGTGGCCGACGCGGTGGTGCGCAACGGGGTCGGCGTGGCGGTGCCGACGGTGGGAGCGGCGACGACGGCAGGCGCCCGAGGCGCGGGGTCGGGCCAGGTCGCGTAGGTGGCGGTCCCGGCGACGAGCACCGCGCCGGCGGCGAGGCCCACCAGCGGATGAGCGGTCACCGCCGCATGGAGTTTCCCGGTCAGCGCGCCGTGCAGACCGCCTCCCCCCGTCGCCGTGCCGACGGCGACGGCGACGGGTGCCGTGGCCAGCCCGGCGGTGCTCGCGGCGGTGCCCGACAGCAGGCCCTTGGCGACCAGCGCGGAGACCAGTCCGGCCGGGACGGCCAGCGTGGTGAGGCTGAGGGGCAGCAGTTCGGCCGGCACCCGTTCCGCCGTCGACCCGGTGCAGACGGAGCAGCCGCGGGTATGCCGCGCCATCCGCTTGCGCCACACCGATGCGCGGTCGCCGTCCCAGCCGACGACGGTCTCGTCGAGCTGCGGACAGCGCGGGTCGGCCTCCAGCGCGGCGACGATCGTCCGGCACAGTTCCAGCTGCTCGCGCATGCGCTGCAGGCGTACTCCCACGTGGGCGACCGTGAGCCCCGTCGCGGCCGCGATGTCCTCACGGCTCAGCAGACCGGCGCATTCCTGCCACCAGAGGGACAGCAGCAGCCGATGGTCCGGGTCGAGCCACCGGCCGGCCTCGACCACCCGACGGCGCTCGTCCGAAACGTGCAGCCGCAGGATCGCCACGTCCACGGTTTCGGCCCCGGCGTGGGGTATCTCGCCCGCCTCGTCGATCACCGTGGTCCGGTCGGCGAAGGCGTGTCTCCGGTGCAGTTGGGTGTTGATCTGGCGGAGCGTGATCGACACGAGCCAGGACCGGAAGCTCTCCGGAGTACGTACGGCGGGCAGGTCGCGCACCACGCGCAGCAGGGTCTCCTGGACGACGTCGTCCACGTCGGCGTGGCCGCTCAGCGCTCGCCCGACGATGTTGTAGACGAGCGGCAGGTAGGCGGCGACCAGCTCCTCGCGCGCCCGCTCGTCCCCGGTCTGCGCCCGGACGACCAGCCCCGCGTCGTCCACGTCGATGAGCCCCATTCCCACCTTCTCCAGGGGAGCGGTCCGCCGGGACGGCGGCCTGCCTCCGCGCCCGCAAAGATATACGGCCCCGGCCCGTGCCTCTCTCCGCACCCGTCAGCGCTGCAGCGTCAGCAGGCCCGGGCGGTAGGGCCACTGGCCGTAGTCGCCGCCGGAGTTGGGATCGCGCCCCTGGTAGAGGAACTGCAGGTTGCAGGGATCGACCGTGAAGGTCTGGTCGGCGCCGGTGCGGACCAGCTCGCCGTGGCTGATGTCGTCGGTCCAGGTGGCACCGCTGTTGGCCTTGCCGGCGAAGGAGTTGCTCTCGGTCGCGGCCTGGGGCGTCCACGAGCCGTTCAGGCTGGTGGACGTGAAGGAGCGGAAGTAGCGCTGCTCCTGCGCGCCGCGGGCCTCGACGATCATGAGGTACTGGTTCTGGTCCTTGACCTTGTAGACCTGCGGCGCCTCGAAGAGGTTCTTCGCCGTGTCGCTCATGACCGTCGTGTACGACGAGCCGAAGCTGCCCGGGAAGTTCCCGATCGGCATGCTCGCCCGGTAGATCCTGCCGTTGTCACCGGCGAAGAACAGGTACATGTTCGTCCCGTCGCCGATCAGCGTCTGGTCGATCGGGCCGGTGCCGGAGTCGGGGATGGTTCCGGAGAAGAGCTCCTGCTCCGCCGACCAGCCGTTCGGGTTGGTGGGGTCGCTCGACGTCCGGTAGGAGAACGCGGTCCTGCCCCACTGGTAGGCGAGCACCCAGATGTTCTTCGGCGCGAAGTGGAAGAGCGTGGGCGCGACGACGGTGTTCGACATCGTGTTCTGGCCGGTCGCGGCCATCTGCGACCAGTCTGTGAAGGGGGTGAAGTTCATCGAGCGCCAGCCCACTCCCGTCCCCGCGGCGCCGTGCGTGGTCGCGTAGACGAGGTGCTTGCCGTTGTGGGGGGCGACGGTGAAGTCCTTGAGCGAGGCCCATCCGGTCTTGGGCTGCGCCAGCGGGCCCGTCGACGACCAGCGGTACGTCGGGGGCAGGGCGCAGGTGCCGGGAGTGCTGCCGCCGGCGACCTTGACGAGCTGCCACTGCTGGTTGGCGCCGCCCCAGTCGTCGTACTGGACGACGTTCGCGCCGTCGGCGGTGGAGGCGCCCTGGACTTCGAGGGCCTTGCCGCTGTGGCGGGCGACGAGCCTGACGCGGCCGTCCTCGCTGTCGGCGAGCCGCCACTGCTGGTTGGTGCCGTTCAGGTCGGTCCACTGGACGACCGGGCCGCCATTGGCGGAGGACAGGTTGTGGACGTCCAGGACCTTGCCGGAGTGGCGGGACTTGACGCGGTAGTAGCCGTCGCCGGAGGCGACGAACTGCCACTGCTGCTGGTTCTGGTCGTTCCTGGTCCACTGGGTGATGCGGGCGCCGTCGCCGGTCGCCAGGTTGTACACGTCCAGGGCCTTGCCGCTGTTGCGGTTGACCAGCACGTACCAGGCGTTGGTGTCGACGGTCGCGGCGGCGGCCGGCGGGGCGGTGAGGAGAGAGGCCCCGAGCAGCAGGGACGACAGGACCGCGAGGACGAGACTCAGGACCAGGGGTGGGCGGCGCAATCTCATCGGAAGGGCTCCTTCGGGGGGCGGGTACGGGGTGAGGTGTCCGGTCCGGCCTCTGCCTCGGTGCGGTCAGACGGAGGACGGGTTGCCGTAGTAGGCGTCCGGGCCGTGCTTGCGGGTGAAGTGGCGGTCCAGGAGGTGCTGCGGGGGTTCGACCGTGCCGAGGGCGATGGTGTGGAGGGCCATCTCGGCCACCGCCTCGCAGATGACGGCGTGCTCCAGGGACTTCGTGGCGTCGGCGCCCCACGTGAAGGGGCCGTGGTGGGCGACCAGGGCGCCGGGGACTTCCCTGGCCCGGGTGTCGTCACGGCCCAGCAGGTCCACGATGACCTGACCGGTGTTGTACTCGTAGTCCGTGGCGCACTGCTGGGGGGTGAGGGCCGCGGTGACGGGGACAGGACCGTTGAAGGTGTCCGCGTGGGTCGTGCCGAGCACCGGTATCGGACGCCGGGCCTGGGCGAAGGCGACGGCGTGGGTGGAGTGCGTGTGGGTCACGCCGCCGATGGAGGGGAAGGCCAGGTAGAGGCTGCGGTGCGTCTCCGTGTCGGTGGACGGGCGCAGGTGGCCGTCCACGACGCTCCCGTCGGACAGGGAGACGACGACCAGGTCCTCCTCGCCCAGCACGTCGTAGGCCACACCCGAGGGCTTGATGACGAAGACGCCGGCTTCCCGGTCCACACCGCTCACGTTGCCCCAGGTGAGGGTGGCGAGGCCGGCTCGGGGGATGCGGAGGTTGGCCTCCAGCACCTCTCGGCGCAGTTCCCTGGAAACGGTCGTGCTCACGGAGGTCTCCGTCCGGGTGGGGGTGGAGGCGGTGGCGGCGGGGGTGTTCACAGGCTCTGCGCCAGACGGTGGTAGGCCTGGTTCCAGCGCAGCTCGCGTGTGAAGCGCCGGACGGTGGTGTCCTCGTCGATGACGGCGAGTTCGGTCCGCAGCATCTCGGCGAGGTCGTCGAGCTCCTCGCCGCCGAGAGCGGTGGTCAGGACGGTGTGGTGCGGTGCTCCGGCCGTCAACCAGGCCTCGGCCGAGGTACGGAGGTCGGGGCGGGGCTGCCAGACGGCTCGGGCGACGGGGAGCCGGGGCAGCGGCTCGGGCGGGGCGACGACGTCGACGTGGTTGGCCACGAGACGGAACCGGTCGCCCATGTCGGCGAGACCGACGACGACGGCCGGACCCGGGTCCGCGTCGAAGACGAGGCGGACCGGGTCTTCGCGGCCGCCTATGCCGAGCGGGTGGATCTCGCAGGTGGGCCTGGCCGTCGTGAGCGAGGGGCAGACCTCCAGCATGTGGGCGCCGAGGACGAGTTCCCGGCCGGGGGTGAGGTCGTAGGTGTAGTCCTCCATGAAGGAGGTGCCGCCGGGCAGGCCGTGGGCCATCGCCTTCAGGGTGCGCAGCAGGGTGGAGGTCTTCCAGTCTCCTTCGCCGCCGAAGCCGTAGCCGTCCGCCATCAGGCGCTGCACGGCGAGGCCGGGCAGCTGGCGCAGGCCGCCGAGGTCCTCGAAGTTGGTGGTGAAGGCGCGGAAGCCGCCTTCGGTGAGGAAGGCGCGCAGACCGGCTTCGATGCGGGCGGCGTAGCGCAGGGAGTCGTGGCGCTCACCGCCGGTCCGCAGTTCGGGCGCGAGGGCGTAGAGGTCCTCGTACTCCTTGACGAGGGCGGAGACGGTGTCCTCGGGGGCGGCGTCGACCGCAGCGACGAGGTCGTTGACGCCGTAGGTGTTGACCGAGACCCCGAACCGCAGCTGCGCCTCGACCTTGTCGCCCTCGGTGACGGCGACGTCGCGCATGTTGTCGCCGAACCGGGCGAGTCTGAGGGTGGTGAGTTCGGAGCGGCCGACGGCGGCGCGGGCCCAGCCGGCGATGCGGTCGACGACCTCGGGCGTGGAGACGTGGCCGGCCACGGTCTTGCGCGGGACGCCGAGGCGGGTCTGGACGAAGCCGAACTCGCGGTCGCCGTGGGCGGCCTGGTTCAGGTTCATGAAGTCCATGTCGATGGTGGACCAGGGCAGTCGGCGGTTGGCCTGGGTGTGCAGGTGCAGCAGGGGCTTGCTCAGCGCGTCGAGGCCGGCGATCCACATCTTGGCCGGGGAGAAGGTGTGCATCCAGGCGATCAGGCCGATGCAGCGGTCGTCGGCGTTGGCCTCCAGACAGACCGCGCGGATGGCGGCCGCGTCGGTGAGGACCGGCTTCCAGACGAGCCGGACGGTCAGCTGCGGCTGGTCGGCGAGGGTCGCGCAGGTGACGCGGGACTGGTCGGCGACCTGGGCCAGGGTGTCGTCGCCGTAGAGGGCCTGGCTGCCGGTCAGGAACCAGATCTCGCGGTCGGTCGTGGCGGGTGTCATGTCGGGTGTGCTCCTCGGAGGTACGGGGGTGGCCCGCTCGGGGCCGGTGGTTTCGGCCGGTCAGTCGGCGGGCGGGGCGACGCGTGCGCTGTTGCGGATCCGGCGCAGGCGGTGCAGGAGAAGGTCCGCGCCGGTACCGAAGTGCTCGTGCAGGGCGCGGTACTCGCCGAACAGCGCGTCGTAGGCGTCCGCGCGAGCGGCGTCGGGCAGGTACGCGTGGCGCCGGACGCTGCCCATGACGGAGGCGGCGGCGCGGACGTCGGGGTAGGCGCCCGCGGCGACGGCGGCGTGAATGGCCGAGCCGAGCGCCGGCCCCTGTTCGGAGGTGCCGACCGAGACGGGGCGGCGGAGCACGTCGGCGTGGATCTGCATGAGCAGCGCGTTCTTCTTCAGGCCTCCGGTGACGATGAACTCCTCGACCGGGATTCCGCCGCCCTCGAAGGACTCGACGATCACCCGGGTGCCGAAGGCGGTGGATTCGAGCAGAGCCCGGTAGACGTCCTCGGGCCGGGTGTCGAGGGTGAGGCCGACGACGACTCCGGAGAGGTGGTGGTCGACCAGAGGGGAACGGTTGCCGTTCAGCCAGTCCAGGGCGACCAGGCCGTGCGCGCCGACCGGCTGACCGGCGGCCTTGCGGGTCAGGAGCTGGTGGAGGTCCTCGCCCGACGCCTCCGCCTCGGCGCGGTAGTGGTCCGGGACGCCCTGCCGGAGCCACCAGGCGAAGATGTCGCCGACCGCGCTCTGGCCGGCCTCGTAGCCGTAGGCGCCCTCGACGATGCCGCCGTCGACGACCCCGCAGATGCCCGGGATCTCGGCGAGGGCGGCGCCGTTGAGGACGTGGCAGGTGGAGGTGCCCATGATGGCGAGCAGACGGCCGTTCTCGACGGCGCCCGCCGCGGGCGCGGCGACGTGGGCGTCGACGTTGCCGACGGCGACGGCGACGGTCTCGGGCAGGCCGGTCCAGTGCGCGGCCCGGCGGCTCAGGTTGCCGACGCGGGAGCCCAGCGGGGACAGCGGGTGCTCCAGGCGGGTGGCGGCGAAGTCGGCGAAGTCCGGATGCAGGCGGGCGAGGAAGTCGGGCGAGGGGTAGGCCCCGTCCTGGTGGATGCCCTTGTAGCCGGCGGTGCAGGTGTTGCGGGACTCGGCGCCGGTCAGCTGCCAGACGATCCAGTCGGCCGCCTCGATCCAGCGGGCGCAGGCGGCGTAGACGGCGGGGTCCTCCTCCAGGACCTGCAGGGCCTTCGCGTACTGCCACTCGGCGGAGATCCTGCCGCCGTACCGTGCGATCCACTTCTCGCCGTGCGCGTGGGCGAGGGCGTTGATGCGGTCGGCCTGGGCCTGGGCCGCGTGGTGCTTCCACAGTTTGGGCCAGGCGTGCGGGCGGTCGGCCCACTCGGGCGTCAGGGCGAGGGGGACGCCGTCCGCGGTGGTCGGCAGGACCGTGCAGGCCGTGAAGTCGGTGGCGATGCCGATGACGCGGGCCGGATCGACTCCGGCGTCGGCGAGCGCCGCCGGAACGGCGGTACGCAGGACGTCACGCCAGTCCTCCGGGTGCTGCAGGGCCCAGTCGGGAGGCAGGGGGGCTCCGGTGGAGGGAAGGCGGTCCTCGATGACGGCGTGGCGGTACTCGTGGACCGACGAACCGAGTTCGGCGCCGTCCCGGACTCTGACCACGACGGCGCGCCCGGAAAGAGTGCCGAAGTCGACTCCGACCGTGCACGCCTCGGGATGGTGACGGGCTGCGGGGTCGGAAGGGGTGTGTGCGGTCACGATGTGGTCTCTCTCGTCATGAGCGGGGCCGGAGGAGCGCTCTGATTGTTAACGCTCACATTTGGATTGGACAAGAGCTGGGTGCACTCCGATCGAATATCGAGCAAGAAATGAGGTCCCGGAGGTGAGCGCTCACTTACGCACCAGGACAGCCCCGGGAGCCGCGGCCGGCCCGGTGGGAGGCGGGACGGGCGAGCGGCCGAGGGAGCGGGGCCCGAGGCGGGCGGGTCGGCGGCGAGCGTCGGCCAGGCGCCGAAGGGCCGGCAGGAGGCCCGCCGGCGGCGGCCGGGAGACGGCGGGCCAGGGGGTGTCACCCGGATCGGGGGCCGGACAGGACGCGGCGCCCGGTGCATGGGGGCTCCGTACGAGTCGGCGATGGTGACCGCGCCCGGTGAGATCCTGGAGCGGGCCGACCGGCTCCAGGGGGCGGTGGACATCTCCGGCACACCGCCCGCGCCGTTGCCGGCTGAGCTCACGACTCACGACGACTCACGACTCCCGACCGGCAGGCGTCCATGTACCCGGCCGCACCGCCAACCGGACGTCCGGGGCCTGGGCCGTCTCCTTCGGGCCGCGCTCCCCCGGCCACCGCCGGGAGGTGCCCTCGGACCCGCGCCACCCGGCACCGCACCTCGCCGCATGGTCGAGGCGACCGAGTACGTCCAGTCCGCGGGCACCTCGCCGCCTTGCGGTGCACGGCACTGGACGGCGCGGGCTTGACCGGCAGGTCCGAAGGAGACGGCCCACCGGGGCGGGGCCACGACCGACGCCGGGGGCGCCTGCGTCATGGCCGAAGCCGCGGGCCACCGCCGGGACTTCGGCACGGCTGACGTGCCTGCCGAGCCGGCCGCCGATCCGGCCCTGCCGACCGCTCACCGATCCCATCCGGTCGCCGGCAGAGTGCGGATGGTCAACCGGCTGCGGGACGTGCCGACCGGCGCCTTTCCGCTCCGGAGCGGGCCTTCGACCACTCCGCGCACGAGGGTGCGCGGGTGCTGCCGACCGCTGCCGGACCCCCGGCCCCGATCCGCCGCCGCGGCCGGACGGGGCCGGCAGCGCGCCCTCCCGGAGGGGGCCCTTGCGGCTCCGACGCGGTCGCCGCGACCGCCCTGGAGGCAGCCCGAGCCCAGCAGACCGCACTGCCCGTCGAGGATGTCGCCGGGCAGTTCGCCGGCGACCCGGCTTGGCGGATCCTTGCCACGGACGACGGGCCAAGCGGATTGGCGAGCAGATCCGCGGGACGCGCCGCGGCCCCCGACAGGCCGGGATCGTCGAGTCCCGGTCCGGGAAGCTCACCGGCCCGTTCCGGTCCGGCTGGCAGGGCGACTACCCGCTGATCCAGAACTTCGAGCCCGATACTCGGGGCCGGGTTCGTCGTCGCCGCCGGCCTGTCGGCCCATGCCGACGACGGCCCCCGGCCTCGGCGGCCGGACCGGTGCCGGACCGGTGCCGGACCGGTGCCGGTCCCGCGCGACTCCGGAGGCCGCTCCGGCGACCTGCACCGCACTCAGCGGCACAGTCGGCGCCTGCGCAGGCCGTTCTGCACGTCCTCGCAGACCGGCATCATCCGCAAGGGACCGATCCGGGGCTGCCACGTCAGGAAGCGAGGCGGGGGCTGCGGGCACGTCCGGGCCGCCATCGCCTCGCCCTCGCCGGGCCGGAGTGCTGCGGGCCCTCCGACGTGACCGACGAGTCTTGACGTCTTGACTCCGCCCCACCCTCCACGCAGGCGGCTGACTTCGCCACCGAGGCTCCCCCGCCCCCGACGGGCCGAGGGCGGGGCCCGGGGACCCGGGGCCCGGGGACCCGGGGCCCGGGGGCCGCCCGGAGCCCGGGGGCCGCGCACGGAGCCCGGGGGCCGCGCCCGGGGGCCGGGGCCCGGAGGATACGGCGACGCGCCGTGGCCCCTGCCGTGATCCGCCGTCCACCCCCAGGGCGCCCCCGGCGTCAGGCTTCGTTCAGCGGGCGCGTGCTCGCGCGCATGATGAGCTGCGGTTCCACCAGGAGGTGCTCGGCCTTCCGGGCTCGGCCCTCGATGTGGTCCACCAGGAGCCCGATGCTGCGGCGTCCGATGGCGGCGAAGTCCTGGCGGACCGTCGTCAGCGGCGGAGGGAAGTACTCGGCCTCCGGGATGTCGTCGAAGCCGGCGACGGCCACCTGCGCGGGGGTGCGGATCCCGCCCTCGCGCAGCGCCCGCAGGACACCGAGCGCCATCTGGTCGTTGGCGACGAAGACGGCCGTGACCGGTGTCGCCCCGCGTCGGGCCAGCGCGAGTCCCGCCAGCTCCTGCCCGGCCCGGTACCCGGACAGCGGGCTCCAGTCCCCCGTCAGTACACGCGGAGGCCGGATGCCGCTCTCCTCCAGGACGGCGCGCCATCCCGCCGTGCGGGCCTCGCTCTCCAGCCAGTCGTCGGGGCCTGCCACGTGCCAGACGTTGCCGTGCCCGGCCGCGAGCAGGTGCTCCGTGACCATGCGGGCGCCGAGCTCCTGGTCGAGGGAGACCCCCGGCAGGTCGAGCTGATGGCCGCCCTCCACGGTGACCACGGGGAAGGGTGCGTCCAACTCGGCCAGCGCCTGCACGTGCGAGCGCTGCGGGGTGATGGCGACGACACCCTCCACACCCCAGGCCGCGAGATGGTCGATGGCGTCCTTGAGCGCCTGCCCCTCGCCGGCGCGGAGACTGACGGTCGAGACGAGGTAGCCCTCCTCGCGGGCCGCCTCCTGCAGGCCGGTCAGGGTGCTGGCAGGGCCGTACAGGGCGGTGTTGACGGCGATGACGCCCAGCGTCCTCGTACGGCGCGTCACCAGGGCGCGCGCGGCGGAGTTGCGGCGGTAGCCCAGCCGCTCGATGGCCAGGGTGACCTGCTCCCGAGTGGCCGCGCGCACGTTGGGGTGATCGCTCAGCACCCGGGAGACGGTCTGGTGGGAGACCCCCGCCTCGCGTGCGACGTCGGCCATCGTCGGCGGGCGGACGTCTTCCGCGGGATGCACCACGTTCGCCTCCCTTCTCCCTGCGAGCGGCTGTGGATCGATACGAGAAAAACCTTAGCGCCTCTTGTATCACGCTGTTGTGAGCGCTAACAATCAAGCTCGACCGGGGCGCGACGCCCCGGCGACCCAGCCGGAACGGTGCCGTCCAGGTGGTGCGAGGACGCGCGCTGCCGTCGAGCCCGTCCCCGGTCGGAGCCGCCCTCGACGACGGGATGGGTAACGCCCATGAAGAAGTTCCGATCCGTATCCGCCCTCCTGGCCGTGACCACCGGCTGCGCCCTGCTCCTGACCGGCTGCGGACAGGACGGCGAGGGCGGCATCCACGAGTCCAAGGACAAGAAGGACCTCACCATCGGCATCGCCATGCCCACCAAGTCCTCGGAGAGGTGGATCGCCGACGGCCGGAACATGACCGCGAGCCTGGCGAAGGCCGGTTTCGCCACGACCCTGCAGTACGGCGAGGACGACCCCGACCAGCAGGTCGCCCAGATCGAGAACATGATCACCCAGGGCGTCGACGCCCTGGTCGTGGCCGCGATCAACGGCGAGGCGCTGTCCAACGTCCTTCAACAGGCGGCGGACGCCCACATCCCGGTGATCTCCTACGACCGGCTCATCCTGGGCTCCCCGCACGTCGACTACTACGCCTCCTTCGACAACGAGAAGGTCGGCGAGCTCCAGGCCGCGTACATCGTCGACAAGCTGGGGCTGAAGGGCGGCTCGAAGAAGGGGCCCTTCAACATCGAGCTGTTCGCCGGGTCCAACGACGACAACAACACCAGGTACTTCTTCAACGGCGCCATGAAGGTGCTGAAGCCCTATCTCGACCGCAAGCAGCTGGTCGTGCGCTCCCAGCAGACCCAGCTCAACCAGGTCACCACGCTGCGCTGGGACGGCGGGACGGCGCAGAAGCGCATGGACGACCTGCTGACCTCCTCGTACTCCACGGCCCGGGTCGACGCCGTGCTGTCCCCCTACGACGGCATCTCCATCGGCATCCTGTCCGCCCTGAAGTCCGACGACTACGGGAGCGCCGCCAAGCCGCTGCCGATCGTCACCGGCCAGGACGCGGAGATCGCCTCCGTGAAGTCGATCATCGCGGGCCAACAGACGCAGACCGTCTACAAGGACACGCGCGCGCTCGCGCAGGTCGCCTCGGAGATGGTGGCCGCCGTCCTGGCCGGCAAGAAGCCCCGGATCAACGACGACACCACCTACGACAACGGAAAGAAGGTGGTCCCGGCCTTCCTCCTCGACCCGGTCAGCGTCGACAAGTCGAACTACCGGAAGGTCCTGGTCGACTCCGGCTACATCGACGCTGGCGCCCTGCGGTGACCCCCGCCGCGCCCCATTCCCCCGGCGTCCCCGCTTCGCCGCCGGTCGGCCCCGTCCTGGAGATGCGGTCCATCGTCAAGACCTTCCCCGGAGTCAGGGCACTCTCCGAGGTGACCCTGTCCGTGGCGCGCGGCGAGGTGCACGCCCTGTGCGGGGAGAACGGTGCCGGGAAGTCGACCCTCATGAAGGTCCTGTCCGGCGTCCACCCGCACGGGACCTACGAGGGCGAGATCCTCTTCGAGGGCGAGCCGTGCCGCTTCAAGGACATCAGGGCCAGCGAGCAGCACGGCATCGTCATCATCCACCAGGAACTCGCGCTCGTCCCCCACCTGTCGATCGCCGAGAACATGTTCCTCGGCAACGAACCGTCGCGGCACGGCATCATCGACTGGCACGAGGCGCTGCGCCGTGCGTCCGAACTCCTCAGGCGGGTCGGGCTCGACGAACACCCCGAGACCCGGGTCGCCGACATCGGTGTCGGCAAGCAGCAGCTCGTGGAAATCGCGAAGGCGCTGGCGAAGGACGTCCGCCTGCTGATCCTCGACGAGCCGACAGCGGCGCTCAACGACGAGGACAGTGCGAAGCTGCTGCGGCTGATGCGTGAGCTGAAGAGCCAGGGCATCACCTCGATCATCATCTCGCACAAGCTGAACGAGATCGCCCGGATCGCCGACTCCGTCACCATCCTGCGTGACGGGCGCTCCATCGAGACCCTCGACGTCACGGACCCGGCCACCACCGAAGAGCGCATCATCCGCGGCATGGTCGGACGGGACCTCGACAGCCGCTTTCCCGACCGCACGCCGTACGAGGGCCCGGCCGACGCCGAGTCCGTCCTGGAGATCCGGGACTGGACCGTGCGCCACCCGCTCGACCGCGGCCGCAGGGTGGTCGACGGGGTCTCGCTCCACGTCCGCCGCGGGGAGATCGTCGGGGTCGCGGGACTCATGGGGGCCGGCCGGACCGAACTCGCCATGAGCGTCTTCGGCCGTTCGTACGGCCGCTTCGAGCGGGGCACCGTGCTCAAGGAGGGCCGCGAGGTACGGACGCGTACGGTCCCCGAGGCGGTCGCCCACGGCATCGCGTACGTCACCGAGGACCGCAAGCACTACGGGCTCGACCTCGGGGCCTCCGTGAGCCGGAACATCTCCCTCGCCTCCCTCGGCGCGCTCGCCCGCCGCGGGATCGTGGACGGGCACGGGGAACGCAAGGTGGCCGAACGGTTCCGGCGGACCATGAACATCAAGGCTCCGAACGTCCTCGAACCGGTCGGCCGGCTTTCCGGCGGCAACCAGCAGAAGGTCGTCCTCAGCAAGTGGATCCTCGCCGGACCGGACGTCCTCATCCTCGACGAACCCACGCGTGGAGTCGACGTCGGGGCCAAATACGAGATCTACACCGTGATCGACCGGCTCGCCGCCGAGGGCAGGGCGATCCTCCTCATCTCCTCCGAACTGCCCGAACTGCTCGGAATGTGCGACCGCATCTACACCATGGCCGCCGGACGGCTGACCGGCGAGGTCACCCGCGAAGACGCCACCCAGGAAGTGCTGATGCGGCACATGACCCAGGACACCCCCGCACCGCCGGCGGTCACCGCAGACTCCGCCTCCAGCGAAGGACACCAGCCATGAGCACCGAAGTCGGCACGACGACGACCGCCCCGGCGCCACCGGGCAGCGCTTCCCCCTCCACCGGGACACCGGTGGCCCGGGTACTGCTGGACGGCGTCCGGCGGAACATGCGCCAGTACGGGATGCTCTTCGCCCTCGGCCTGATCGTGCTCCTGTTCCAGATCTGGACGGGCGGCGACCTCCTGCTGCCGCGCAACGTCTCGAACCTGGTGCTGCAGAACAGCTACATCCTCATCCTGGCCATCGGCATGATGATCGTCATCATCTCCGGGCACATCGACCTGTCGGTCGGCTCCCTGATGGCCTTGGTCGGCGGCATCGGAGCGGTGCTGATGGTCGAGCACCAGGTCTCCTGGCCCGTCGCCGTGCTCCTCACCCTGCTGCTCGGCGCGGTCGCCGGCGCGCTCCAGGGATTCTTCATCGCGTACGTCGGCATACCGTCGTTCATCGTGACCCTGGCCGGCATGCTGCTGTTCCGCGGGCTCACGGAGATCTTCCTCAAGGGCCAGACGCTCGGCCCCTTCCCGGACGGACTGCAGAAGATCGCCAACGGCTTCCTGCCGGAGGCGGGGCCGCAGACCAACTACCACAACCCGACCCTGCTCCTCGGCGTGGGACTGATCGCCTACGTGGTCTTCCAGGAGGTGCGGGACCGTCGCCGTCAGCGGGAGTTCGCCCTGGAGACGCTCCCGACCGGCCTGTTCGCCCTCAAGGTGACGGCTCTGGTCGCCGCGGTCCTGGTCACCACGCTGCTGCTCGCCAGCTACAAGGGTGCCCCTGTGGTCCTCCTGATCCTCGCGGCGCTGCTGGTGACCTTCGGGTACGTGATGCGCAACGCGGTGATCGGCCGCCACGTGTACGCCATCGGGGGGAACCTGCCCGCGGCGAAGCTCTCCGGGGTCAAGGACAGGAAGGTGACCTTCGCGGTGTTCCTCAACATGGGAATGCTCGCGGCGCTCGCCGGGCTCGTCTTCGCGGCGCGCTTCAACGCGGCCTCCCCCAAGGCGGGTGTGAACTTCGAACTGGAGGCCATCGCCGCCGCGTTCATCGGCGGGGCGTCGATGAGCGGTGGCGTCGGGACCGTACTGGGGGCGATCATCGGCGGCCTGGTCCTCGGCGTGCTCAACAACGGCATGAACCTCGTCGGGGTGGGCACCGACTGGCAGCAGGTCATCAAGGGCCTGGTGCTCCTCGCGGCGGTCGGCTTCGACGTGTGGAACAAGCGAAGGGCAGGCGCCTGACACCACTCCGGTCCGAAGGGGGGTGCTGCCCGGAAGGGGGGCGGGGAGTCCCTGCCCCCCCTTCCGGGCGCGGTCGTACGCAGGCGGGCTCGCCCGGAGGTCATCCCGCCCGGCGGGATCCGCCGAAGAGCCGTTGCAGCAGGATGAAGGCCAGCAACAGGCCGCCGATGACGATGCGTGTCCACCATGAGCTGAGCGTGCCCTGGAAGTTGATGACGGTCTGGATGAGGCCGAGGACCGTCACGCCCAGTGCGGTCCCCAGGACGAAGCCGGAGCCCCCGGTCAGCAGCGTCCCTCCGATGACTGCGGCCGCGATGGCGTCGAGTTCCATGCCGCCGGCGTGCAGGGCGTAGCCGGACAGCATGTAGAGCGTCAGCAGCAGACCGCCGAGGGAGGAGCACAGGCCGCTCACGGCGTACACCGCAACCTTGGTACGGCCCACGGGCAGGCCCATGAAACGGGCCGAGGACTCGTTGCCGCCCAGGGCGTAGACGGTGCGGCCGAAGCGGGTGTGGTGCAGCACGACGAAGGCGAGCGCGAGCACGACCAGGGCGATGACCACGGCGGGTGAGACGAACAGGCCGCCGGGCAGGAGCACTCGCGTCTGGGCGATCAGCGTGGTCGTCGGGTCGGTGACGGAGATGGACTCGGTGCTGATCGTGTAGCAGAGGCCGCGGGCGAGGAACATGCCCGCGAGGGTGACGATGAAGGGCTGGATCTCGAAGGTGTGGATCACCCAGCCCATGAGGGCGCCTCCGCCCGCTCCCACCAGCAGGACCAGCGGCACCGCCAGGGCGAGCGGGAGGCCGTTCCGTTCGACGAGCCAGGCCGTGAGCATGGTCGACAGCGCCACCACGGAGCCGACCGACAGGTCGATTCCGCCGGTGAGGATGACGAACGTCATGCCGATCGCGACGACGAGCAGGAAGCTGTTGTCGATCAGGACGTTGAGCAGGACCTGCGCGGAGAAGAAGCCCTCGTACCGCAGGGAGCCGATCGAGAACATCGCGATCAGCAAGGTGGCCGTCACCATGAGCGGCAGATGGGCGGCATGCCGTACGGGGAACCGCTGGAGCGGCCTGGTGAGGGAACTGGGGATGGTGCTCACGGGTGGACCTCCTGCTGGCGGGCTCCCACGTCGCCGGCTGCGGAGCCGGGGGCCGGGGAGGCCCCCGCCCGGCGACGGCGGGAGAGCCGCGCGCGGAACGCGGGCGACTGGACGAGACACACGACGATGACGACCAGAGCCTTGAAGACGAGAGTGGTCTCCGGCGGTACGCCGAGGGTGTAGATCGTGGTCGAGAGGGTCTGGATGATCAGTGCGCCGAGCACCGTGCCGCCGAGGGAGAAGCGGCCGCCCGTCAGCGCGGTACCGCCGATGACGACGGCGAGGATCGCGTCCAGCTCGATCCAGAGGCCCGCGTTGTTCCCGTCGGCGCTGGACACGTTGGAGCTGATCATGAGGCCGGCCACCGCGGCGCACACGGCGCTGACGACGTAGACCATGACCAGGAGCCCGGTCGCCCGGATGCCGACGAGTCGGCTCGCGACCGGGTTGCCTCCCACCGATTCGAGGAGCATGCCGAGCGCGGTCCGCCGGGTGACGAGGGAGGTGACGGCGACGGCGGCCGCGGAGAGCAGCACGGCGAAGGGGAGGGTGAGCCAGTACCCGCCGCCGATCATCTTGTAGGCGCTGCTGGACACGCTGATGATCTGGCCGTCGGTGATCAGCTGGGCCACGCCCCGGCCCGCGACCATGAGGACCAGTGTGGCGACGATCGGCTGGACGCCCAGCCGGGCCACGAGGAAACCGTTCAGCAGGCCGATCACGGCGGCGACGCCGAGCGCCACGGCGATCGCCGACGTGACGGTGCCCGCGCTTCCGGGATCCTGCGCGGTGGCGATGTGCTCGCACGCGAGCGCGCCGGCGATGGCCACCGTCGAGCCGACCGAGAGGTCGATGCCCCGGGTCGCGATGACCAGTGTCATGCCGAGCGACACCAGGATCAGCGGGGCGCCGAACTGCAGGATGTCGATCAGGCTGCCGTACAGGTGTCCGTTCTGGACGCGGACGGCGAAGAAGTCGTGGGTGAGCGCGACGTTGCCCAGCAGCAGGGCGGCCAGGACGGCGGCGGGCCAGAAGAGGCGGTGTTCGGTGAGCTGCCGGGCGCCGGACGCCCGGGCCGGACGCCCCCTGGCGCCGGTGTCGTCGAGTGGTGTCATGAGGTGGCTCCGGTGGCGATGGTGCCCAGGATCCGGTCGGGCGTCAGGGTCGGGTCGTTGGGCAGGGTGGCGACGAACCGGTGGTCGCGCAGGACGCCCACGCGGTGGCTCAGCCGCAGCACTTCCTCGAGCTCGGCGGAGATGAAGAGAACCGCGGTGCCTTCCGTGGCCAGCCGGGTGACCAGTTTCTGGATCTCGGTCTTGGCGCCGATGTCGATGCCCCGGGTGGGTTCGTCCAGGATCAGCAGCTCGGGGTCGGTGAGCAGCCACCGCGCGAGCAGCACCTTCTGCTGGTTGCCTCCGCTGAGGTTGCGGACCTGGGCCTCGGGGTCGGCCGGGCGGATGTCGAGGACCTCGGTCCACCGGGCGGCGATCTCGTCCTGCCGGGTGCGGGAGAGTGGTTTGGCCCAGCCACGTGCCGCCTGGAGGGCGAGCACGATGTTCTCGCGGACAGTGAGTTCGCCGATCAGGCCCTCCGCCTTGCGGTTCTCCGAGCAGAAGGCGATCTTGTGGGCAATCGCGGCGCGCGGCGAGCGCAGGGCGGCACGCTCGCCGTGGATCCGGAGCTCTCCTCCGTCGGCGTGGTCGGCTCCGAAGAGCAGCCGGGCGGCCTCGGTGCGTCCGGAGCCGAGGAGCCCGGCCAGGCCGATGACCTCGCCGCGGTGGATGTCCAGGTCGTACGGCTGGATGGAACCGGCCCGGGCGAGTCCGCGGGCGCTCAGGAAGGGAGCGTCCGCGGACTCGGGGACGGCGGCGGCGCCGGTGTGGGAGGTCCCGGCCAGTTCGTCCAGGGTGCGCAGTTCGCTGCCGACCATGTGATGGACGAGGGTGACGGGCGTCAGCTCGTCGATCCGGTACTCGCCTTCGAGGCGGCCGTTGCGCAGGACGGTCACCCGGTCGCACAGGTCGAAGACCTGGTCGAGGAAGTGGGTGACGAAGAGGATCGCGACGCCCCGGTCCCGGAGGCGGCGCACCAGGGTGAACAGTTGGGCCACTTCGTCCCGGTCGAGGCTGGAGGTGGGCTCGTCGAGGACGAGGACCTTCGCCTCGACGTCCACGGCGCGCACGATCGCGACCAGTTGCTGGACGGCGAGGGAGTACGCGCTCAGCGGCATGCGGACGTCGAGGTCGAGTTCCAGCTCGGTGATGAGCCGTGCCGCCCGCTGGTGGAGGGCCGACCAGTGGACCAGCCCGAGGCGTCTGGGCTCGCGGCCGACGAGGACGTTCTCGGCGACCGAGAGGTTGGGGCACAGGTTCACCTCCTGGTAGACCGTGCTGATTCCGGCGTGTTGTGCGTCCAGTGGTTCGGCGAACCGCCGGGGGCTGCCGTCGAGGGAGATCGTTCCCGCGTCGGGCGGGTGGACTCCGGTGAGCACCTTGATGAGGGTGGACTTGCCGGCGCCGTTCTCGCCCATGAGCGCATGGACTTCGCCCGGGAACAGGCGCAGGTTCACGCCGTCGAGGGCGACGACGCCGGGGAACGCCTTGCGGATGCCGTGGGCCTCCAGGACCGGCCGGCCGGTGCGGGTGGGTGTGCGGGGGGTGGGTGGGGTGGGTGGGCCTGCCATCCGCCCTCCTCTCCTGAGGGACCGGGGCGGCGTGCGGGCCGCCCCCGGTCCGGTGCGGGCGGAAGGTCAGTACTGGCGGCTCGGCAGGGCTGCCGCGGCCTGGTCCTGGGTGAAGACGCCCTCCTTGACCTCGACCCGCTGCGGAACGCTCTCCCCCGCCGCGACCTTCTTGGCGAGTTCCATGAGCTGGTCGCCGAGGAGCGGGTTGCACTCGACCACGACGTTGATCTTCTTCTCCTGCATGGCGACGAAGGCGTCCTTGATGCCGTCGACGGAGATCACCTTGATGTCGACGCCCGGCTTCCTGCCCGCCTCCTCGATGGCCTGGATGGCGCCGAGGGCCATGTCGTCGTTGTGGGCGTACAGGACGTCGATGTCCTTGTGGGACTTGAGGAAGGCCTGCATGACCTCCTTGCCCTTGGCTCGGGTGAAGTCCCCGGTCTGGGAGGCGACGACCTTGAACTTGGGGTCGCCCTTGATGGCGTCGGCGAAGCCCGCCTTGCGGTCATTCGCGGGTGCGGAGCCGGTGGTGCCCTGGAGCTCGACGAGGTTCACCGGCGCGGAGGTGCCCTCGTACTCCTTCACGAGCCACTTGCCGGCCTCCTGGCCCTCCTTGACGAAGTCGGAGCCGAGGAAGGTGCGGTAGAGCGAGGTGTCCTGCGAGTCGACGGCACGGTCGGTGAGGATGACCGGGATGCCGGCGTTCTTGGCCTCCTTCAGGACGGTGTCCCAGCCGGACTCCACCACCGGCGAGAAGGCGATGACGTCCACCTTCTGCTGGATGAAGGTGCGGATCGCCTTGATCTGGTTCTCCTGCTTCTGCTGCGCGTCGGAGAACTTCAGCGTGATGCCGGCCTTTTCGGCCGCCTCGCGGACGGACTTGGTGTTGGCGGTGCGCCAGCCGCTCTCGGCTCCCACCTGGGCGAACCCGAGCACCAGCTTGCCGTCGGAGGAGCCCTTGCCGGTGCCGCCGGTGGTGCCGGTGTCCGCGGGCTGGGTGGTGCAGGCGGTCAGCGCACCGCCGACCAGGGCGGCGACGGCGAAGATGCGGAGGGCTCTGTGGGCCATGTCGTGGTTCCTCTCGGGACGTACGTCGTACCAGGCGGTGCTCTGAAGGAGGCGGGCCCGGTGAAGGCGTGGCTGCGCAGGGGTGGTTGAGCCGGGGGAAGCAGAGTGAAGCGTCGGCCCCGATGACCGGAAAGCCGACGAACGCGAGACATTGTGAGCGCTAACAGACTTGTAACTCAAGGGCTCTTACCGCTGTTACTCGTTCTTGATGCAGCGGACTGAGTCTGCGGCGACGTACCGGAAGGCCCGCAAGTCGGGCGAAGTGAGCGACTGTCGATCAACCTCGACCCTCGCCACGGGCCACGCGACCCCTGCCGACCCAGGGACCACTCCCGCCTCACACAGAGCCGACGCGACGCCCCGCCTGGGAACATCCACCGGGTGGTTGTGAGCGTTAACATCAAGCGCCCGGGCGCCCGGATCGCGATCGCGGACCGGAGCCGCAGGGCCGGGGACGACCGGAAGGCCGGCCGCGGAACGGCCCGTCAGGCGCTGGCGCGGATGACCAGACGCGTGGGGAGGATCAGCGGGGTGGGGGCCTGCCCGTTGACGAGGGCGACGAGCATGCGCGCCATCTCACGGCCGAGACCCTCCACGGGCTGGTGCACCGTGGTCAGCGGCGGATCGGCGATCCGGGCCACGGCCAGGTCGTCGAAGCCGGTCACGGCGACGTCGGCGGGGACGCGTCGACCGGCCTCACGCAGCGTGCGCAACGCTCCCACCCCCATGTTGTCACTGGCGGCGAACACTCCTTCCAGGTCCGGGTGGCGCGCCAACAGCGCGGCCATGGCCGCCGCTCCGCTCGCCTCGGTGAAGTCACCGACTTCCGGTGGGTACGGTTCGAGGCCCGCCGCCAGCATGGCGTCCTGGTAGCCGCGGTAACGCGCCCGTCCCACCTCGGTGTCCGGCCGCCCGCAGATCGTCGCGAGCCTGGTCCGGCCGAGCGAGATCAGGTACTCGGTCGCCGCGCGCGCCCCTCCGAGGTTGTCGACGTCGACGTACCATCGCGGGTTCAGGCCGACGGGACGCCCGCCGAACACCACGGGAATCTCCGCGTCTTCCGCCATCCGGGCCAGCGGGTCGTCCTCGCGCAGCGCCATCAGCATCACCCCGTCGGCCCCCTTGGACCGGAGAAGCCGTGCCACGCGGCTGCGGCCCCGGTCGGAAGCGGCCAGGCACAGCATCAGGTGCAGGTCGGCGTCCTCCAGCGCGGCCGAGGCGCCCACGATCACCTGGGCGAAGAACGGGTCCGCGAAGATCGAGGGGTCCTCCCCCGAAATGACCAGGGCGGCCGCACCGGTCTGCCGGGTCGCCAGCGCGCGAGCGGTCGGATGGGGAACGTAACCGAGGCGATGGACGGCCCGTTCGACCGCCTCCCGTTTGGCGCGGCTGACGTGCGGGGCGTTGTTGAGCACACGGGAGGCCACCGACCGCGAGACCCCGGCGAGTTCGGCCACCTCGTCAAGCGTCGACTGCCGTCGCGGCACACCTTCGGCCATGATCCGCCTTTCCTTCGCGGCCTGCCCGCCCGGAAGGCTGGAAGCGCTTCCAGTTCCAGGACTGTAAGGCCTTCCCGCCGTCGCGTGAAGTGCCGTTTCAAACGAGCCCACTTGACAGGCCCAACAGGGCGTCACACGATACCGGCCGCACCTCAGGCCGACCGAAGCGCGTACTGGGACCGCTTCCAGTGGGAGCGCTTCCACGCCGCAGGGGTTCCGTACCACCGCACTTCCTCAGTGCGCCGCCCGCGCTCGGGACGAGAGCGTGCGGCGCGTCCGCCCGTCAGGAATCGAGGTACCGTCATGCGCCACCGAATCCGCGCCCTCACGGCAGCCTTGCTCGCCCTCCCGTTGGCACTCGCCGTCGCACCGTCCGCCCAGGCAGCCGATCCGACCACCATGACCAGCGGGTTCTACGTGGACCCGAACTCGAGCGCGAAGCAGTGGGTCGCCGCCAACCCGGGTGACGGCCGGACGCCCGCCATCAGCGCGTCCCTCGCCAACACCCCCATGGCCCGCTGGTTCGGCTCCTGGAGCGGCACGATCGGCACCGCGACGGGCGCGTACGTCGGCGCGGCGGACCAGCACGACAAGCTGCCCGTCCTGGTCGCGTACAACATCTACCTGCGCGACTCGTGCGGCGGCCACTCCGGAGGCGGAGCCTCGTCGGCTTCCGCCTACGCGACCTGGATCGCGCAGTTCGCCGGTGGGATCGCCAGCCGCCCGGCCGTCGTCGTCCTGGAACCCGACTCCCTCGCGGACTACGGCTGCCTGAACCAGGCGCAGATCCGCGAACGCCAGGGCATGATCAGCGGAGCCCTCGCGGAGTTCAACCGCCAGGCCCCCACACCTGGGTCTACCTCGACGCCGGCAACCCCGGCTGGGTGAGTGCGGCGACGATGGCCCAGCGCCTCCACGGGGCCGGGCTCCGACAGGCACACGGGTTCTCCCTCAACATCTCGAACCACTTCACCACCGCCCAGAACACCGCCTACGGCAACGCCGTCAACAGCGAACTGGCTGCCCGCTACGGCTACACCAAGCCGTTCGTCGTCGACACCAGCCGCAACGGCAACGGCGCCAACGGGGAGTGGTGCAACGCGGCGGGCCGCCGCATCGGCACGCCCACCCGGCTGGGCGGCGGCGCCGAGATGCTGCTGTGGATCAAGGCCCCCGGCGAGTCCGACGGCAACTGCGGCGTCGGGACCGGCTCCACGGCCGGTCAGTTCCTCCCCGAGGTCGCCTACAAGATGATCTACGGCTACTGACCTCGGGCCCACTCCTGTGGCCCGGACCCCGCCACCCCCGGACTGGGCCGCAGGCACCACCGCCCCTCCTTCCCCCTCCCCTTCCCCTCCTCCCCCTCCGACCAGGAGCCCTCATGAAGCCACGCAGCCTCCGGCACCGTGCGGCCGCCGCCCTCGCGGCGCTCGCGACCTGTGCCGCCCTCACCGCGACGCAGGGACAGGCGCAGGCCGCGCCCGCCGCGGATCCGCTCACCCCGGCCACGAAGTTCTACGTGGACCCGCACAGCAAGGCCGCAGCGCAGGCGCTCACCGACCTCGGGAACGGCGACTTCACGAACGCGGTGAACATGGCCAGGCTGGCGAGCTGGCCGCAGGCCGAGTGGTTCACCGAGGGCACACCCGACGAGGTCCGGGCCAAGGTGAGAAGCCTCGTCCGCGACGCCAGGACGGTGAACCGGACCCCCGTCCTGGTCGCCTACAACGTGCCGGGCCGGGACTGCACCCAGTACTCCAGCGGCGGCGCCCCGACCTCTGCCGCCTACCGCCGGTGGATCGACGCCTTCGCCGCCGGCATCGGCGACGGCAGGGCCGTCGTCGTGGTCGAGCCCGACGGCCTGGCCCTCCTCCCCAGCGACTGCGGTCCGGGGGTGGACCCCACCGGCGAGCTCACCGCGGCCCGCGTCGCCGACCTCGCGTACGCGGTCAGGACCATCAAGGCCAGGGCCCGCACCGTGGTCTACCTCGACGCGGGCAACGTCCTGTGGCGGCCCGTCGGCGAGATGGCGCGGCGCCTGCTCGACGCCGGCATCCAGAGCAGCGACGGCTTCGCCCTGAACGTGTCCAACACCCACCCCACCGACCACAACGCGCGGTACGGCACCTGGATGGCGAAGTGCATGTGGTACGCCACCGAGGGGCCCGAGCACGCCCGCGGACACACCGACTGGTGCGCCACCCAGTACTACTCGCCCGCCGCGCCCAACGACGGCGTCCCGGGCAACGCGGTCGACTCCGCCGACCCCGCCACCTGGCGCTGGACCGACGCCTGGTACGACCGGACCGTGGGCACCCCGCCGAACGACGCGCTGCACCACTTCGTCATCGACACCAGCCGCAACGGCCTGGGCGCCTGGACCCCGGAGCCCGGCAAGTACACCGGCGACCCGGAGATCTGGTGCAACGCGCCCGGCCGCGGCCTCGGCCCGCGCCCGACCGCCGACACCGGCGTACCGCTCGTCGACGCCTACCTGTGGATCAAGATCCCGGGCGAGTCCGACGGCAGCTGCACCCGCAACACCGGCGGCACGATCGACCCCGAGTACGGCATCGTCGACCCGCCGGCCGGCACCTGGTGGCCGGCCCAGGCCCACACCCTGGCCCGCAACGCAGCACCCCGCCTGACCTTCAACCACTGAACCTCACTCGGCCGCGGCGAAGCCCTGGGCGTAGCCCCAGCCCTGCCCCGCGCGAGATTCCGCGACAACAGTCCGGCAGGCAACGCCGGCGGCGGCCTGCGCCCACTCCTCTCGCGTGCTCCGGTCCCACTCGGGCTTCGTGGCCCACACGTACATCACGCCTTCGTGTGGAGCGAAGCCGATGCTGGTGTTCTCGTCGCTGATATAGCGGGGGTCTTCGAACAGACGGGAGTTGGCGTTCCAGTCGACAAAGAGCTGGTGGACCGCCTCGGTTGCCACTCTGATTTCGCGCTTGTCGACGCTGGGGATCTGGGCCGCAGCCAGTCCTTCGTCAGTGGGGTGCCAGGTCGGCGCCTGCCCGGGGTCGGTGGCAGTGCGGTCGATGGTCTGTGTGATGCAGCCAGTGTTGGCGCGGAAGTCGTCCTCCCACACGATCGCCGGCGCCGTGGGCGTGGTGTTGTCGACCAGGACGTACTCGTCGTACGGAAGGGACGTGTAGATGCCCGCCATCATGCGCAAGGTGAGGCAGGCGTTCTTGGCCACTGACTGCACAACACGTGACTCCACAACCGGGCCGCTGATGGATATGTAGAGCTCTCTCCGGGATGGGGCGTAGCCCACGTCGTACTGACCGCTGTAGTTGTACTCCTCGCCGATGCCGTAGCTGAGGTCGTGCCCGAGTGCGGCCTCGGTCTCGATCTCCACTTCTCCCTTGGCACGACGAGCTGCACGCCACGTGGCGATCGTCGCCTCGTCCACGTTCGCAGGAGTAGGGAATGACGCGGCGTCCACCACAGCCTGGGAGCTTGCTGCGGGTGAAGCGGAAGCCGGCATGGTGGCGGTCTGGCTGGGGGATGCGCTGGCGGGAGGACGGGAACTCGTCGAAGGCGTCTCCGTCTTGTCGGGCTGCAGGGCCAGCGCTCCACCTGCCAGGCCACCGAGGACAGTGCCCACCACCGCCGCGATGCCGACGAGTCGTCTGCTGGAACGGGCAGGACGTTTCCAGTTCGGGTCGTCCAGAGTAGGGACGTCCCACTGGGCGGCGACGAGATCGCCCACCAGTGTCGGCTCCGCACCCGTCGGCGCGACCTGTGTGGCCTGTGCTGCGAGGAGGACGGCACATGTCTCGGCAGCGTCCCACGCGGTGGCTCGGTCCCCCGGCTCCTTCGCAAGAGCGCTGCTCACGATGGCGTGGAGTTCGCCAGGAAGGCCACGCAGATCAGGGTCCTCGGACATGACCCGGTAGGCGACCGCGTCGGGGACTCCCCCACCGAAGGGCGCACGACCGGTGGCTGCGAAGGCTATGAGGGCGCCCCAGACGAACATGTCGCCCTCAGGACCCGTTGTACCGGTGCGGTAGTGCTCAGGGCTGATCCATCCTGGGGTGCCGGTCAGAATGCCGGTACGCGTCACGGATGTGCCGTCGGCGGCATGAGCGATGCCGAAGTCCAGGACGCGGGGACCGACCGGGGTCAAAATGACGTTCTGCGGCTTGACGTCCCTGTGGACGACACCCGCGGCATGAATGGCCGCGAGAGCCTGGGCCGTACCTGCGGCAAAGGCGTACAGGGTTCCACCGGCAAGTGGACCGTACGTCGCGATGTACCGGTCGAGGGTGAGCCCTGGAACGTAGGCGGTGGCCAGCCACGGCGACGCGGCTTCGACGTCAGCCGCGATCAGGGGTATGAGGCACGGGCCCTGGACACGAGCGGAGAGCTGCACTTCTCGGCGGAAGCGGGCCCGGAACTCCGCGTCGTCAGCCTGGGCAGGATGGACGACCTTGACCGCGACCCGTAGACCGGCGGCGTCGAGGCCGGCGTACACCGTGCCCATGTCCCCTGAGCCAAGGCGCCCGATGATCCGGTAGGGGCCGACGCGCTTGGGGTCACCAGGGTGGGCAGCCAGCACCCGCCCACCAGAACGAGCACTGCTCACCGGGCTTCCGATCTCCTTCAGACGTGCAGCAGGCCAAAGGCCGGACGCATGCCGGTACCTGAGAGCTGGATATTAGCCGCGCGTCGAGGCGATAGGCACTGCCTTCTCAGGCGATGGTCGGCAACGCTTCCTCATCGAGCGCACAAGAGCGAAACGGGCCGACGAGCCTCGCCCGCCGCGCTCCGTCGCTTTCGCCGCAGCGCGTCTGTTCATCGGTGCGCGCCGCGGCCCAGCCCTCCCCCACAATCGACTGACACCCCATCAGAACGAGCGTCACGAGCGTCATTTCAGCGTCAAGATATCGCCCGTAACGCCCACACTGCACATGCTACCCACCCATAAAACCGCAGGTCAGGCGTCCTTCTTCGCCGGCTCCAGGATCGCCACGCACTCCACGTGGTGGGTCATCGGGAAGGTGTGGACCCCTGAGGTGGTGAACAAAGCCGCAGGTCAGAGCCCGTTTCCCCCTGCTCTCCGGGGGGCCGTGCGTCAAACGAGCGTCACCAGCGTCGGCGTGCGCCACGGGCTAGCGCCACGCTAGCTGCGCCGCCCTCCAGGGGTGCTTTGGCCAGGGTAGCGGAAACGTGTACGGCGCCGCCGGCCACACACGGAAAGGGGTGTGGCCGGCGGCGCCGGGGAAACGCGATGGGCGAGGTGGGCGAGGGTTACCTACCGTCACCGACGCGAGTATCCGTGGTCGGGTTCGACGTGGCCCCCTCTGGAACGATCACCGCAGCGGCACCGGCCAAAGGGGCGGGCGGGCGGCGCACCGGCCCGGCCTCTGAGTGGCCGCCAGCTGCGTGCTGGTGGGAACGGACGGTCGCGTAGTCGACCGCACCAACCCAGTCCAGGTCGTCCTCTGCATCCGCCCGGGCGAGCAGGGCGGCGAAGACACGTTCCCACGCGCCGTCGATCGGACACATCCACAGCCTGCTGTGGGCGCCCTTCCAGGAACTGAACCTCCCCAGGGGGGCCATCCACGCGTCCTGATGCGGCACTTGAACGCTATCGCGTCAATCACCTGCCTGTGCTGCTCCCGCCACCGCCCACCCCGCTTCGACGTCTGGTCCGACTCAACCCGCGCCCGCTGCACGCCAGTCAAACGGTCAGGGGGCCCGTGCCGGGGCCTGACCTGCAAGATCCACCTCGCCGGTGGCGGTGCCGGTTCGGTGCAGCAGTCAGAACTGCGAGATCGCGAAGGTAGCATGAGCAAGGCCAAGCAAGTGATGTACACCACGACAGCTCCCTTGACAGTTTAGGGAGGGCGGCATCCCTTCCTTTCCCTACCGAACGCTCTCACCTGCTGTTTCTTCTCTCAGCAAGACGAACTCCCCGCGCAGCCAAGAGGGATTGTTGCGGTCCAGGTGCTAGACATCTGCACAACAATGAGTGTGGCGCCGAGGCCACGAGCGTGCGGAATATAGGCCCCGGCGCCGCAATCGGACGCGGCTGCAAGAACAGCCCACAGGTCATCGAGCTGTGGCGGAAGGGAAGAACTGTCATGTCAGTGAATCGGCCGTCCCGTTTGGACTGCGTCGTCCACGGAGCTGCTGAGGCACCCGCGTTCCCGAGTACGCAGGTCGTCGTCGTAGTAGTCGTGGCCATGACTCTGGCTACGGTCCTAGTAGCCCTTGGGCACGCGGTGCCGGATGCGTTGCAGGTCATCGGCGGAGTCGCCTTGATCTCCACGCTGTTCACCGTCCGCGGCCTCAACCCGATTGCTCACCGACTCCGAGTGTGACGTCAAATGGGACGTAAACCCAGGGCGTTGCCGAGGGAGCCCTCTCCCCTCGTGGAACTAGCTAGTTGGCTGCGAGAGCAGCGGAAGCGAACGGGAATGACCTACGCACAACTAGCCGAGCGCATCGAGTGCAATAAGTCCACTCTCAGCAGAGCAGCCAATGGCACGGAGCTTCCATCACTCAACTTGGTGGAGAGGTATGCGATGGCCTGTGGGGCTGACCTGAATACAGGTAGACGATTACATTGGCAGTGTTTGAGAGAACTGAGAATCAGGCGCATGCTCAGGGAAGAGAAGCCAAAGAGGCCGGACATGGTGGTGACACCAACCGACCTTTGGAACGCGCTTGTGTCGGTGTATGCACTATCGGGGCTCACGTACCGAAAAGCCGAGCAGAAGGCAAAGCGCCTCGCCGAGCAGGGAGTGCTCGCTCACCCGATCAGCCGTGCCAGCTTTCATAATTTTGTCACCCGGAGAACTCCTCTGACGCGGCGGATCATGCTGGCCGTCATCGCGGTCAGCGATGTCCCGCAAGATGAATGGATCTTCTGGGAGTCGGCATGGCGTAGCGCACGGATGGAGTTCGTTCGCTCGGCCGCTCGGGACGGATCGCCTGCCGCTCGCGAATATCTGGAGCAGCAGCGCGAACACCTTCCGAAGGTGTGGGGGATCCCATGGAACAACTGATCCCTTGAGTAATGCGACTCGGAATGTGGCGAGTCTGACCCGGATTCAAATCTGACTCGTTTGCTGAAAGACTCCGGAGTTGCGGTGCCGGACATGGCGGCATTAAATACAGGGGCCCTCGACTGAACACCGAGGGCCCCTGCGTGTATGTCGTTGACCAAACGATCACACAGCCCTGTTCTCCGAGGGCCTCACTCAACGTGTTGTATGCCTGTACCTCAGTAGCCAGCCGCCCCTGCCCTAGGCCGACGCCATCGACATACCGATCCTCTTCCGTAACGGCCCGGGTGGTCGGACCAAGGGCGAATGGCGCCAGGACGATCTCGCCCCATGGGAAGGCACAGGCTTCCCCAGCAAGGACGGCTGGTACCTGCCGACCACGACATGGCGGGAGATCCTCAAGGCCGCCATCAACGTCGGCCGCGATCTCCCTCCCTGGTTGGACCGCCCCGCACCACGCCGCGCGGGAGATCGCGGCCCGAATAGCGCCGATGGACACCTACATGGACCTCCATGACGGGCCTCACCTCCACGACTCCAACGCCGGCCGCCGCCTGACCGCGAACATCGTCCTCAACAGGGCACGGAGTCCAGTGCCCGCGGGTTGTTCAGCTACCGGGTGGGCATGACCATGGCCGAATGGGCTTGCCGTTCCCTCATGGGCCTGAGCCAGACCTGGCACATCGAGGACAAGTGGCCTCAGGGGATCACGGACACCGCACAGAAGACGAAGTCGGTCAAGGGCCAGAAGAACCCGCGGCCCGACCTGTGGCGGCAAGTCCGACACCCCCTCCGGCGAACCGACCAGCGCGGCCCCCTCCCCAGGGGGCCGCAATCCGCGGAGGCGAGCCTCGACCAGGACGAGAGCGGAGCAACCCTGCTGGACGTCGCCCGCTCCCAGATGCTCACCCTCCTGGCCCTGTGCGCCGCGGAGATGGCCTCGTTCACGCTGCTGCGCCTTGGCCCGTCGCCCGGGAACGCACAGAGCGCCGTCGAGAGTCGGGCCTGCTCACCCTCATGGAAGACGACCAGGCGACCCGCGACCGGCGCGATGCCCTCCGGGAACGAAGTGGATCCCCCTCCGACGACACAGCACAGGAGGTGGGCCTGGAGAGCTTCCTCACCGCCCGCATCCCCGGCACGGAAGTCACCCTCGGCATGTCACAACCGGCTCTATGCCGCCTGCGAAACAGTGTGGCCGGCGGCGCCGGGGAAACGCTACGTGCGAGGCGGACGGGAGTTACCTACCGTCACCGACGGCGAGCATCCGTGGCCGGGCTCGAGTTGGCCACCTCTGGAACGATCAGTTGGGAGTCCAGCCGCTGCCACGCTCCGAGGACCGCTTGGTGAGCATCGGGGGCGAGGTGCGCGTACCGCTGCGTGGTCTGGTAGCTCTCGTGCCCGAGCAGGTGCTGCACCTCGTACAGTGACACCCCCTTCTGAACCAGCCAGGACGCACAGGTGTGACGCATGGAGTGCGGCGGGTAGTGCGGAACCGGCCGGTTCGTCCCGTCAGGTTCTGTGTAGTGCGCGCGCTTGACCGCGGGCCACCATGTCTGGGTCCGCCAGTTGCCGTCGTCGAGCAACCGACCGGACCGGCCCTTGGTGACAGTGGTGAAGACGACTCCCGCGCGGTCGCGCCCGCGCATGTGGCGGGCAAGGGCGTCGAGAACGTGCTCGGGGATCGGGACCTCGCGGCGGCTCTTCGAGCTCTTCGGGTACTCCTTGATCCCTGACTTCGTGTTGACCTCCACGACGAACAGCCGGCCCCGCCGCCAGTCGATGCGGTGCCCGTGGAGGCCGGCCAGCTCTCCCCACCGCAGGCCGGTGTAGAAGGCGAGCAGCGCCATCGTCTGCCACGGCTCTTCGAGCTCATCGAGGATGGCTTGGGCCTCCTCGACGGTGAACCACTGCGGCGGCTTTACCGCCTCCCGGGGCAGGTCGATGCGCCTGCAAGGCGTCACGGAAATGAGATTCTCGTCGACCGCCGCTCGCATGATGGAGGACATCAGGTTGTAGGCCCGCCGGATCGCCGAGGCCCCCTTCTTGTCCACGACCAGCTTCCGGACCCAGGACTGCACGTCCAGGCGGGAGATCGCGCGCACTTCCCAATCAGACCAGTACGGAGAGATATGGGTACGTATGCACGAAGCGTCCCCTCGCTGCGTATGGGGTTCCACGACGCGGGCTTCCCACCAGCGGTCGTGCCACTCCCCAAACTTGATCTTCCCGGCCTGCGGATCTTGATACGCATTCCGGCGGAGTTTCGCTTCCTGGTCCAGGCCCCACTCGCGGGCCTGCGACCGAAGGGGAAACGTCTCAGTGAACCGCTCGCCAGTATGGTTTCTGACAGTGGCCTGCCAATTTCCGGAGGCCAGTTTGCGCAGGTACGGCATATTCCCTTTCCGATTGTCTTGGGCATGACGACGGACCTCGCCACAACACGTATGGGTCGGGCTCAGCTCAGCGCCAGGGGGAGGCGGCAGTGCGCCGCCGGACCAGTTCATGCACGTCCCTGCTCGGGATGCGGACACGCGAGCGCTCGTTGCCAGTGCGCAGGTCCACAACCGACAGCTCACCCGAGGAGATGTACCGGTAGACAGACCTCCGGCTGATGTCGAGAATCTGGGCAACGTGGGGGACAGAGAGCAGGTTTTCGCACATGGCCGGGTCTTTCACTTCGCCCTGGGCTTCCGACGACGCCTACGCAGTGACTGCGCAGGGCACGGTTCGGGCCGCAGCGGATATGGACAAGGAAGCCCGCACTACGCCACCGCCAAGGAGTCGGCGCGAGCTACGTCAATGGTCTGGAGAACCCCCGGTTTGGCTAACCGGGGATCGTCGGTTATACACGCACGCCGCCGTGTGCTCAGGCGCTGTCCGGAGAGGTCACCGGGGCCAACCGGTATCCCCGAGGCGGTCGCCCTTCGGCCCCGTCCCCCACAATCACGATGCCGTCGCGGACCAGGCGGTCGAGGCTTCGGGTCACGACCTTTTCCGAGACGCCCACGGCACGGGCGGCCTGTCGGGCATTCACGCCCGGGTGCACGGCGACGTGGGCAAGGACAGATCGAGCGCGTCGGTAGCCGTCCTGGAGAAGGTCTTCGGCGAATAGGCCGGCAGCGCAGACACACAGGCAGAGCGCCGTGGCGATGCCGTCATAGTCAACGTGCCGCTGCGCAGTCCATGCGCACACAGCGCCGAGGGTGAACAGAAGAGGAGCCGTCAGGCGCAGAGAGAGCAGTACGGACTTGGGCAGAGGACCTCCTGAAGCCATGGCTCGATCGAGAGTGCAGCGAGCCCACGGGCCGCCTAGAGGGCGTGCGGGGCCTTGCTGACCTGGTGTTTTCGGGGACGTTGTACGTTGACATGGTCTCGGAGAGCGTTCCAGTCGTTCGCGCCACTTCCCTGTCTGCCGTGGGCGAATGCTCCGAGCCGGGCGCGGTTCCTGCCGCGAACCGTAGAATCTCCCTGCGGCATCGGACCAGACTTGCCACGATCACGAGAATGACGCCGCACCCCCTCCTTGACGTCGCCCATGTGGCCACGCTCGACGCTTACGTTGCGGGCATCGGAACGATCTTTCGCACGTTCGCCGATCAGGACTCCGGATGTGTCTCGTACGGGGTCCTGGTGGATGGGCGGAGGTGGTTCGTGAAGAGCGCTTCAACCCCTGCAGCGCTGTCCTCACTGCGGCGAGCCGTCAACGTGCACCAGGCCGTCGCACATCCAGCCATCACGCCCCTGCTGAACAGCATCACGACGAATGAGGGGCTGGCCCTCGTCTACCCCTGGGTGCCAGGCGAAGTTCTCTACCACCCCACCAGATCCCACCACGGTGGCAGAACTGCTCCCGACAGCCCAATGGCCCGTTTCCGCGGCCTTCCACTCCCCGAGGTCCACGCCGCCCTGGACGTGATTCTGGACGCCCATCTCGCGGTAGAGGCCGCCGGCCTCGTGGCCGTCGACCTCTATGACGGCTGCATACTGTACGACTTCAACGAACGGCGGATGAGGCTGTGCGACCTTGACGAGTACCGACTGGGGCCGTTCACGCTGGACGCCGACCGGCTCCCCGGCTCCAGCCGGTACATGGCACCGGAGGAGTTCGTACGCGGTTCGCTGATCGACATCCGGACCACCGTATTCAACCTCGGCAGGGCCTTGCGGCTCCTGCTGGACGCTGGCGACGATGAGCATCAATGGCGCGGCACCGCCTCCCAGCTGGCAATCGCCAACAAGGCAACATGCAAGGAACCAGACCAAAGATTCCCCTCCGTCAACGCACTGACCGAAGCATGGCATGAAGCCCTGTAAGCACAGGATCGAGGCTAACGCTGACCAGCTGGACGTAACGGTCACATTCGCCAGGCAATGTTAGTGCGAGCCAGGAGGGAGGGTTTCGAGATGAATGGCAGAACCGCCAAGAGTAAAGCGAAACAACGCGAGGCACGCGACGAGAACGAAAATCTGGCCAGGCTCTATGAACAGGTGACTTTCGAGGAAGTACACCGCCAGGTACTCCACCTACTTCCGACGGAGCCAGTCAGGGTCTTGGACATCGGTGCCGGTACGGGCAGGGACGCAGCCGCCATGTCCCTCCTAGGGCACTCGGTGATCGCCGTCGAACCTGCCGAAGAACTACGGTCCGTAGGACAGCGCGCCCACGCCGGTCACAATATTGCCTGGGTGGATGACGCACTGCCCGAGCTAAGGAGCCTCGGTCGACAGAACGAGCGCTTTCAGCTGGTGATGCTGACAGCGGTGTGGATGTTCCTCAATGAGGATCAGCGCCACAATGCCCTGATCCGCATCGATGAGTTGCTGGAGGACGGCGGCCGGCTGGGGATGGTCCTACGCGCCGGACCGGTACCAGCCGGCCGCGTCATGTACACCGTGTCCGCAGCTGAGACGGTTTCTCTGGTATCTAGCCGGGGACTCCGCCTAATCCACCAGAGCCAGCAGGCCGACGCCCTCGGGCGCGACGGCGTGGTCTGGAACAACCTGTTCTTCGAGAAGCCATAGGCTGCCCGTCAAAACGACAGCAGTTGCGGCGCAGCGCCAGGACTTCCGGGCCGGCTGTCCGCTACCGCAACCAGCCACACCCCGTGAAGCATCAACCCAGCTCGCGACCACGGCGTAGTTCCCAGGAACCCACCTCGGTGTAGTACCTGTCGAAGTGTTGGAGCCAGGCTGCGATGTTCTCCGTTCTCCGGCGGGCCAGAGCGTCGGTCACACCCGAGTGCTGCGCAATGGCAGCCGCCAGCTCTACGTTGCTGAGACTCTCGCCCTCCTGCAGCTTCCGTAGTTCCGGTATGGCGTGCAACCGTGTCCGCACAGAAGCGTTGAACTGAGCCTCTTCCAGTCCGGCTGGAACGTTAAGCAGGGCGAGATCTCGCACGATGCCGGCCTCTACGGCGGACGCAAACGTTCCGCGCCCGCTGTAGAGGGCGAAAAGGTTCTCCGGTCGCCGAGTGGCCGGGTACCAAAGCGTGGTCGCCTCCGCACCTTCCGTTTGCGGCGGACCGGTCTCGGCCTTGAGGAGTTCGGCCTGTTTACGGATGAGGGCTGCCTGTTGTGGTGTCGCCTCACTGGAGGCGGCTTCGACTTGGTCCAAGACTCGCTGGACCTCAGGGTGTGCCGCGGGGGCCTCCACCAGTAGCTCGAAGTTGCTGTTCGGGACGCGACCAGTGGCCTTGCCCGTCAGGTTTGCGGAGCCGACCAGACAGCGGTCGTCAGCGAGGTAGATCTTGGCGTGCAACGCAGGGCAGAGATCGACCTGGACGCGTTTGTCGCTCTCTGTCAGTTCCATGATCTCCGGGTCGGAGACCCCGGCGGCTACCTCCGCCGGGGTCCACCGTGTCACGCAGCGAACGCGCTCCACGGATGCGGGCACGGCTGCAACAGCCGCTTCGAAGATCGGCTTCTTGATGAACGGCGCGATCAGGGTCACGCTCCGCGAAGCGTGCTGCAGCAGCCCCTCGATCTGCCGCCAGACGTGGTCGTACTCCGTCACGCCCCGTCGTCCTCGCCGTCGATGAAGTCGCGGGCGTAGCGGCCCCAGTCCTGCCGCGCATCTGCGATCTTCTCGCGCTGCCGGTCGCTGGGGATCTCGTCCTCCATACGGGCCCATGAGAAGAGGAGGAGCTTAAAGGTATCGGCCGCCCGGTCAAGGCGGTGCCTCAGTTCATCCGGGGTGGCGTCTTCCGGCACCTCTTCGAGCACTGCCAGCAGGTGGGCGTGCAGCGGGTGCTTTTCGTTGAAGATCACCTGGAGCATGCCTGCCATGAGGTCCACGCTGAAGAACGCATGCGAGTCCTGGTAGCTGGAGATCCAGCGCACGCGCCAGTCGTTCTCCAGGGCCTCATCGACCAGGGACTGCGCAGTGTCCTCATCGAGGTGGTGCCGCTGGGTCAGGGCATCGAACTGTTCCTGCCGCTTGTCTTCAGGAGTCGCGCCTTCCGCCAGGTCGTCGGTCTTACCCGTATGCCCGTCCTCGCTACGTCGCTTGACAGCGTCCGTGGCCTTGGCGTTGACGTCGTCGTCATGGCGCTTCTTCGTCTTGCGGTTGCCCACCGTCTGCTGCCGCAGCTGCCGCCGAATGGCGGGGAGCAGCTTGGTCTCGAGGTAGAGGGCAAGGTCGATGAGCCGCAAACGAGGATCGCCGAGGTCCGCGAGGCGATCCTTGAACGCCTTGAACGTCTCGTCAGCCTCCGCTTCAGACCTCCAGTCAAAGTGGGCGAGCGAGGAAAAGATCGTCGCAGTCTGCTTGTTATTCGTGACACCAAACACGTCATCGAGGGCCGGAGGGAAGTCGATCTCGACACCCCACCAGCGCTCCACAGGGTCATAACCGATGGCCCAGGAGGAGTCGAGGTCGAGTTCACGGCCGTGACGGACGAGCGAAATGCCGATGTTGTGGCGGGCGTGCTTGCCCCAGGGCTGGGCGCCGGCGTCCTTGGTGGCCTTCGCGCTCTCCGGCCAGGGCTGGCCTTCGAGATCCGGGCGGCGAGCCTCGGGGCGCGCGATGGAGGCACGCACCTTGACTACGTGCTGCTTGCCATCGACGGTGATGGGGAAGTGCGCAACACCGGGCTGATCTTCGGTGCCCATGTTGAAGGGTTCGAACATGGGCTGCTCATCGAACGGCTTCGGGGTGCTGGTCGATGCCATCAGGTACAGCGGGTCGTTGGGCGCGGCGTAGTACTCGCCGTCGATAACCGCTCCGTCGCGGACCGGAGCCATCCTGATGTCGACAGTGCCGGCATCCAGGTAGTGCCGGTAGACGCGACCGATGATGTCCGACGTATTACGCAGTGTGGCTGCGGCACCGTGCCAGTTGACGCGGTCAAGATTGGTCCACACCACGAGGGTTCCAGTACTGCCCAGCCCCAGGCTGAGATTACGCCAGTACTCGGGGAGCGGGCTGAACTCCGGAGCGGGGACGTCATCCCGCCCCTTGTTGATCTCTTCGAGATCAAGGTAGCTGTACATGGCGTTGCCAGGGCCATTGGTCCAGGACCACACTTCGAGCTTGGTGCACTGGGACATGCTGGAGTTGGGCAGACCCATCCCGAAACGACCGATGCGCTTACGGTCGTCACCGCTGCCGTCACCAAACTTCAGCGCTCGGCGCAGAGCCTCAGCGTCCATTCCGGTGCCGTTGTCGAGCACGGCGATGGTCTCAACGCGATGGCTTGTACGAGCGGCCACCTGCACCGGGCTCTCGCAGGCGAAAACCTCTACCAGCTTGGCCTTGGCATCGATGCTGTTGTCGATGAGCTCGGCGAGCGCGTACGCCGTGTTCTTGTATCCGCTGTCGCGCATGGCCTTCACGGTCAGCGAAGGGCTGACGATCCGGTAGTTGTTGCCTTCGCTGATCACGCTGTCTCCCATACATCTTCCCAGTTGATAAATGCCTCGGCGACGTCTCCGAATCCGGGAAGTTCCGGATCGACGACAGTGACGATCTCGCAGGTGGCGGTTCCGCCGGCCTTCGGTCCTCGGATGACCCGGCCGACCATCTGGCTGTAGAGCACCAGCGACATGGTCGGGCGGGCAATGACTGCGGCGCTGGCCGCAGGCGCGTCAAAGCCCGTCGTCAGGACCCCGTAGTTGCACAGGATCATCGGACGGGGAGCAGCGCTCTTGAAGCGGGTGATGACCTGGTTGCGGTGCCGGGTCGAGGATTCGCCCGTGACGAATTCGGCGTCGAGGCCTACGGCGGACAGCACAGCCGCAATGAGGCGGCAGTGGTCGACTGACGCCGTGAATACCAGGATTCTGCGGTGTTTTCGCTCCAGCAGATCCATGATGGTCTGGACAACCTTAAGGTTCCACTGCTCGTCCCGGGCGAGCTCGGAGATGATCCTGGCCGGGATGTCGAACGAGTTGGCCAGCAGGCGCTGGTCCTGTACCGACAGGTGCAGGCCAGCCTCGGACGCCACCGTCTTCATGGTCGGCTTGGAGAGATAACCCTGGTCGATCAAGGCCGTGACCGGGTTGCTGTAGCCATCGATCTTCAGCATGACCTTCTGGCGGGAGAAGAAGTTGGACAGCCGCTCATCCTGGGCAATGTCTGCCCAGGTACGTCCCGGTGTGGCCGTGAGTCCCAGCAAGCTCGCGTCCGGGCGGATGGTCAGTGCGTCCACGACCCGCTGGAAGGTGGGCGCGATGATCTGGTGCGCCTCGTCGAACACTGTCAGGCTGCTACGGGCGGCGAGGAGCCGCAGAAACTCCGGCCTGCTCTTTGCTGCCGAGACCGCCTTCTCGAGGCCAAGGATGACCACGCCATCCGTCACACCTTCCAGGTCGGTCGGCGCGTCAGCCCACATGCGCACCACGGATACCGGTCGGTCACCCAACTTGCTCCAGGCCCGCTCGAATTCAGCAGCTGCCTGCTCGAGGAGCTCTTGACCGTGAGCCAGCCATACCACGAGTGTCGGCTCATGCTGCCGCAGGTGATCGCAGATCAGGTTCATGCCGGTGCGGGTCTTGCCAACCCCGGTGGGCAGATGGAGAACCACCCGCCGCGGGCCGTCGTACAAGAGCTCCTTCACCCGGGCCGCCGCGGTCCGCTGATGCGGGAAAAGGGCGTACTCCGGCCCGCAGTCCTGACGGAACAGCGGCTGCGCCGCCGGCGCCCGGTCGATCGTGAACCCGAGGAACTCGAGCAGCTCCCGACGTTGGTCGAGCGACCACTTCAGGGACTTGAGGTATGCGAGCGGCTCGGTGCTGGCCTCCTCGGAGCCCACCCGCTGCGCCAACTCCCGCTGCTTCACGGCGGGCAGCAGCGCGAACAGCTCCTCGCGTTCCGCCGCATCAGCGACCAGCGCCTCGGCATCGATTGCCACGGACGCCACGGCGCGGAGTCGCTCGTCTTCCGCTGTACCACCGTCGATGAGGTCCAACAAGGCACACAGCTCCTTGCCGAGCCGCTCACGGATGTACGACATCGGGGCAGCGTCCAGGACCGCCTGAAAGGCCAAGCCAGGCGACCACGCCGTCAAGGGGCCACCATCCCGTGAGTGCCCATCGCAGCGCCGCGCGACGCACGCACCTGACCAACCATCAACATGAAGTGCCCCCACCTCAGTACAGCCGACACCACGCATCGCTCCAACGATGAGTAGCCCCAGCGCATCAGCGTGCGATCACCTTAAACCCGCCCACTGACAATCGGGTTCACGTCCTGCATATCAGCAGATCAGCAGACGTCTTTCGGGCATCCGCCTATCGAAATCACGCCACGAAGCGCTTGACGGGTGACGGCGATCGCTGCGCACGAGTGAATAGAAATTATGTTCGATTAAGTGCGCCGCTCACTCTGCCAACCCCAATCCCATATGGCTGGCAGAATTCGACTCCTGGTGGAGGCCCGAGGCGGGCGCCCCACATTCACCAGGAGTGCCGACTCAGACAGAGACCACAGGGGCGCCCGGCCCGTCATCGACCGAGCGCAAGCGCGGAGACTAGGCCGGATCGATCCCCTCGGTGACCCGGGGAGTGCGCGTTGTGCACCGCGCCACAGGGGGCCGGTTGTGGCGAGCCTGTCCCGGTTGTCTCAGGCGTTCGTTAGGATCTCAGTGCACTCCTGGTGGAAGATGAGACCCGGCCGAGGAGAGCCACCAGGAGTGACCGGAGCGCGCAGCAGCAAATGGGGGCGGAACATGACAGGTGACCTGCGAGACGTAGATGTGGTCTACCTTGACTACAACGCCACCGCGCCCCTGCGACCCGAGGCCTTTGAAGCGACCGTCGCCGCACTGCAAAGCGTCGGCAATGCCTCTAGCATGCACCACCCCGGCCGCGAGGCCGCGGCCCGAGTCGATGCGGCCCGCCGAGACCTTGCTGACCTGCTTAATTGCACCCCCGGGGAGATCATCTTCACTTCCGGGGCCACCGAGGCAAACAACCTGGCCCTGCGTACTGGCTATGCGCGCGGCGGCTTGCTGGTCACCACCGCCGCTGAGCATCTGGCCGTGATCGAAACCGCGCGAGCCATCACGGCGGAGCAACCCGACTCCCTCCTCATCCTGCCCGTCGACAGGGACGGTGTTGTTGATCTTGAACCCCTGGATGCAGCGCTTAGCGATGGCCCCGTGGCTCTCGTCTCCCTGATGATCGCGAACAACGAGACCGGAGTGCTGACGGACCTGGCCCCCGTCTGCAAGGCGGCCCACGAAGCCGGCGCCTTGGTCCACACCGACGCCACGCAGTACGTCGGGCGGCTCCCCCTAGATCTGCGCGAGCTCGATGTCGACCTGCTCTCCCTCTCGGCCCACAAGTTTGGCGGGCCGCAGGGCATCGGGGCCCTCTTCGTCCGTCGAGGGACACCGCTGCCGCACCGCCCGCTGCTCGTGGGCGGCGGGCACGAGCGGGGTTGGCGCGCCGGCACGCTCAATGTGGCTGGAATCACAGGCCTCGGAGCGGCTGCACGAGCTGCTCGACAGCAGCTTGCACATGAAGCAGAACGAATCACTGCGCTGCGTGACGCCCTCGAAGCAGCACTCACCGCCGAGGTCGCCGACTGCCGCATCAATGGAGCTCGGACCCGTCGCCTCCCCGGCGTCACCAGCATCACCTTCCCTGGCCTGCCGGCAGACGCTGTCCTTGCGGCAATGCCGCACGTGGCCGCATCCGACGGAAGTGCGTGCTCATCAGGAGCCCCGAGCCCAAGCCATGTGCTTCTCGCCATGGGGCACAGCCGCGACGACGCCGACTCCACAGTGCGCTTCTCTCTCGGCTACGCCACCACCGAACGCGACATCGAACGCGCTGCCACTGCGGCCTTGAACGCCGTACGGCACGTCCGGTCGGTCATGGCCGCGACGGCAGAGCCCTAGTCGGCGTTATCCCCTCTAGACGTCTCCCTCTCGTTCTTGTTCACTGAAAGGCCCCTCGCATGTCAGACAGCCGGCTTCCTGAAGCCGTGGAACTCTCCTTCGGGCGCCACGAGACGTTTGCCCCGCGTTTCGGTTGGCTACACAAGGCGTACATGCAGGTCAAAACCGATAAGGAGATCTTTCATCGCGAGGACGCCCCGGTCCTGCTGGGCGTGGGCAAGAACATGGTCCATTCCATGCGGCACTGGTCCAAGGCCTTCAAACTCACTCAAGAACACGCTCACGAGGACCCCTCCTACCGCGCCATGGCCGCTTCCCCTACGTGGCGTGCCCGGTGGCTGCTCGACGAGGAGGGAGCCGACCCCTACCTCGAGGACACCGGCAGTCTGTGGTTGCTCCACTGGTGGCTGCTGTCGGGCGAGCCTGAGGCCAAGTGCTGGGTTCCGAGCTGGTACGTGATCTTCAACCACTCGCCTCGTTCCAGGGTCACCTCGGCGGAGATGACCAGCTTCATCACGCGCACCATCCACGAGAACTTCGAGGAGAAGGACTGGCCTGCAGGGGAGTCCATCTCGCGCGACGTGGAGTGCATGATCAAGATGTATGCGCTGGACCAGGAGTTCAACCCACTATCCCCCGGCAGCTTCGAAGACCTCCTCATGTCCCCCTTCCGTGAGCTCGGCCTGCTGGAAGGCCAAGGCAAGGGTAGGGACCGCACCTGGTACTTCACCAACGGATCCCGCTCAAATCTCCCCGCGCCCGTACTGGCCTATGCCTGCCTGGACTTCGCCGCGCGGTTCTCGAAGAACGCCGGCTCCATCTCCTTGGCCCGGCTCGCCCAGGACCCGGGATCCCCAGGCCGCGCCTTCCGTATGCGGGAGCCCGAACTGACCAAGGCCATCGAGTCTCTCGTTAGCGACCACCCGGACCTGCAGATCGTCGAAACTCTCGGCCAGGGCAGTCTCGCCTTCTCCAAGGCTCCACTGGAGCTGGCCTGGGACATTCTTGATGCGCACTACGGACGTGTCCGGGAGCGTGAGGGATTTCCCACCCCCCAGGAATGGACCAAGAAGTACCCCGGACTTGATGGCGACGCTCCGAAGCGGACGCGCAAGAAGCAGCCGCAGCAGGTCGAGGCGCTGGACCTGATCGAGGAGAACGCGTAACCATGGAGACGAAGACCAACCGACGCCCTCACCAGGCTGCTGCCGCGCAACTCCCTGCTGGTATCACCCTGGTGGGCTCCGAACTGCGCTCGACCAATCTTGAGCGCGACGTCTACGAGAAGCACCTCAACAACCCCTACGTTGGGGTCCGCGCCCTCGATGTCCTTGATCGCGTCACGAACGCCGTGGCGGATCTCCGCCGTACCCGTGCCTGGTCCTTCACTGGTCCATATGGATCCGGCAAGTCCACCCTTTCGAACCTCTTTGACGCTTTCCTTGGCCACGACGAAACCCGCCGCGGCGAGGCCGAGGCTGCGGTCAGGGCCACCAACCCCGGTCAGGCAGCTCGGCTCGCCCGGGTACGCGACGAGCTCACCGACAAGGCTGGCTTCCTCGGTGCGGTCGCCACCGCTCGCCGCGAACCACTAGCTGCCACCGTGTACCGGGCGCTGCAGACCGCGGTAGATCGCAAGTGGAAGAAGCGCGTCCCCAAAGAAGTCGCTCAAGCGCTGGCCGTATGCGCGGAGCGCGAGGTGCCGAGCACCCAGAGCATCATCGATGCTGTCACCATCTTGTGTGACCGGCACCCCCTCCTGCTGATCATCGACGAGTTCGGCAAGACGCTCGAATACCTCGCCGCCAGCGGCGACGCGGGCAGCGCCGAGAGCGACGTTTTCCTGCTGCAGATGCTTGCCGAAAAGGGTGCTGGGCCCTCGGGCATGCGGTTGTTCATGTTCACCCTGCAGCACCTCGCGTTCACCGATTACGCGGCTCGCTCCAGCGCCATCCAGACTCAGGAGTGGGCCAAGATCCAGGGCCGCTTCGAAGACATCACCTTCGCTCCGAACCTCGGCGATGCCATCCATCTGATGCGTCGACGCCTGGACTTGACGGGGGTCGCAGAGCCGGGTCTCGAGCTGATCCGTATGCAGGCCGAGGCCGCAGCCCGCGCATGGAGCGATCACGCCCTTAGCGCTGTGGTGAGTATCTCCCCGGAGACGTTCGCTGGCGTCTACCCGCTGCACCCACTCACCGCCGTTGCCGCGCCGCTTCTCGCATCCCAGATCGGCCAGCACGACCGCAGCCTTACCGGCTTCCTCGCCAGCGACGAGCCCAACACAGTCCGCCGGACTGTGGACACCCTGTCGTCTGACGCACCCGAGCGAGCAAGCACCATTCGACTGCCGCAGCTCTACGACTACTTCTTCGCATCCGGCCGCACCACCATCCTTGCTTCGACCAACGCCGGCCGCTGGCTGGAGGTCGACAACCGTCTCAACGAGGCCCACGGCCTGCCCGCAGAGGACCAGGAAGTCCTCAAGGCGATCGGCATCCTGAACCTCATCGACGCCGACGGCTTGCTGCGCGCCACTCCGTCCATGATTCAGTTCGCGCTGCACGACCCGGCGGACGCGCCCGACCCTGAGCGCTACACCGCCCTGCAGCAGCGGCTGAACAAGCTCGTCGACGACGGTTTCATCGTCCACCGCGCTTATAGCAACGAATACCGAGTCTGGCAGGGCTCCGATGTCGACATCGACGCGCGTGTTCGGGAGGTCGCCACCCGTATCGCCCCGGCCGACGTCATGGGCTATTTCAGCAAGCACCTCGGGACTGTGCTGCCTGCGGCTGTCGTGGCCGGCGGGCACAGCCAGCGCACCGGCATGTTGCGCTACTTCTCCACTGCGGTCAGCCACAAGAGCGAGAAGCTCACCGGGCCCCAGGTTGTCCAGGACGCCGCCGACGGTCTGATCGTCTACCACCTCGGACCGCTCGAGAGCCGTCCTGTAGTGCAATCACCGTTGCCCGTACTCATCGGCACCACCAAGAACCCAGAAGCTGTTCTGCAGGCTGGCATCGACCTCGTCGCTCTTGAAGAGCTCCTGGACGATGACACCATCGACCACGTTGCCGCCCGTGAGATCGAGGAACGCGCAGCACACATCTCCCAGACCATCGGCACGCTGCTGGACGAGGCATTCAACCCCCTCAGCCCGCAGTCCAGCTGGTACTTGTGGCACAAGGGCACTGAGGTTGACGGCGGCGAGAGCGAGCCCATCGAGGCGCGCAGCTACGCCAACCTGGCCTCCCAGGCATGCGACCGGGTGTACCCCTACACCCCGCACATCCGCAACGAGATGGTTGGACGTCACCAGCTCACGAGCAACGGTGCCCGGGCCCGCCGCGAACTACTCACCTCCATGCTGCAGCGGTCCGGCAACCCTCTGCTCGGATACGACAAGTCGAAGTACACCCCCGAGCGGGCCATGTATCACGGCGTCCTGGAATACCTGGGGCTGCACCGGGCTGCTGGCGAGACCGAGGCGGGCACCGACTCCACCAGCATCCTCACCCACGGCCTGTCGCGCCCCAACCCCGAGAAGAACCCCAGCATCAGCAAAGCCTGGGAAGCCCTCGAGGAAGCGCTGACCGGCGCGAAGCAGGCCACGCCGATCGTCGACATCTATCGGCAGCTCATGGCGCCGCCCTACGGTGTCAAGGCTGGCGTCGTTCCGATCCTTGTGGTTACCGCGCTCATCCTGCGGGCTCAGGACGTCGCCCTGTTCGAGGACGGCAACTACTGCCAGCGACTCACTCCGGAGATCGTCGAGAGGCTCAACGTCCCGTATCCGGACCGCTTCACGATCAAGGCTTCCCCCACGGGCCGCGGGCAGCGCCTCCTCGTCGTCAACAGTCTGGCCAAGGCACTTAATGTCGATACCCCGCGCTCCCGGGCCGCCCGTAACCCTGCGCTGCTCGGCGTGACTCGGGCGATGCTCGAGCGCGTCATGGTTCTGGAGCCCTATGCCCTGAAGACTCGTCGGCTGAGCGCCGAGGCACTCGCGATCCGCGACGTGCTTTCTCAGGCCACCGACCCCGACGAGCTGGTCTTCACCTCTCTGCCCGCGGCGTTGGGCTTTGAGCCGATCGGGGCTACGGCACCTCGGGACGAAGAGGCAGCTAAGGCGTTCGTAACCAGCCTGACGGCAGCGCTCGACGATCTCACCGGTGCTGGCGCCGCCTTGCGCCAGGAGGTCGTGGCCACGATCGGCCGCGAGTTCCGTCTGCCGGCCGAGATCACCGGCCTTCGCGCCGGACTCACCGAACGGCTGCTCGGTTTCGCCAACGCGCCGCTCGAGCTCAACCTGCAGGGCTTCGTCTCCCGTGTTCTCAACGAGAGCCTGCCGGACGAGGACTGGCTCGACCCGATCATCATCCGCCTGGCGAACCGAGCTCTGGGAGACTGGACCGACAAGGACGCCGCGACCTTCCCGCGGCAGGTGAAGGAGGTGGCCCGCGCTCTCGACCGTGTGAGCCACCTGTACGAAGCCCACACGGCTACCGATGCGGCCAAGGACGAGACGACCGTCTCCCGGCAGATCGACACCCATCTGCTGACGCTCACCACACCTCAGGGGACCGAGGAGCGCACCCTCATCCACGTCCCCAAGCAGTCCCGCCAGGTGGCCGACGAGCTCGTTGTCAGTGTCATCAGGCAGGCTGAAGAAGCACTGGGTCCCGACGGCGCACGAATCCTTCTCGCCGCCCTGGCCGAGCGCCTGGCCGTGCAGGACGCCGACGCGGCCCCGACGACGAAGGAGATGCTGTGACCGACACCAACAGCCCGGCGGGGAAGAAGCGCCACGTCCTCGGCCTGTCGGGAGGCAAGGACTCCTCTGCTCTCGCGATTCACATGCGCGACCGGGTGCCGGAGATGGAGTACTTCTTCTGCGATACCGGCGCCGAGCTGCCGGAGACGTACGAGTACCTCAATCGCCTTGAGGCCGCCGTCGGCAAGCCGATCGTGCGACTCAACGCGACCCGCGATTTCGACCACTGGCTCGAGGTCTACCAGGGCACGCTGCCCAGCCCTCAGATGCGCTGGTGCACCAAGAACCTGAAGCTCAAGCCCCTGGAGGAGTGGGTCGGCGATGACGAGGTGATCTCCTACGTCGCGATCCGCGCCGATGAGAACCGCCTCGGCTACGTCAGCACCAAGCCGAACATCTCCGCGGTCTTCCCCTTCCGGGAAGACGGCATCGACCGAGCCGGCGTCGACCGCATCCTCGAGGAAGCTGGCATCGGTCTGCCGGCGTACTACGAGTGGCGCACTCGCTCGGGCTGTTACTTCTGCTTCTTCCAGCGCAAGCACGAGTGGGTGGGCCTCAAGGACCGCCATCCGGAGCTGTTCGAGAAGGCCATAGCGTACGAAGAGAAGGTCAACTACCGGCGCACTGCGATGCAGGGCCGCGAGTACACCTGGTCCCAGGGCGAGTCGCTGCACGAACTGATCGCCCGCCGGGACGAGATCGAGGAAAAGCACCAGGCCGCGCTCGCCCGCGCAGCCAAGCGTGTGAAGCCGAACCGCCCCCTACTCGAGATACTCGCTGACGCCCACGACGAGGATGACGACGAGGCCGGCTGCGCCGTGTGCCACCTGTAGAGCTCTCAGACCGCGTTTGAGATCTGACATGGGACGATCGGGCGGTGACTCGATTCGTGAACCGTGACCGCTCCCTTGAGGAGCTTGAGCGCGACCGCTGGTCGGCCCCTTCGGGCGGCGAAACCCGGCTGATGGCGAGCGTGCGTGAGCTTCGGCGCAAGCCGATTGGCGGCCTGACGGTCGAGGACATGCGGTTGCTGATCAGGCAGGACGTGGGCCTTGCCTATCTCCTGCCCTTGGCGGTGGAAGTCCTCCGGGTTGACCCACTGGCAGAAGGCGACATGTACGAGGGCGATCTGCTGGCCGCCGTGCTCACCAGGAGCACGGGGGTCTGGATCGAGTTTCCCGGCCTTGGACGGGAGGTCCGCTCTATCGCCTCGGAGTTGGCCGACGTGCCGCCGGCTCTGAAACGCGAGATCGAGGGGTTCCTGTCTCGGTAGCTCGGCGACAGCAGCTGCCGTCGGCGAGGGGCCGGCGGGCTCGTTAGGAGGATTGCCGCACGAGCGGTCGCGGGCCGGGGCGCGTAGCAGCACGGCCCCGGGTGAGCCGGCGGACCATGACGCCGATCATGGCCCATCGAATCATCGTCTCCGAGTGAGCCGGACTGGCCTCGTAGTCCCGGGCGAGGCGCCGGTGGGCGGTGAGCCACGAGAAGGTCCGCTCCACCGCCCACCTCTTCGGCTGGACCTGGAAGCCCCGCTGGCCAGGGTCCTTGCGGACGATCTCCAGGTCACGGCCGAGGATGTCTGCGGTCCACTCGACCAGACGGCCGGCGAAGCCCTGGTCCGCCCAGACCTTCCGAACCTCGGGGTGGTCAAGGCGGGTCCACAACAGCGACCGCTTCGCGCCGTCGCGGTCCTGGATGCTCGCCGCGACAACGTGGACGGCCAGGAGCAGGCCGAGGGTGTCGGTGACGATGAACCGCTTGCGGCCCTTGACCTTCTTGCCCGCGTCGAAGCCCCTCGTGGCAGCGGGGACGGTGTCGGCAGTACGGACGGACTGCGAGTCGATCAGCCCGGCGCTCGGCTCCACATCGCGGCCGTCGGCCTCACGGACCTTGCCGCGCAGAGCGTCGTGGATGCGCTCGACGGTGCCGTCGTCGTGCCACCAGGTGAAGTACCAGTACACCGTCGGCCAGGGGGCGAAGTCCTTCGGCAGCTGCCGCCAGGCGCACCCGGTCCGCACCACGTAGAAGATCGCATTGACGATCCGCCGCCGCGGATGTTTCTCCCGCCGCCCGCCCTTCGGCCCCACCCGCGCTGGCGGCAGCAACGGCTCCACCAGCGCCCACTGCTCATCCGTCAGGTCCGACGGATACCCACCCCCGACACCCGTCACAGCGGGCTCAACGAATGCCTCAGCAACGGGACACGGCAGATCTCAAACACGTTCTCACACCTTGAAGGGCCTTGCTGATTTCGGTCTATGCCGAAGTCAGCAGGGCCCTTTCCCTTTGCCTACGGTCCTCAGCAGTCTCCCCCTTCCCCAAGCGCCTCTTTCAAAGGCATACCGCCAGATTTCTACCTGCTGATCCTCAACTCCGCCTCATCCAGGGCAGATCTAAATTTGCTGAATAACCGGGCTCGCCAGTAGCTCAAGAACTCCATACAACTCATCGTTGACTTCTCCCTCATACGTGGGTTTGGTTGTACAGACCGAGACCGCGGAGGGGCCCCAACTTGACCGATTTTGCAATTACACACGACCTCGACCCAATTTCCGAGCATGAGCCGCAGAGCGCACTGAAGGTCATCTCATATGGAGGCGGCGTGCAGTCCACGGCTCTCCTGGCCCTAGCCGCAAAAGGAACGATCGACTTCCCCACATTCTTGTTCTCCAACGTCGGGGACGACAGTGAGAACCCAGACACTCTGCAATACATCAGGGAGGTTGCCTCCCCTTTCGCCCAGCAGTACGGCATCTCCCTAGAGATCCTGCAGAAGGTACGGCGAGATGGGCGCACGGAGACACTTTGGCAGATGCTGCACAGGCCAGAAGCGCGCTCCATACCAATCCCTGTACGGATGGCCAATGGAGCTCCTGGGCGCCGCAATTGCACAGGCGACTTCAAGATCAAAGTGATCTCCAAATGGCTCAAGACCAATGGCGCATCAGCAGACAGGCCCGCTACTGTCGGCATCGGAATATCTGTCGACGAGATCCATCGCGCAAACAGACGACGATCCGAACCCAATCAGAGGGTCGCGTACCCTCTGCTCGACCTCGGGCTACGTCGCGAAGACTGTATACGACTGATCAGAGAGGCCGGACTTCCGGTACCCCCCAAGAGCTCGTGCTTCTTCTGCCCATTTCACACTGTCGACGAATGGCGAGCCCAGCGAAAATTCGCGCCTGAGCTATTCAGCAAGTCGGAGAACCTGGAGAGGTTCATCAACTCTCGTCGCGCTGCGCTGGGCCGTGATGATGTCTACCTCACACGATATGGAACCCCTCTGGGGACTGCCATTCAGATTCCAGCTGGCGACGACCTCGGGGAAGGTAACTGCGACTCCGGCTGGTGCATGACGTAAAGGCTGCACAAGCCTGCCACTGAAGTTGATCGAGTTGTGTCGTTGAGAGGGCCGCGGCCCCTGCCTCGCATGGCCACTTCCGCTCCATGCACCCGCTCGTCGGTGGATGGCATGCGACAGCCCGAGAGTGTGCCAGCTCATCCCGCGCGCCCCCTACGACGACTCGTCCAGTCCCCCGAAGCGGACTCCGGCGAGCCCTGCGCCTCAGACTGTGCCGACCGCAAGAACGTGCGAGGAGGCGTCCACGAGCGCGCAGTGCTCGTCGGCGAGGCGAGCTGTCGTGATCGCATCCGCGAGCAGCGCTCCTGCTACCTTCTGGCTCGCATAGCGGTCTGCCGCGACTACGTACGCCCACCCCGGACCCTCGATTCCGTGCACGCTCACACCATTGAGTCCCGCCTCGGTGGCCTCCTCGGCGAGCTCAGCTGCGGTGTGGAAGTGAATCACCGTGAACCCCCTGCTGCCGTCGTAGGAGCCTGTGCTGATGACTTGCGCGACCTCGCCAGCCAGCAGCTCCGGGGTCAGGCCCGCGCTGACGGTGTAGTCCTGCATCAGGGAGTAGCGGGAGATCCCTGCGGCTGCCACCAGGCCGCCCGGCACCGTGACCCGGCAAGCCTCCTGGAGAGCCCTGAGGCGATCCGCGCGGTCCGCCAGATGGTATAGAGGGCCCAATAGCAAGACCGCCTCGAAGCAGTTGGACGGGAAGGCTAGATCGCGAGCGTCGCCGAGCTCGGCCGAACAGCCCGGCGCGTACGCGCGGGCCTGCTCGACGTGCTTGGGCACCGGATCTACGAGCAGCACCTCATAGCCGTCCTTGGTGAGCCAGCGGGCATGCGTACCGGGGCCACCGCCCACGTCCAGCACCCGGGCCGGCGCCACGGGCAGGTGACGCCGCAATAGCTCACGGGTCCTCTCGAACTCCAGACGGCCGACTGCTGTGGCGTGCAGCCGGGACGCCTCGTCGTACTCGGCGTAGAAGTCGGTGATCCGGGCATCAATGCTCTTCATGCCCTGCGAGAGTAGGGTCGGCAAAGCGGGTATCCGGCCGCGGCACGGCCGACGCGAGGGCAGAAGATCCGGTTGGGGGTCTACAGGCTCCCGTCGCAACCAGCATCCGCGCTACAGCTCGCGGCAGGATTCCGGAAATCGTGTCGCTTCCAGGACCCGCCATTGTTAACCAGCGGCGCGATGGAACGTCGATCCCACCACACCGCCATACCGATCGATCTCGTACGGCGCCGCGCCGGCAGAAGTCTGCCGATCCTGTCCCGTCGCGCCGTCCAGGACGATCGGTTCGCCGCCCACCTCCCCGTACACGGCACCGTGCCAAAATCCGTTGACTTTCGGCACCTTCCGTCCGGAGCCGTCGGGCAAGGCCCACCGCTTCTGAACCGAAGCGGCGTCGAACACCGTGATCCCGCGGTCTGCCTCCCTGTACCCGTATTTGGAGCACAGCACCAGGGACTGGGCGTCGTGGCGGCACCGCCAGCCGCTGCCATCGAGCGCCACGCGCTGCTCACCGCTGACGGCATCCACGACGAGCGTCTTGTCTTTGAGGGTTGCGCTCAGCAGCCGGGACGCGGCGGCGGCTGGCTGCCGCGCCTCCGCCACTGTCCATCGTTGTTCACCCGTGGCCGCGGCAACGCCCAGCAGCCTGCCCGCGCCGAACCCCGTCTTTTCACCCCCGGCAACGACGCCGTCAGCGAAGGTCACTGCACGGAAGTCGGGCTTCGTCCAGCGGACGGTGCCCGCAGAGGGTTCAACGGCGTACGTGGTGTCAGCCGCGGTGACGAGCGCTGTGCCCGGGTCGACTCCGATGACCTGTGGTGCGAGGATCTCGTCGGCCCCGATGGCCGTGGCGGCGAGCCCGCGGGAGCTGGGAGCGGCCACGATCTCGGCCGACCATGCCGTCTTGCCGGTGGCCGTCTCGACGGCCAGCACCTCGATCACGGCTCGGTCCGGCGTTGTCCCTTGCCCCTTCACATCCCTGTTCCAGGCGGCGTACACGGTGGCACCGTCAGGCGAGACGAGGGGGGCAGCCCGGTTGCTTCCGAACCCACCCTTGTCTGCCGCGTACTTCGTGGTCACGTCCCACCGCGGTGCACCGGTCTCGGTGTCGATCGCCTTCAGTCCGTCCTCAGCAGTGATGTAGGCGACCCCGCCGGCAAGCGTGACCGCGGGCCGTGCCGCTCCCCCGCTCGTCGTACTCGGCTGGCTGGCGTCCGGCAAGTCGACCGTAGGTCCGGCGAAGCGCACGGGCGGGTCGAACGCCGGACGGCTTGGCTTCCCGGAAGTCGCATGGGACGGTTCCGCGGACTTACCGGACGACTTCGCATCCGATGAGCTGCCGTCTCCACAGGCGACCAACGCAGCTGTCGCCAGCGTCACTCCGGCCGCAGCAGCGGCCCATCGTCGCGTCTTGCCGGTCCGGCCCATCGCTCCCCCTGCTCGTGATCTTCGTGATCACGACGACCATAGCGGTTGGGCTCCCTGGAGACCGGCAAGTTCTCCAACCACCCGACAGCGAGCCTGTGCGGTACGAACCAGGCCGTCTCGAAGCCACCTCACCATCATGAATCTGGTGGGTGGTGATCCGAAAGAAGCGCCTCAACAGTCGGGTGGTCCAAGGCGAAAGCCACTCCCGTCGGCAGTCGTAGGGGTGCAAGTAGTGTCGATCACCAGGCGAAGTGCGAGGGCCATCCTGTGGCACGGCGATGAGCTCGTGCTGATCAAACGAACCAGGCCAGGGCGGGAACCGTACTGGGTGACAGTCGGCGGCGGTGTCGAGGACGAGGACGCGAGCATCGAGGACGCCCTGCACCGGGAGGTATTCGAGGAGCTCGGCGGCAAGCTGAGCAGGGCAGAGCTGGTGTTTCTGATCACCGACTCGCTGGACGGGGGTGTAGGTGTCCAGCACATCTTCGCGGCGCGTCTGGAGCGGATGGACATCGCGGCACGTACGGGCACCGAGTTCGACAAGCCCGAGCGGGGCCGCTACGAGGTCGTGCGGATCCCGTTCACCGCGGAGGCGATCCGGCAGATCAAGTTGATGCCTCCGGAGCTGGCAGAGTTCACCGCTGGCAACGTCGAAGCCATCACGGCCGTGCTCGACGCGCAGATCGCGTCCGTCCCCGCCACGCAGACAGCGATTCGCCCCACCGAGTGAATCGGTGGGGCGAATCAAGGTCCTCAGCTGCCGGCGGTATCTCTCCGCGGTGTCGAGTCGCCTAGCCTGCCGTCAGGCATCGATGCGGGCGATCTTGCGGCCGGCCTTGAGGTAGAGGTCGGTGCCATCGGCCGCGCTGGCCTGAGCCAGCACCGCGGCCAGCGTCTGCTGGACGGCGGTCTCGGTGAGCGGCGTGGCGTTCTGTTCGCCGTCGGATTCGGCGATCAGGCGGAGTCCGTTCTGCTGGGCAATGCGCCGGACAGCCGAGAGGCTAGGGGCGAAGTCCAGCGTCTGGCTGAGCAGAGCGCCCAGGGGAGTCTCGGCGTGCTCCTTGAGGGAGATGACCGGGAGGTTCTGCGTGTCGCCGAAGGAACGCTTGGAGAAGCGGGCCGTGAACTCGGCGCGGGCAGCCCGGGCTGCGTCCAGACCGTGCAGAGCAGCCACGACTTCGCCAGCGAGGATGCGCTTGACCGCCATAGGGTGGGCGGTGCCGTCGGCCAGCCGCTTGGTGACCACCTGGATCTCTTCGTCCGTCCACTCGGTCAGCAGTTTCAGGTACGGCTCGGTTACGTGGTCGGGAATGGACATCAGGCGGCCGTAGACATCGTCCGGGGTGGCGGTGAGGCCGATGTAGTTACCCTTGCTCTTGCTCATCTTGGCACCGGTGCCGTCAGTGCCCTCGATGAGCGGGGTGGTGATGACGACCTCCGGCGTCTGCTCCGAGATCTCCATGACCTTGCGGCACATCTGGAGGTTGAGGAGCTGGTCCACCCCGCCCAGTTCGACATCGGCGGTGATGGCCACGGAGTCCATGGCCATGACGACCGAGTAGACGAACTCGGCAACGGACAGGCCCTGTCCCTCCGCGAGCCGGGTGCGGAAGTCCTCACGTTGGAGGGACATAGACACCGGCACGCGGGCCAGGATCTCCACGAGCTGGGGCAGGCTGACCTTGTTGAGCCACTCGCCGTTGAAGCGCAGATCGGCTCGCTCGAAGTCGATGAACGGCGTCACCTGCTGCTGGTAAGTGCTGAGGTTCCGCGCGATGTCGTCGTCGGTGAGGGCGGGACGCTCGGACGAGCGCCCGGACGGGTCGCCGATCTTCGCGGTGACGTCACCGATGATGAAGACGACATGGTGCCCCATGCGCTGGAACCGGCTCGCGATGATGATCGGCACCGCATGGCCGAGGTGTACGTCGGGGGATGTCGGGTCGATGCCGTACTTGATGACGAACTGACGACCTGCCGCCCGGGCGGACGTGATCTTCTCCGCGAGTGCCTCGGCTGAGGGGATCATGTTGATCGCGCGCCCTTCGACCAGGGCCGCCTGCTCCCGAGGGGAGAGGTCGGAGAGGTCGAGAGAGCGCCGGGCTGTTGTCTCCTCCAGGAGCTGAGCGACCGTATAGTCCGCGCCCAGGTCCGATCCCTCGAGGATCTGCATGACGCGGGTGACGGACTCGCTCAGACGGCTCATGGTGCCTATACGCTCCTGGGTCTGACAACTGGCTTGGTGCCAGTGTGGGTTGGTTGGCGACTTTATCATCGCTGCTCACGCCGTCGTATTCGAATAGTCACTCTCAGCTTCACCGTTCCTGATCGCTGGAAATGGATACCTGCGGTCGTCCGGTTAAGACGCTCGACATCGCCCTGCCCCATGAGGCGAAAGAGCCTCGGGAGCAGGCCGTATCGATCAGCATGGTGATGAGAGGACGCAGACATGTGCGACGGCACCCGAGTTGCACCTGTGCTTCCACAAGGTGCCCGGCGCCGAGTGCGTGGAAGTGCCGGGACATGCGATGGAGGTCGCGGCGCGCCGTCCAGCTCGGCGGGTCGGCAGTCAAAGCACGCAGTCGGCGGGCGAGGGCTGCGGAGACCTCGGCCCGGTACAGCTGTGACACTCCGCGGTTGTGCCGGTCGGTCATGCTAAGCGGGTGAAGTCGGTAGTACACCAAGGGGACACGCAGGGTGTGGCCACGGCCGGCCTCGCGCAGAGCGTGGAAGAAGATCTCGTTCGTGACCGGGAGGAGGGTGAGGGCCGCCTCCCGGTGTACGAGCAGGGTGCTGGTGTTTCCACCGGGGTGTGGCTCTGCGAGGAACGGGCGTCCGTCCACGTCGACCACGTGCTCCCAGTGCTCGATGAAGAGCCGGCCGTCGGTGATGGCGTCGGCACAGGTTCGCAACTTGGACGCGTGGAACCAGTCGTCGGCGTCGAGCGGGGCCACCCAGTCGCCGCTGCTCAGGCGGAAGGCATCAGTCAGACTGGGGCCGAAACCTTTCGTTTCGCGCCGGATTACGCGGACGCGGTCCTCGTAGCGACGGCAGACCTCCACGGTCTCGTCGGTGGATCCGTCATCAATGACGATGACCTCGTGCAGGACGTATCTCCCGGGCTCTTGTTCCAAGCAGCTGCTGATGGCCCTGTCGAGGTAGCGCCCGTAGTTGTGGCACAGGATGACGCACGATATTCGAGGCAAGTCGTTCACCGGTCGCCTCCGTATATCTGAGCGTAAGCGTCGATGACGGACTTGTGCTCCTGGGCGCGGTAGTCGAGAAACGTGCGGTCAAGACCACGCGATGTGGAGGAGGCCATGCGTGCTGTGGCGTTCTCGACGGCGGTGAGAAAGCGCTCGCCGAAGAGGTTGGGGTGTCCCGTTGACCAGTCGAACCACTCGGGCTCGCTCACCAGCCCTTGGTGGTGGCGGTACTGCTCGGGCAGGTGGCCGGTGCGGGAACAGACCGGCAGCAGGTTGAGGTCGAAGGCAAGTTCCAGCTGCCCCGAGTGGCTGCCCCAGAGGTAAGGGAGCAGGAGGACGTCTGAGGCGAGGCCGGCGTCGACCACATCGTCGTCGCTGGGGTACGGGCGCATCGACAGCCGGATCCGGGGATCGTGGCGAGCCGTCTCCAGAAGGAGAGGGATGCGGCTGTCCGGGGCGAAGTCAACAGGGCTGAACGCTCGGAGCAGGAGCCGGAGGGTGCTCTTGGGGTCGGTTACACCCAGGCTCCAGTTGATCACCGGGGAAAGCTGGTCGCGGCTGGCCCGGGACGCCCCGTACATGAGGAAGCGGGCGGAGGGAGAGCCTTGCTCCCGCTCTCTGCGGAGCAGTGCATCCGGCGGGACGACGTACCCATGAGGGATGACCGTTGCCGGAGGCCGGTCTCCCAGCAGGCAGGCCAGCTCGACGAGGGAGCTCTCCGTCAGGCATACCCACTGCACATCGGCGGCGAGCAGGAGCTGCAGCCGGGCGGTGAACTCCATCGCGGACCCGTACATGGGGCGGGTGTCGTGGGCGGTGAAGACGACGCGGACCCCGGACCTGGCGCAGGCGTCGAGGAGCCGCTCCAGAGTGGGGAGGTCCTCGACGTCGATGTGGTGCAGATGCAGCACATCGAGCCAGTCGAGCGGGGTGTGGGCGAGTAGCCATGACGCATTCACGGCCGCGGGGACGGTGGCTCCGGAGCGGATCGCGGTCTCGTTGAGGATCAGGATGTCCTTGCTGTGCAGCTTGCGGGCGTACGGGGTGCGGGCCGGCAAATGAACAACGCGTAGGGCCTGTGAGCGCGTGGCTGCCGTCATGGTGGTCACCCGTTGTCCCGCCCGAGGCCGACGAGTACCAGCTGCGTAGACAGGCCGTGGGAGACGTCGTCGCTGCGGGTGAGCCCGGCGTAGTGGATCTCGAAGCCAGCGGCGCGGACCAGGGCCTGGAACTCGTCGCTCGCCCACTCGCGAACGTGGCTGGGGTTGCGGGGCGGACCGGGAGCGTCGTAGCCGCTGCGGTACTCGCGGGCGGGTGTGGAGAGAACCGCGGCGGCGGAGCCCTCGGCGAGCAGTCCGCGGATCAGCGCGAGCAACGGTCCGGGATTGAGCAGGTGCTCCACGACGTCGGAGCAGACCACAACGGAACGGCGGATGAGGGCGGGGGCCATCGGGAGAACGCGGGTGGACTCCAGATCCGCCTCGACCCACCGGCCGAAGGCGTGGTTCTCGCGGCACCAGCGGAGGTTCTCGCCGAAGTCGACGCCGACATAGGTCCACTCGGGACGCGCCGCGGCCAGAGTGGCCAGCTTGCCTGCCCGGCCGCAGCCGATGTCGATCAATACGTCACGGCCGAGCTCCTCCGCTCGGGCTGCGGCGTAGGGGTAGACGTCGGGCTGCCAGACGGTGACGTCGTCCGTCTCATCGGCGAAGTACTCCACGGTGTCGCGGCTGAGGTAGCCGTTCCTGATGAAGTACGAGTCGGCGTCGCCTATGGGGCGACTGGATAAAGCGGGAGCAGTGTGCATCGGGTAGCTCCTTCGGTTACTTCGGCCAGAGGGAGAAGATGGTGATCAGGCGTTCGGTGAGCTCTTCGCGGAGCACCTGCCACTCGGGGGCGTTGTTGCGGCGTGCTGCAGCCGCTCGGTCGTAGGCCAGACCGTCGACCTCGGGGAGGCAGGCGTACATCTGGAGCAGGGCTGAGCCGTCGTCCTCGGGGGCGTTGTCGCTGTCGGCGGCGAGCAGGGCGCGGATGTCCTCGCCGGGCATCGAGGCGTCGATCCCGGAGCCGGGGATGCTCTTGCTCATCTTCGGCAGACCGCCCAGGCCGGGGATCATCTTGGTGTAGATGCCGGACAGGCGGTCCGCGGGCAGGCCCCAGCGTTCCGCTCCGCGGCGGGCGAGAGCCACGTACTTGTGCTCATCGACGCCGAGGGAGACCAGGACGTGCCGGCCCTCGGAGAGGAGCTGGACGAAGTCGGCGGCCATGAGGAGCGTCGCCTGCTTCATGCCGTACGAGAGGTGATCGAAGACGCCGTGGCTGCGGTAGAGGCCGGAGAGGTCCTCCTCGGCCCACTGGAAGTCTGCGTCGTCGAGGTGGCGGGAGAGCAGGAAGGCGGTGGCCAGCACGTCGGTGTGGCCTTCCTGGCGGCGCAGCACACCGCGGTCCTCGTCGAATCCGAGCCCGCGCACGAATTCCTCGTACTGGTCCGCGATGCGGCGCACGGTGTCCAGGGGGGTTCGGCGCGCGTTGTACGAGTCCAGATCGCCGAGCACGATCTGCACGTCCAGACCCTCCTGCTGGAGCTTGATCGCGCGCAAGAGCTGGAACACCGTGCCGGCGTGGGGAGGGCCGCCGAGGCCTACACCGGTGGTCACGATCGCGGGCTGGCCGGAGGTTACCGCCTTGGCGAACTCGCGGGCACCGGTGTGGCACACCCACTTGGTGCGCAGGTCGTCGGGGCTCATGCCGGCGAGGGCGAAGTCGATGGCGCCGAGCCCGAGGCGCTCGTAGCGGTGCTGGTCGATCACATTCTCGTAATAGGCGGTGTCGAATTTCATGAGGTCACTCCCAGATGCGAGGAGGCGTCTGCGCGGAGCGCGAAGGCGCGGCGGACGAGCGACTCGAAGCCGTCGGTCAGGAGGTTGCCGAGCACGGCGTTGCGCGGTGCCGAGACGCTGCCGAGGTCAGCTGTGACAGTGCCGTCCGCGAGGACCCAGACCCGGAACGGGTAGGCATCGTGCGGGGCGCGTGTCGGCTGGGCGAAGACAGGGATGTCGGGGACGAGGGCACGGGCATCGTTCACGGCCTGGAGGAAGTCCTCACGTCCGTAACCGTAGATCTCCGCCTTATGGGGGTTGGCGCGGCCGATGGGCCGGTACTGGGAGATCAGCCAGTATTCGACCTGGGTGGAGCCGGCCAGATCAGTGATGAACCGGGCCAAGTCCTGGAGGGTCTGGATGGAGTGCGCCGTCGTGAAGGTGTTGAAGGCGAGGCGCCGCCGGTCGGAAGTGAGCATGGCCGTGTTGGCCTGGAAGCAGTCGAAGTAGCCCTGTCCGCGGAACCAGTCGGCGGTCTCCGCATCCGGGCCGTCGATCGCCAGGGAGTAGACGGATACGTGCTCGCGGATCTCGGGGTAGCGCTCCTTCAGGAGCAGACCGTTCGTGTGCAGGTTCGTCTCGAAGCCGGCGGAGTGGGCGTGCCGGAGGGCGAGCTCCAGGTGGTTCTCGTACGGCATCACGGGGTCGCCGCCGGTGAAGACGATCCGGCGCGCCTCCGATTCGCGTCGGAGGCCGTCGATAACACGGACGACGGTGTCCGGGTCGGCCTTGACTCGGTTGCGCTCGCGGTAGCAGAAGCGGCACACCCCCGGGGAGGACGGCGTGGGGGCCAGGTCCCATGCGTTGCAGTCAGTGTTGAGAACCAGGTGGATGATGCCCAGTTCCTCGCCGGTCAGCATGCAGCCTTCTCCTCGATGGGTGCCTTGACTGCGAAGCCGGAGGGCGGGACCTGGCGGAGCAGTGCGTCGAGCGTGCGGGGCGACCCGCCGGTGAGGCGGACGAAGCACAGGAGCGTGTCCAGCCCGGCGCCGTTATGGAGGATGGTGAGCGCGGTGTCGAGTCCGGTCTGGAACGTCGGGACCACCCGGGCCGTCAGCAGAAGCAAGGCTGCGTTGAGGGCGACTGCGTCCCGCGCGGGTGAGGTGTCCTGGCCGGCCAAGACACGGACCGCGGCCGCCACGTTCACGTGAGGCTCGGCGTGCTGGGAGATGCAGCCCATGTGGCGGGGCATTGACGCTGCGGCGCGCATAACGTCGTCGGCGAGGGTGCGGTCTTCCTGGCCATCGATGATCCGGCAGGCACGGGCTTTGGTTCCAGGCAGGAGTTCGTCTACCTGAAGCGTCGCGTCGTCGGAGGAGTTGACGACGGTCGCATCCGGCAGCCCGAGCCGGGACAGAAGTTGCGCGGAGACGCGGACCGCGGTGTGGGAGAGCCCGTAGACGTACGCGGGGCAGACCACCGGGCTCAGCAGCGCGGGGAAGGCCAAGCTCAGGGCATGGACCGCCTGGAACCTGCCGCCGTAGCGGCGGTCGAACTCGGGCACCCGGTGCTCGATGGAGAAGAAGCCGAACCCGCACTCGGCCGTGATACCGACCATCTCCCTCTGGGGCACCGTCTCGGCGTTCGCGCCAACGAGGTCGATGAAGTCCCGGGAACCGGTCTTGGAGGATGCGCTGCGTGAGCCGAGCTTGGCGATGTGTGCCCCACCGGTGGCTGCGACGAGCGCGGCGGTCGAGCTCAGGTTGATGGTCTTGAAGGTCTTCTTTCCGCTGCCGGTGTAGCCGACGAAGCGAACGCCCTCGGGCGGCTGGTGGAAGTCCCAGGCGGCGCGGTCCAGGTGCGTGGCGGCGCGGATGGCCGCCTCGACCTCTCCAATCCTTGGGCCGCGTAACAGCAGGCCGGTCAGAACGCTGCCGAGCATCACGTCGCGTGTATGGCCGGCGGGGAGTTCGAGGACCGCGAGGATGCCGTCGTGGACCTCATGCGGGTCAATCTCTGCACGTGAATTGATCTTGTGGATCAGCGGAGGGATGGAGACGGTCATGAGCGTGGCTCCTGGAGCTAGGTGTTCGAAGTGAGCAGGACTTTGAGCGGGCGGCAGTGGTCCTGACGGCCCAGCGCCGCGAGCGCTCGCGGCAGTTCGGGCAGCGGATACCGGTCGCGCGTCAAGAGGTCAGCCCAAGCACCGCCGTGAGTAAGGAAGGCAAGTGCGTCGCGGAAGTCGTCGTGGCCGCTGCCGCGGCAGTATGAGAAGGACCCGCGCAGGGTGACTGACCGACGGAAGAGGTCGCGTAGTGGGAGGGAGAGGGTGACGTTCGGTGCATAGGCGTTCTGGACGAGCACTGTGCCCCCGTCCCGGACCGATGCCACGGCCTGGAGCAATGGGGAATCGTCGTACCCGGAGGCGGTGTCGACGACCGCGTCGCACGAAGGTAGAGCGCGGTGGTGCACGCTGAGGCGCGGGCCGGCGAGGGCTCGTTGCAGCTCCTGATGCCTGGCGGCGGATCGGACCGCAAGGTGGACATCCCACCCGGTGGAGGCTGCGCAGACCGCCGTGCAGATCCCAAGGGCTCCGGCCCCGATAACGCCGAGGCGCCCGGACCGCGCCCCCAGTCCGCAGCGAATGCCGTGCAGGGCAACTGCCATGGGGTCGGCCAGAATGCCGTGCGCGGCATCTCGGATGTACGGGAGCTTCACGATGCTGGACTCCGGCACCTGGACCAGCTCGGCCAAGCCGCCGGGCAGATCCCATCCGACGCGCCGCAGATCGCGGCACAAGTGTGTACGTCCCGATTGGCATGCACCGCATGAGTGGCATGTGATCAGGGGGTCGACACTGACCCAGTCGCCCCGAGCATCCTTGCCGACGATCTCGTGTCCGGGGAACCAAGGCGTGGGCAGGGAGCCACGCCAAGTGGGGAGGAGCTTGGGAACGTCACTGCCGCACACACCGGCGTAACGGACTCGGACCAACGCCGTACCTCGACCGGTACCGCAAGGCGCCGAGCCGGGTGCGAACCGAGCCTCCACGAATCGAGGAACACCGTCTCGCACCGTCCAGGCACGTGCCGCCGTGCTCATACGGACCACCCACTGGCCAAGGCCACAGGCAGAGCCTCGACGCTGGGAAGCGATGCCCCAGACCATGGTGTCTCGCCGAAAGCGAGGCGGTGTGCTCCACCTCGGCGTAACACCCGTAACGGCCGCATCCCTAACCGTTGGGCCCCCGCCAGCTCGTCCCCGCCGCCGTCGCCGCAGTAGACGGCCTTGGCCGGGGCGACTCCGAGCCGCGCCAGCAAACCGCCGTAGAGACGGGGGGCTGGCTTCACCGCGCCCTCCCAGCAGCTGAACGCTGCCACCTCGAAGTAGGAGGCCAGCGCCGACTCGCTCCAGCATTCCGCGATGTCCGGCGAGGCGTCGCTGAGCAGTGCCAGACGCAGCCCCGAGCGTTGGAGCTCGGCCAACGCCCTGCAGACCGACTCGTCCGGACGCAGCCGGGCAGTTGCGAGCCGTCGGAGCACCGATGCTGCACGGGCCGTGCGGTCCGCGGAAGCGCTGCACCTCTCAACAAGGTGGCCAGCGACAGCGGCGGCCGATCGCAGTTCCCCGTCGTGCCGTACCCGCCAGCTCGCGGAGAGCTCTGCCTCGACGGCCCCTGCCGTCACGCCGAGGGCAGAGGCAAGCTCGGCCACTGCGACGCTGCGTTCGGCAATGTCCGGAGCCGCGACAAGAGTCCCGAAGAGGTCAAGCACCAGGGCTTCGGGGCGGTCCGCTGCCTGCGAGTTGTCGGAACGGTGGGGAGCCGCCCCCGTTTGACCGGTCACAGCGGCGGACAACTGCGACGACAGCGACTCGCAGCTCGAGGACATCGTGGCCAGGTAGCGCAAGTCGAGACTCCCTCTCCTGTGTCGGGCATGCCTGTACGGGGGCACAGAAGCGCCGGCATACCGCGTTGTCATTGAGGAGACGGGGCGCGGGCAGGGGGCGCGTTGTCAGGAGACGATTCCACCGGCGAGGGCGCGGACAGCGGACAAACTGTCCGCAGCGATCTACTGCGCAACTATTGACTGAAAGTCATATGCGGTGTAGTAGCCGAGGCTCAGCTTCGGCTGCGCATCTGGGATGAAATGTGCACTGACTGGCGAAATCGGCAATTGCCTTGGATGGCCCCCGGACCGTCGGTGGGGCTCCGCCATGAGGTGGCGGGGGAGTTAACTCTTTCCGCAGCTCGTCGCGGAGCTGGACATCGAACGTACGCTGGACAGAGTGCTCCGTCGCGAAGGGACTGTTCCGCCCATGAGTGAAACCCTGACGTTGGGAGACCGTCTCCGTATCGCCCGAAAGACACGGAACCTGTCTGCCGCCCAACTGGCTCAAAGAGTCGCCATCTCACCCAGCTACGTGCAGAAGCTCGAGTCCGGTGCGCGCAAGGCGTCGCCCTCGCTGGTCCTGGCGCTCGCGAAGGCCCTGCACTTCGGGCCCGAGGTCCTGACCGGGCAGCCTTATTACGGGGAACCCGAGTCCGAAGACGGCGTACACGCCGTGATCCCCGAGCTGCGCCGGATCATGCTGTGCTACGACACCCCGGACGACTTGGAAATCGCCCCACGGCCGCTGCCCGTACTTGCGTCCGAAGTAGATCAGGTTGCCGCTCTCCGCCGCGATGCCCGCTACGCCCCCATGGGCCCGCTTCTCCCGGCGGTCATTACTGAACTGACGCACATCGCCCTGAGCGGCACCAACGGCGAGCGCGAGAAGGCCTTTGGTCACCTCGCCCGCGCCTACCGAGCGGTCAACTCCCTTGCGCACAAGCTGGGACACCACGACCTGTCCAGCACGGCGCTGGAGCGCGTCCGCTGGGCTGCCGACCGCTCCGGTGACCCCCTGATGCAGTTCACTGCCGGGTACCTCGTCGTCGGGGCGATGCTGCGGCAGGGAGCCTACGCACCGGGACGCCGCAAGTTGCTGGCCCTGCGGCACGAGCTCGAGCGAATGCAGCCGGAACACTCGTACACGAACGATGCCCTCGCCGTCGATGGCGCCCTCCTGCTGAAGCTGGCCGTGCTGGAGGCCCGGGAGAACAACCCGGACGGTGCTGACACATACCTCCGTGAGGCAGAGAGCGTCGCGCGCTTGGCCGGCAACCGCGACTCCCTCGCCTACGAGATGTCATTCGGGCCCACCAACATCCGCATTCACGAGGTGCACGCCCTTATAGATATGGGGGACGTGGAGCAGGCCCTCGCGCGTCTCACCGAGTGGTCCGATGCACCGGGACAGGAGTGGACACCGCCGGCCTCGACCGTGGGGGAACGATCGAGCCACCACTTCATCGACGTCGCCTCAGCGAAGCTGGCCGTCGGCGACAGGCGCGGCGCTTTCGCCGACCTCCGGCGAGCGCGGAAGGTCGCCCCCAACCACACGCGCTTCCACCCGTCAGCCCGAGAGACCTCAGCAGCACTCTTGCGCCTGGACACGCATCCCTCCGCCGAACTCACGGCCTTCGGAAGGTGGGCAGGCATTATCACAACCTAGCTCTCCTGTAAGGCAGTTCAGGGAACTCCCCCACAGACAATCTGTCCGTGCACGGCTCTGGCCACATGGAATGGTCTTCTCACCAGCCTTTGTGAGGAGACCATTTTCATGTCCGTGGACCGTCCCTCTCCCTTCGGGATCCCGCCCCGCTGGATGCCCATCGGTGACGACCCCGAGGTCTGCCCGGCCGGACAGTGGTGGGACGTGGTTCGAGTGTCCGAGGACGTCGGCCGACGCGCCATCGAGATCCTTCAAGCGGAGGGCGAGCCCATCGGCCCGGTGATCCTCTGCGACGAGGGCACGGAACTGCGCATGTGCCTGCTGGTGCCGGTGGGCACCGCCGCCACTTGGCAAGAGCCGGACACCGTGGCACTGGGTTCGCGATGCCACCTCGTCGTGCCGCCCCTTGAGGCCACCGACCCGCCCGGACTGCACTGGCATTCCTTGCCCGCCGGCCCGCGAGTCCTCACCCGCGCAGCTGCCCTGAGCAGGGCAATCGGCCGGGCGCGCAGGCAGTTACGCGGCCCCTCCCGGAGCGCGTGATGCCTTGCCACAACTCCCCCGATCTGCAGCCGCGCGCCACCCCGGTCCTGCCCATCCCGAAGATACCCAGCGGCCCGGTCAGGGCGGCACCGCAGCCGCTCCCGGTGCGAGCGCAGGTCCGCTGGAGGGCGTCCCGTGGCCGTTAGCGTCTCCGCTGTCGTACTGCTGACGGTGGTCGTCGTCCTGCTCGTCAAGAAGGGCGGCTTGAAGGCCGGGCATGCTGCGGTCTGCACCCTCCTCGGGTTCTATCTAGCCAGTTCCTCGCTCGCACCCGCGATCTCCGAGGCCGTGACAAGCGCCGCCCGCCTGATCAGCGGTCTGAAGTTATAGACCAGTCGCCCCAGGTGTCCCAGTGCGCCCTTCCGTCCACGGCCGTACTCCCTGACTCGACCGGCCACACCTACCGAGGAATCATCCGATGATCGAGAAATCCGTGCCCTTACCCCGCAGCATGGTCGAGCTCTTACGGTCTCCGCCTTCCCTGCCGCAGGCCTCCGCCGGTGGTCGCTTCCCTGGAGCACACTGATGCGCCCTGTGTATCACCCCGCCGGCGTGGACGAGGCCCTCGGTTTCGCCTTGGTCGAATTGCAGGCGGGCCGGTGGAGGCCGGCGCGCGATCTGCTGGCAGCCACTGGTGACCGCTGGGGGCTGCGTACGGCGCGGACGCAAGTGCTGGCTGTCACGGCCGCGCGGTCGGACGTGGTCGGTGTGTGGCTGTCGGAGGAGCCGGAGAGCTACGACGCGCAGGTGATGCGGGCGCGCGTGTGGGTGGAACGGGCCCTGCGGGCTCATCAGCAGCGGCACGCAAGTGCGGCGGCGCTGGAGGAGGCGGCGCGGCAGGCGGCGCTGGTGGCGGCGCACCGGGGACCGCTGGATCCGGTGCCCTGGGTGTGCTTACTCGCTCTCGCCCAGCTCGATGGGCGCCAGGTGCGTCGGGAGCACCGGGACCATTCGACAGAACCCATGTTGCCGACCGGTCCATGGGGGCTGCTGCATGGGGTAAACCAGCGGGACGCGTACAACCGGGAGGCCTTTCACCGGGTGTTGCAGTTCATGCTGGCCCGCGAGGTTCCGCCGGCGGCATCGCTGGCCGCGGTGTTCGACTTCGGTCGGTGGGTGGCCTCGTGGTCTCCGGCGGGGTCGCCGCTGTTGCTTTTGCCGTTGTACGCGCTGGTCGAGCAGTGCCGTCGGCAGTCGCTGCGGGATCGGGCCGAACCGCTGTGGCGGCGGCAGTGGGCGGAGGAGCCGACGATCCGGTACTCGCTCACCGCGTTCCATCACTGGTTCCGGCAGCCGGATCCCGCGCCGCGCTCGGTGACGGACCTGCACCACCTCGCATACGGCCTATGGGCCGGCCACCGCTTCGTCGAAGCCGCCGAGGTATTCACCGCCGTGGGCCCCTATGCCGCACGCGAGCCCTGGGCGTCGGTCCATGACGACCCGAACCGCCCCGACAGCGGCAAGTTGCTGCTGCTGCGGGCCCGTCGGGAGTCGTTGTCCTTCGCCCGCGCCCACCCGCCCCACGCCGCTTCACCCCGCTGACGGGTCACTTTGCGCGCAGGACCTTGGCATGCACCTGACTTACCCCCTCTGTTCCATTTGATCCTGGAGGATGTCCAATGTTACGAACACGCCCTGCCCGCCGAGGCAGCGGGACCGCGGCCGATGACGCGTTCCTGAGGGAGCTGGGATACGAGCCAGTGCTGGCCCGCCGTATGGGCCCGTTCGGGAACTTCGCCATCAGCTTCTCGGTGATCTCCGTGCTGAGCGGCTGCATGACCCTTTACGGCTTCGGGCTCATGACCGGCGGCCCGGCCGTGATGATGTGGGGCTGGGTCGCCGTCGGCGCGATGGTGATGCTCGTGGGCGCCGGCCTCGCCGAGGTCACCTCCGCGTACCCCACCTCGGGCGCCCTGTACTACCAGGCCGAGCAGCTCGGCGGCCGCAAGTGGGGCTGGTACACCGGCTGGCTGAACCTGCTCGGACTGCTCGGTGCGATCGCCGGCATCGATTACGGCGCCGCGCTCTTCACCGGAGCGTTCCTGAACCTGCAGTTCGGGTTCGTCCCTACGCCGGGCAAGATCATGGCGATCTACTTCTGCATCCTCGCGCTCCACGCCACCCTCAACCTCTTCGGCGTCCGGCTGGTGAGCATCCTGAACTCCGTCAGCGTGTGGTGGCACCTGGGCGGCGTCGCCTTGATCGTCGGGGTGCTGGTCGTCGTGCCGGGGCACCACCAGTCGCCGTCCTTCGTGTTCGGGGAGTTCGTCAACAACACCGGCTGGTCCAACTCGCTGTACGTGGTGCTGATCGGGCTGCTGCTAGCCCAGTACACCTTCAGCGGGTACGACGCCTCGGCGCACCTGTCGGAGGAGACCACCAACGCGCAGGTCTCCGCGTCCCGCGGGATCATGCGGGCGATCGGGTGGTCCTGGGTGGCCGGGTTTGTGCTGCTGGCCGGACTGACCTTCGCGATCCAGGACTACGCCGCCACCCAGGCCACGGCGACCGGGGTGCCGCCAGCCCAGGTTTTCCTCGATGCCCTCGGCGTCGCCGGCGCGAAGGCCCTGCTGCTCGTTGTGATCGTCGCGCAGCTGTTCTGCGGCAACGCCGAGACAGCCGCCGCTAGCCGGATGGTGTTCGCCTTCTCCCGGGATGGCGCCCTGCCCGGCTCACGGCTGTGGCGTCACGTCGATACCCGCACGGGCACCCCAACCCGCGCTGTGTGGCTGTCGGTCGGCGCGGCCGCGGTGCTGGCGCTGCCATCGCTGTACAGCCCGACCGCGTACGCCGCCGTCACCGCGATCAACGTCATAGGGATCACCCCCGCGTACGCGATCCCGATCTATCTGCGGATCCGCAACCGTCACCGCTTCCAGCCCGGCCCCTGGAACCTGGGCCGCTGGGGCGTGCCAGTCGGCGTGGTCGCCGTGGCCTGGGTGGCGTTCGTGACCGTGCTGTTCTGCCTGCCCCAGAGCCGCCCCGAGGTCGGAGTCGTCTCCGTCACGACGTTCAACTACGCGCCCATCGTCCTGCTGGTCGTCCTCGCCCTGGCCGCCCTGTGGTGGCGGAAATCCGGGCGGGACTACAAGGTGCCGACCGCGGCCGCCGACGCTGACTCGAACATGGCCAAGATCCAGGAAGAGGTCGTGTGATGACAGTCCAGCCCACCTCCGCCCAAGCGGCATCGCGCCTGAGCAGCACAGTGCAGCGTGAGGCCGAGACCGCATCGGTCTCCCGACAGCGGCCGGCCCGGGCGTTCAACGTCGACGAACTACGCAAGGCCGTCGGCGCGGGCCTGATCGACACCGTTCTCCTTGCCGTGCCGGACTTGCAGGGTCGCCTCAAGGGCAAGCGGTACGGGGCGCGGCACTTCCTCGACCGCGTCCTCGAGGGCGGCGCCGAGATGTGCGCGTACATCCTGGCCACCGACGCCGACATGACACCGTCTGACGGCTTCGTGCTCACCTCGTGGGCGACCGGGTACGAGGACATGACGGTCGTACCCGATGCCTCGACGCTGCGGATGCTGCCGTGGATGCCGCGCACGGCGCTGGTCCTCGGTAACGCCGTCGACCTCGACGATGATCCCATCGAGGTCGCACCCCGGCAGATCCTGCGCCACCAGCTGACCCGTCTGGCCGCCCACGGGCTGCACGCTCAGGCCGGGTTGGAGACCGAGTTCGTGCTGTACCGCGGCAGCCACACCCCTGCCTCCCGGGTCGGCCACGAGGGACTCGTTCCCGTGACCGAGGAAAACCTGGACTACGGCCTCGACCACACGCCGGAAGCCGACCGGTTCTTCCGGCGCCTCCAGGGCTCACTGGCCAAGGCGGGCATGCCCGTGGAGGCAGTCAAGACGGAGGGCGCGCCGGGCCAAGTAGAGGTCACCTTCCCCTACGGCCCCGCGCTGACCGCGTGCGACAACCACCTCGTCTTCAAGCACGCGGTGCGCACCCTGGCCGGCCGCTCCGGCATGACCGCCACGTTCATGGCCTCCCCCCAGAACGGACTGGTCAGCGGCCTGCACCTGCACATCTCCCTCACGCGCAGCGGCAACCCCATGCTCAACCATCCGGACGGACGGCTCTCTGAGATAGGCGAGCAGGCGGTCGCAGGCCTGCTCGCCGCCCTGCCCGGGCTCGCACCCCTGTACGCGCCGAACACCAACTCGTACAAGCGGTACACGCCCAGCTCGTTCGCCCCTACCTGCACGACATGGGGCTGGGACAATCGAACGTGCGCCGTACGCATCGCCGGCCACGGACAGGGGCTGCACCTGGAGGTCCGCGTACCAGGTGCGGACGCCAACCCCTACCTCGCTCTCGCCGCGGCAGTCGCAGCGATCACCCACGGCATCGAGCGGCAGCTCAAACCTCCGCCTCCCTGCACCTCCAACGCCTACGAGGCCACCGACGCGCCCAGGCTGCCCCTCACCCTCGACCAGGCTCGCTCAGCCTTCCGGCACAGCCCCGTGGCCCACGAGGCGTTCGGGAAGGCGGTCGTCGATCACTACGCGCACCTCGCGCAGCTCGAACTCGACCACCACCGCGGCACGGTCACCGACGCGGAGCAGACCCGCTGGTTCACCCGCGCCTAAGCACACCCGCCCCAAGACCAGGCTCCGGCCGAGCTTCCCCCCTCTTGCCGGGGCCTGCCCAACGGCCGCCCCCGGCCGACACCCGCCGACTCGAAAGTAATCCGCTGATGCCTGCACGCCCTGGTCCGGTCGCCTCGCACCCGACCCCCGCCCAGGTGAAGATCGCCGGCAAGCTCGCCCAGGGGCTGAGCACCGGCAAGGTTGCCGCCGAACTGGGCCTGTCCGAAGGCACCGTCGCAAATCAGATGTCGCACGGCAACCGGCGTGCCGGAGTACGCCACCGCTATGCCCTAGTCCACGCGTGCTACGTCACCGAGCAACTTCCCCGGCCGGAGCCGACAACACCACCCATCGGCGGCATCGACGACACTGAGACCAAGATCCTCTGGTCGCTCGCCCTGGAGGGCACTTACGCCGAGATCGCGCAGCACTGCGGCCTTCCCCACGACGCGATGAAGAAGCGGATTCGAGCGCTGCGGGCGCGCTGGGGCGCCGAGCACGACCCGCATCTGATCGCCCTCGGCTGGATGTTCGGCGTACTCGACGCCTCCCATGGAACCGGCGGCAACCAGGTTGCATGACTACAGACCGGCCAGACCAGGCCGCGGTAGGCCTGGGGGCTCGTCCTGGGGCGCGATGCCGGCCGGCCGCCGCCAGGCGGCCGATGGCCTGGCCGCGGGGTTCAGCTGGTGGTGGCCGAGGTGGTGTCGGCGTAGCTGTTGAACACGTCGAGTTCGTTCTGCTCGAAGCGGCGGATGCCGCCGCGGATGGAGTCGTAGCCGGCGACGACCGAGGTCGCGGTGGCATAGACGTGCTTGTCGTCCTTGATCTCGAAGTGGAAGGTGAGCGAGACACGCTTGACGTCGGCCACCCAGGCTTCGACGCGGACTGGGGTCTCCCAGGTCTCCAGCGGGTGCATATAGCGGATGGTCTGCTCGCGTAGGAGGAAGTTGCGGGCAAGGCGCTCGGCGGGATCGGCAGGAACCAGCACGCTGAACATGCGCATGCGGGTCTCTTCCAGGAGGGTTCCGTAGCGGGAGCTGTTGAGGTGTCCGTTCGCGTCGAGGTCCGACCAGCGAACGGGGCAGTCGTAGATGTGTCGGGACACAGTGACTCCTGAGAGCTGTGAGATCTGCCGTGCCTTCGAGGCATCCGGCCGATTCAAGGGCGTACTGGAACACGCTCCCTCGCGAGCGCCAGGGGCATCGGGAGGTCTGGCCGTCCGGACCCTCTCCGTGGTCCAGACGGCCGCGCCTCGGCCCCCACACCGGGGAAAGAGAGCCCGCACCAGTCGTGACGGTAAGTTACCTTTTGCGGCCAATGGGCCAGCCACACCAGCTAGCCAGGCAGGGCCTCGCCCTCTTGGAGATCGTTGAAGATCTCCCGAAGGAGCGCTGCCCTCAGGTCGACCTGGGGCAGCTGTTCGCGGAGCCGGCTGATGGCCGCCTGGTCGGAGTCCGGCAGCGAAGCACGCAGGAGTAGCTTCACCTCCGCTCGGGCCTGGGGGTCGACGATCGGCACCTGGATGCGGTCGACGACGGCGCCCGCCCCCAGCTGGGTGACGCCCCACTCGCCAGCGGATTCCTCGATTGCCCACACCACAGAGTGGTTCTCGGGCGACAGGGTGAGACGGCACCCGGGCCCGGCCAGGGCGCTGAGTGCCGGGAGCGGGACGCCGTCGGGGCCGGCGAGCGCCGCGGCTCCGTCAGCGCTGTCGACGACGAGGCGGGCAGTGAGCGCCCGGGCTGCGCGGCGGCGGGCGGCTTCGGCTTCGGCCTGTGCAGAGGGCTGCGGAGTCGTAGGCGTGCCGGGCTCGGCGTGGGCCCAGGCGTTGCGCTTGCCTCCCAGGGCGTCGGTCTCGTCATCGGAGGTCTCGGCCTCGACCCAGGTAATGACCACGAACCGGCAGTGCGGCATCGACGCCGGGTACAGGACATGGGAGACGACTTCGACGGTCTCCCAGCCCAGGGCAGGGATGATCATCCGGAAGACGTGGCCGTCCCTGTCGGCCTCCAGATCGGCCTCGGTACGCCAGATCCGCTCGACGTCCGGGTTCTGGCGAACCTCGGCGATCAGTTCGACGAGCTCGGCGTTGTCCTTGTGGGTGGCCTGGGCGAACTTCAGCAGGCGGACGTAGGCCGCAGCGTGCATGTCCCAGTCGTGGTACTGGGTGCGGGCCTCCGGGTTCGTCAGAGCCCACCGCATGAGGTTGGCGCGCGGCTCCATGACCCAGGGCCACCACTCAGCCATTGCCGCGTTGTACGCAAGGATGTTCCAGTTGCGGTCGGTCAGGTACGTCGGCGAAGGCATCTGCCTGTCAATCAGGAGGCGAAGGGCCCGGCGCAGCTCCGGGCTGGCATCGATCTGCGGGTCACCGTCGAGCGAGGTGCCGATGTTGTACAGCAGCAGGGCGTGGCGCTCACTCTTGTCGAGCCCGAGCAGGTCCGCGAGCGCCTCGCACTGAGGCTTGGTGAAGCGGGGCGGCACGGCCCCCTTCTCCACGTTGCGGTAGGTCCGGACCCCCATGCCGAGGGCCTTGGCCACCGGGGCCTGGGTGAGCCCCGCCGCCTGGCGCCATCGCTTCAGCCAGCCGCCGAACCCCATGAACTGACCGGCGATTTCTCCGCCGTGTGCGTTGTTCTCGGCGCGGTTATCGCCGAAGGGGACGGTCCCCTGAGCAACCATGAGGCTCTTCCTTTGTCTCCGCAGTGTGCAGGACGACATCCGGACGAGGGCATGAAAAAAGAGGGGCAGCACGAACGCTGGCCCCCCGGCCGGGTGTCTCCTACAAAGACGATACGACGACCCTGAGGGCTTTCCACAATTTGTGGCCTCGGCCACAGAGCAGGTGGTTAAACGTGAAACCATGCGGCGCCACACCCGACCGCCTTCCGTGACGAATCTGGACATTCCCACGCCCGAGCTATCCATGATCAGGAAAGCGGCAAATTCTTGCCGTTTTTTGTTGCAAGGGATTGAATGATCATTCATGCGGTCGGCTGCGACCCTAACCAGGCGGAGCGGAACCCTGCAACTTCCTTGAAAGCCAAGATTGTTACCCCACTTCCCTCCTCCGCCTCCACGCTTCCCACACCACCGTCTACGCGCGTGGATTCGACTGAGAGGTGCCGTTGACGAAGGCTTTGCCTGCGGGCTTAAATCCAGACCTGACCAGCCGGTACAGCGCGACAGCCTGCCGGTTAACAGCAGGTCAGAGCATGTGCGGGAAGTTGTATGAGGTCGTAGAGCTATCTCTGGACCTTGGCACAGCCTGCCCATATGTTCGTCGTCGCTCGCCGGGCAGTCCGCCCGGCCAACGGGGAATCGGGGGAGAGCCATATGCAGTGCGCGCACTAGCCGCGCGGGTTAAGACCGCAGAAACAGCGACGGCGCCTGAGAGAGGCAACTCTCAGACGCCGAACGCTCACGGTGCTCCCGCCCACGGCAAGGGCCGGAGACCACCTTCATCCGCACCGATCCTTCTCACGGGACCACCGGTGCGGCTTCACTGCACAGGAGAGTGTTGCATGACGCCTGCCCAGCGCAAAAGACCGAGTTCCTCGGCCCGCGCGGCAACGGCCCCCTTTCGTAGCCCCGCCCGCGGGGGTACTGCCTGATGGCCCGCATCCGGACGATCAAGCCCGAGATGTTCCTGTCCGAGGACATCGCCTCGGTCGACATCAGTGCGATGGTCACCTTCATTGGGCTGCTGACCCAGGCGGACGACAACGGACGTTTCCTGGCCCATCCGGCGATCATCGCCGGGTTCCTGTGGGCGCTGCGCGCCGAGCACACCTCGGAGCACGTGGCCAACGATCTGGAGCAGTTGGAGGCTGCCGGGTTGATCTGCCGCTACATCGGGTGTGACGGCAAGAAGTACCTGCACATCGTGACGTGGGAGAAGCACCAGAAGATCGACCGGCCGTCCGCCTCGCGGCAGTCGCGCTGCCCGAAGCACCAGGCGCACCAGCGGTGCGGAGGGTGCGCGGCGGAGAAGCAGGCGGCCTGCCCGGCCGTGGAGTCTGCCGCGGTGCAGGTTCCGGCGACGCCGGCGGGGATCAGCGGCCCGGTTCCGCAGGGTTCGGTGAACCCTCGTCGAGCCCTCGATCGCCCTGTTTCAACCGAATCTGCGTGCGCGGACGGGTACACCGCCGCACCGACCGGCGCTGGCGCTCAGTCGGAGCTGTCCCGCGAGACCGTCTCGGGCGCCCGTCTCGCACTGGCTGAGGAAAGCGCAGGTCAGGCGGCATTCGCCGAGTCCTCGACACAGGCTCGCGAGGGCTCGTCGTCTGGATCTAGGATCTTGGATCCTGGATCTTCCCCTAAGGGGGACGAGGCCCCCGCGCCCGAGTCGGCTCCCGATGCCGGTTCGACGAAGCACCTGGTGGCCGAGTACGTCGGGGGGCATGTCCAGCGCCCGCCGAAGGCCGTGATCGGATTGGTCGGGCGGCACGTCAAGGGGCTGCTGGAGGAGGGTTTCGACCCCGAGGTGATCCGGGCGGCGCTGGAGCGGCTGCGGTTCAAGAATCTGCATCCGAGCGTGCTCCCGAGCCTGGTCAACGAGGCCCTGAACGCCTCACCGCCGCATGCCGCCGCTGGGGTGTCGTCCGCCTCCGGCGCGGGGGCCTGGGCCCGCGCCTCGGGCTACACGCCCTACATGAACCCGACCGCGCCGGAGCCGACCACGTTCGGAGGCAGCCTGTGAGCCGCGCCCGCCTGACCGACCCGCTGCCCGCGGTCTCCGACCGGCTGCGTGAGCGTCTGGCCACCCGCCTGGCTGAGCGCGGCATCGACCCTGCCACCGCCCCGGTGCTGCCGGATACGCCGGAGCCGATCCCGGCGCTGGAGGCCGCCCAGAAGCGGATCCCGTACGCCTATCGGGATGCGGTCCCCCAGCATCCGCAGGTGGCCGCCTGGGTGCGGGCCATCGCGGACGCTGCGGTCGCCCCTGCCGCGGAGGACCTCAACTCCCAGTGGGGAAGGCCAGGGCGCCGGCGAATCGCTCACGGCCCGTCGCTGCTGCTGTGGGGCGGGACCGGGGTCGGAAAGACCCAGGAGGCGTACGGGGCGGTCCGGGCCCTGACCGCCGCCGGGTGCGGTGTGGAGTGGCACGCGACGACCGCCGCGGACCTGTACGCGGAGATGCGCTACCGGTCCGGGGTGGACCCCGAGCACATGCTGCGGCGAATCATGCGGGTGCCGCTGCTGCTGCTGGACGACCTCGGCGCTGCGAAGACCTCGGAGTGGACGGAGGAGATCACCTTCCGGCTGGTGAACTGGCGCTGCCAGAACCGTATGCCGACGATCTTCACCACCAACCTGCCGCCTGTCCGCGACGACCGAATGGACAAGCATCTCCCGGTACTGCGCGACAAGGTAGGCGACCGGGTCCTGTCCCGCCTGTCCGGCATGTGCACTGCGGTGGAGTTCACCGGCCCCGACCGCCGCTTCCAGCGCACCTGACCGGCCCGTATCCAGCACCCCTTCCCCGGCACGGCACCGTCACCATCGCCCCACTGCTCCGCCTCCCACCGGCGCCCCAGCAGCACCTGAGCCCGACCGCAGGTGCCGTGCTGCCCTGGCTGCCGGCCGGTGAGGCGTACCCGAAAGACAGCTCCCGATGCGCACGATCACCTCAAACAACACTCCCCCGCCGATCCTGCGGGGCGTCTCCGACCACAGCTGGCATGCCCGCGCCGCCTGCCACGGCATGGACCCGGACTCCGCCGACGAGCTGTTCTTCCACGCCCCCCGCGACCGCTGGGCCATTCGTGAGGCCCTGGAGACCTGCGGCATGTGCCCGGTTCGCCAGGAGTGCTTCAACTACGCCCTCGACAACGAGGAGAAGGAAGGCATCTGGGGCGGCATGACCGCTGACGAGCGCCTCCACTGGCACGAGAAGACCGAGCACCGGCTCGACTACGACCGCGTGCTGTCGGTGATCAACGGCCGGAGCATCCAGCTCAGCGAGCACGAGCGCAGGACTCTGATCCGGTACGCGGCTGCCCAGGGCTGGAGCCCCGAACGCCTGGCCTTCACCCTGCAGGTCAGCCTCAACTGGGCCCGCGATGTCCTGCGCGAGGAAGCCCGCGCCATTGAGGACCGCGACAACTTCAACGTCGTCATCGACACCAACCCATTCGCCACAGCACGCCAGGCCGAAGTCGACGGCGTCGAGCCCTCTGGTGCAGGCCTACGCCACGACGGCGATGGTCCCGAACGCGACCGCAGCAAGCAGACCCCCGAACCCGTGTCCCGACAGGTCCACACCGCCGCCCTGATCAACGACTTCCGAAAGGCCGCATGCCTCCCCGCCACCACCACGCCGTCGCCATGCCTCTGAGCACCCTGCGCACGGCAACCGCCGCCGTCGGCATCTCCGCAGCAGCCGTCTCCTACGACGACCCCCGCCAAGCGGCCCACGCCAGCACCGCAACGAACGGAGACACCGCCCGATGACCACCCAGACCGCCGAGCGCTACGTCCTGATCGCCGCCGGCACCGTCATCGTGGCCCTCACCGCCGCCGGGTTCTGGCTCTCCTACGCACACCTGGCCGAGGTCGCCGGCCTCCACGGCCTGGGCAGCTCCCCGATCCGCCAGTGGGCCTGGCCCGCCACCCTGGATGCCTTCATCGTCACCGGCGAACTGCTCATGCTGCGGGCCGGGCTGCGCCGGGTCACCGACTGGTGGGCCATCGCCCTGACCGCCACCGGCTCGGTCGGCTCGATCGTCCTCAACGTGGCCGGCGTGAGCGGCACCGGCACAGCTCCGGTGCCCCTGCTGAACTACGTGGTCGCCGCGATCCCTCCGACTGCCGCTCTGCTGGCCTTCGGTGTCCTGATGCGCCAGCTCCACCAGCTCGTCGCCACCCCTCAGCCCGGCCAGCGCCCGGACGGGGACCGCGCCCTGGCAGCCGCCACGCCGAAACCGGCCGCCGAGGACGAGGCGGTCGGGGACCGGGGGGTCCCCGAGTGGGGCCAGGGCGCCCAGAACGACGGGGACCGGATGTACGGGACGAAGGCGTCCGTCGCCGGGGACCGTCCCCGCACCACCGCGGGGACCGGCCACGGTCCCCTCCCAGACCGCACCACCACGGTCTCCGACACCGGCCACGATCCCCGCACGGTCCCGGTCCCCAACGGGGACCGTCCCCACGCAAACGCCCATCGTGCCGGAGGGGACCGGACCGCCACCGCCGGGACCGTCCCGCACGGCAGCGACCACGGTCCCCGGTCGGTCCCCAACGCCGCCGTCCCCCAGGGGGACCGCGCGAGCGGGACCGGGGGTTCCGCCGCAGGGGACCGTCCCCGCATCGAGGCGACCGTCCCCGGGACCGGCCACGGTCCCCTCCACAACCGCACGGCCACGGCGGCGGACAACGGCCTCGGTCTCCAGACGGTCCCGGTCCCCAGAGCTGCGGTCCCCAGTGGGGACCGTCCCCGGCACGAGCGCACCCTCGCGGTCCCGGGGACCGGGGACCGCCTGTGGGCTGGGCTGGGGACCGACGCCGAGGGACCGCGTCCCCACCCGGTCCCCGCGGGGGACCCGGACGGGGACGGGGACCGGGACGATGCTGGGGACGGGGACCGCGGTGACGGCGAGGACGAGCCCGCTGCTGGGGACCGGGGACCGAACCATGCAGCCACGCGCACTCGGGACCGTGCACGGGACCGGTCCCGAACGACACGGGGACCACGGCCCCGTACGGGACGGGGACCTCGGTCCCGGACCCGCCTGTCCGAGGACGAGATCGTCGACCTGCTGCGGCCCCATGTCCCGGCGGCGCTGAAGCGGGACGGCAACGAGTCCATCACTCGGGTGCAGCTGCGGCAGATCATGCGCGAGCACAGCATCCCGATCCGCAACGACCGCCTGAGCCCGGTTCTCGCGCGCCTGCGCGACGAGAACGCCGCTTCCACGAAGAGGAGTTCTGCCCGATGAAGACCTGCCGCACCTTCAGCCGCATCAAGGCGGGATACGAGACGGAGATGGGCCAGATGAGCAACCACTCCGTCCGCCACGCTGGCACCAGAACCGGCAAGTCCAGCGCCGGGTTCGCGGCCGGCGCCAAGCAGCGCATGGCCAAAGCCCTTACCCAGCACTACGCACACTGCCCCGAATGCAGCTGACACCCCGGTACCCGCAGGTCAATGGCCTGCGCAGCAACATCTGACACTCGGGTGGCCCGGTCACCAGCCGGGCCACCCCGCTCCTTCCGCACGTCCACGCGAGCGGCAAGCAGACGTCCCGACAGACACCCCACGCCAACAGCCAGCCCAGCAAAGAGGAGCCCGGTCCATGACCAGCCCGAACACCTCGCCCGCAATCGAGAACCCACAGCAGGAATCTAACTCGACCTCGAAGCGAGCAAGTTGGGGCGGAAGCGTAGCTTCCGCCGAACCCGCCCCCGAGGGGGCGGGCCAGGACCTGCACCAGGGGGCGCAGGTCCTTCTGGCTTCGACCGGGGGCGGATCGAAGCCAGAGCAGGAGGAGAAGCCGTCCGAGCGCCGCGACCACGCCCGACAGCGCCCGCGCCAGCCGCGCGAGAAGAAGCGTCTGCACCAGCCCAACACCCGCTTCAACGAAGAAGAGTTCGCTCTGATCAAGTCCGCCGCTGCCAACTGTCGCCTGTCCGTCGCCGGCTTCCTCGCCCGCGCCTCTCTCGCCGCCGCCCGCGACCTCGACCGCACCAGCGCCGAGATAGCCGACGAGCGCGAGGTGATCACCGCCCTGTTCGAGAGCCGCCGCAGGCTCGGCTGGGCCGGCAGCAACCTCAACCAGGTCTCCAAGGCCCTGAACTCCGGCGCTGACGTCCGGCAGCTCGACGCTGCCCTCGCCGCGGTCCAACGGGCCGCCGAGACCGTTCACGAAGCCGCCACCCATCTGATCGCGCAGCGCACCTCGTGATCCCCCGAGTGCACACGGCCGGATCGCGGACCATCGGCCTCCTCTCCTACCTGTACGGGCCGGGCAAGCACGAGGAGCACACCGACCCGCACCTCGTCGCGTCCTTCGACGGCATGTCCCCCGATCCCGGCCGTGACCCGAACGCCACCCTGAAGGACCTCCAGCAGCTCCTCGACCAGCCCGTCCAGGCCCTTCCCGAGCACGCCCGCCCCGCCAAGCACGTATGGCACACCTCCGTTCGCGCCACCGCGGACGACCGGATCCTGTCCGACGAGGAGTGGGGCGAGATCGCCCGCCGGATCGTGGCCGCCGCCGGCATCGACCCCGGCGGCGGCGAGCCGGGCTGCCGCTGGGCAGCCGTTCGGCACGCGGACGACCACATCCACATCATCGCCACCCTGGTGTGCGAGGACGGCAGCCGCCCCGACGACTTCCGCTCCGGCAAACGGGCCCAGGCCGAGTGCCGCCTCATCGAGAAGGAACTCGGCCTGCACCAGGTCGCACCCGGGGACGGCACCGCCGCCCAGCGCCCCACCAGCGCCGAACGCCACAAGGCCGAGCGCCAGGGGCGGGAGCGCACGGCCCGCGAAGAACTGCGCGAGACCGTGCGCCGCTCGGTCGCCGGCACGCACAGCGAGGAGGAGTTCTTCGCCCGGCTGGCCTCCGCCGGCCTGCTCATCCGCAAGCGAGTCGCCCCCTCCGGCGACCTCCTCGGGTACAAGGTCGCCCTCCCCGACGACCGCAACAAGAACGGCGAGCCGGTGTTCTACCCCGGTGCGAGGCTCGCCCCGGACCTGTCCCTGCCCCGCATCCGGGAGCGCTGGACCGTCGCTGCGCCGTCCGGCCAGGAGACCGGAAGCGCTCCGGCCGACACTCCGCTGCGAGCTGTACCCGGGCCCGCTTCCGCGCGCCGGGCCGCGACCACCGCCGCCTGGCAGGCGGTCCTGGTGATCGACAGCGGTGACGACGGCGTGATCGCCGCGCACATCGCGGCGGCGGGCGAGGTCCTCGACGCGCTCGCCAAGACCTCCGCCGCCCACACCCGCAAGCAACTCGGTGACGCGGCCGTCGCGTTCGAGCGGGCTTCGCGCTCTCACGTCCGGGCCGTACGCGGACACGACCGCGCCCTGCGCCAGGCCGCCCGCGACCTCGTCCACGGCGGCCCGGTGCTCGGCCGCGGCGAGGACGGCGCCACCACCGCCATGCTCATTGACATGGCGTTCTTCCTCATCACCGCCGCCGCGCACTGGCATGGCAGAAAGCAGCACGCCCAGCAGGCCGAGGCCGCGCGGCAGGCCGCCGAGCACCTGCGCGCCGCCTACCAGGCCGCCGCCGGCCAGCCCATGGCCGTCCTCCACCAGCGTGGCCGCCTCCTCCCCCTGCCCCTGCAGCGCCGCCACACCCTCCTCGTACGGGAGGCGCTGCCGGAGCTGGCCGAGCAGATCCTCGCCGAGGCAGGCTGGCCCGCGCTCGCGGCCACCCTCGCCGACGCCGAGGCCGCCGGCCACGACCCCGCCCTCCTGCTCACCGAAGCAACCGCCCGGCGGGAGTTGGACAGCGCGGCCTCCGTCAGCGACGTCCTCGTGTGGCGGCTACGTCGCGCAGCCGGGCTCCCCGCGGACGCCTCGGCCCAGCCCCTCCCCGGCGCCACCACGGCACAGGCATCGTCGCAGTCGCATACAACGGGGCCCTCGCAGAACCGCGACGACCGCCGCCGGGGCCGGTGACTATTCATAAATTTGCTAGTTGCGGCAGGTCGCGGGCTTGGTGCACCATCTCCCGTGCCCGGCTGGATCAGGACGAGGGGGGACTGATGCTTCGACGCAGACGTGAACGACAGCAGCAGCTTCAAGCACAACAGCAGTGGGAAGCCTGGAGCGCCATGCACGTCGAACCGGACCCGGCACCGGAGCCGGCCGCGCAGGCAACCGACCCGGGGGTGGACGACTTCCTGCCGCCCGACCTGCGGATGCCGAGCCGTCAGGACCTGGCCGGGATCCTGATGCCCCACGAGGCGCCGCTGGTCATCGACGGCGAGGTCCACGCCTGCGCCGACTGCGGTGCGTACCGGCAGTGGATCGTCGCCAGCACCCGCGACAGCGTGTGGCTACGCTGCCCCGCCGGCCACGAGAAGCCCGAGCCCCGCCTGGATGCGGCCTGGTTCAACCGGGTCAGCGGCCCCATCACCGCCCAGCACGCCTCCTACGAAGAGTGCCTGCGCCACCTCGGCCGCTGAAGCACCGCCCCCTGCCACCACCCGCCATCTGCCGGAGGAGAGCCCCACGCGGGTCCGGCTGTCAGACCCGCCATACCCAGCAAGGGGTTCCCATGCGCCGTCGAACCACCATCGCCATATCCCTGGCCCTGACCGCCTCCGCCGCGCTGTCCGGCTGCTCCGGCAGCCCGGCGACCGCACCGTCCGGCTCGGCCGTCTCCTCTTCGTCGGCCGGACCGGCCGCCCCTGCCGGCGCGCCGAGTACGCCGGTGTCCTCGGCCGCGCTCGGCCAGCGGCTCCTGACCGAGGCAGACCTCGGCCAGGGCTACACCCGCAAGCCTGAACGCGAGGGCCGCCGGGACGATGTCACTGTGATCGGCTGCCCCGCACTTGAGCAGCTCGGCGGCGACGCCGCGGCCGGCGGGAGCCTGGACTTCCCGAACAGGGCCAAGACCGCGTTCACGTACAACGGCAGCACCGGCTCCGAGGCGTCCGAAGAGCTTTACAGCGACACCCCCGACAAGCTCGCCGACGGCACGAAGCGCATCTTCGACGCGATGACCGGCTGCCCGGTGTACCAGGTCGCCATCGGCAGCAGGCCCGTCAAGGTCACCACCCAGAAGCTGACCGCGCCCGACCTGGGTGAACAGGCGTGGAGCCAGCTGCTCAGCTTCACCGCTGGTGGGCAGGAGAGCATCGTCAAGCAGACTGCCGTTCGTACCGGGTCCGTCCTTGTGGTGGTGGCCGGGTCGCCTGGGCTGGTCGATGCTCAGGTGGAGAGAGCCCTCGGCAAGGCATCCTCCGTCAGCTGACCGAACGCCTGCGCCTGCCGCGCCGCTGGTGCTTGGTGCACCGGGCAACGCGGCACGGCAGGACGCTGGCCGGGAGACGCCGACGGGCCGGCCCTCCCCCAGGGTGGCGTGTTCGGCGTGGATGCCCGGACGAGGCGGAATCAGCCTCGGGCGAATGCCAGCATGTGCGCCGAGGAATCCGTTAGGGCCGGGTATGGCTCGGCGACACGTGCAGCGGCAAGCGCCGCCTCGTACATGGGGGTGCCGATCAGGTCGTTGCCCGCGTACTTCGTGATCGCCTTGACCGCGACCCAGCCCGGCCCCTCCACCCCGTAGACGGTGTGCTCGGCGAGCCCTGCCTCCGTCAGCTCTTCGCGGAGCTCGGCGGATGTCTGGAAATAGGCGTGGGTGAACCCGCGGGAACCGGAGTAGCGGCCTTCGTCGAGGGTGGTGCGCACACCGTCCTGGATGGCGCGCTCGGCGATGCCAGTCGTGGCAATGTAGTCGAGCAGCGGGCTGTAGCGGCTGATCACGGCTGCAGCGAGGAGGCCTCCGGGCCGCAGGACGCGGCGGGCCTCGCGCAGGGCGGCGAGCCGGTCGGACTGTTCGTGCAGGTGGTAGAGCGGGCCCAGGAGCAGGACGACGTCGAAGGAGGCGTCGGCCGCGGTCAGGGTCCGGGCGTCGCCGAGTTCGGTGGTGACGCCCGGGATTTCGGCGGCCTGGGCGATGTGCTTGGCGACGGGGTCGATGAGGTGCACGGTGTGGCCGTCTTCGGTGAGCCAGCGGGCGTGGGCACCGGGCCCGCCGCCGACGTCGAGGATCCTCGCGGGTGCGGGCGGCAGGTGCCGGCGTAACAGCTCCCGGGTGCGTTCCAGTTCGAGCATGCCGGTGGCCGTGGTGTGCAGGCGTCCTGCTTCGTCGGACTGGTCGTAGAAGGCGATGATCTCCGGGCGAACGGGCTGGAAGCTGGACATGGGGTCCCCCTTTCTCGGTCGGATGGCGAGCAGGCTAGGGCACTGCTCGAACTGATCGCCTCGCATTTCTGGCCGGCGCGTCCCCTCGCCATGCCACGTCTCCCTACCTCGGGCGCCCCCGGATGGTGTCCCGCCTCGTCGGCAAACGCGACAGGCCCGGGACTCCCGTTAGGGAGTCCCGGGCCTGAAGTCGTGAGTGCCGAGAGGGCGGCATGCCGTCCGAGCCCGCTTTCTCCAGCAGACCGGGTCGGCGCCGTCATCCGCACGCGTGCCGTCTACGGGCGTCGTCGGGTACGACTCTGAGACTGGCCGTGCAGGTCCATCCGCAAGTGCAGACAGCTTCCCAGGTAGCGCGGCCGGTGCAGCCGTCGGTGCGGGGATAGCCGCGTGGGGAAAGGCGGTGCCGGTCGGGGCCGACAGTCGGGCATTCGGTGCCGTCAGGGTGGTAGGCGGTCAGTTTGGGCAGGCTGCGCGGCAAGGGATCCTCCAAGACGGACGTGCAGGTGGTGGGTTGGTGTCCGGGTTCAGTGGGCCCGGGTGAGGATGAGGCGGCCCTCGGTGCCGTCGGGCAGGTTGCGGCGCAGGACCGGGGCAGGTGAGGCCAGGGAGGCGGCGAACGCGGCGACGAGGTCGTGGGGGACGCTGGGGCTGAAGGTGGCGGCCCACTGGTAGGGGGCGCCGAGGATCGGTTCGGCCCATGCCTGCCAACCCATCAGGTCAGGGCGTGGGTCACCGTCCTGGATCTCTGCCGGCGTGGGTCCCCAGGTGAAGCCGGCAGACAGGCCGGGATCCCACGCGGTGGTCTCGGGCCGGTCGACGTCTCGGGCCCAGCCGAGCGCGGTCAGCGCGCCGAGGACGGCTTCGGGGCCGTCGTAGTTGAGGGCCGGGTCGGTGCGTGCCTCGACGGCGAGGAGGAAGTCCGCGACGGCTTCGTGCGGTGTGCCAGCGGTGAAGTAGGCGTTCCACTCGGCCAGCGCGCTGTCGGCGGCTGGGCGGGCGGAGACCTGCCAGGCGACGGGGAGGTCTCCGAGGTGGAAGAGGTTGTCGGGGAGGATCCATTCGGCGCCGCACAGTCGGCCGGGGCTGAGGAACAGCCAGGTGCTGCGGGCGGTGGTCCAGCTGGTCCAGTCGGCCTCGGTGAGCAGGCCGGTGATCCGGTCGGCGAGGATGCCGTCGTCGCCGGCCAGGTGGCGGGGGGTGACCCAGTACGCGGGGCCGGCGGGGTTGGGGGTGGACGGGTAGCGGGGGTGGTGCGGGTTCAGCAGCGCCTCCAGGCGGGTGCGGTACGGGTCACTGGCCGGCCTCCGCTGTGCCGGTGGCGGGGCGGCGTCGGCGCGGGGGTGCCTCGGTGGGCGCGTGCCAGGCCAGGTCCACGGCGACCGCAGGCGGAACAGGGCCGAGTTGTTCGCCGCGTTCGGCGATGTAGACGACCGTCCGCCCCCGGGCGTCCGCGGTCGCGGTGATGCCGGCGACCGTGTGTTCCAGCGGGAAGAGAGGGTTGATGGCCAGGCGCACAGGTGCGCTGCGGTCGAAGGCGGACAGGCGGTCGATGACCTCGCCGACGGTGGTCTCGCGATCCAACAGGTTCTCCTTCATAAGCGGGGGTGGGGCCGTCTTGCGGGCGGCCCGGGCGCTGCTCAGCCCAGGGTCACGGGGCGGGAGGTGGCCAGTACGAACGCGACGGCCGCCGCGACGAGCTCGGCGGGCGTGCCGACGTCGAACGAGACGTGGTAGCCGGGGAACTCGGCGGGCCCGGTGACCGCGAGTTTCCAGCCCTCGCCGTCGGTGCCGGGGCGTCCGGTGGGGAACCAGCCGAGGTAGAAGCGGCCGTCCTTGCTGCTGATGTGGAGATCGGCCCGGTCGTCCACGATGAGGTTGAAGTCCTCGGCGTTGAACTGGTCGATCACGCTGGACGGCTGCCCTGGACCGACCTGCCAGGAACGGAGCCTCAGCGCCTCGATCGTCGTGGCGAACCCGTGCTTCGAACCTTCCGCAGCCATGAGTGAACACCTCTCTGACCTGGGGTTTCTTGGGAAGGTGTCTACGTTGACATCGGTTGCCGCGCTCCACCAGTCCTTTGCCTCTCTTTCCTGTCTGCCCCAGGCGAACTGGATCCCCCGAGGCCAACTGCCCGGTGCGGGCAACGCAACAGGCCTCAGGAACCTGAGCGGTTCCTGAGGCCTGGCCTGGTGGGTTGTTAAGTTATGGCGCGTCAGGTGCGGAATCAGCCGTTCGACTGGCTGTCCTGGCTGGCTTCCCGACGGCGGCGCAGCGCGAGCAGCGCGCCTCCGCCCGCGCTGATCAGTAGTCCGGCGCCGGCGAGTAGCCATGAGGTGGAATCGGCGCCGGTCTGTGCGAGGGAGCCCTTCGGAGAGGAGGAAGCGGTGCTCGACGTGGTCGCGGTCGGCTGCGGAGCAGCCGAGGTCGGCGTGGTCGCGGAGGGGGTGGGCGTGGCGGGGGCGGTGGGGGTGCCCGACGGTGTGGTGGGTGTCGGGGTGGTGGGCGGGTTGGTCGGCTTGTCCTTCTTGGTGTTGGTGAAGGCGGTGGTCTTCTCGCCGGGCTTGGCGGTGATCTTCACTGGGGTGGAGTTGAGCTGGTAGCCGTCGGGGGCCTTGGTCTCGGTGGCGGTGTAGGGGGTGCCGGTGCGGGCGGAGACGTCGAGCTTGGTGGTGGCGGTGCCGTCCTTGCCGGTGGTGAGCGTGAGCGGCTTGCCACCGCCAGCTTGTGGGGTGATGTTGATGACAGCGTCGGCGAGCGGCTTGCCAGTGTCCTTGTCGGTCTTGGTCACCGTGACTTCGGCGGGCTTGAACGGGTCGACGACGGTGAGCTTGGCGGTCTGCCCCGGGGTGACGACGATGTCCTGGTCCGGGGCGAGGTCGTGGATGGGGCTGCCCGAGTTGGTTTCCTTGAGCCGCCACACGCCCGGTGTGACGCCCTCGAAGCGCAGGATGCCGCCCTTACTGGTCTTGCCCTGCAGGGCCTTGGTGCCGTTGAGGGTGTCGAGCAGGGAGAACTCTGCCCCGGCCAGGAAGTTGCCGCCGGGGTCCTTCTTCGTGATCTCTATGTGGCCGGGCTGCGGTTCGGGGGCTTCGGCCCAGGCAGACCGCGCCCAGGTCAGCGTGCCGGCGGCGAGGGTGGCCGCGGCGGCGACGGCTGCCGGTGCGGTGCGGCGGGCGGTGGTACGGGTACGCATGCGGTGGAACTGTCTCCTTATGTGGTGGGGCGGGGGGACTCCCGGGGTCCTCGGAGGTGCCGGGGCGGGCGGCGTCAGGGAGTACGGCCCGGTGCGGCCTGTGCGGGTGCCGGGGCGGGCAGAGCGAGCCGCCGGGCGGTGGGTGCGGCGGTCAGGGCCGGCAATCCCTGGGGTGCGCGGTAGCGGTGGGCTGCGGTCTTGACCAGGGCATGCTGGTCTTCGAGGCTCAGGGCGTCGATGCGGGCCAGGGCCGCCGCGGTGCCGGGGCCGTACGGGCGGCCAGCGGTCTGGGTGATGTGGGCGACGGCCTCGGCCTCGGCCAGGACGCCGTACTCGACGGGCAGTCCGAGGGTGTCGCGGACGCCTTCGCGGGCGTAGCGCAGGTTCTGCGAGAGGGGGATGCCGTCGAGGGTGCCGTACTCGGCGAAGTCGAACACGAGCAGGGTCGCCTGGTGGAGCAGGTCGAGGAAGTCGGTGTCGGCGGCCCAGAAGCCGGCCGGGTGACGCAGCCCGGGTGCGTCGAAGTGCTCTGCCGTACGGGTCTGCTCGCTCTGGTGTCCCATGGAGGGAGCGGCCGACGGGTCGATCCACATGGCGGTGAAGGCAGTCACGGCCTGCCGTAGTCCGGTGAGGTCGGCGCCTTGCCACGGCGGTGGGCCTGAAGGGTGCCAGTCGCGGATGCGGGCGTACCCGTCGTGGCCTGGAGACTTGCCGCGTGCAGTGTCCCGCTGGGTGAAGGTGTGGTATTCGGCGAAGGTGAGGGTCTCGACGTGGAGGGCGCCGCGTTCGGGGTGGATCACGGTGAGGCGCAGTCCGTCGTATTCGCCGTGGCGGATCGTCGGGGCGAAGTCGATGCGCAGCCGCAGCGCAGAGTCGGCGGCGAGGGCGGCGTAATAGCTGTCGCCGACGACGAAGCCGGTGGTGAAGGGCGGGTCGAGTTCGGCGAAGAACTTCTGGGCGTGCAAGGGCACCTGGGCTCCGGGGTGCGGGTGTCAGCGGCGGGCGGCGGGGCGGGTGCTGGTGCTCCAGCGGGGAACGCTGGTCGTGGTGAGGGCCGGCCGTGGCCTTGTGCCGGTGCGGCGGTGTATGTCCAGCGGGGTCGGTGCCGGCGGCGGGGGCGGGACGACCGGGGTGAGCTGGACGTGCGGGCGCAGCAGCGGGCTGAGGAAGCTGTTCCAGCGGGCGACCGGGGCGGGGTCGGCGAGCGCGGTGGTGATCGCGGCGACCAGGGGTGCGGGGGTGCCGGTGGAGGCGGTGGCGTACCAGCGGGGGCCCTTGGGTCCGCCTTCCATGTACCAGCGGGCTTGCAGCGTGGTGATCTCCTGCTGCGGGTCGAGGCGGCCGGTGGCGTACTCCAGGCCGGCCATGCCGTCGGGGGACCGTAGGGCCAAGGCGGAGCCGTATCCGGTGTACGGCAGCTTCCAACCTTGGTTCAGGAGCGGTGCAACGGCCGTGAACCGGTTCTGGTGGGCACCGTTGTGGAGGTAGGCCTCCGATCCGGTGGCGTACGCGGCGGCGAGCGCGGTGGTGAAGGCGGTGACCAGTTCGGTGGGGGCCGTGTCGTTGAAGCAGACGCCCCAGGTGGGGGCGGCGAACGGGTCCTGGTAGGCGGTGATGCGCCAGATGCCGTCGTCTTCGCCTTCGGGGAGGAAGTCGAGGCGGATCTTGCGGTCCGGGGAGGCGAGGTAGAGGTTGCCGTACTCGTCGTTGTGGCGGTCGAAGCCGAGGTCGAACAGCGGCTTCACGGCGGGGTCGATGTTCGCGGCGCTGCCGGCGAGGTAGCGGGGGGTTACCCACACGTCGCCGTCGATGTCGGGGGTGTCGGTCAAGGGGCTCCAGGTCTAGGGGTTCAGGCGGCGGGTGCGACGGTGATCGTGACGTGACGGGTGGCCGTGTCGAGACGTTCGCGGGCCTGGCCGGCGTCCGGGGCGACCACGACGAGGAGGCCGACTCGGGCAACGTCGACGTCTCCCTCGGGCGGGAGGGTGACGCGGTCGCCGGTATCGAGGATCCAGCTGGTCTGGTGCAGCCAGTCGGCCTCGGCGAGGGCAGGGTCGAGGCCGCGGGCGGTGACGGTGCCGGAGGTGTCGGGGTAGAGCAGGGCGATGGCCGCGGCCTGGTGCCGGGTCGGGGTGAGGTCGGGGCGGCGGCCGAGGGCGAGGTCGGCGGCGGCGCGGGGCAGGTCGATGCCGGTGGCGAGCAGGACGAGCTTGCCGATCAGGTCGCCGCCGATCCTTGCGTTGACCTCGACGATGCGGGGTCCGGTCGCGGTGAGCCGCATCTCCACGTGCTGGATGCCGGAGGTGACGCCCAGGGCGGCCACGGCTGCCTGGGCGATGGGTCCGACCTGGGGCAGCAGCGGGTCGGCGGCGTCCACGCTGTGGCCGGTCTCCTCGAAGTACGGGGCGAAGCCCAGCTGCTTGCGGGTGATGGCGACCGGTGTGGTGACGCCCTGGTGGGTGACGCATTCGACGGAGATCTCCTCGCCGTCGAGGTACTCCTCCACCAGCACCACAGTGGACTCCCCGCCGTGCAGCTGGGCGCCGGTGGTGGCGAAGGAGAAGGCGTCCGGGAGCTGCTCGGGGGTGTCGACGCGGATGACGCCGACGCTGCCGGCCTGGCCTGCCGGTTTGACGACGACCGGGTAGCCGATGGTCTGGGCAGCCGCTACGGCATCCGCAATGGTTACGGCCTTCACCGAGGTGGCGGAGGGCACCTGGTGGCGGTCGAACAGGGCGCGGCTGGTGGCCTTGTCGCGGCAGGCCCGCATCACGCCGGGCCGGTCGCCGGGCAGGCCGAGGTGGCGGGCGAGGCGGCTGGTGTTGACCAGCAGGGTCTCGTTCCAGGTGAGCACCCCTGCGACCGGGTGCCGTGCGGCAAGGGCCTGCCCGGCCTTGATCAGGGCGTCGAGGTTGTAGGGGTGGGCCTGTTCGTGGTCGATGACGTGGGGGTGTTCCCAGGTGAGGGGGGTGGGGGTGATGACGACGGTGTCGTAGGCGGCGGCGACGGAGGCGAGGCAGTAGCCGCGGTACAGCTCGTCGTTGGGGGCGACGACCAGGACGACGGGGGTCCGCGCGGAATTGCGTTCGTTGCACGATTCAGAGGGGTTGAACGTGGTGGTCTGCGACATTGTGCGCGTTCCTTTCAGGGGAGGTTAATG
>NZ_JBITRX010000020.1:0-139757 GCF_044540325.1 Streptomyces sp. NPDC086023
GGCTTGGACTTGACGTCGAAGCAGTAGTCCTTCAGCCCCGAGCGGCTGTTGACCATGATGTCCTGCGCGCCGTCGCAGGCTGCGAGCAGGAGCCGGCCGTCACCGGACTTGAGCGTGATGCCCTTCTCGGCCTTGATCTTCGCGGCCTCGGGGTAGGAGTGGTCCTCCACCGCGTACGACATCGCATCGACACCGGGGAGCAAGGTGTCCGCGGTCGCCGACGGCGCCGCCGCGAGGGTCATTGCAGACAGCACGAGCGCGGACGGCAGACCGGCTGCCAGGTATCTACGCGCACGGGATATAGCCATGATGGGCCTTCCGAAAAAGCATGAGACGAGACGCAGAGGTCCCATCAGATTCCCGGAAAGTGAATCACATTCAAGATCGTCTCCCTTTCATTTCAAACATGATCAATCTCTCAAAAGATCTTCCTCGCGCCGTACAACCATCCGTAATTTGACGCATCGTCAGACCTGTCTGGCGGTGGAGGGTGCCAGGATGACGGCCCTCGGGCGCTCGCGGATGCCGGGCTGCGGGTGTATGCCAGCTGACCTGCTGCTTAGAGGTGTGCTCTAGTGGCGGCGATCGGACTGGCCCGACGGCGGTCGGTGCCCGGGGCGGCTGTACGATCATGCAGATCGAGCCCGTCTTGAACGCTGTGGCGGCGTCCTTCCGGCCTTAAAGGCCGGCCCATCTATTTCTTCCGCAGGTTCCCCCTGTGTGAATGCCGTGTCGTTCCGGCGGGTTGAAGTTCGACAATAAAAGGGGGACCGCCCTATGAGGCGGCATATACCCTCCCGGCCACCTGGTTCGGGAGCGTTGGAAAGTTTCTCGGCTCGCCGGCGCGGACTCAGAGGTCTGCTGGCCGCGGGTCTGCTGACGGGTCTGCTCGGTGCACCTGCCGCCGTCGCGGAGGAGGTTCCTGCAGCGCCACCGGTGACCGTGCGGGAGCAGGTCGTCGGCTACTGGGAGACCGGCGGCGCCGGACTGAAGCAGGCCGCTGAACAGGCGCTCCTCGGCGGGGACGAAGCGATCCGCGCATTCCTGGACGAGGCGCGGACCATCCAGCACGACGACAACAAGATCGAGACGGCCCGGCTGGTGATGGCCGGCGGTCCCGCGGTACGGCAGGCCGCCAAGGAAGCCTGGCTGAAGTCGCCCGCCGACATCGAGCGGTTCCTCCTCGACGGCTTCGAAGGCCCCCTCGATGAAGACCGGAAGGTCGACATCGCGCGGATGGTCATGCTGGGTGGGCCGGGCGTACGGGATGCCGGCAAGACGGCCCTGTTGGGTACAGCCGAGGACCGCGAGCTGTTCCTGCACTCCGGCCAGTACGTCGCCCGCAAGGATGACAACCGGGTAGAGGTCGCCCGGATGGCCACCACCGGCGGTCCGAACCTCAAGGCGGCCGCCAAGGTCGCGCTACGAGGAACACCGGACGACATCGTCGAGTTCCTGGAGGTCGGGCAGTTCACTGCCCGCAACCGCGACCAGGTTCACGCCTCGATCGCTGAGCTGACCGAGCAGGCCAAGCAAGCCGGTAAGCAGGCCGAGGATGCCACCAAGGAGGCCGAAGAGGCCTCCACCAAGGCGATCACGGCCGCCAACCTGGCCAAGGAGGCCGCGAAGAAGGCAGCCCAGGAGACCCTGGCTGCCAAGGCCGACGCCGACACGGCGGCGTTCAAGGCCAAGCAGGCCGCCGACGCGGCGCGTGCTGCGGCGTCCGCTGCGCAGGTAGCGATCGGGTCGGCCAACGCAGCCAACCGCGCCGCGCGCAGGGCCGCCCTCGCCGCCACGCAGACCGCGTCGGCTGCTGCCGCTGCCGCGGATGCAGCGAACAAGGCCTACAAGGCCGCCATCGCCGCGGCAGGCAATGCCGGCAACGCCGAGGACGCGCGCAAGGCCGCCACCACCGCACGCGAAGCCGCACAGCTTGCGAAGGCCTCTGGCGTCGCCGCTGAGCAGGCCGGCAAGGCATCCGCCGCGGCCGGTGCTGCCTCCGAGGCGGCCAAGGGTGCCTCCACGAATGCCGACGAGGCTGCTGACGCCGCCGACGAAGCGAACAACTACGCGGACGCCGCTGGCGTGCACTCGAGCGAGGCTCGCCAGGCCGCGGCCGAGGCGCGCCGTCACGCGAACGCCGCCCGAGCTGCAGCCGACCGCTCTGCTGCACTGGCCCGTCGTGCAGCCACCGCTGCGTTCGACGCCAAGAAAGCCGCGGACTCCGCTGCCACCCACGCAGAAAACGCGGCCGCCTTCGCCGAAGAAGCCGCTCGCCAGGCCGGTAACGCTGCCACCTACGCAGCCAAGGCCCGGGCCGCGGCCGATGCGGCCAAGACAGCGGCGGAAGCAGCCACCGCCGCGGTCGCGAAGGCCAAGGAGATCTTCGACCTCTCCAAGGAGACTGAGGCAGCAGACCTCCTCACTCGCACCGAAGCGGCCATCGAGCGCGCCCGCTCAGCAAAGTCCGACAGCGACAAGGCCATCTCTGCCTCGGCGGCCTCCCAGGTCCAGGCCACGGCCCTGTACGACACGGCCAACCTGCTCGCCCAGGAAGCCGGTCGGCCCGACGTCGACGTCAAGGCAACCGCCGCCAAGGGCCGCCAGCTCGCCATGCAGGCGATGAAGCTTCTGGGCCCCTGGCACAAGGAAGCCGCCGCCCGCGCGCTGGCCGGCACCGACCAGGACGTGCTGGACTACCTGCGCACCCGTTGGAAAGAGGCCAGTCAGCAGGACGTCCGCGCACGCGTCGTCCACCTGAGCAGCCAGAGCCCCTACGCCTCCGTCCGCGCCGCAGCTCTCGAAGCACTCAAGGGCACGCCTGAGCAGATCGAAGGCTTCCAGACCACCGGTCAGTACGCGGTCGGCCTCGACGACATGAAGGTGGACGTCGCCCGCCTGGCCACCACCGGCGGCGACGGTGTCAGTGAGGCTGCCAAGGTCGCCCTCGCCGACGGCACCGGCAAGGCACTGGCGACCTTCCTCCAGATCACCCAGTACTCCCAGCGTGTCGATGACGAGAAGGTCATCGCCGCACGGCTGGCCACCACCGGCGGAGACGAGGTCAAGGCAGCAGCCAAGGTCGCCCTGGCCGGGCCGCCTGACCTCCTTCACGAGTTCGTCGCCACAGGCCAGTACATGGCCCAGCGCAAGGACGACCTCACCACCAACCACAGGCACCTGATCGAAGGCCTCCTCGCCGAGGGCGACCAGGTCGCTGCGAAGGCTCTGGAGAATCGCTGGCGGGCAGCCGAAGCCGCCGCCTACGCCACCCAGGCCGAACTCGAGGCCAAGGCCGCTGCGGCCGAAGCGCAGAAGTCCGCCGAAGCCGCAACCACGTACGCGGCGAACGCGAAGGCCTCGGCCGACATGGCCGCCGCAAGCGCTACGGCTGCTGCCAACTCCGCCACCACCGCGCGCAACGCGGCCAACCGCGCCGAACAGGACGCCACCGCTGCGGAGAACTCCGCAGCCCAGGCCGAGTTCTCCGCCGCCTACGCACGCCAGTCAGCCCGCGACGCCGACGCTTCCGCGACCAAGGCCCGCGAGTCCGCGATCGCAGCCGGCAAGAGCAAGGAGGCCGCCGAAAACGAGGCATCAACAGCCTGGAAGGCCGTCCAGACCCTGCGGGAGAAGGAGGAGGCCGAAGCCCGACGCCAGTTCGAAGAAGAACTGAAGCGTCAGCAGAACGCCAAGCCCAAGCGGGTGTGCGTGCCGCACCCCACCCGCGAGACCATGGCACCGATCATGGCCTGCGCGGCGGATCCGGAGAACTCCGTGATCCAGAGCATGCCCGAGATCGATCCCATGACCCGCGAGATCGTGTGGGAGCTGACCGGTCTCAACGACATCAAGGACTGCGTCAAAAACCCCACCGGCTTCAACTGCGTCATGGCAGCCGTCGGCGTCCTGCCGTGGGGCAAATGGAAGCTCCTGACCAAGGTCGACGAAGCCGTCGCCGGCATCAAGAGCCTCCGCACGGCCCGGCGAACGATCGGGTGCCTCACCGGCGCGGCTCACAGCTTCCCTGCAGGCACGAAGGTCCTCATGGCGGACGGCACCAGCCGTCCTATCGAGCAGATCCAGGCCGGCGACCTCGTCACCGCCTCCGACCCCACCACGGGCGAAACCGGTCCGCGGACGGTCTTGCGGACCATCCACACCCCCGACGACCGGAACTTCACCGACGTCACCCTCACCGACGGCTCGGCCCTCACCTCCACCAGCCACCACCCCTACTGGTCCGAAGGCGAGCGGAGCTGGAAGGACGCCGCCGACCTCGAAGCCGGCGACACCCTGCGCACTCCGCAGGGCACCGTCACCATCGCCAACACACGGGACTGGCAGGGGCTCCAAGACGCCTACGACCTCACCGTCGACGGCCTCCACACCTACTACGTCTCCACCGGCACCAGCCACCTCCTCGTCCACAACACCGACGAGTCCTGCCCCATCTGGGTGCAGAGTGCCTGGAAGAAGCTTGGGCCCTCGCCCGAGGGCGTCGAGACGTCCGGACTCGCGTTCGATCCGAACGGTAAGCCGATCTGGGATACCCCCGTCCGCAGTGGACGCAGCCCCCTCTCGGAAGACATCAACAAATTCCTGCAGGAGTCCCCGGACTTCCGCAATTTCCCCGGCTATGCGGATGTCTCGCATCACGCCGAAGCCAAACTCGCGTGGGCGATGCGCAATGACCCCAATGTGAAGGAAATGCATTTCGTCATCAACAAGAACTACGTCTGCCCGAAGGTGTCTTCTGCGAACTCGATGGGCTGCCAGGACGCTGTTCCGGCCCTCCTCTACGAGGACCAGACGATGTGGGTGCACTATCCTGGGATGGCGGAACCCATGCCGCTGCGAGGAAAGGCCAAGAGGCCGTGAAGAAGGATGGAGACAGCTTGATCGTCCTGGCAACCACAAGTGCTGGTGCGACCTACGCCAGGTCGGAAGAGGAGATCGCCGGCCTCATCGAGCACCTCATCACCGGCCTTCAGCAGGGCTCGCAGACTCCTGACGGGTTCGCGATCATGCCGGAGAGGGCCGTGGTCAGCATCGTCCCCGGAAAGTATCCAGAGGAAACGGACGAGAGGTGGGCCAACAACTGCCTCTATGTCACCGTGAACACCCGCAACGGATACGGGGCCCTGAAGTGGTGGACCACAAACGTCCCTGACGATGCAGACAGCGACCACCTCTCCAGGTTCATTTGGACATCAGGAAATCCAAGCCCGCCGGACTTCGACCCAAAACTGATCTCAGACCCGGGCACGCCTACCTACTATCCGCCGCAGGCCGCCATTCCCGTGGCGCAAGTCCGCGAAGTGCTGGAAGAGTTCTGCCGAACTCGCACGGGCGAACGGCCGGAAAGCGTTCGGTGGCTGCTGCTGGAGCAGACCGTGTAATGGGTTGAACCGACCATAAGAGAGGTGCTCCGCGAGCCACTGGCGCGGAGCACCTCTGTCGCATGCACGGGCCGACCTCTCGCGGAAGGCTGGCGGAGAGGTGGCCGACGCGGGAGGACGTGCGAGCCCCGCCTGCCGGGTTCCGGTTACAGGACGCCGTGCAGGGCGTTCTCCCTGAATCCGTCGTCGGCTTCGCGGTAGCCGCGCATCACCTTGGAGCCCTTGGCCCAGCCGCCTTGGCGTTCGGCGAGGGCGTCGGCGTTCCCGGCGCGGGCGGATTCGGTGACCAGGCCGCGGCGGGGGCTGTGGCCGGTGGGGCGGATGTCGAGGTGGGCGCGGGCGCCGATGCGGGTGAGGATGTCGCCGACGGTCTCGGGGTCGAGGCCGCCCTTGAGGGCGGTGTGCCACCGGTTGTGCAGGCGGCGGAAGGCGAATCCGTCCGGGTCGGCGTCGAGGCCGGCGTCTTCCTTCCAGCGGCGCCAGGCGCGGACCGGGCAGATGTGCGCGCGGGAGCCGTAGACGACCTCGACCTCGCGGGGGGCGACCTTCGAGACCCGTACGTCCACGATCAGGCCGCGGCCTTCGGGGTCCTCGGCGATGTCGCGCACCCGGAGGAAGGCCAGCTCGTGTTCGCGGCCGGCGAGGGCGAAGTGCAGGGTCATCAGGGAGAGGTCGCGCACGCCGAACCGGTTCGCGGGCAGGGCGGCGGCGATCTGCTCCATGTGCCGGACGAGCAGGGCGGGGGCCGGGCCGCGGCCACGGGTCTCCTCGGTCTTCGCCATCGCCTTGGTCTTCGCCTTGAGCAGGGCGCGGGCCTCTTCGGCGATGTCCGGCTGGAGTTGGAGCTTGAGCTGGCGGCGCGCGGTGACGACGATGCCGGACAGGCGACGGTCGATGGTGGAGGGCGCGGTCAGCTTGCCGGGGGGGAATCCGGGCTTAGGCGGCCGTGCGGGCTGGTGCCAGCACCACTCGACGAAGGCGACCAGGGTGCCGGAGCGGACGGCCGCCGGCGGGAGGTCGGCCTCGGCGCAGAAGCGGAGCCACGCGCGCCAGTCGGCGGCGTACCCCTCACGGGTGCTCTGCGGGCGGGCGTCCTCGACGTGGCGTGTGGCCTCGCGGTCGAGCCGGTCCAGCCGCTCCTCGATCGCGGGGTCGAACCGTCCGGGCGCCGGCACCGCGGGCGGGCGGGTCGCGATGCTCACCGCGCCCGAAGGTTCCGCATTGGCCATGGTCTGCCCCTGAGTATCCGTCAAGCCTGTTATTACGTACCAGATTTTGTATCAGATGGTTCCCGGATATGTGAGCTTATCCCGGAACCATGACTCCGCTCGTCATGGGACATGAAGAAATCTGACCAGATTCTCGCAATCCTGCATGGGCCCGGCTCGGGCCCATGCAGACTGATGAAGACCCCGGAGAACCGGGTGAGAATCTGACAGAGGGTTCCATGAAGATCACCATCGAGGGCGCGGACGAGGCCTTCGCCGAGAAGCTGGTGGCACTCGCCGCCGCGCACGCCGCGGAGCTGACCATCTCCACCATCAACACCACCTGGACGGTGGACAGGGCCGAGCGCTACCTCCGCAACCTGACCACCAGTGCCCGTCGGTTTGCCGAGATGGTCATCGTCGAAGGCGACGGCTACATCGACGCAGACCAGTTGCGCAGCGTGCTCGGCAAGCTGAACGGCCCGACCGTCGCCCTGTCCCGAGCCATCCCGCGCGGTGTACGCGAGGGCTGGTGGCCGGAGGGCATCAGCACGCCCATCCGCCCGGTGTGGGACCCGGACAACCCCAGCTGGCACAAGAACATCGCCTACGAGATGAGCCGTGAGAACGTGCCCGTCTTCCGTGAGGCGCTCGTCCGGATCGCCCGTACGAAGCCGGGCTCCCACGACAACCAGGACCAGGAGAACTGACCCATGACGCACACCTGGTCAGCCAGTCCTGAGCAGCAGCTCGCCTCCGCAAAGAGGGGCTTGGACCTGCCGGTCATCGTCGCCCTGTGCGGCTCCACCCGCTTCATGGCGCAGATGACCGAGGCGGACCTCCGGGAGACGGTCGCCGGCCGGATCGTCGTCCGCCTGGGCTGCAACCTGAAGGAGCCGCACCCCCTGTGGGCCGACCCGGCCGCCGCGGACGAGCTCAAGCAGGCCCTCGACGAACTGCACCGCGCGAAGATCCGCCTCGCCGACGAAGTCCTGGCAACTACATCGGGGACTCCACCCGCTCGGAGATCGACTACTCCCGAGCCCTCGGCAAGCCGATCCGCTACACGCACCCCGAAGTCGACCCGTACGGCGACGCGCTGCCGCCGCTCCCCTGCCCGATCCCCGTGGTCGGCTCAAGCGACAGCTACGCCGTGGCGGGTGTCGAGCCGGTGCCCGGGCTACGCGTCTTCGAGCTGCCGGAAGACCTCCAGGAGGAGGGCGACGGTGCCGCCAACCCTTGGCGACTGGCCCACCACTCCGGCCTGGGCCTCGTCGCCTTCCCCACTCGAGAGGACGCGCTTCGCGGCGCCCGTGAGGTGGCCGACTTGGCCGACTGGACCCGCACGCCGGAGGAACTCCGCGCTGACGCCGGGTTCGACCGCGAGGAGTACGTCGACCGCGTCCTGCACCGCACGAACGGCCTGCTCATCCCCCAGAGCTGCAAGGGGGCGAGACTGTGAGCCTCGACGACCCCGTGCTGGCCGCCGAGAACCGTGAACGTCGCGTCTACCACGATCGACCCTTCGAGAAGGAGGTCACTATGACCACGCCCGGCAACGGGATCTCCGTCACGCACGCGCTGGAGCCGCACGACTGGTCCAACGAGGAGACCGCCGCGTACGAGGCCGCGATCGAGGCGGTGAACGGCGCGGTCGGCGCCTACAGCGCCCGCATCGCCGCCGAGGAGGCCAAGCCGCACCCCGACCGGACGGTCATCCAGGAGGCGCGCACGGCTCAGGCCCGGCTCGCCCGTGAGCGCGAGGAGCTGCGCTCCAGCGACCGGGAGCAGATCGCCGCGGCCCGGCAGCGCTACGCGCAGCTCGCCCGTGAGGTCCGTGGAGGTGCTGCTTGATCGACCCGGCCGAAGTCGTGCGCTACCGGTTACCGGAGGCGGAGAACCAGCGGATCTTCCGCGAGCGGATCGTCCCCGACCTGCTGGAAGGACGGGCGCCGCAGGAGACGCCCACCGTGGTCTTCCTCGTCGGCCAGCCCGGCGCCGGCAAGAGTCGGGTGACCGAGATGGTCGCGGCCGCCCTCAATCAGCACGGCGGGTTCGCGGACATCGACAGCGACCTCTACAAGCCCTACCACCCCGCCTACGACGAACTGATGGCGCGCGACGACACCCTCATGACCGCCTACACCCGGGCCGACGGCCGGGCCTGGATGGCACAGGCCGAAGAGTACGTCCGGACCCATAAACTCCACGCGATCATCCAGGAGACCTCGCAGAACGCGCAGGCCGTGGAGGACAAGATGCGGGCCTACCGGCAGTCCGGTGCCCGGATCGAAGGCCTGTTCATGGGCGTCCCGAAGGCCCTGAGCGACCAGGGGATCGTCAACCGGTACATCGAGCAGCTCGCCGACCGGGGACAGGGGCGCCTCACCGTCCAGGCCAACGCCGACGAATCCTTCGACGGCACCCTCGACCTGGCCGACCGCGTCGACCGCAACGCCTTGGTCGACCTGGCGGGCGTCTACCGCCGCGGCGAGAGCAAGCCCCGCTACGCCAACAGCCTGGACAGCTCCGGACAGTGGGCCGCCCCGCCGGCCCTGCGCGACGGAGTCGAGACCGAACGCACCCGCCCCCTCGCGGCAGCAGAGAGCAAGGGCTTCGTCGACACCCAGCTGCGGCTGCGCGAGGCCACCCGCGGGCTCGGCCCGGAGTGGCCGGAGCGGATGGCCAGGATCGAGCAGAGCGCGATCCCGATCCTGCTGCCCGCCGACGCCCAGCGCCTCGCCCCGCCAGCCCGGCCGTCCGCTGCGGCTGCCCGGTCCCGCAGCACCGCCACCGCCCGCAAGCCGGACCAGCCGAAGCACGGTCCTGCCCAGGATCCCGGCTCAAGGCAGCAGCCGTACCAGCACCGGCTGGACGGACCCGAGACCGGACGCGGGCGAACCCGGTAACCCTGCTGGTCTTTTCAGTGGCGGGCCCGGACGGTTGGGCCCGCCACCCCTTTATCAACCTGAGGTCTCGGCTGCGAATCCCCTGTGCGGGAGGTTTTTTCGGGTGATCGCTCGCCCGCGCCCTTTCCTGCCCGATAGGCTTCAGCTCCTGCGTACTCCGAGTTTATGGGCACGCTTGTGCTGCCCCTCGACGGGTGGTCCGGAGGCCCTGCCGCCGGACCACCGCTACGAGGGACCGCGCATGGCGATCCCTCCCGAGGGGGGAAGGGCACAGCATGTGTTCTACGCAGGACGACAGCGGTGGCGGAGACCGGTGGAAGAAGGTCAAGCCACGGGTGGTTCGGCTCCTGGAGCTGATCGGCCCGTTCGTACCGCTGGCGGTTCTCCTCCTGGACAGGAGGGCGTAGCACCGCCCGGGCTCGGCGTAAACGAGCCCGGGCGGTAGTCGAGGCCCGTCGTGACGGATCGCGGCGGGCCTCTGCTGCGCACATTTGGAGGACCGGCAATCTATTGTGCAGCGACGGAAGATTCAATTAGGTCCACCCTAGCGTACTGATTAGTGCGTTGGGCGGCGTCACCAATGTACATAGTGAAAACCCAATATGCAGCAGGCTCGAATAATCGGCCACCATATTGGATGTCCATTTCGCCCCGTCATGCCCCGTTTCGCGGCGGCCTTCCGGTGGCAGCGAGTGATGCCGTGACCTGCGTTCAGGCGGTCAGTGGGCTCGGGGAGCGGGCGATGACGTCGGGCGACAGGGCGGCGGCGTCCTCAGCGAGGAACCGGTGGGTGGCCGCCACGGACCGGATGAGCTTGGGATAGGTCACCCGGTCGAGAGCGCGGCCGAGCCGGGAGACGAGCACGGGGCCGGCGGTCTCGGTGGAGTAGGGCGCCTTCCAGGTCCGCACCGGGAGATAGTCGTCTAGGGCCCAGACGACGGGGAGCGGGATCGGGGCGGTGGCGGCGACGGCGGAGGCGGAGTTGTTCTTTGCCGGCAGGCGCCAGGTGGGGGCGTTCTGGTCGTCGCGCTGGATCTGGAGGAGCGAGAGGCCGATGGCTTGCCCGGGGCGCAGGCCTGCGAGGGCGAGGTAGACGGCGAGGCGGGCGCGCTCGGGCATGGTGCCGCGGTACCCGTCGGCGGCGGAGCGCAGCGCCTCCATCTGGTCGCGTGAGAGCAGCCCCTGATCCTTGGCGGGGACGGAGCCGACGAGCTGGGAGCGGCGGGGGAGCCTCCAGGAGGTGGCGCCGAGCGCGTCCTCGCAGTGTTTGTAGAAGGAGCGGACGGCGCTCGCGGCCCGGGCCCGGGCGGCCTCGCTCATGATGGTGCCGTCCTGGTTGGTGAGTCGGTCGGCCCAGGCGCGGATGTCGTCGGCGGTGAAGTGCCAGACGCGGGGGCCGATGTAGGCGAACCAGGACTGGTCGTACGGCACCTGCCCGGCCGGGTAGACCAGCCACTCGGCAAGCGCGGCGGTGTACCGGTAGACGGTGTCGTCGTCCCAGGCGCGGCCGGCCACGGGCTGGCCGTCGGCGCGGACGTAGCTTCCGGCGAGCCAGGCGTCCAGGATCGCTCGGGGATCGGAGGCGGTACTCACGATGCCGAGGGTAGACGTCACCGGTCGGAGGCTTTTCGGCGGGCGGGATGCTGGTCGAGGGCGTGGTCGCCTTGATGAGCAACGAGCTTCGAGACTCAGCCTGGTGGGCATGAGTCGAGGACCTAGGCTCGGTTCGACTCCGGTGAAGGGGAGGGATGCCGAGTGGCGCAGAGGTGGGACCGGGAAGAGGAACACGGGCCCGGGAGCCCGGACTATGGGTTGTCTCGGTCAAGCTAGGCCGACTGGCCGGAGGCACGCCTAGCTGCGCGGGCGGCGGCCATTGCGGCACGCTGTGCAGGCTGGACGTACAGGACCAACACCACTTCTGTGACCAGCTCGGCGATGTCCGCCAGTTCTTCCCCTGAGTAGGCCAGACCGTCATGCAGGCTGTCGTTGCCGACCATCCGGGTTTCGTGGAGTGCGTCGATCACGTCGGGGGGCAGTCTTGAGCTCAGCTCTGTGATCTTGTTGTAGAGGGTCTTCCCGGTGGCCCCCTGGTCCTTGCATATCTCCTCCACCACGGCGCGGTAGCCGGCGCCGGCGAGGCGCATCGCGCCGGCGGCCTCCGTGCGGGCAGCCTCGTGGAACAGGCTCCGGATGGCTTCCGGGACTTCCGGCTGCAGCGTTCGGGGAATGGCCTCCGGGTGGACCGTTCGCCGAATGACCTCGACGAAGTCAGCCTCCTCGACCTCTGGCTTTTTCCACCAGACGAGCTCGACGGTTGTCCGCTTGCAGTACGTGCAGCTCCACGTCTCCTTGGTGATTCTCTCGCTGAGTCCATTTGTGGGGTCGTACGGCGGCATGCCGTTGCTGCTGCGGTCTTTGGCCACGTATTGCGGGTGGATGACCGTCGTGTTGTTCAGGTGCATCACCACGCCACGCGCGCACTCGCTGTGCGGACAGATCGCTTCCCGTTGCCTCATGCCGCTCACTAACTCACAGAGGCCCACGTCACGGCAACGCCTTTGCCCTGGTCGATGACCAGGGCCGGCGTCGCGCTGCAAAGCACCAGCCAGCAGGAGGGGCTACTCGACAGGGTGCCGGTCGTGGCGGTTCCGCCGCCAGCGGCCCAGCACCTCCGGGCCTTGAACTTTACGGAACAGACAAGCTGCCCAGACCCTCCAACCAGCCTCGGGCTGGGGTCCGCAGGGAAAGTGCCGAGCGCGGGGCGGGGTCCGGGTCCGGCCGTGGGGGTGGGCTGAGGAGGGGTTGTCTGTTCCGTAAAGTTCAGCCTCGGGGATGAAGATCACGAGCTCAGAAGTGGTCTGGGAGCCATGGGGCATGGACCGTCGTGCTTCGAATGAGGCTCGTGAGTGCGTGTTCGGAGACGGCTTGGACTCCGGCCATGCCGGCGCTGGTGGCTGTGCAGTAGCCGCCGGCGTACCAGACCGCGAGCTGCCTCCGGCTCAGGGTCACCTGCCCGGGGGCGGAGGTGGGGGTGAGTTCCGCGGACCCGTTCTTGATGTTGAGCAGCCAGCGGTCCCAGCTTTCGCCGGTCGCGTTCTCGATCTCGACGTGGATCGTGGTGGTGAGGTCGGCGGGCCAGCCGCGCAGCCGGATGGCTTCGGGTGCGTCGAGGATGCGGAGCATCCAGGGGTGCCAGGACTCGGCGGTGGTGTGGTGGTGGCGGAGGCCGTGGAGGAGGGTGGGGTAGGGCGGGAGGGCGCCGCGGCGGAAGGTGATGGTGCGGGCGCGGGTGTTGTGGCGGCCGAGGAAGGCGAGCATTGCGGCGGCGGTGGGCTGGCTGGCGGCCCAGAAGTCGTGGACGACCAGGCTCATGCCGTGGCGCTCGTGGCGTTTGGTCGTCAGGGTGAGCAGGCCGGCGGTGGGGAGGCCGGGGCGGGCGAAGCGGTACGTGGTGAGGTTGCTCTTGTCCTGCTTCCAGCGGGTCCACCAGGCGGGGCGGTGGACGGGGCCGTTCCACTGCCGGGCGAGTTGCTGCTGGAGGGCTTCGGCTTCGTCGGTAAGTCCGTGCTCGATGTCGAAGTCCTCGCTGGTGAAGGACTTCTTGAGGTCGTCGGTGGCCACAGACCAGGCGAGGACGTCGACGGGGGCCTCCCAGCCGAGGCGGCGTGCGTAGCCGGTGGAGGAGGTGACGATGGTGGAGATCACCGCCCCGCGGTCGATGAGGGGCCGCAGGCGCTCGGTGACCATGTCGGTGGCCAGGTGGTCGCCGCGTTCTTCGGGGGCCACGCAGCCGTCGCCGAGGCAGGCGCTGGGCACGGGGGCGCCGCCGAAGAACTGGTCGACGAGGAGACCGAGGCCGCCCGCAACGACCCTCCCGCCGCGGACGGCTACCCGGAGGTCGGCGTGCTCGCGCAGGTGGGTGATGTCGGCGATGCGATGTCCGTAGGCGCGGGCGGCGAGCTGGTCGTACTGCTCCCACAGGCCGTCGTCGGCCGCGGTGAAGGTCAGCTGATGGTTCACGGGACCGCCCTTCTAGTAGTGGGTGGCGTCGCGGACGGCGTCGGCGTCCAGGGGGACCAGGAAGGTCCGGCTGAAGGCCATGACAGCTGTGCCGGTCTGGTTGTGTGCGGTGGTGTGGCAGGTGATGACGCCGTTTCCGGGGCTGCTCTGCGAGGGGCGACGGGTGAGGATTTGGGTTTCGGCGTAGAGGGTGTCGCCGATGTGGACGGGGGCGGTGAAGCGCACGCGGTCGACGGCAAGGTTCGCGATGGTCAGGCCGCTGATGCTGCGGACGGTCATGCCGGCGACGAGGTTGAGGGTGACGCCGGAGCAGACCAGGATGCGGCCCCACTGGGTCTGGCTGCTGTAGTGGGCGTCGGTGTGGATGGGGGCGACGTTGCCGCTCAGGGCAGCGCCCAGGAGGCTGTCGAGTTCGGTGACGGTCCGGCCGGGCCGGTGCTCGACGACCAGGCCCGGCGTGAGCTCGCCGTAGGAGAGGCCGACGTTCTCGCGGATCCGGTCGTCGTTGATGGCGCGGTAGCCGTGGGGCAGGGCGGTGTTCATGAGGTCTGGTCCGCTTCGGCGACGAGCGCGCGGGCGGCGTTGAAGAAGGGGGTGCCGCGCATGTGTCCGTCGACGGTGGTGACCGTACCGCCGCTGGCGTCGGCGGCCGCGACGATGGCGCGGGCTTCGGCGATCTCCTCGGCGGTGGGGGTGAAGACGTCGTCGATCACCTGCACGTGGCGGGGGTGGACGCAGCCCTTGCCGTAGAAGCCGAGTTCTTTGGCGCGTTCGGCGTCGCGGCGCAGGGCGTCGGGGTCGTCAAGTTCCCAGGTGGGGGCGTCGATGGCGGGGATGTTCGCGGCGGTGGCGGCGTTGATGAGGGCTGAGCGGGCGTAGTGGAGGGCGTCCCAGCCCAGGCCGCATCGGACGGAGGCGGCGTAGTCGGCGGAGCCGAAGATGACGCCGCCGAGGCGGGGTGCGCGCATGATCTCGGGCAGGTGGTCGAAGGCGCGGGGGCTTTCGATCAGAGCCCAGATGTCGGGGGTGTAGCCGTCGGCGTCCAGGGCGGCGGCGACGAGTTCGACGTCGCGGGCCGCTTCCACCTTGGGGACCACGATCAGGTCGGGGCGGGCGGTGTAGGCGGCGAGGGCGACGAGGTCCTTGATGCCGTCGAGGGTGGTGAGGCCGTTCATGCGGATCCCGAGCGTGCACGGCGGCGGTTCGGGGAGGGTGAAGAAGGTTTCGGAGGCGGTGCGGGCGGCCTGCTTGTCGGGGAGGGCGACGGAGTCCTCGATGTCGACGACGGCGACCGAGGCGCCGCAGGTGCGGGCGGCTTCGAAGCGGTCGGTGCGCAGGCCGGGGGTGATGATCCAGGCCCGTCCGGGCCGGCGGCTGTGGGTCATGGGGTGGTCTACCTTCCGTTGCGCTTGGTGGTGATGAGGAGGTCGAGCTGGCCGAGGGTGGCGGCGTCCTTGATGTCGCTGTCGGTGACGTCGATGCCGTACCGGTCGGTGAGCAGGACGGAGAGCTCGACGACGGCGAGGGAGTCGAAGCCGGCCTGGTCGAGGCTGGCGTCGTCAGTCAGCTGGCTGGCGGGCAGCTTCAGGTCGTCGGTCAGGATGCGGGCGAGGTCGCCGGTCATGCCGGGGCTCCTTCCAGGCGGGTGCGGGTGAGGTCGGGCCAGGTGAGGGTGAGGGCGCCCCAGGTCAGTCCGGCGCCGAACGCGGTGAGCAGGGTGCGGTGCCCGGCCTCCAGGCGGCCGTCGGCGCGGGCGCGGTCCAGCAGCAGGGGGATGGAGGCGGCGCCGGTGTTGCCGACCTCGGCCACGTTGCTGAGCTGTCGGTCCTCGGGGACGCCGAGCCGGCGGGCGACGAAGGAGGTGATGCGGTGGTTGGCCTGGTGCGGGACCAGCCGGTCGACGTCGCCGAGGTTCCAGCCGACAGCGGCGGCGGCCTGTCGGGAGGCGGCGGCCATGCGGTCGACGGCGTGGCGGAAGACGTCGGCTCCGTCCATGTGGAGGGCGCCAGCGTGGTCGGCGCTGATCAGGTCCGCGCCGGTGCCGTCGCTGCCCAGCAGGACCGGGCCGAGCGCCCCCGGCTCGTCTGCGGTGCCGTGGCGGAGCAGCATGGCGCCGGCCCCGTCGCCGAACAGGGGGACGGTGGTCCGGTCGTCGGGGTGGGGGAGGCTGGCCAGGCGGTCCGCCCCGATGACCAGGACCGTGCGCGCGGTTCCGGCGGCGATGAGTCCGGCGCCGGTGGCCAGGGCATAGAGGAAGCCGGTGCAGCCGGCGGCGAGGTCGAAGGCGGGGATGCCGACGAGGCCGAGGCGGGTGGCCACAGCGGGCGCGGTGGCCGGGCAGCAGCGGTCCGGCGTGGTCGTGGCAAGGACCAGGGCGTCCACGTGCTCCGATTCGCCGCCGGTCAGGGCCTGGGCTGCGGCCCGGACGGCGAGGTCGGCGGTGGACTGCTCCGCTCCGGCGACGTGCCTGCGGGTGATGCCGGTCCGCGAGCGGATCCACTCGTCGGTGGTGTCCAGGCGCGCGGTCAGGTCCTCGTTAGAGACGACGGACGCGGGGAGGGCGGAGCCGACCGCGGCCACCACGGCGGCCGCGGTCATCGAGAGCCCGCCTTGAGCTGCCGGGCGACGTCGCCGATCAGGTCTTCCTGCCCGGCGACGATCTGCCGCTCCCCGAGAGCGAGGAACAGGTCGATGGCGTTGATGCCTTCGGCGCGAGCGGCTTCCAGGACGGGGCGCTTGAATCCGGAGAACACCCCCGCCAGGCCGCCGGCGACCGCGATGGAGTCGATGGACGGCGGGGCCTTCATCAGGTGGTCGGCGGCGACATCGGCAGCGGACAGGACCTCGCGCAGGCCGATCCCGGTGTCGAAGCCGCGCCGCTCCAGCACGACCACGAGGGCTTCGAGCTGGGTGTTGCCCGCTCCCGCACCGAACCCGCGGGCAGTCGCGTCGATGACGGACGCCCCCGCCTCCACGGCGGCCAGCGCGTTCGCCACGGCCAGCCCCAGGTTGTTGTGGCCGTGGAAGATGACCGGGACGTCCACCGCCGACGCGATGGCGTGGACCCGCTCGATCACATCGCCGGGCAGGTAGTGGCCGGCGGAGTCCATGATCCCGACGGCCTGCGCGCCGTACGTCACCATGAGGGCGCATTGCTCGGCGAGGCAGGCGGGGCTGGCCATGTGGCTCATGAGCAGGACGCCCTGGGCTTCGGCGCCGATGGCTCGGGCGGTTCCGAGGTGGCGTTCGGTGACGTCGGCCTCGGTGCAGTGCGCGGCGATCCGTACGACGTCGGCGCCGAGGTGGACGGCGGCCGTCAGGTCGTCGGAGGTGCCCCAGCCGGGGGCCATGAAGACGCCCATCTTCGAGGAGGTGAGGGCCTCGCGGACGGTGGTGAGCATCGTGGCGTCGTCGAGGAGGGCGCGGCCGATCTGGAGGCTGGAGGCGCCCAGGCCGTTGCCGTGGCCGACTTCCACGACCGGAACCCGGGCCGCGTTCGCGGCGGTGGCGTAGGCGCGGAGCTGGTCGGCGTCGAGCTGGTGGCCGACCGCGTGGTGCCCGTCGCGCAAGGTCGGGTCGTGGATCAGAACGGGGGGCCGAGGCTCGTTCGGCGTGCTGTTCACGGGCGTGGTCCCTTCATCGGGAGGCGGCGGACTGCTCGGCGAGCAGGACGGCGGCGGCGTTGATGATGTCGACGCTTCCGGCGTGCCGGGGCAGATGGCGGCCGGAGGGGGTCACTTCCACCACGACCTGGATCCGGCCGGGGTCCACCGCGAGGGAGGTCACCTTGAACCCGGGCACGTACGCGCGGACGGCGTCGGCGGCGGCCGCGATGCTCGTACGCACCGGCGCGGGACGGAAGTTGTCGGCGAGGACGGTCATGGCCACCCGGAACGGCGGGGCGGGCCGCGCGGGGCTGATGTTCACCATCACCTTCGCCTCCCGGCTGCCGGTGAAGGTCCGGATCGCGGCCGAGGTGGTGGCGATGTACTGGTCGAGGTTGAGGCGGGTGGCCGGACCGGCGCTCGCGCTCGCCCCCGTGGAGACCACCTCGATGTAAGTGGGGGTGCAGCGCTGGGCGATGGCGTGAAGGATCGGGATGGAGGCCTGCCCGCCGCAGCTGACGAGGTTGAGATGCCGGTGGGCAGCCGAGCCGTGCCCCTTCACGCCCGGTACGGTGACTGTGCCCAGACCCGTGGGGGTCAGGTCGATCAAGGTGGTGCCGGTCGGCCGCAGCGCTGCCCAGTGCTCGGCGTGGCTGTCGGCGTTGGTGGCGTCGAAGACGACGTCGAACGCCCCCGCCTCCACCACGGCGCGGACGCCGCCGGCAGTCGTGCGGTGCCCCCTTTCTGCCGCCCGCCGCAGGCCCAGACTGTCGCGGCGGCCTGCCACCAGAGCCAGTTCCAGCTTCGACGACCGAGTGATCTTGCCTGCGAGGTCGACCCCGATCAGACCCGCGCCGAGTACGGCGACGCGCTTTCGTTCTTCAGCAGCCATCGGCCGCTCCTTCGTTCAACGGAAGAGTGAGTGCGCAGGGAAGCGGCGCTGGTCCGGTTACCGGACGCGCAGTTCGACCGGCGGCAGGTGCAGCGACTGGGCGCGGACCGTGGTCCCGGCTTCCAGCGGAAGGCTCGCGTGTACGGCGCCTGCCAGGACCAGCTGACCGGCCCGCAGGCCTTCGCCGAAGCGGTGCAGCCGCCTGGCGAGCCAGACCAGGACAAGCAGCGGGTCGCCCAAGACCGCCCGGCCCTCGCCCGTGGCGACGGCGGTGCCGTTGACGCTGACGACGAGCGGCTCGGCCGCCAGGTCCAGGTCCGCGTCGATGGGCACCATGGGGCCGGTGACCACCCGGGCGCAGGAAGCGTTGTCGGCGATGCTGTCCGCGATGGTGATCTGCCAGCCGGTGAACCGGGTGTCGATCACCTCCAGGGCGAGGAACACCTCCTTCACCGCCGCCCGCGCCTCTTCCAGTGCGACGCCGGGCCCGTACAGGTCGCTGCTGAGCCGGAAGGCCAGTTCCGCCTCCACCCGCGGCTGCATCAGCGCGGAGCGGTGCACGGTGCTGCCGGTGGGCAGCACCATGTCGTCCAGGAGGACACCGGAGTCCGGCTCGTCGACGCCCGCCTGCTCCTGAATGGCCTTCGAGGTGGCGCCGGCCTTGTACCCGACGACGCGGGCACCGGTGGCCACGTGCCGGGCCACGGTGGCCGCCTGGATGCGGTAGGCGGTCTCCAGCGGCAGGCCGGGACGGTGCCGGGTCAGCGGCTCGGCCGGTACCTTCTCGTGTTCCGCAGCCAGCAGCGCCGACGCGGTGGCGGCGATCCAGCGGTCATCCGGCTCATCCATGAAGATCCCTCCCAGGGCATGGGGCATCCGTAGGGCTCGCAGACGTGGGCACGGGAGCAGATCCGGGGCGGCGCTGATTTGGCTGCCGGCCGCCGGGCTCGGGCCTGATGAAGAGTCAACCGCCGGGCGCCGCGCAGCGGTACGGTGGCGGGCAGGCCAAGCGGTATATCGCGTATATCCCAGGCAGGTGCCATGACCACGCGCACGCCGAACGACCAGCTCAGAGCCCTCGTCGCGGAATGCGGCCTCACCTACGAGGCGCTGGCCAAGGCCGTCTGCGCCGTCGCAGCCGAGTGCGGTATCCGCTTACGCACCAACAAGTCGAACATCGAGCACTGGATCGGCGGCTCCGCACCCCGCGGGGACACCCCCCGCTTCCTCGCGGTCGCCCTCTCCCGACGTCTGGGCCGTCTGCTGACCCCCGCCGACCTCGGACTGCCCTCCCCAGCCGAGGCCGAAAGTGACACCATCGGACTGTCCCTCGGGAACGACCCCCTGGACGCCCTTCTGCCCATGTGGAGGTACGAGTTGGACCGCCGCCGCTTCCTGACGGCATCCGCCTACTCCGTGGCCGCCGCCGCCCTACCCCTGACCCACGTCCAGGACATCGCCGCCCGCACCGCCGCGGCCCGCACCGGCCACACCGTCGGCATGGCCGAGGTCGCCGCCGTCCGCGACATGATCACCGCATTCTCCGAAATGGACGAACGCCACGGCGGACAGCACGGCCGCAGCGCGCTCGTCACCTACCTCCGCGACGACGTCGCCCCGCTGTGCCGGGCCCGATTCCGCACCGACGAGGTCCGCCAGCACATGCTCTCCGCCGCCAGCCGCGGCGTGCACCTACTCGGCTGGAAGTCCTACGACGCCGGCCAGCAAGGCCTCGCCCAGCGCTACTACCTCCAGTCCTACGCCCTGGCCACCGAATCCGGTCTTCGTGGGCACGACGGCTTCGTGATGCGCACCATGGCCATGCAGGGCCTCAAACTCCACCGCCCCGAGCACTGCCTGGGCCTGGCGGAGACCGGCCTGAACCGCGCCAAGGACCACGTCGACGCCCAGACCGAAGCCCTCTTCCGCGTCGTCCACGCCCACACCCTCGCCAAGAGCGGCAAACACCGCGCGGCCCTGGCCGCCGCCGACCACGCCCGCACCCTCCTGACCGGCGCCCCCGGGGACGAGGTGCCGTTCTGGGCGCTGGCCTGGGGGCCGCCGGCCGCATCCGTGTACTCCCGCACCGCCAAGGTCCACGAGACCATCGGCGACCACCGCGCCGCCGCCGAACAGTACGCGCTAGCCGCCACAGCGCGCCCGTCCTCCACCTACGCGCGGATCGTCGCCCTGGACCTCGTCGCGGGCGCCGAGATGCACCTCAAGCGCGGCAGCATCGAGCAGGCCTGCGCCACCTGGCACCAGGCCATCGACCACATGGACGGCGTCCGCTCCGTACGGACCCGCAAGGCCGTCTCCAGGATGCGCGGCGACCTCGCACGGTTCCGGGCCCGCGGTCTGCGGTGCGTGGCGGAGCTCGACGAACGCGGCCGCGAGCTTCTCGCCGGTATCTGAACCCGGCCGGCAGCCTTCAGGGCCCGTCAGCGAAGCGCCGGATGATCGGCTCCAGATAGTCCGCGTGCGGACCTGGCAGGTTGGCCAGCTCCTGGGATGAGCGGACGAGGGCGATGTCGGCGAGCTCGGGCTCACGTCCCTGAGCGCGCTCGGCCGCCGCAGCGGCGCTGAACGCGGCGCGTACGGCTGGCTCCGCAAGGGGCGGAGCCAGGTAGGTCAGGCCGACGCTGCCGTTCTCGCCTCGGGTAACGACCGAGAGCCTCAGCGCCTTCGCGCCGGCATCGAGCCCCAATTCCTCGGCCAGCTCCCGAGCAGCCTGGACCGCCAAATCTGACTCCTCCAACCCTTCACCAGTCTGCGGAGGCTCCACCGACCCACCCGGCAGCTGCCAACGGCCAGGAGCCGCCGTGGAGGACGACATCCTGGCCACCAGCAATCGACCGTCAACCGTGGGCTGAACCACGTTCACAAACAGCGATGGCAGTGCTGTGGCACCGGGCACACGGCGGAGGGCGTAGTGGCGGTAGGTGACCCGCACCCAGGACAGACGCACGACGCCCGGCTCCCTGTACTGCAATTCCGCGCAGGCCACCGCAGGACCATCGAAGAGAGCCGGGTTCGCCTGAACCGCCTTGCTCCACACCCGATCTCTGGCCGCCGCGTCTGAGGGTGACAGCACAGGCTCCTCACCTTCGGTGAGCAGGAGCCGTTCAACATCAAAGAGGTCGACCGCGGGGGGCAGCATCTCCGTCACCTCCGCATCGTAGAACCACGTGGCAGAACACCAGGTCGAAAGGTCCGGACCGTCGAGCCGGGGCGGACTGAGCCCGAGCGGCAAGCCCCTGGTGGTCAGGCCGCGGAGCCTCGGCCTCGGAATGGCGTGGCGCATGGTCCGGGCGTGCCTTGCGGGGCCTGCTCATCGTGGTAACCGCACGCAGTCCTGTATCAATGCCTGTACCTCGCGGGCGCTGGGGAGGCGGGCCCACAGGTAGGCCGCGTCGGAGTCCACGCCGTCCCAGCCGGATCCGACCTGCACCACGCGACCGGTGAACGGCCCCGGCCGGATGCCGCGACGACGGTCGTCGGGCGTGACGTAGGTGGTGCCGGTGATGGTGTCGCCGATCTCGTACGGGCAGTGGCGGGAGCGCGTGGACATGAGCACTACTCCCCCGCCCCGGTGCGGTCGGCGTCGGGCTCGTGGAGCGGGTCCGGCTCGGATGCCTGCCAGCGGGCGAGGAACCCGGCGGCGTCTTCGTCGAGCCGGCCGACCACGGCCTCGGACGCTCCCGCAGCGGGCTGACCAGCAAACTCCACCTCGCTGTCGAGCAGGGGCAGAAGCCGCATTCAGTAGTGATCACGGCCGGGCAACGGGGTGATTCTCCCCAGTTTGAGCCGGTTCTGGAAGCGATCCGGGTGCCCCGGATCGGCCTGGGCAGGCCACGAAAGCGGCCAGACCGGGTCCGGGCCGACAAGGCCTACGACTCCCGCAGCAACCGTTCCTACCTGCGCAGACGCCGAATCAAGGCCACCATCCCGATCCCGGCGGACCGGGTCCGCAACCGCCTCAAGCGCGGATCGCACGGCGGCCGCCCGCCGAAGTTCGACAAGGACGACTACAAGCAGCGGCACGCGGTCGAGTGCGGGATCAACCGCCTCAAGCGCCACCGTGCCGTCGCCACTCGGTACGACAAACTCGCTGTCCGTTTCGAAGCGACAGTGCTGGTCGCAGCCATCAACGAATGGCTGTGACCAGCACTTTCACAACACGCCCTAGGCGTGCGGCCCGCTGGGGCCGTACGAACAGGGGAGGGATTTCCATGAGCACGACTCGTGGCAAGAAGATCGCTGCACTGACGATCATCGGTGCTGCTCTGGTCGGCGCTTCGCCGGCCTTCGCGGGGGACATGTACGCCTACAGGAACGGGTCCGAAGCCTGGAGCCGCGGTACCAACGGCCAGGTGGCGGTCAAGGACGCCAAGGCGGACAGCCGGGAGGTCTACTCCGAGTACCACCGCCGGTACACGGACGACCACGAGCTGCGCAACTCCAGCGGCTACGGCACCATCGTCTACGGTCCGTTCGACTCGACCAACTACGTCCGGGCGCTGAAGGCCTGTGTGGCCATCAACTTCCAGCCCGATGAGTGCTCCGCGTGGTCCTACCGTTGATCGGCTGAACCGGGTGAGTGATTGACTTCTGACAGGGGCGGCGCGCTCTGCGTGCCGCCCCTGCGCCATGCCGGGGTGAGATCGCTGAACCGGGACGAGTGATGCCCGGATGTGGGGGGTGAGCGCCGTGACCGAGTCGGTGCTGAGAATCGAAGGCCTGGAGCACACCATTGCGGGCCGGGTGCTGTTCAGGTCGCTGGAACTTGATCTGCGGGCCGGTGAGTCCGTTGCGATCACGGGCCCGAGCGGCTCGGGAAAGAGCACGCTGCTGTCCTGCGTGATGGGCCTTGTGCAGCCGCAGGGCGGCGGTGCCGTGTGCGTCGCCGAGGCCGACGTACTCCGCCTGCGCGGCAAGGCGCTGGCGCGCCACCGCAGCAGCAGGATCGGCATGGTGTTCCAGTTCGGGGAGCTGCTGCCCGAACTCTCCCCTCTCGACAACGTGGCTCTCGCGGCGCTGCTGGCCGGTGTGGGAAGGAAGGAGGCGTATGCGAGGGCCGGTGAGTTGCTCGGCGAGCTGGGTGTGCCGGAGGCGGAGACCAGTGAGGAGTTGTCGGGTGGTGAGCGGCAGCGGACGGCGGTCGCCCGGGCGCTGATCAATTCGCCGGCTCTGCTGTTGGCGGACGAGCCGACCGGAGCTCTGGACTCCGAGACCCGGGAGAGGGTCGCGGACGTGCTCTTCGGCATGCCTGCGCGGCACGGCTGCGGCCTGCTGGTGGTCACTCATGATCCGGCCGTGGCGGGGCGTGCGGACCGGGTGCTGGCGCTGGCCGACGGGTTCTGAGGCAGGTAGGCGATACGACTGGGACCCGTCGATGAGCGGGTGGGGCCTGGGTCGGCAGTTGGTGCGGACGGGCCGTCAGGCGGGGCGGCGGGCCGAGGCGGGCCGCATCCGGTTCGTCGCGCTGCTGGTTGCGACCGTCGCGGTGGCCCTGGGCTTGGCGTCGCTGGTCGCCGTCGATGCGACGTACGAGGGTCAGGAGGCGCGTGGTTTCAGCCGTGCGCCGGTGTTTCAAGAGGAGGCGAAGGAGCGGCCGGCGCGGGCGCTGTGGGCGGTGGCCAACGACGCACTGCGCGTCAGTGGCCCTTTCACGGTCCAGTTCATCGTGCCCCTCACGGACGACGCACCGCTGCCTCCCGGGGTGAGGGCCTGGCCCGGGCCCGGTGAGGCGGTTCTCTCTCCGGCGCTGCGGGAGCGCGGGGAGGCGGAGGGCATCCGTACGCGGTACGGGCGGGACGTCGGGACCATCTCGGCACAGGGGCTCCAGTCCCCCGACGAGCTTCTCGCCTACGTCAGGCCCCTGCGGATACCGAGTGGGCAGGATGCCAGGCCCATCGTCGGGTACGGCCCCGAGGAGGGCCCCGTCTACTACTTCACGGGGCAGACGGAATACGCGAAGCAGCAGTGGCACTTCCAGGTCATGCCGCTCCTGCTGCTCCTGCTCCCGGCCTTCGTGCTCCTCGCGGTGGCCGCGCGCTCCGGGGCCCATCAGCGGGACCGTCGAACGGCACTGGTCGAGGTGCTTGGCGGCACCACCCGCCATCGCGCTCTCATCGTGACAGGTGAGGCGCTGACGCCCGTTGCCGTCGGCGGTGCCGTGGCGCTGGGGGCCGTCGCCCTGGCCTGTTCCGTCGACCTGCGGCTGTTTTGGACAGGGCATGTGGTCGTGGCCGGGGACCTGGCCGGCCGGTGGTGGGCGCTCGTCCTTGCGGTACTCGCCGCTCTTCTGGTGGTCCTGGCCGTGGTGGTGGTGACGGACCGGTTCGGCCGCAGCCGCCGTTCCTCCGGCAACCGGCCGCGCGCCGCGCGCAGGTCGCCCGTGCGGTGGGCGGTGGCCTGCCCGGTGCTGCTGCTGGTCGCCGTCCGGGGGCCCGACCTCTTCGAGCCGGGTACCAACGCGTACGTCATGACGAACTGGGCCGGTGTGGCCGGCACCCTGGCCACGCTCCCCGCGGCCATCGCCGTGCTCACCGCCACACTCGGCCGGGCACTCGGCCGGGCCGGTCACCGGTGGGGCAAGCCGGGGCTGCTGATCGCGGGGCGCAGGGCTGCCACCCACCCGGGACCGGTCGCCCGCATGACCGCGGGCGTCGTGGTCGCTCTGGGGCTGCTCCTGCAGGTGGTGGCCTGGCAGGGCCAGTTCGGGGATGCCGCCCGCGCGGCGCAGGCCACGGTGCAGCGCGTTGGCGAGAGTGCGCTCGTCCTCCGGCCTCGCGGGGCGACCACGGAGCAGCTGGCCGCGTTCACCCGCGCGCTGCCCGGGGACGTGGAGGTGATCGCGCTCAGCGTCTCTCCCGAGGACGAGTCCGTCACCGTGCGGGGCCACTGTCCCGCGCTGCAGGTCGTAGGACTCGACTGCCCTGCCTCGCCGACCGCCCTGGACGGTGCGCCGCACGATCTCCGACTGCGCGAGCTGCTGGGCTGGTACGGCGGACCTGATGGCACCCTGGTCGTCGAACGGGCCGAGCCCGCGAACAAGCAGGCAGCGGAGGGCGGCCTCACCCAGACCGTGCTGGTCTCCCGAAGCGGCGTGGACCTCTCGGTCAGAGGCACCAGGCAACTGGCCTACCAGGTCTTCCCCCTGGGTGCCGACGTCGACACCATCGGCGGGGAATGGCTCACCGCGGCCTCCGTGAACCGGCTCCAGGGCCGCTGGATCACCCTCTTCGGCCGCTGCGGCATCTCCGTCCTGGGAGCGGCCGCCGCCCTCAGCGCGCTGGCCGAGTTCCTGCGGCACGGTCGCGCCCTCGCCCCACTGACCGGCTTGGCGGGCAACCATCGCGTCTACTGGTCCACCGCCGCCTTCACGATCCTCGTCCCCCTCTCCCTGGCCGGGCTCGCCGGATGCACGATCGGCGTCTGGCTGGCCTTCCCCAAGACCGCCGGCGGCGCCTCGTACATCACCGACGACCTGCTGGCCGGCTGCGCGCTCGCCGTGGCCGCCATTGCGCTCGTCGCCTGGATCTGGGGATCGAACAGCTCCGCACGCCAGGCCGCCGCGTGGCGGCCACGAGGAGAATGACCGGCCCCGCCTCCCCATATTTTGAAACGCGAGCAAGGGTCCGGTGCGATCAGGAAAGCGGCGGCCAACGCAGGGGTATCGCCGAGATATGGGTCAAAGGGGCAATGAGTTGATCTTGAAGCCCTGAGCGCCTCGATCCCGTCACCCGTTCGGCTCGGTGTCGTTGGTCGTGATGTTGTCGTCTGGGCCGGGGGCGGGATTGTGACCTCAATCGAGCGGACCGCGTACCCGCGGTTCAAGCGGCTGATCACCGCGCATGAGCTGCATCTGTTCTTCTCGCCGACTCGTGATGAGCTTCAGTGGGCGGCTGATGCGACGGATGGTGACGAGCATCTGCTGGCCCTGCTGTTGATGCTGAAGTCGTACCAGCGCATGGGCTGCTTCCCCGCACTGGAGGATGTGCCGGAGCAGGTGGTGGAGTTCGTGCGGCGCCAGGTGGAGCTGCCGGAGGGCACACTGCCGCTGTACCGGTCGGGGCGCACGGTCAAGCACCACCGGGGACTGGTCCGCAAGAAGGTCGGCGTGCAGTACGACCAGGGCGAGGCCCGGCGGATCGCCGAGCGGTCGATCCGCAAGGAGGCCGCCGCGAAGAACCGGCCGGCGGATCTCATCAACATCGCGCTGGAGAGGGTCGTGGAGGCCGGGCTGGAACTGCCCGGGTTCTCCACCTTCGACAAGATGGCCTCGAAGATCCGCACCGAGGTGAACGCCTCGATCCGCGAGGGCATCCACGACCGCATGAGCCCTGTTCAGCGGGCCGGGCTGCTGCGGCTGTTGGAGGAACGCGACTCGGACGGCACGACGCTGTTCAACCGGTTGAAGAAGCCCGCCAAGGGGCCGACCTGGTCGCACTTCAAGAACCTGGCCAAGCGCCTGGACTGGCTGGATGAGCTCGGCGACACGTCGGTGTGGATGGAGTCGGTGGCCACGGGGAAGATCACCGACTTTGCCGGGGAGGCGGACGCGGCGGACGCCTCGGAACTGCGGGACTACGCCCCCACCAAGCAGATCGCTCTGATCGCGTGCCTGGCTCACAAGGCGCGGATGCGGGTCCGCGACGACCTGGCGACGATGTTCACCAAGCGCGTGGCCGCGAAGATCAAGAGGGCCAAGGAGGAGCTGGAGGCGATCCGGCTCGCCGAGCGGGAGATCGTCGAGGCTCTGATCGGGAACTACCGCACGGTGCTCAAGAACATCGACAACGGCGGCCCCGCCCACCAGGCGGTCCAGAAGGCCGCGGCCATGACCGCCGAAGTCCGTGAGGCTCTGGAGGGCCTGGATGACGAGGCGCCGGTGGACGAGGTCGCCCAGCGGCTGGGCGGCAAGGTCTCCCCGGCGGTCCTGGCGATGGCCAAGGCCCTGCTGGTGCAGGCCGGTGGGCTCGGCGCCGTCACCAAGGCGGTCGAGGATCTCGGTGGGTTCGACCAGCAGTACGAGCAGATCGAGAAGGTCTCCGCCCACCATGGCAACTTCTGGGAGGTGCTGCTGTACGGGCAGATCGGCCGGGACCGCGCGGTGATGTTCGACCTGGCCGAGAAGCTGGAGTTCACCGAGACGTCCGAGGACCGGCGGGTCTTGGACGCGCTCGCGCACGCGATGCGGCACCAGGCCGCCCGCGGCGAGTACATCACGGCCTTCGACGAGGAGGGCAAGGAGGTGGACATCTCCTTCGCCACGCAGAACTGGCGCAAGGCCGTGGTCGACAAGACCCGTACGGGGCAGTTCGTGCGCAAGCACTTCGAGGCGATGGTCTTCACCGCGCTCGCCGAGGAGCTGCGCACCGGCGACGTCGCGGTGGTCGGCTCGGAGGAGTACGCGGACTGGTCCAAGCAGCTGCTGGACTGGGAGGTCGTGCAGGAGAAGCTAGGCACCTACCTGGTCGAGGTGGGCCTGTGCGAGGAGGGCGAGACCGCCGTGTTCGACGCGGTCTCCTTCCGCCGGCAGCTGGAGGACAAGCTGACCGCGGCCGCAGCGGCAGCTGACGCCGGGTACCCGGACAACGAGGGCTTGGTCATTGACCCCGAGACCGGCATCCCGTCGCTGAAGCCGCACCGCTCGGAAGGGCAGCGGCCCTCGGCGAGGCGCCTGGAGCAGGAGATCAAGGCCCGGATGCCGGAGCGCTCCCTCATGGGGATCGTGGCGAGGACCGCGTACTGGGTTGACTGGTGGCAACGCTTCGGCCCGGCGTCCGGCAACGAGCCGAAACTAGACGATCCCTTCGGCCGCTACGTGCTCACCACCTTCGTCAAGGGCACCAACATGGGCCCGTACGAAGCCGCCCGGCACATCCCCGGCGTCTCCGGCCACGAGCTGGCGTACACGGCGAACCGGCACTTCTCCATCGTGCTGCTGAACGAGGCGATCGCCGACCTGGTCAACGCACACGCCCGCCTGGACATCTCCCAGGCGTGGGGCGACGGCACCACCGTGGCGGCCGACGGCACCCACATGGACACCTACCTCGACAACCTGCTCGCCGAGACCTCCGTCCGGTACGGCAAGCCGGGCGGGATCGCCTACCACCACATCTCCGACACCTATGTCGCGCTGTTCACCCACTTCATCCCGTGCGGGGTGTGGGAGGCCGTGTACATCATCGAGGGCCTGCTGAAGAACTCCTCCGAGGTGAAGCCGACCACCGTGCACGCGGACACCCAGGGCCAGTCCCAGCCGGTGTTCGCGCTCGCGCACCTGCTGGGCTTCGATCTCATGCCCAGGATCAGGAACTGGAAGGGCCTGGCCTTCTACCGGCCCGGCAAGACCACCGAGTACGTGCACATCGACGCGCTGTTCGGCGAGGTGGGGAAGAACGTCATCGACTGGGACCTGATCGAGTCCCAGTTCCGCCACCTGATGAAGGTCGCCCTCTCCGTACGGGAGGGGGCGATCTCCTCGTCCACGCTGCTCAAGCGGCTGCGCTCGGGCTCCAAGAAGAACGCCACCTACGCCGCCTTCCGCGAGGTCGGCCGCGTGATCCGCACCGTCCAGCTGCTGCGCTACCTCTCCGATCCGGCGCTTCGCCGGCGGGTCACCGCGGCGACGAACAAGGCCGAGGCGTTCAACGGCTTCTCGCAGTGGATCGGCTTCGGCAACCGCGGCGTCATCGCGGACAACGACCCGGTCGAGCAGGAGAAGGCGATGAAGTTCAACGCGCTGCTCACGAACGCGGTGATCTTCCACAACGCCCTGGACATCGCCGAGATCGTGCGGCAGCTACTGGAAGAGAGCTGGACCATCGAGCCGGAGGACCTGGCCCACATCTCCCCCTACCTGACCGAGCACATCAACCGGTTCGGCGAGTACTCCACCCACGAACTCGGCATCCAGCCGGAGGCGTACGACCCCAAGCTGGACGTCGACTTCGCTCTGCTACGCGACCAGGATCTGGCCGCCGCCGGCTTCACCGCGGCCGCCTGACCCCTCGGTCTGGGGGCTACGCCTGCTGGACGGGTCGCTTGGGCAACGTGCTCTCCCGGCGGGCGGCAGTCTGAGGCCGCTCCGTGACCCCGAGGCGGCCGGGCTCGATGCCGACGAGGATGGCGCGGAGGAATGAACGGCTTGCCGGAGCGGGCCGGATGGAAGGCTCCGTCGCCGGACGGCGGTCAGCAGGACGCGCGTGTACCTGTAGCCCCGGCTGAAGGAAGTAGTACGCCAAGCCGAGGCGTTCATGGAGCGCCGCCGGTGGATGCCTGTCGAGTGCGCTTGAGTCAGGTACTTCGGCCCGTGGCCGCTGTCCGGGGGCCGGCCCTGCTCTGCAGGAGCCTACGAAGTACCCGCGCCACCGGTTCTTCGATCCATCGGTGCAGTGCGTAGGCGCTGGCGATCATGGTGATGCTCACTGCTGCAAGGAGAATGTACGGGTCGACCTTGGTGTGGAGCTGGTTGAAGAGGATGAACCCGATGTAGGCGTGGAGCAGGTACAGCGGGTAGGTCAGGGCGCCGATCTTGGCGAACCAGGGCCGGCCCAGGCGGTGGGTCCATCCCAGGGCGATGCTGACCATGACCAGGAAGATTACGGTGATGACGGCGGCGACGACAGCGGGGCTGAACGCTTCGCTGTAACGCGCCCCGACCATGCGGGCGAAGGCGAGGCCCTGGTAGAGGGCGTTGCCGAAGGCGGCCAGGACGAGCGCGAGGACGGAGCGGTTGGGGCCGTACTTGTGCAGGAGGCACAGCGCCATTCCGGCGATGAAGTAGTGCGCCCACTGCGCCTGCACCAACACGTCCAGCACCCGGCTGGCCGTGGTGGGCAGGAGCCCTGTCTCGATGAGGACCGCCGCTCCCAGCCAGGCCCACAAGGCCGCGGTGACGCGCCGCCGGGTGAGGCCGATGAGGACGAGTGCGAGGACGACGAGGTAGAACCGCAGCTCCGCCCACAGCGTCCAGTACACGACGTCGATGTTCGCCACACCCAGCGGCGCGTTGAACATGGTCAGGTTCGCCAGGTACTGGGTGCCGGAAACGGAGAACCGCCCTGTCCCGAGGGCCAGGCACACGACGGCTGTGAGGGTGACCGCGGCCCAGTAGGCCGGGTAGAGGCGTACCGCGCGGGAGGCCAGGAATTGGCTGGGGGTGCGGTTCCACGCGCTGAGCAGGACCACGAATCCGCTGATCATGAAGAAGGCGTCGACGCCGAGGTACCCGTACCGGGTGACTTGGCTGAGCCCCGGAAATGACAGGCTGGTCAGCCCTCCGGCCGGTCCGGAGAAGGTGTAGTGGTAGATCATCACCGCTACTGCCGCGGCTATGCGCAGAGCATCGAGCTCGTGCAACCGCCGTAGCTGCTTCGCCCGGACGGGGGACGTAACTGCTGAGAGCGGGGCTTCGCCGACAGGCGCCGGGTGGCGGTTCATTGAGGGCCTCGAAGAGTTTGACTGCTTCCAGTGGCCATAAGCGGTCTGGGGCGGAGGGCGGGGAGAGCCGTCCGCGGCCGGGGGCTGCGGATTCCGGAATTGGCGCGGGTCATGGGGTGACCGCCTCGGTCAGCCAGGCCAGGGGGCGCAGGGGAAGCCACATCAGGGGTGGGGTGCGGGGCAGCGGTGTCTGAGTCTGGAGGGTGATGCTTGCGCGTTCATCCGGGTGGTGGTCTTCGTCTGTCGCTGGTGCGCCGGATGCGTTCCTGGTGCGGCTGTTGTCGGTCGGCTGGATGTCTGTGACGACGGCTCGCGCCGCTGTGGTTCCTGCGGGGGCGCTGCTGGTCAGGGCGGTGGTGGGCTCGATGGCCAGGGTTGCGCTGGAGCCGGGTGGTGCGGTGACGAGCAGGTCGCGCGCGGCGTGCAGGGCGGTGCTGCGGCCCCAGTCATCGTGTGCCCAGGCGAGTACTTCGCCTTTGCGGACGACGGGAGCGGTGACGAGGGAATTGGTGATCAGGTGCTGGACGGCCGTCTTCAGGGTGGCGGTGTCGGGCTGGTGGAGCACGGCGCCGACGATGATCCGAGGGCCGGCGGTGGTCTCGCGGCGGGCGGCGAAGACGAGGTTGTGCCCTGCGGCCCGGGTGGTGCCGGTCTTGCCCGCGAAGACCCCGTCGCGGCCCAGCAGGGGGTTGGTGTTGGTGTGGTGGTGCCCGTTGATGTCGGTGTAGGAGGAGCTGGCGAGGGTGGCGAAGTCCGGTAGGCGCAGAGCCGCCCGGAGGAGCCGGACCTGGTCCGCTGCCGTGGTGATGCTGGTGGTGTGCAGGCCGCTGGGGTCGGTGTAGTGAGTTGCGTCCATGCCGAGCCGGTGTGCGGTGCGGTTCATCTCGGCGACGAAGGCGACGGGGTCGGATCCGTACCAGCGCGCGAGCTCGTCGGCGACGTTGTTCGCCGAGGCCGCCAGCAGCGCCTGAAGTGCCTCACGTTCGCTCATACGTTGCCCTGGCCGGAGCGGGACCACCGACTCCGACCGGGCCAGACGGGCGGGGTAGCGGGCCGCTTCGTCGGCGGAGACGGTGAACGAGCGCCCGGCCTGCCCGGGCGCCAGGGGGTAGCGGGACAGGAACACGTAGGCGGTCATGAGCTTGGCCGTGCTGGCCGTCGGCACCGGGTCCTGGCCGGGGGAGGAGGTGTACTGGCCCCCACCGTCAACGGCAAGTGCCGCCTGACCGGCTGCGGGCCAGGCAGAGCTCGGCGGGGTGCCCGGTAAAGCGCGCACCACTTCGGACGCGGACGCGGATGCGGGACGGCCGAACGCCACCAGGGAGAGTGCGAGGGCCGCGGTGCACAGCACCGCGGTGAGGGCCGGCAGGACAGCCAAGAGCCGTTGACGCCGTGCTGTTTGATGGGCGTAGTGCAGGGGCCTAGGGGTGTCACGGGGCATGCGGGCTCCGCGGTGCAGGTCTGAGTGGAGGGTGGGTACTCATGGGCGCGTAGACGGTTCTTCGCTCAGGGGGTCACGCTTGACGGCGTGTTGGGCAGCGTCTGTGTCTGTGGGCTGTCTGCCTGGTTGAGCGCTGTTTGGATGAGGGTGTCGAGGAGGCGGGGGTAGGGGAGGCCGGCGGCGGCCCAGATCTGCGGGTACTGGGAGGCGGCGGTGAAGCCGGGGAAGGTGTTGACCTCGTTGATCACGGGTTCGGTGCCGTTGCGGAGGAAGAAGTCGACGCGGATGAGACCGGAGCAGCCCAGCGTTTCGAAGACCTCCACCGCCAGCCGCTGCAGTTCGGCGGTCATGGCGGGGGCCAGACAAGCGGGGATGGTGAAGCGGGTGGCCTTGTCCTGGTACTTGGCCTGGTAGTCGAAGAACGACTGCCCGCCGCACACCTCGATCTCCAACGGAGGACCGGCCTCCAGTCGGCCGTCGGGGTGCTCCAGAACGGCGACATCGACCTCGCGGCCGTGCACCGCTTCCTCCACCAGCACCTTGCCGTCCCACATGTAGGCCTCGGCGAGGGCCGCCTTGAGACCGTTCCAGTCCTCGACGCGGGTGACGCCGATGCTGGAGCCGGCCCGGGAGGGCTTGACGAACACCGGCAGCCCCAGCCGCTGCCGTTCCCGATCCGGGAGCTCATCGTCATTGGTCCGCAGCAGGGTCCAGTCGGCGACGGGCAGGCCGCCGCCAGACAGGATGCGCTTCGTGGTGTCCTTGTCCATGCCGATCGCACTCGCCGCCACCCCGTTGCCGACGTACGGCACGCCAACGGTCTCCAGGAGCGCCTGGACGGTGCCGTCCTCACCGAACGGACCGTGCAGCGCCGGCAGCACGACGTCCGCGGCAGCCAGTACCGGCATCACCTGCTGCAGGCTGTCCCAGGCGCTCGCCGAGCCGGCCGGAGTGAGGTCGGCGAGGTCGTGTGGGAGGTAGCTGCCAGCGGGGAGGTCCTCCGGGCCGGGAATCCATGCTCTGTCGGTGGTGATGCGTATCGGCTGCACTGCGTAGCGGGTTCGGTCCAGGTGGCTGACGATTCCCGCGGCGGAGGCGCAGGAGACGTCGTGTTCGCCGCCGGGACCGCCGAACAGGACGGCGACCCGCAGCCGCGGATCCACGCGGGCTGCCGAGGCAGGTTGCGCCGGCAGGTAGCGGCGGGGGACACGAGGACCGACTCCGGTGAGGATCTCGTGCGCAGTGGTTCCGGCCCACACAGCCCAGTCCACGGCAGTCGGTTCACCGCCGGCCCCGGGGCCGAACACGACCGCTTCCTCGCCCATGGCCATCTGCTCCGTTCCGGTGTCGACCACGCACTGGTCCATTGCGATCCGTCCCACCACCTGCCTACGCGCTCCGCCGACCTGGATCTCGGCCTTGCCGGATGCGGTGCGGGGCAGGCCGTCGGCGTAGCCGAGCGGCACCAAGGCCAGTGCGGTCGGCGCTGTGGTGGTGTGGTCGTGCCCGTAACAGACGCCCTCGTCCGCTTCGACCGTGCGGCTCATGATGGTCCGGCCGCGCAACGTCATGGCGGGCCGCAGCCCGAACTCGCTGCCCCGGACCGGTTCGATCCCGTAGAGGGCCAGGCCCGCGCGCACCATGTCGTAGTGGGTTTCCGGGGCCGCCAGGGCGGCGGCCGAGTTGGCCAGGTGCAGCAGCTCCGGCCGCAGTCCCGCGGCCCGGGCCTGGTCCGCCGCGGTCTCGAACGCGCGGACCTGGGTGGCGGTGGCGGGGTGGGCGGGGTCGTCGGGGTGGATCAGGTGCGACCACAGGCCACGGACACGGACCAGGCCGTGCTGCTCCAGCTCCGCGGCCGCCTCCACCAGCCGCGGCCAGTCGGCCAGGCAGGCCCCGTTGCGGTGCAGACCGGTGTCCACCTTCAGATGAACGGCTGCCACAGTGCCCACCGTGTCGGCGCACGCGGCGATCGCCCGCAGGTGTGCGACCGAGGCCACCGACAGATCGATCCCCTGCCGCAGCGCGTCGGTGAAGTCCTCGTCCGGCACATGCATCCAGGCCAGCACGGGCGCCGTGATCCCCGCCTCACGCAGGACCAGCGCCTCCGCCGTGGAAGCCACCCCCAGCCAGCTCGCTCCATGCGCCAGGGCAGTACGCGCCACCGGCACGGCACCGTGGCCGAAACCGTCAGCCTTGACCACCGCCATCAGCGCACCCCGGGCGTGTGCGGCCAGCACACGCGTGTTGTGGGCGACGGCCTCCAGGTCCACCACGGCCTCAGACAGCCCAGCGCGCACCGCGGCACCTGCCGCATCCACGGCCGGCAGACCACCTCGGCAGGCCGCACGACCGCCCGGCAGATCACCCGCGATAGCCATTGCCAGCAGTCCACGCACCATGGATGACTCCTCGTACAGCTCAGAAGGGAAAAGGGGCAGCACTCCATCCCACCTGCCCGGCTGGTGCCCGCAGCAGGGCCGATCGGAGGATCAGGGGGATGACGCGACGCCCAGCGACACGGGCGAGACGGGGAAGTCGAAGTACGTGTCGGGGAACGGCTCCGGCCGGAAGGTGTAGTGCCACCACTCCTCGGCGAGGTTCACAAAACCCGCCCGCTCCATCGCGCCTTTCAACACGAGCCGGTTGTCCCGCTGCTCGATCCCAATCCGCGGATACAGCGTGTGAGAACGCGGATCGAAGCAGTCGAAACCAGTCCCCATATCCACCGGATCACCCGATGCCGAAACCAGGGTCACATCAACCGTGCTCCCCCTGCTGTGGCCCGACCGTTCATGAATATAGCCGTCAGTGAAAAGACGCGATTTGTCGACGTCCGGATAGAATTCCTTCTTGGTTTGCTGATCGTCCAGATCGGCCGCCCACCGGGCGATGTGCGCCACCGCCCGTGCAGGCCGGTACGCGTCATAGACCCGCAGACCGTACCCGCGCGCCGACAGATCCCGCTGCGCTTCGGCCAGCGCGTCCGCAGTCTCCCAGGTCACGATGCACAGCGGACTCGCATACCCATCCAGCGGGCTTCCGACGAAATTACTGAAACCGGCATAACGGATATCGATCTGGATGTCTGAATTTACCTCAGCCAGGTTGACGAACCTGCCGGGAATCAAGGAGCCGCACTGTATTCGAAAATCTCGGATCGGCTCTGCCGGGTTCATGACGGTGGGGCTTTCAGGTCCGCGAATACTGTCTCACCGAACAGCAGATCATGGCCCCTGCTAGCGCCACGCTGGCCGAAGGCTAAGGCTTCCCGGCCGGCTTGGCCGAGTCCGCTGCGGTGAACTGCAGCGCGGCCCTCTCAAGTCCCACGGCATGGGATCCCTTGAACAGGACGACGTCACCGCCCCGGACCCGATCGGCAAGAACAACAAGCGCGGCACGGCCATCGGGCACGCACACTGCTCTGGCGCCCGCCTGCTCGGCTGCCTCACTGATCAGCGCCGCATCGGTGCCACCTACAGCGACCACGTCCCTGACGCCGGCTTCGACGGCGCGGCGTCCCAGTTCCGTGTGATGCAGGGGCGACTGGTCACCCAGTTCACGCATCTCACCCAGCACCGCCACCGCACGCCGGTCCCTCGCCATGAAGCCCAGGGCAGTAAGGGAGGCGCGCATCGAGTCGGGATTGGCGTTGAACGCATCATTGACGACCGTGACGCCATCGGTACGCTCCAGCACCTCCATCCGCCCCGGCGTGAGCCGCCGCGCCGCAGACAGGGCCCCGGCCACATCGTGCAGGTCCATTCCCACGGACGTGGCGACTGCCGCTGCTGCGGCGGCGTTGATCGCATGGTGTGCGCCGTGAAGCTGCATCCGCACCGCGGCCTTCTGCCCACGGTGGCGCAGTGTGAAGGCGGGGCGTCCGTACCTGTCGGTCTGCACGTCTGTGGCCTGCACGTCTCCTCGGACCAATCCGTAGGTGACAGCCGGTGCCGTCGTGCGACGGAGCATGGACATGACGGCCTGGTCGTCGGCGTTGAGCACGGCCAGGCCGCTGTCGGGCAGCGCTTCGACCAGCTCGCCCTTGCCGGTGCGGATGGCATCGGTGCCGCCGAAGGCTCCGATGTGGGCCGTGCCGACATTGGTAACCACGGCGATCTCCGGCGCGGCGATCTGTGCCAGATGGGCGATCTCCCCGACTCCGCGGGCGCCCATCTCCAGGACCAGGAACCGGGTTCGCTCGTCGGCCTGCAGCACGCTCAGCGGCAGGCCGATCTCGTTGTTGTAGGACAAGGGCGTGGCCACCGTGACGTCGTGGGCGGCCAGCACCTGCGCCAGGAGATCTTTGGTGCTCGTCTTTCCGGAGGAGCCGGTCACTGCGATCACTCTCGCCGCAGGGAGCCGGGCCAGCATGTGCCGTGCCAGGTCCCCCAGCGCCCGCTGCACGTCCGGCACCACGACGGCCGGCACCCCCACCCGGCGCTCGGCCAGCACACACACCGCGCCGGCCGATACCGCAGAACGTGCGAACCGGTGCCCATCGGTGCGCTCGCCGGGCAACGCCGCGAATACAGAGCCCGACTCGACTTTCCGAGAGTCGATCACCACAGGACCGCGAACCTCCAACCCCGGATCGGGAGCGTCGCACAGCGCACCCGCGACGAAGCGGGAGACGTCCTGCAGAGTCAAAGGGATCATGGGGTGCCTCGTAATCGGTGCAGCCGCGCGGTCCAGGTCCTGCGCCGGTCGGCCCGGACCTCCGGACAGTTGTGCCACAAGTCTGTCGACCACGTCGTGCGCACACGGCCAGGTGGCCCCTCCAACCGTGCCGGAGCAACAGAACGCGGGCCTCCTCCGATCGGTGGACTCGACGGACGACCGCCGCAGCGAGGTCAGCGACTCTCACAAATGAGTAGTTCTGAGAGACCGGAGACCCCCGCCGAACCGTGTCCGGTTTGCCCCTGATCTTCATTCTCGCAACCTCTCGCAAAACAGCTTTCGCATAATGCTCCTCGCGATAGGTTCTGCGACATGTCAGAGCCCCCCGAACCGGCCGCCGCCGTCGAACAGTTCGACTGCCCCACCTGCGAGGTGCCCCCCGGAAGCACCTGCCGCACCCGCGGCGGCAAAGTCGCCCCGAAGTACCACACCCCGCGCTTCATGCTCGTCCCCCAGCTCCGCGCCGAGCTGGAAGTGAAGACCCCCGCCGACCGCGGCCCCGGCCGCGCGTGGGAGATGGGCCCGGCGATCGACGCCGCGGCGCCCGAAGCCACCACGAAGCCCACGAGGGTGGGCTACGCCCGGTGCAGCACCGCCCAGCAAGAACTCCAGAGCCAACTCGACGCCCTGGCGGAAGCCGGATGCGACCCGATCTTCTCCGAGAAGATCAGCACCCGGATCAAGGTCCGACCGGAGTTCACCAAGGCGATGGACTTCGCCCGCACCATCAAGAAGGCCGTCCCGCACCAACGGGTCATCTTCACCGTGCACGAGATGAAACGCCTGGGCCGCGGCGCCGCCGAACTCCTGGCCATCGCCGAGGACCTGCGCCACCACGACATCCAGCTCGAACTCCTCACCGGCCCCCTCCAAGGGGTCTACGACCCGTCCGGGCACGGCGCCGCTCTGTTCGCGTTCTTCGCCGGCATGGCGGAGTCCGAGCGCGAGTACATTCGGGAGAAGTCCCTCGAAGGCCAGGCGTCCGCCCGCGAGCGCGGCCGGCACGGCGGGCGCCCCAAGGTCGTTGACGACGACATGGCCGCATACGCCCGCAGTCTGCGGGCCAACGGTGTGCCCGTCCCCGAGATCGCCCGCAAGCTCGTCATCACCTCGGGCAAGAACCAGGGCAAGCGCCCCTCGGTCGCCACCGTCTACCGCATCCTTGCCGAGGATGAAGCGGAGAGCTGAACATCCATCAGGGCTTCAAGATCAACTCATTGCCCCTTTGACCCGTATCTCGGCGATACCCCACGCAGGTCCGGACAGCGCTGACCTCGCGTGGTCCAGTGGCACCAGGCGCTCGTGAGCGAGCGGCCGTAACGGTCGGGGGCGGGGACCACCAGGGTGGCGTCGTCGGCCCGCCGGCGCACCCGGCGGGCCGTCTCGAAGGGCGGGAGATCAGTTGGCTGCGCGGAGGATGGTGCTGCGCTTGATGTCCCAGCCGGTGGTGGTGGCGCTGGCCCAGCCCGCGACGGCGCCGTTGATCTTGCTGTCGGGGCGGGTGGTCCAGGTGAACATCTTGACCTTGCCGTCGTTGTAGCCGTAGAGGGCGGCGAGGTCGTCGAGGCCGTCACCGTTGTAGTCGCCGGGGACCAGGCGCATGTCGGCGTACGTGAAGTTGCCGCTGGCGGTCTGGTACGCCTGGACCGGCGCGTTGAAGTGACCGTCGGGGGTGGAGAGGCTGGTCAGGACGTGGATGGCGTCGTGGCCGTCGCTGTAGTCGTACCAGGCGGCTACGTCGTCGCGGCCGTCGCCGTTGAAGTCGCCGGCGTTGACGTGGGTGCGATTCCAGTCGCCGAAGGTGGAGCTGGTCCAGGAGGCGGTGGAGGCGTTGAAGCCGCCGGTGGGGTTGGCCAGGAAGCTGAACATCTTGATGCTTCCGTCGGAATAGCGGTACAGGCCCGCGAGGTCGTCGCGGCCGTCGGCGTCGAAGTCGCCGGAGACGAACTTCAGGTTCTCCCTGATCCAGTCGTTGTTGGTGTTGGACCAGGAGGAGAAGGGCGCGTTGAAGCCGCCTTCGGTGGTGGCGGTGAAGGTGAGGAGCTTGTCGGCGCCGTTGTCGTAGTCGTACCAGGCGGCCAGGTCGTCGCGGCCGTCGCCGTTGAAGTCGCCGCTGTGCAGCGTCATGTTCTTCGCGGTGAAGTTGCCGGGCTTGGCGCTCCAGGACGGCGACGGCGGGTTGAAGCCGCCGTCCTGCTTGCCGAGGGCGGTGTAGAGCTTGACCGTGCCGTCGCTGTAGCCATAGAGCGCGGCCATGTCGCCGCGGCCGTCCCCGTTGTAGTCGCCGGTGGAGAACTGCATGTTCGCCACCGCCCAGCTGCCCACGGCGGAGGAGTAGGACTGGAACGGCTGCTGGAGGGTGCCGTCGGCGGCCGCGGTGAAGGTCTGCAGCGAGTCGTGGCCGTCGCTGTAGTCGTACCAGGCGGCCATGTCGCTGCGGCCGTCGCCGTTGTAATCGTGGCGGATGACGGTTCCGGCCGCCCACTGGGACTCGCCCTTGGCGTTGTAGACGACGAAGTTGCCGCGGTTCTGCAGGACGGCCTTGCCGCCGGTTGCGCTGGTCCTGGTCTGCCACAGCACGGTGGTGCCGTCGGTGTCGAGGACGGCGAGGTTGCCCTTGTCGTCGAAGCGCGCGGTCGCGCCCGGGTTGCCGCCTGTGTTGGCCGACCAGAGGGTCTTGCCGGCGTTCGAGACGACGACCAGGTTCCCGTCGGCCTGCATCGTCAGGCGCGCGGCGTTGGAGGTCAGGGTGTCCCCGGCCATCAGCACGCTGCCGGGGGTCAGGGTGTCGCCGGTGGAGATGTCGTCCAGACGGGTCGCGACCGCGTCGTTGCGGGTCTCGGCCGGGTCGGTACCCCAGCATCCGCCCTGCCACGAGAGGCTGCCGATGCCGGCCAGCTCGCTCTTGCCGTTCCTTACGCGCACGATCGGCGCGCCGCCGTCGCCGGAGCAGAGGGCGTCCTTGGCGGACTTGCCCTTGATGGCGAGGGTGTTGCCTGCCACGGCGCCGAGGGTGAAGGTGGCGGCGTGGAGCTTCGTCGGTGCCCACTCCGTCTTCGTACGGCCGAACCCGGCCACCTTGAACTCCTCGCCGACGGCCGGTGCGGTCGTGGCGATCGGGATCGGGGTGATGCCGGTGGTGGGCGATGCCAGCCGGGCCAGGACCATGTCCCGGTCACCGCGCGGAACGAGCTCGACGACCTCGCGCACCTGACCGTTCGCCGAGGTCAGATCCGTACGGCCGATCGTGGCCACGGTCTTCCACTTGGGCTTGCCGGCGGCGACCTCGGTGCTGCCGTTATCCGTGGCGAAGCAGCGGGCCGAGGCGGCGAGCCACTGCGGGGCGATGAGAGCGGCCGAGCAGGCCCGCTGTCCGTCGCCGATGTCCAGACGGGCAGTGAAGGCATAGGACGTGTCTGCGCCGGCGCCGGTGACGGCGTACGCCGGAGGGCTCACGAGTACACCCGGCATGAGGCCGACGGCGAGAAGGGCGCTGGTCATTGCAGCGCTCGCACGGGACTTGGACACGATGGAGATATCCCCCTGATGAGGCAAAGAGTGATGGCCGCGAGGAACGCGGGACCGGTCGGATTGGTCAGTCCGACCCGTCATGAAGGTGCATCGGCTGTGGAGCCTGCGCGGAGCGACTCCGCGGTACGGCTGCCGGAACTGCTGGGCGGCATGGAGCCGGCGGCACGGCGGCCAGCCATCGGGTGGCTGCTGGGCCGTCTGGCCGGTGGTCCGCTGCGGCTGTTGTCGTTCAGCCGTTGACACGCAGTTCGATGAGCACGGAAGGCCGCTGGGTGTCGCCCGCTTCACCGAAGGGCTTGTAGTCGTTGGCCGAGGCGTCGACCTTGGTCTTCCTGCCGTCTGAGGTGATGACCGCCTGGACGGGGTAGGCCTCGGTGAACATCCCGAACGCGTTGGGCAGTTCGAGGGAAAGGTACCCTTGAGGCGCGTTGACGTCGAAGCAGTAGTCAATATCCCCCGTGCGCGACTTGACCATGATGTCGTACTTGCCGCCGCAGGCGATGAGTGTGATGTGGCCATCGCCGCGCTTCAGCTTGATCTGCCGGTCCTTGTAAATCTGCGCAGCGCCCGGGTAGGCGAAGTCCTCCACGAGACCCGGCATGGCGATGGTCGCACTTGCGATGGGCTGCGATCCTTCCGATCCGTCCTGAGCGGACGCCAGAGCAGAGGCTCCAAGCACGCCTGCGGCCGCGAATATTGCGCAGGTCACAGCAGCTTTGCGAGTGAATTGCATCACTTTGACATTCCTTCGAGCTGAGGGCCCGACATCCGAAGCCCGACCCAAGATCTTCACATGAGTAAAGCATATGTAAGATCGATCCGACCAAGCGTCAATCCCACCCCCGCACAACGCCGTTGCGGTGGATTCAGCCCATTAGGGTTTACATCGCGACAGATCACACATAGCCACACCGTTTGGCTTTTTTGATCGTTTCGGACATACGGGGAGGGGTGGGAGCGATGTTGACGGGTCCGCCCGTGGGCCGGACCCATGCAAGGAAGGCACAGCCGGAATGAATCGGCGATCCATCACATCCCGGGCCGCCAGGCCCCCTCAGATACCCAGACGACGGTCAAGGCCGTTCACCCTGCGCGCCGTGTGCGCGCTCATGCTGCCTGCCGTTCTGGTCGCAGGGGCTTTGGGAACAGCTCCCGCCAACGCCGCCGACGCGGACGAAGACGGAATACCTGTCCCCAGCGCGCGCGAGCAGGTACTCGACTACTGGTACTCGGGTGGCGCCGGCATCAAGGCGGCCGCCGAGCAGGCGCTGCTCGGCACGGACGCGGACATCCGCGCCTTCCTCGACGAGGCTGAGACCATCGAGTACGTCGATGACTCGGTCGACGTCAGCCGCGTCTTCAACGCGGGTGGCCCCGCAGTCCGCGAGGCCGCCAAGGCTGCCCTCAAGGGCACGCACGAGGACCTGAACACCTTCCTCAAGAGCGGCTGGCAGGCTCCTCTGTACGAGGACCAGCAGGTCGAGGTGTCCCAGGTCATCAACCTCGGGGGCAACGGAGTCAAGGAGGCGGGCAAGGCCGCTCTGAAGGGCACCCCCCAGGACGTCGCGGCCTTCCTCGCCAAGGGCCAGTACACCGCGCGGGAGACCGACAACCAGGTCAAGATCTCCCAGCTCATCAACAACGGCGGGCCGGCCATGAAGGCCGCCGGCAAGCTGGCCCTGCGCGGCACGGCGGACGACGTCGTCGAGTTCCTCGAAGTCGGCCAGTTCACCGCCCGCAACCGGGACCAGGAACGCGCCACCATCGGCCAGCTGACCGAGCAGGCCAAGCAGGCCGGCCTTCAGGCCGAGAACGCCACCAAGGAATCGCAGGAGGCCTCCGCCAAGGCGGTCGCCGCTTCCGAACTGGCCAAGAAGGCCGCGAAGAAGGCAGCCGAGGAGACCGCGCTCGCCAAGAACGACGCCAAGCGGGCCGCGGTCACATCACAGCAGGCGGCCTCTGCCGCCCGGGCCGCGGCCTCCGCCGCGCAGAACGCCATCGCCTCCGCCAGCGCCGCCAACCGGGCTGCACGTGTGGCCGCGCTGGCAGCGGCCCAGACCGCCAGCGCCGCCGCGGCCGCGGCGAACGCCGCGAACGACGCCTACAACGCGGCCATCGCCGCCGGGAAGGATGCCTCCAAGGCACAGGCCGCCCGGGACTTCGCCAAGACCGCCACCGCCGCGGCCAAGCTCGCCCGCACCTCCGGCAAGGCTGCCGAGCAGGCCGGCCTCGCCTCGCTGGCCGCCAAGGCCGCCGCTCAGGCGTCCCTGAGCGCCGGGGCGAACGCCAACGCCGCGGCTGACTCCGCCGAGGAGGCCAACGACTACGCGGATGCAGCCGGTGTGCACTCCGGCCAGGCCAGAGCCGCCGCCGTCGAGGCCCGCCGCCACGCCAACGAGGCCAACCGCTCCGCCAACGCCGCCGTCGCCCTCGCGCAGAAGTCCGCCGACGCCGCCGCCGAAGCCCGCAGGGCCGCCAACTCAGCGGCAGACCACGCGGACGCCGCCGCCAAAGCCGCCTTCGAGGCAGCCGACCACGCCGGCCAGGCAGCAGACGCCGCAGCCGTATCCGCCAAGCAGGCCGCCGCTGCGAAGAAGGCCGCCGATACCGCCACGACCGCCGCCGAGGCCGCCGGGGCAGTACAGGACGTTGCCCAGGCCGCCGAGAAGGAAGACCTCGCGACCCGGACCGCCGCGGCTATCGAGCGGGCACGCTCGGCCAAGGCGCAGAGCGACGACGCCGTGGCGAAGTCGGCAGCTGCGGCCGTCGCCGCGCGCTCCCTCGACACCACCGCCGCCACCCTGGCAGCGGACGCCGCCAAGCCCGGCGCCGACCTGAAGGCCCTCGCCTCCAAGGGCCGTGCGCTGGCCATGCAGGCCCTCAAGGAGCGCGGGCCCTGGAGCCAGGAAGCCGCCGGACGCGCCCTGGGCGGCACCGACGCCGACGTCATCGACTACCTGCGCACCGGCTGGAAGAAGGCTGGCCAGGACGAGATCCGCGAGAAGGTCTCCCAGCTCAGCGCCCAAAGCCCCTACGAGGCAGTCCGCACAGCCGCTGCGAAGGCCCTGACCGGCGCCCCGGAACAGATCAGCGCCTTCTACACCACCGGCCAGTACACGGCGGCGCAGATCGACCTCAGCGTGCGCGTCTCCCAGATCAACAACGACGGCGGCCCCGGCGTCAAGGAAGCCTCCAAGGCCGCCCTCGCCGACGGCAGCGGCAAGGCACTCGCCACCTTCCTCGGCACCGGCTACTACTCCGCCCTCAACGCCGACGAGCAGGTCCGGGCCTCCCAGCTCGTCAACGACGGCGGCCCCGAAGTCAAGGCGGCGGCGAAGATCGCCCTCGCCGGGCCGGCGGACCTGCTCCACGACTTCATCCGCGTCGGCCAGTACATGGCCGACCGCAAGGACAAGCTCGCCGCCAACCACGCCGCACAGGTCGACCGCCTCGTCGCCGAAGCCGCCGGAGTAGCCGCCACCGCCCGCAAGAACTCCTGGCTCGCCGCCGAAGCAGCAGCCAAGGCAGCCAACGCCAAGGACACCGCGGCCAAGGCAGCCGCCGAAGCCAAGAACTCCGCCGCCGAAGCGAGCACCGCCGCCAAGAACGCCGACAAGGCCGCCGACCGGGCCGAAGCCAGCGCCAGCCAGGCCGCCAAGTCCGCAACCACGGCACGCAACGCCGCAGCCGCCGCCGACCGCGACGCCGACGCGGCAGAGGAATCCGCCGCACAAGCGGCCTTCTCCGCCAGCTACGCCCGCCTGTCCGCGCAAGATGCCAACGCCTCCGCTGACTCGGCCCGGAATGCAGCCCTGTCCGCCGGAAAGAGCGCCAAGGAAGCGGAGAGTCTGGCTTCCAAGGCCTGGGCCGAGGTAGTAACAAAGCGCCGGGCAGAAGAAGCTGAAATGCGTAAGCGCGTCACGGAAATCCGCAAGCAGGAGGAAGCACGACAGCCCAAGCCTCGCCGCTGCGTGCCCCACCCCACTCGCGAAATCTCAGGTCTACTGCCCTGCGCAACCGCCCCAGGCGATTTCATCATCGAGCCCCCAGTAATCGACCCCATCATGAAGGAAGCCGTATGGGAGCTGAGCGGGCTCAACGATCTACTCGAGTGCAGGAACAACCCCACTCTCGGCAAGTGCGCCTACATGGTCGTCGTGGCCTTGCCAGTGGGCAAGCTCGCCAAGCTCACCAAGGGCGACAAGATAATGGACTTCGCCAACGTCATCTGGAAGATGCGCGGAGGCCCCAGCGACGAAGCAATCGAACTTGCCTGGAAGACGTGGGACACGCCGGCGAACTACAAGCACTTCGATGTACCGAAGCACGGTTTCGCTGAAATGATCACGAAGCTCGGCGGCCGCGAGAACACCCTCCGCGCCATCCTGGACAGCCTCAAGGGAGCCAAGGACATTCCCCCCACTGGTAGATTTGTCGTCGATCGGACCATTGCAGGCGAGGTCGTCCGCATTCGAGGAATCGTCCACAACGGCATACCTAGGCTCGGAACCACCTTCATCCCGGCCAAATACAACCCGTAATCGGAGTGCATGTGGGAGTCATTCCCGTGAACCCTCGCCCCTTCAATTCTGAAGAAAAGGCTGTCCTGGAATCGATCCTCACACGCGATTTCCCAGGATCAAAAGAGCTCCTCGCGCAAATCGACCACTGCAGAGTTGTGGCTCAGTGGTTCGAAGGCTCAGTAAGTGTCGATATCGAACCAACTCCAGAAGCGGTTCCTGCTCGCGGAGTCGCGGACGGTGCACTCAACGTAGTAGGCGGCGTCCGCGCCCCGGAGGGATCGGACATGCCATGGGAAGGTGAGATCCTGATCTGGGTAGGAAAGGGCTACCTAGCCGCTATCGAGTACGCCTGGTACGGAGACGAAATGCCTACCTCGCTCCCACCCGCTGAACGAATCGAAATCTAGACAGCCCTGCAGCACTGGACGGCCCACCAGATTCTCTGGTGGGCCGTTCTCGGTGAGTTCCTTGAGCGGGCGGCGTAGGCGATGCCGATCTGCACCGTGGTGTCGTCGTCGGCGTGCGCTCGGCCAGCTCCCGCTTCTCCGTCGTGGCAGCCGTCCATCGCGTTTGCCGTGGCCGGCTTCGTCCTGGCCGATCCAGTTCCGCAGAGCCTCGGGGTGGACCCCGAGCTCTCCGGCCATCCGGCGGATCGTCGGCTTCGGGTCGCTTCGCAGTACACCTGCACCGCACGAACTGATGCAGGGTCAGGTCGCATTGTCCACACGGGGTGTTTCGTCCACAGGCCGGCGCGGCGACATGACCGTCGGTGGGACGATCGCTGGATGCCGGTATTTCGGAAGGGATGGTGAGGGCCGTGTCCGTTCTGGTGAACCTGGGCGGCCAGCTGGAATCGGAGGACACCGCGGTCGCGCTGGCGGCAGTCTGGGAGGTGTTCCACCTGTGCGGCGGGGTCGCCGACGCCGTCGCGTTCGAGGAGGGGAGCGACGAGCTTCAGGCGCTTGTCGCCTCCCAGAAGTGCGCGGCCGCGCGCGATCTGGTGCCGTTGCCCACGACCGGCAGTGCAGTGCCGGTGCCGTTGCCCGGCCCCGGTGTTGACGGGCTCGACCCGTACGTGCGGCTCCTGGCGCAGGTCGAGGAGACACTCGTTCGGCTGGCCGGCACCGCGGACTCCGTGGGCGAGGGCGCGGGGCAGGTGCTTGCGGAGGCGGCGTCGCTTGCGTCCGGGGCCGCGGCCGCGCTGGCGGCGGTGCGGGAGGGGTCGTGACGACGCTCGGGGAGCTGTTCGACGCCGCGGTCGCGCACCTCCGGCGCGTGCCTGAAGTCCCGCTCGCCTCGATGGACCCCGCGGAACGGGTGGCCTGCATCAGCGAGGTCGACTCCTTATTGGAGCAGGTGCACAAGGGGCTGGGGCCGCGCGCGTACACGCCCGTTCCGACGTCGGACGAGCGGCCTCTGACCTGGCCGGAGCAGAGCATGGAGTACCTCCTGGGCCAGGCACGCGCTTCGCTCGGCACCGCACGGTCCCACCTGCGGACTCCGGCGGCGGACGACGCCGGCCCCGCCGGGGACCTGGTACGGGACGCCGCAGTGGCCATCGCCGCGGTACGGGACACCATCGGCAGCCACCTGGGGCCGGACCGGGCGCCGCTCACCCCGTACGCGTATCTGCTGCGGCACCAGTTCGCGTTCGACTACCTGAGCCGCCGCTACTCCGAGGTCGCGTGGAGCACGGCCCGGGTCTGCCATGCCCTGGCCGGCGGGGTCGACCATCCGGTGGCGTACGGGGCCCTGGCACAGGCCCGGCAAGCACTGGAGCGGGCCTCGGTGTTCACGCGGGTGACGACGCGCGACGCCGACATGCACCTGGAGGCCTTCCCGCTGGCCCTCCCCCTCGTACCGGTGCAGGCCACGGCGGAGGACGCCACGAGCGCCGTCCCGGCCCGACTTGCCGAGGACAGTGAGCGGCTGTCGCGGGCCGCGTACGGCGCGCTGCACGACCGGGACGAGCAGCGGCTGAGCGGTGCGGACATCAAGCAGCTCTCGCATTGGATGTCCATCGCCCGGATCCTGACCGGCAGGACGCTCCTGCACGTGGCATCCGACCTGCCGGACGGGCCGGTCGCCGACGGCATGAAGGCGACGGCCCAGGCGTTACGAAGCTCGGCGATGGCGTGGAAGACCGCAGCCGGCGAGTGGCGAAACGTCGTGGACACCGCGGACCCCCGGGAGCACCCCAAACTTCCCCTGCCCGGCTATGACCTGGTCCGCCGGGGCATGGTCGTACGGATGCCGATGCCCGACCCGCATCCGGCAGTGGTCATCTCGCGGACCGCGGCCACCCGCCTCGGGCAGCTCCTCTTCGGGGCGCAGTGGACACCCGAGGCCAAGCCTGGACCACCCCGGCCGGCCGCGGAGATCCTGGCGGACGCCGGAGGCTCGGGCCCGCTAACCGCGGCGCTGTACCGCCTGCCGGCCGCGGGCTGGCAGCTGGCCGCCGCGGCGCCCTGGTCGATCAGGCGGGCGCAGGCGGGCCTGGTGTCCCAGGTCCCCGAGCACCGCCCGCCCGGCCTCGACCCCGCCCAGCGGTTCCATCCCGTGCAGCCCCGGGAGGTGGAAGCCCTGACGAACGCGTACGCCGCTGTGATGACCGCCGAACAGGCCGCTGCGGGCGCCCTGCTGGACACCGCGCGGCGGGCCGGCACCCGGGTCCCGCGGGCGGTGCTGGACGCCGCGGCGCACCGGGCGATCGCGGAGGAGCAGAAGTGGGCGGCCGACCGGCAGACCGAACCCCGGCCGCGGAACCTGCCCCGCGCGTACGTCCCTCAGGAGCTGGTGGTGGGGAGGCGGCCCGGGATGCGCCGGTGATTCCCCTGCCTTTCCAGACTCCCACGATGATCGAGACACTCGACGTACTGGGCGCATCCGTTCCGGTCACAGTCCGGGGGTTCCGGTTCGCCGCACATGTAGTTCGGAGCGAACGAGTTCAAGGAGCCGGCCTGTCCAGTTGCGACCCTGGCCACCGTTGTCGCCCCAGAAGGCCGAACCCATTTCGTCGTAGATCAAGGTGGCGTCGCCCGTGGCCAGAAGGATCTCGGCCAGTTCCGGGTGCTGGCCGTACTTTGCGCGCAACAGGCCGGTCATGACTGCGGTGCGGGCGTGCTCCCAGCCGTCGTGGCACTGTGCCCCCGCCGCGTGCCTGCGTGCCGCGCCGTAGGTGTCCGCCGCCGCGACTGCGGCGCGGTCCTGCGGCCGGGCGATCGACATGGCCCAGTAGGCGTGCGTGACAGATGGATAGGTGGTCTCTCCTACGGTGATTGGGGCGGGGTAGTTGTTGTGCAGGACTCTGTGGGGGTGGGGCTCGGCCGCCGGCGCCTGCGGGAACAAGTGGTAGATGCGGACTGAGGACGCCTGCGGAGCCACCGGTCGGCCGGTCGGGACGCAAGCGTGCCTCTCGGTACTGGGGCGGTGCGAACCGAAGTACGCCAAGGCCTCGTCGTACTGCTCCTGCGTGACCGGCGGCTCCTCCGGAAACAGGTACGTATGGCCTCCGGGCCCTGCCAACAGCATCCGAAGCGGCCAGTCCTTGCGGTCCATGTCACCGAGTACGCGGTAGCGCCGGGGAACTGCCATGAACGCCGTGTGGGCCGCGGCCCGCTTCTCGTCCGTCTGATCGGCAAGGAAGGCGTAGACGGCCTCCATGCAACGGTCGGCCGAGTCGGGCCGCCCGTTCAGCTGGTCAAGGGTGTCACGTACCTCGGCGACGAGCAGATCAGGGGTGATCCCCCTCGCCCCGCTGCATTTCCAATCTGCGAGGTCGTCCGCGGATGCCGAAGCGCCATCCGGAAGCGTGGTGGCCACCCGTCCGGTCTGGAGCCGCTTCTCGAGCCCCTCGACGGTGATCAGGGAACCGCAGCAACCAATGAGTCCGTCGGCATAGATGAAGAGGTCGGTCAGGAGGTGGTGGCCGCCGTTGTTGATGAAGACGGGCCGCCAGGTTCCGGGTATGCGGACTCCGTCCGCGACGCGATGGGTGATTCGGTTGCCGAACATCCCGCGATTGTGTCCCAGCAGTACGCGGAGGCGACCTTGATGGGTCTTCGATCGGTACCGCAGTCGTACACACCCAGACTCGGTGTCCGAGTGGCTTGCTGCGGAGTGGGTGGGGGCGAGCCTGCCTCAGCGCCTCATCCCCTGAGACTCCGCTATCGCGGTGACAAGACGGGCAAAGACGTTCCAGGGCCTGGGTGAATGATCGAGCCCTGGACATACCGGCTATGCAGAGGTGGGGAATCCGGCCGTACGACGCTCCAGTTCGGCGGCCGCCGGGTGGGTGGCGGGGGCCGTGGTCGCGTCCGAGACCGACAGGTAGAGGTGGAAGGCGTCGGCAGCGTCCGGGGGCGGAGGGACGGGTGGTGGGGGTTCCTGGTGGCGGCCTGTTGCGCAGGCGGCCAGGTGGAAGCGCGGGGTGAAGGCGTGGAGGGTGTTGATCCAGTCCGCCTCGGCCAGGGGGCCGGCTGGTGGCTGCTCGGCGGCGTACGTGCGGAGCCAGCCCGCGTACAGGGCCGTGAGGTGCTCGACGACCGCGGGGTGCCGGTACCAGCAGGGCGCGAGCTGGTTGTGGAGTTCGAAGGTGGTGCGCAGCCAGTCGACCCATACCGCGAGTTCGCGCATACGGGCGCGGCGCTCAGGGGGTTCCATGGCCGACCACACCCAGCGCTGAGGTTCTTCCGGTGCCTCTGGGGTCGGGGGCGAGGGCCAGAGGTCGGCCGGGTTGCCGTACGGGTCAGGCACTGGGGGCCTCGTCGGTGGTCGGGACCGGCTTGGTCGGGCCGGCCGGTCCCGAAGGGGGTGCCAGCAGCTTCTTGAGGTCCCGGTCGCGGAAGGTGAGCCGCATGCGGACCTTGACGGGTGGGAGGTTCGTGTACTGGGCGATCGCCGTGAACTCGGGCAGCTGCTGGAGGGAGTGGACCGGCGCGAGGTCGGTCTCGGTGGGCGAGGCGTTGGTGGAGTGCTCGCCCTTGGAGCGGCCGTGGCTGGTCTTCATCACCTCGGTGCGCCCGTACAGCCCGGAGAAGTACCGCAGCGTCTCCAGGTCGCCGCAGCCGGGCAGCAGCATACGCAGGCCGGAGGCGGACAGGACGGTGTTGGCCTTCTGTACGCCGAGCCGGTCCCGGAGCTGCGAGAGGTCGTGCCAGACGGTGAGGACGTCGATGCCGATCGCGCGGCCGGTGGTGAGGACGTTCGGCAGCCGCGGGTAGCGGAGCATGTTGCCGGCCTCGTCCACGAAGAATCCGACCGCCGGGTCGAGGGTGCGGCCGGTGGCGTTGTAGCGGGCCTCGGCCGCGTGGACGGCCGCGGCGATCAGTGCGGTGATGAGGGGGGCGAAGCGCTCGGCGTCGCCCTCCGAGGCCACGACGCAGATGGTGCCGTTCCGGTCGAGCCATTCCTCGAAGGTGAAGTCGGAGCGGGCGCAGGTCTCGCGTACCTCCTCGTCGGCGAAGACCCGGGCCAGGACGTTCAGGCTGAACTGGACGGAGCCGATGCCGTCCTCGTGCAGGCGCAGCCAGGGGGACGCGTAGTCCTCGGCGGCCTCGGTGAGGCCGTGCGCGAGGAGTACGGCGCGTACGTGGTCGACCGCGTCCTTCCCAAGGGAGATCCAGCGGCGCAGGTCCGCGACGCCGCCGCCGGAGAGATGGGCGGCGAGCAGGATGCCCTTGAGGACGCTCTTGGCCTGGTCGATCCACGGTGCGGCCCGCTTGTCGTCGCCGGAGGAGGAGGCCTCGGCCAGCCAGGCGGCCATCCGGTCCGCGGCCTTGGCGTCCGTGCAGTACTCGACCGGCGACCAGTGGTCGGCCGGCCTGCCGGGGATGCCGGCCGGTGCGATGACCCAGACCGGTCCCAGGGCCCGTCGGCGGGCGTGGATGACGTCGAGGTCGGCGGCCTTGGTGGTGGTCATGACCAGGGGGCCCTGCCACTCGGCCGCGTTCGGGAGGACAAGGCCGGTCGTCTTCGAGGAGCCGGGGACGCCGAAGACGGTGGCGGAGATGTTCGGCTGGGCGGCCATGATCCGCTTGGTGCGCATGCCGCGGCCCGCGGTGATCCGGTTGGGGCGCCGGGCCGGGTCCTGGTGGGCCGCCATGAGCTTCTCGGTCCTCGGTCCGCCCCACTGGGCGCCCGACGTGCGGCCGCCCACGTTGAAGGCCTTGAGCACCTTGAGGAGCAGGAGGAAGGCGGTCAGGAGCAGGGCGACGACCAGGCCGTAGAAGAGCCAGGCGGGCGGGGCCGGTTCGTAGACGGTGGCCGGCCCCTTCACCAGGGAGGAGAGCGCGGCGGTGGGGCTGTCCGTGGTGCTGCGGGCCCACCCGCGGCCGGCCAGGACGGAGGCGACCGGTGCGGCCAGCAGGGCCGCGCCGCCCACGACGACCGCCGCGCCCACGCCGTAGGCGAAGAGCAGGTTGTTGTCGTCCAGGCCGGGGGCCGCCTGCCCGGTGCGTTCGGCCACGGAGGTTCCGTCCCTTCGTCGTGTCGGTTCGTCAGGGCCCGGCGAGCGCTAGATGACCATGCGTTCGTCGGTCTCGAAGAGGGCCTGCTCGGTATGGGAGAGGACGAGCTGGACGGCGTGGGAGCCGCCGGCCCGGCCGACCTTCCACAGCGCGCGGCCGCGCTGGGCCGCGCCCCACGAACCGATGAGGTCGCACTCGGCGTCCGTGAGACCGATGGCCTCGCGCGTGATCTGCAGCGGCCGGGTGTCCTGCGCGAGCTGGATGCGGGTCTCGCAGGAGGAGATCAGGTCGCGCGCGATGGCGACGGCCTCGGAGCCTGCGTGCCCGACCGACTCGAAGTCGCTCAGCCGGTGGGTGGCGAGGATCTGTACGGTGCCCGTCGCGCGGGACAGCCGCAGGTCGGCGTCGATCTTCTTGACCATGGCGGAGCCGCCGGCGCGCATCTGCCGCCACAGCTCGTCCCGTACGACGATCCACGGCCGCTGGCCGGGGCGGTCGATGGCGGACTGGGCCCAGGACGAGACGCAGGACAGGACCATGGCGACGGTCTCGTCTCCGTACGGGGCCAGCGCACTGATGTCGACGGACTGGATCGGGGCGTCCCAGTCCAGACCGATGCTGGTCTCCTGGTCGAAGAGGCCGCCGAGGTGGCCGGTGACCATGGCGCCGAGCGAGGAGCGGATCGAGGCCATGGACTCGCGGGCCCGCTGCACCTCCCCGTCGCGGATCCGCAGCTCCCGGGCCATGTCCGCACTCGGGTCGCGCAGCCGGTCGTAGACGAGCGGCAGGGTGGGGGTGCGCAGGGACGTGGTGCCGGACAGCTCCCCGGTGACGTCCCGTACGGCGACATCGAGGGCCTCTTCCTCCTGCGGGAGCAGGGTGCGGCGCAGCTGCAGCTCCAGCAGCGCCTTCAGCAGGGTCAGGCGGCGCCGGTGGATCTCCGTCAGGCGGGACTTGAGCTCGTCGTGATCGGTGATCCGCTCCAGGCCGGCGCCGAGTGGTCCCGCGTCCAGGGGGTTGAGGCGGCCGGAGAGGCCGGGGCCGAGGCGTACGGGCTCCACGCCGAGGTGGCGGCACAGGGGCGCGTACTCCCCCTTGACGTCCCCGGCGATCAGGGTCGGGTGGCCGAGGGCCATCAGCCGGAAGGCCAGGGCCTTGATGTGCGCGGACTTCCCCGAGCCGGGGATGCCGGTGATCATCACGTTCGGGTTGGTGACGAGGCCCTCGCGCACCCAGACGCTCGGGTGTGCGGAGAAGGCCCCGGTCGTCAGGGTGTTGGTGCCGATGTAGACGCCGACGGGCGGCAGGCCGGCCCCGTGCAGGAACGGGTACGCCCCCGCGGCCGCCAGCGTGGTGGCCCGTACGACCTCGGTGCGCGGCACCGAGGCGGCCCGCCCGGCGAACGGGCCGCCCCAGCCGCGCCGGGGCGCCACCCGCATGACGGTCTCCGGGTGCTCCAGCAACTGGGCCTGGCGCTGGTCGCGGGCACTGAGCTGGGCGGGTACGGCGGTTGCGGCGAAGCGGTCGAGGCCGGCGGCCTCCCGGATCCCCGCGGCCTCCGGCAGGTTGTCGCCGGAGGCCTTGCGGCGGCGCAGCAGAGGGGACATCAGAACCCCATCCGTCGGTCGGGCAGGCCCTGGCCCAGCGGCAGCGCGGCCGCGGCGAAGCCGCTGTCCTGGGCGCCCCAGATGCGGCGCAGCTCCAGGCCGGAGGCGGCGGCGTCCGCCTGGATCTCCGCACAGGCCGTCTCCAGCTCCTCGGGGTCGGTCACGGTGACGGCGAGTACGGCCGTCATCCGGACCACGCCCTGGCCGGCCGCCCGTGCCGCGTCCTGGGAGCGGGCGACCATCTCCGCGCGGCGCTCGTCCTCTGACTCGTCCCGGCCCGTCTTGGCGCGCAGCTTGCGGGCGGCGTGCCGCTTGGTGGTCTCCCTGGCCAGCTCCGAACGGGCCCGGCGCGGGCCGAGGGGCTCGTACACCAGGGACATGGAGCGGCGGGCGTTGCGCCGGGGGCGGAGCAGCGGCTGCAGCACGGTGGCGTACACCTCGCTCTGCGGCCAGGTCCGCACCTGGTAGGAGACCGTCCACGCGCCGTCGTGCCGGTAGACGCCCCAGTTGGTCTCGGCGGCCGCCGGGCCGGCGAGCGCGGTGTCGACACCGGACGGCAGGCCGTCCCAGCCGGGCGTGCCGGCCGAGGCGTTGCGGGTGGCGAGCGCGAGCTGGGCCTCGGGATCGTAGGCGGTACGGATCGTCTGGGCGACGCCGCGAGGCGCCAGCCACTCGGTGACCTGGAGGGATGCGCTGGACAGCGCCTGGTGCATGGCGTGCAGTTCGCGGACCAGCACGGCGGCCGCGCCGACCTGGCCGCCGCCCGCGCCCTTGATGGCGAGGCGGGCCCGGGACGCGGCCAGGGTCACCGACAGGTACGTCTCGCGGGCCGAGGCCGACGGGCCGGCCCCCTCCATCACCTCGGTGAGCGCGGTGACCGCGACCGCGGGCGCGCCGGGGCTGATGTGCCGGGCCGTCCACGAGGCCAGGGCCGCCCCGTCGTCGGGCAGACACCGCTGGTGGACGCTGATGCGCGAGACCGGGGAGTCCTCCGTGCAGTACGTACGGAGGAACGCCGCCCACGCACCGACCCGGGCGGCCTGCTGGTCGGTGTCGATCAGGGCCATGCCGGGATAGGTGACGCGGGCGATTGCCGTGTACGTACCGGCGACCGGGTCGTGGACGACGCCGAGCCGGCCGCCGAGCCCGTCCGGGGCCTCCAGGATCCGCAGTCGCGCGAGGGTGCCCGGCAGGTCCATGGGCTGTTCACCGGTGCGCTCGTTGCGGGGCGCGAACGCCCCCGACATGAAGACGTTCTTGTGTGTGGCCACGGCGATCTGATGCCTTACTGCGAGACGGATCCATTCATCGGCGGTCAGGCCCATCACCCGACCCAGGGCGAGCAGGGCCAGAACCGCACTCACGGGCACGCACACCAGCGCGGCCGACCAACTGCCCAGGTTCACGGGCACCAGCAGCAGCAGCGACGCCACCGCGATCAGCGCGAAGCCAGGGCCCGACAGCTGGCCGAACCAGCCCGACTTCTCCGACTGCCAGCCCCCGTACGAGGCCGGTTCCATCTGAGCCATGCGCACTACTCCGGGGACGGGGTCGGGGATGGGGGCGGAGACGGGGACGGGGACGGTGTCGGGGGCCCGGCCGCGGGCTCCGTGCTGCGGAGCGGCGGGGCGGGACGGGGCGGGGGCGGCGCCGTGGGCGCGGCCGGGGGTACGTGGCCGCCGGGCCACTGCATCGGCAGAGGAGCTCCGGCGGGCTGGTCACTCGGGTACGGCTGGAGCACCGGGCCGCCGTCGTGCGTCGGGCGCCGCGGAGCGATGACCACGTGCCGGCCGCCGGCCGCGCCGTGGTCCAGGCCCGCGTGCGCGGCGGTCGAGGACGCCCCGGACTCCAGGGAGTCCTTGCCCGCGGCCGCGAGCTGCAGCCCGAACGTGGCCACGGAGAACGCGCCGACGAGCCCGCCACCCTTGGCCGCCCCGCCCACGGTCGTCCCGCCCACCGCCGCCCCACCTGCCGAAGGCCCGTACAGGCCCGCCTCCTTCTCCAGAGCCCGGGTGTAGGCGCTGCCGCCGCCGACCGCCCCCGCGCCGCCCATCTCGGGCCGGTAGCCGCCGGACAGGGAGGAGGCCGAGGAACCGATCGAGCCCAGGATCCCGGAGGCGATCGAGGAACCGCCGCCGTTGGAGGTGAAGGTCATGAACTTCGCCAGCACCGGCCACGAGAAGCAGGCCAGTACGAAGATGACCAGGCCCACGATCACGTTCTGCACGCCCCTGGACTCGCCCATGGCGAAGAACCCGATGGCGAAGCACAGCGTGATGACCGGCTTCATCAGGATCAGGGCGATCAGCGCGTTGCGGGCCTTCGGCCACCAGTCGCCGGTCGCGTCGCTGATCTGGCCGGCCACGGCGATCGGCATGGAGACGAGCAGGATCATGATTCCCGCCTGGCGGAGCAGGATCTCGACCCACAGCGCGCCGATGGCGACGATGCAGATGACGCCGATCACGATGATCACGCCGACGGCCGCGGTCGTCACCGACTGTCCGGCGATCAGGGCGCCGGCCGCCGTCGCTCCCCCGGCGCCGCCGGAGATCAGGCCGCCGAACATCTTGCCCAGCTGGGTCTGCATCGCCTCCGTGGCGGCCGACTCCCCGGAGCCGCCGTCCTCGAAGGTGAAGTTGATGATCCAGGTGGAGACGTCGTCCGACCAGTCCAGGGCGGTCTGCGCGGCCAGCAGGTAGACGCTGGAGACCACGACGAACTTCCCCAGCCCCGCCAGCGCCGTGGCGCCGGCCTCGCCGCGCTGGGAGATGGACAGCTTCCCGAACTGGATCAGCAGCAGGAAGGCCGCGACCATGAACGACAGCGCGGTGGTGATGCCCAGGGGCTTGCCGATGCCGGTCTGCCCCAGGTCGATCGAGCTGGAGTCGTTGAACAGCTTGGCGAACTCGCCGAGCAGCCACACCACGGACTTGCCGATGTAGTTCGCCGCCTCCTGCAGCGCGTCCGAGGCGATCTCGCTGAACTTGCCCGCGACCCAGTCCAGCGGCCCCGCGCCGTTGAGCGGGTACTTCCCCTCTCCTTCGCGCAGGCAGTCGGAGAAGGGCTTTCCCTTGCCCACGCACCCGGTGAGGAAGGTGTTCAGTTCGTCGTAGTTCCGGGCCCCGTGGTCGACGTTCTCCCGCCACTCCTTCAGCCGCTTGAGCTCGTACGCGAGCTTCGCCTTGGCGTCGCAGTGCTCCTCCGCGGTGCCGTCGGCTCCCTCGCAGATGTCGATCCCGCCGGGGCGCTCGTCGGGCTTGATCTCACGGCAGATCTTGGGGTCGTTGATCCGCTCGATCAGGCAGTAGCGCCCCTTCTTGTCGACACCGACGCGCTCGCCCCCGGACCAGTCCGTGGGGATCGGGTCAGGCGGGCCGACGGAGGCGTGCCATTCGGGTGCGTCCGCCGCGACGGCAGGAGCGGAGCCGGCACCGGACAGGCACAGGAACGTGGCGACCAGCACGACGAGCGCACGGAGGAGCACGGCCGGACGGGCGCGGCCAAGCACGGGCGGGCGGCTAATCGCCATGCCGCACCTGCACCCAGCCGTCGTTCCACGCGTACGGCGAGTCGGGGTCGTAGGCCACGGGGAACGACTCCTGCTTGACGTACTCCGGCTGGTTGGTCAGCCGCCAGGCCCCGTCCTGCCAGCGCAGGAAGAGGTTGGTCGTCTCCCCCCGCAGCGGGTCCTTGTCCGGGGCGCCGTCCGGGCCGGTCGCGAACCGGTCGTAGGACATCCAGATCTCCACGACGTCCCCGAGTTCCTCGCCGGGAACGTCCATCGAGCTGGGGCGAACCGCGTGGACCGAGGTGCTGAAGAGGATCCCGGACGTGCCGCCGGAGGGCGGCAGCCCGAGGCGCTCGCGGAAGGCGCGGATCTCCGAGACCTGCTCGTCGACGTAGCCGGTGGCGTCCGGGGAGACCACCGCGTTCAGCTGCTGGCGGGCCTTCCGGTCGTCCAGCCAGGCGTACTCCTCCCACCAGTACACCGCCGCGCTGATCGCCCCCCGCGGCGTGTGCTCGAACCCCACCGCCACACCGTCCTTGTGGTCCTTCGGCGAGTCCAGCGTGATCTTCTTGGCCCGGGCCGGCGTCATCGGCGGCTTCCCCGGCGAGGCCTTGGGCGGAGCACTCACGGACGGTTTGGCGTCGCCCGCAGGCCGGTCGCTGCCATCGCCGTCACCGAGGAGCGTCGCGGCCGCGTACCCGCCGCCGGCGAGGAGCGCCGCAGCCAGCAGCCCCAGTCCCGCGAGCGTCATCCGTGCCCGGCGGGCCGGCTGCGCCTGCCGGCTCACGACTTGCCCGCTGTGAGGTTGTAGGCCATCAGGATCAGTGCCGACGTCGCCCCGATCCCGCCCGCGCCGATCAGCGAGAACAGCACACCGGTCTTCCCGCGCGCTGCCCACTGCGCGTTCTGCGAGTTCTGCCCGACGGCGATGGCGGCCCAGGAGAGGAGCCCGCCGAGCACGGCCATGGCAAGCCCCAGCCCGGCGGCCCATCCGAGGATGCTGGTCACCGTGTTGTTCAGCTGGGACGGCACGGACGGCGTGAACTTCGGCACGGGGTCGGCCAGCACGACGTCGGAGATACGCATCGGACACCTCTCAGGCAGGGAACGGAAGGGGTACGGACGACGCCGCGAGCGGTACGGGCTGCGCCGCAGCCGGCAGTGGGTCGCCCCACGCGTCATGAGCGGTGGAGAGCACGGCGGCCGCGAGCTGCGCAGCCGCCTGCTGGGTACGGGGCTGGACGCGGCCGGCCCGCAGGCCGCTGCCGCGGACCCCGCTGTCGCAGGGCAGGTGCACGACGGCGGCCGTCCGGCCGGAGAGCATCGTGGCCGCCGCCCGTACGACGGCGGGCGGCCGTCCCTCACCCGTGGCGACGAGGGCGGCGACGGCACGGTGCAGTGCCAGCCCCTCGGCGGACATCGCCATGACCGCCTGCTGCAGCGCCTGCACCCCCTCGGCCGACGCGGCCGCGCACAGCACCGGCACCGCGTACGGCACCTCGAACCAGCCACGCGCGCGGCCGGTCGTACCGGCGCAACGGGCCGTCAGAAGGTCCTGGGCCAGGGGGAAGACACTGTCCACGACGGCGGCCTGCCAGCCCCCGACCGCAGCCAGCTGGTGCCAGGCGGCCGGCTCGGAAGGCAGGTCGAGGGGCTGGGCCGTCCACTCCCGCACGTCGGTGAGCGCCTGCCAGGGCACGGGTCCGCCCATGACCGCGCACGCGGCCCGGACCGCGCCCCTGGACAACGGCTGGGCCGGCGGCAGTGCACTCAGACCCCCACCCGGCTCGCCGACCCACCCGGGCCACGGCGACGCGAGACGGGGCCCGGTGTCGAGCACCACCGTGTCGGCCGCGTGCGCCAGTTCGGCGGCCAGCAGGTACGACACGGTGGACCGGCCCGCGCCGCCGGTCGCCGCGAGGACGGGCACCATCAGCCGCGCGTCGCGCGGCAGCGGAGCCAGTAAGCCGGACCGCTTCCCCATCGAACCCCCCAAGCACAGCAAAGCTTTGCTTACGTGAATCCTATGCGCAAGAATGGTGCCACATCAAACGCAGAGGCACCTTACACGCACCACCCCAGCGCATATGAGCAGATAATCAACAGCAGCGCCGATGAGCAGTGATGGCGTAGTGTCACGGACCGCAAGCCAGAGGTGAGCACGCTCACTTCTGGCCAGCATGACCGAAGCAAGTGGTTTGGTAGAGCAAAGTCGACTGATCGCCAAGGAACTGCCCCGGATGTCCGACGGGGCACGGCGGGGGGCTGGAGTGCAGGCGAAGCGCTGGATCACGGCGGTCGCGGCGGGGGCCGTCGCCACGCCGGCCGCGTTAGGGCTGGGCGTGGTGATGCTGGTGGCCACGCTCGCCCAGGACCGCGACGACGGCGGCAGCGGCTCGTGGCCGACCGGCAGCACGCTCCGGGTAGGGGGACGGAACGGAGTCCCCGCCGCGTACGCACCGCTCATCCTCAAGGCCGCGGCCGCCTGCCCGGAAGGGCTGCAACCCTCGATCCTCGCCGCCCAGCTCTGGGCCGAGTCCAACTTCGACCCCGGGGCCGTTTCCCACGACCCGGCCGGGCGTCCGATCGCCTACGGCATCGCGCAGTTCATACCCTCCACCTGGAAAACGGCCGGCGTCGACGGTGACGGAGACGGGGTCAGGGACGTGATGAACCCGGCCGACGCCATCCCCGCCCAGGGCGGAATGATGTGCAAGCTCCTCAAGAGCGGGAAGTCGCACCCGCAGTACAACGGCTCCCCCATCGAACTGGCCCTGGCCGGCTACAACGCCGGATGGGGCAGGGTCGACCAGTTCAAGGGCGTGCCGCCGCGCTCCTTCGCGGGCGGGGAAACGTACGACTACGTACAGAAGATCCTCGAACGCTCCGTCATCTACACCGCGCCCGCCGAAGGCGGAGCCGTCGATCTCCCCGAGGGCTACGCCCTCCCGGCCGGCACTCCGCCGCAGGTCCGCACAGCCGTTGCGTGGGCCCTCGCCCAGAAGGGCGGCTGGTACAGACTGGGCGGCGACTGCACCAGGGCACACGGCACCGACCCCGCCCACTGGTGCGACTGCAGCTCGCTCATGCAGAACGCCTACCGCGCCGCCGGAATCGACATCCCCCGCACCACCTTCGTGCAGATCAAGCTCCCGCACGCGGTGCCGTTCGACAAGGTCAAGCCCGGCGACCTGGTCTTCAACCCCGGCAGCGACGGCAACGAGTCCGCCCCTGGCCATGTCGGCATGTTCATCGGCGCCACCGCCGCCGAGCCGGAAGGCTGGATCATCGAAGCCCCGCGCACCGGCGTCCGCACGCGCGTCGTGAAGTACAGCAGCTGGCGGCACTCCACGAGCTACCAGACCAAGGTGGTCGGCGTCCGACGGGTGGTGGACTGGTGACCGCAACGAGCACCCCGCAGGAGACCCCCGTGGACCAGGACCCGCTGTACCGCCCATGGGGCACCGTCACCCCCGAATCCTGGACCGGCACCCCCGCCCCCACGACCGAGGACACCGCAGAGGCCGAGCCGCTCGACGTACCCGGACGCCTCGCCCGGATCCACGAGGCGGCCACCGCGGGCGAACCCGAAAAGGCACTACTCCTCGCCGAGGAACTCGACACCGCCAGCACGGCGGCGCACGGCGAACTGCACCTCGCCACCATCCAGGTACGCGAGATCCGGGGCTACCTCACCGACCTGGCCGGCCACCCGGACACAGCCCTGGCCTGGTACCTGCACACGGCCCGCCTGCGCTCCCGGCTCCACGGCCCCCACGCGGAGGACACCGACCAGGCCGTCCGACGCGCGTACAGCCTGTGGCGCCACATGCCCGCCCCCCAGGCCCGAGCCACAGCGGAAGCCCTGCTCGCAACCATCACGGAGATCCAGGGCGAAAACGCCCTGGCCACCCGCTGGACCCGCCGCCGCATCACCGAGCTCTCGTCTGCCTGAGGAAACCACCTGCGCCGGGGTTACGGCCCGCACACACGGCGGCCGATGGCCGTGGTGCAGTAGCTGCCGGACTACCGAACGTCGACGTGGTCCTCGCGGCCCCGAGCTGCGAAGTGCTTCTCGTCGGTGTCGGTGTAGCCCACTGCCAGGGCCGCCTACCCGCGACGCTCCACCGATAACACGCCCAGTTGCTGAAGCCGCGACAATACCTTCGCCCCGGCCGTCGGCGAGCACCAGCAGCCGCCCCTCCCTCGCCGCAGGATGTCCCCGGGATGTTTCCACGCCTGAACACAGATGCAGCCAGCCCCTGGAGTTCGAAGACAGCACCATCAGCAGCAGCCCGAGCCGGTCGGTTGCCGCACCGCGACCCGTGCGGTCCGCGAGTAACCCAGCCGGAGTGATCCGGTCGTCCTGTGGACCCAGCCCGGCGCGAACAGCGTCTCAACGAGTTTCAGGAGCACGATCAGCTCCACCCGCGTTAACGTCAGGACGCGCCGACGGTCCCGCAGCGCTGCGCCCGGCATCGGGATCACCCAGCACTCCAGGCCCGTCACATGGCTGCGATGGCCGCCATTGCTCATGGCCCACGGCGACCATCTCATCGGGAGGGGAGAGCAAGATTCGTGAGGGCTTGAGTGGGTGAGGGGCCCCAATGCTTGGACCTACCTCCGGTAGGACAAGTGCGGCCCGACTGCTCAGTTATCCCTTATATTGCTCGATTGCCGGGCGGGGACAGTAACGTAGAGTCCCCGCCCGGTCTCGTCACTCAGAGAGTGATCGGGCACTTTGAGATCCAGGGAACCCAACCCGGATCAATCAGATTCCCTACCCTGCCGTAAAGCCGTGCAGCTGTGGATGATAAATGGGCCTGCCACAAGTGAGAATTTCCTTCATTGCGCTGCGGAATGCTGCGTGATCTAGATCATGCGGCGCAATGTTGAAAGAAACCTCTGCATCAGAAAGACCGAGGACTTCGGCTGTCCTCTCCGAAAATAGAACAGTGAATGTGCTCTCTGAAATCACGGCCCTTCGCACTCCGCCGAAGCTTGTTCTCCCTTCGGAGTCCGTGACGCAGTAGGACTCCCCTTCGGGCCAATTGCTGACCTCGGCGTAGTTGTTGTGGCGCAGGTCCGCCATGAAGATGACATCGCGATTTTCGTCTTCAATGAAGTCGCCCATCCCGATCATGACAAGAGGTGGGGTGTTCTCGATGGAAACGTCTCGTACGGTGATTTGGATCATTGTTGTTACTCTTAACTATCCGGTCCGCGCCACCAGAAATGCTTTCCGGCGTCGTCTTTCCACTGGTAGACCCAGGTTGTATTTATACTCGCTCGTGACGAGACGAGTAAGGACCTCATCATCTTCCCCGGAGAGATGAGCTCTAGCGGCGTGTTCAGCCTCGACTTCGACCGCAAGGCCGTTTACGGAAACAGCGGCTGGCACAAGGGCAGCCGGCCCCTCCTGACGTCCGTCGGCAACGCACATGGTCAGGTCAAGACCTTCCCAGACTCGATCGACGGAGCCGCCATCTCCTACAAGGGCTTCGTCCCCACACCGGGAGAGACTCCCGGTGACCTCTGGGCAACCACACCCGCCGACCCCGACTTGGTGATCAACTACGTCACCAGCAGCGGGACGGCACGCAGCACCACCTGCCCCACCGGCTGCCTGCTCTTCTACCCCGGCGGCGAGACCACCCACCGCTCTCCCCAACTGGTAGGCACCTCCTCCTGGACCAGCGCAATCACCGGAATCTTCTGATCCGACCGCACGCATCACGACGCCCCCGGCCCTCGGGCCGGGGGCTGCTTTCAACGGAGTTACCACCTTGCGTACGCACTTCCGGCGTGCGGCGGCGATCGCCACCGCTGCCGCCTTCACCGCTGCCCCCTTGGCCTTCACCCCTACAGCGCTGGCAGCCGAGGAACCACTCGTACTCGCGACCCAGGACGCGGTGGCCGCGCCCGACAGTTCCTGGTTGGCCGAGCCCGAGCAGGTGTCCGGCCTCAACCGCAGCGGCCACATGGTCTTCGCACTGTCCACCGCAGCGCTGAACGGAACGGTTACGGAGGAGGACGCGGACCTGCCGGACGCGTTCGACCTGCATTACAACGACTGCACCACCCCGGCTGGTACCCACGGCGTGTACGTCTGCGAGCGCGGCCCGCTCCATCAGGGCTACAGCAAGCTCAGCTTCTGGATCACCAAGGCCGCCTCCGACACGACGGTCCACTGGGCGTACGCCTGGGTCCCGGCCGGCGGCGACATCGCCGAAGCGGTGCGCTACGTGCAGAAGTCCGAGACCGTGCCCGAGGACACCACCCGCGGCCACGCACTCCTCACGGTCGTCACCAAGGCCACGGCCGCCGCCCGCAACACCGTCGCCTTCGACACCCCGGCAGTCCCGGCAGGCCGCTCCGCACGCCACCGGATACGCATCCACGCCACCGACCCCGGCAACGTGTACACCTACTTCCTGCCTGCTCCCGGGCAGCCCACCTGGCGCGGGGACCAGGCGCTCATCACCAACCTGAGCACCAGCCCCGGCATCTCGTGCACGGTCGCCTCCCGCACCCTCATGCGGGGCAGCAACAACCTCCAGTGCACGGCAGCCACTGGCGACCACACCATCGAGTACACGCTGAGCGCCCCGGCCGGCATGGACGCCTGGCGGCTGGACACTCACGTCATCCACGACATCTACAACTACGCCCGCTACGGCAGCGCCCTGGACCGCAAGGCCACCTTCACCGCGGGCACGGGCGCTCTCCACCTGCGCCACCAACTGCTCGCCCGGGACACTGCGGGCTACCTGTACCGCCTCAACGGCACGGGCAAGCCGGCCACCCCCTTCTCCCCTCGCAGCCCGATCGGCCCCGGCTGGCAGGCGTACAACCAGCTGACCAAGCTCAGCCCCGTGACGGAGGACGTCGACTACGCCGACGGAGCCCCGGCGGGCGCGCTGCGAAACCACGGCGACCTCGTCGCCCGGGATGCGAGCGGCACTCTCTGGTACTACCAGCGCCAGTTCATCTACGAACCGGCCAAGATGTACAAGGCCCGTACCAAGGTCGGCACCGGCTGGAACACGTACACGCTCCTCGCCGGGGCCGGCGACGTCAGTGGCGACAAGCTGCCCGACCTCCTCACCCGCGACGGCAGCGGCGTGCTGTGGCTGCACAAGGGAACCGGCAAGGCCACCAGCCCGTTCACCACGCGCACCAAGGTCGGCGGAGGCTGGAACACCTACAACAAGATCCTCGGCGGCGCCGACCTCACCGGCGACCGCAGGCCCGACCTCGTCGCCCGCGACACCTCGGGCACGCTGTGGCTCTACAAGGGCACCGGCCAGAGCTCGACTCCCTTCACCACCCGCACCAAGATCGGCGGAGGCTGGCAGGCGTACAACGCGCTCACCGTCGTCGGCGACGTCACTGACAACGGCAAGGCCGACCTGCTGGCCCGTGACGCCACGGGCGCCCTGTGGCTCTACAAGGGCAGCGGCCTGTCCTCCGCCCCCTTCGCCGCCCGAACGAAGATCAGCACCGGCTGGCAGGGCTACAACAGCCTCGTGTGAACCAGGACAGGACCCGATCCGGCCGAAATCCCGGTCAGGCCGGTGTACTGGTCGGTCGCAGCCTCCCTGGCCGGGCGGAGCGGGCCCTATCCTCACGTCATGTCCATCGCGAGGAGAGCCCGATGAGGATGACCGGACGCGGCTGGTTATGGACCGGCGCGCTGCTCGTGGCCGTCACCGCCGCCGGGAGCGCGGCGTACGCGGCCGTCGCGACGTCGCCCGGCGAAGCGGTGGTCGTGACGGAGGACGGGAACGTCGCCGAGTCCGAGAACACCGAGCCGGCCGGGAGTACCGAGTCGTACTGGACCCCCGAGCGCGTACGGGAGGCGAACCGGAACCCGGCCGAGATGCCGAACCCGGTGGTCCCGTAGCTGAACTCACGGCCCCTCACCCATGTCCGGGTGAGGGGCCGTGGTGCGTTCCGCGGGGAGGGGTGGGGTCAGCGGCCGGCGGTGTTGATGACGGCCTTGGCGAGGGTGGTGTGCTCGGAGGAGTACAGGCTCAGGTCCCGGTAGGCACCGCTGGTGCTGACGTTGCGGTGGCTGTTCGCTCCGACGATCTGCGGGTTGGACGCGATGCCGATGACCTGCGGGCCCCCTGAGGCACCGCGGCCCATGTCGCAGGCCATCCGGAGTCGGTTGTCACGCGGGTTGAAGCGGCTGGCGTCGGTGGTGTTGCCGCGGCAGTACATCATGTACTCGCCGGCGGCGAAGTCCCGGTCGGGGCGGTTGTAGCCGGCGTAGGGGTAGCCGGCCGCCTGCACGTTGGAGTGGTTCGGGCCACCGCCGAACCGGTAGCCGTAGGCGCCGATCTTGTCCTGGATGTTGCCGTAGGTGCGGTGGCGCCTGAGGACGATCGCCCCCAGGTCCGACCAGCGCACGTCGCCGGAGTCGATGTACTCCTGGGGCACGTAGGCTCGCGCGTACTCCCACAGGTCCCACGGCCGCTGGCCGTTCTTGTACGCGGGCAGGAAGGCGAAGTTCTTCCTGAACCGCTTGTTCTTCCGGTCGTACACGCAGTGCCCCGCGGTCCAGACGGTGTTCTTGTTGTTCGACACGATGACCGCGGCCGAGCAGGCGCCCCCGGCGTACAGGAGCTTGCCGGTCACCACGTTGGGCCATGCCGAGGAGTACTTCACCCGCTGCGACCGTGACACCGCCGTCACCCCCGAGACCTCCCCCGAGCCGGCCTTCGGCCCGACCGCGTCAGCGGACAGCACACCTTGCGGGGCGCCGTCCGGCCGCGGCTGCCCGCTGCCGGTGCTCGCGGACGCGGCGGGGAGATCCGCCGGATGAGCCAGGGCCCGCCGGATCCGCTCAGGCGTCCACCACGCCTCCAGCCCGCCCGGCGCCTGTTCGTTGTGCATCACCGCAACCGCGGACGGCTCGCTCCCGGCTGCGGCGGCCGCCCCTGGAGCGCCCAGCAGACCCAGCCCGACCACCGCTGCCGCTAAGGCTCCTGATACTCGGAGCCTCACGGAAAGACGTCGATACGACACGCCATACCCCCCTTTGATCGTGTTACGTACGAGATCAGTCCTGCCGCACCCCGGGACTCAAACACGTGTACGGGGGCGAGTGCGAGAGCCTTTTCGGACGCCGCGACCTCCAGTGGTTCGGCTCCGGCGTGGGACCAGGTCGAGCAGCTCGCCGACGATCACCTGTACGGGTGGACCACAGCGGCAGGGGTTCCTCGTTGGGCGGCAGGCGCCAGCCGAGTGCGGGCCGTGCGGGGGCGCAAGGCTCGCCGGAGGCGACCGCGAAGCGGCTCGGCCTTGCGCCCCCGCACGGGCTGCGCTCCCCTTGGGTGCCGCCCGACGAGGAACCCCTGCCGTTCCCCTCCTCCGCAGGGTGGCCGGGGGTGCGGGGGCGGAGCCCCCGCGCACTGACCTTCACCCGACTCGCGCTGGGCGGTGATCCGGCCCCGCTCGCGTCGGCGGGGAGCACATGCGGCCGCGTACGGCGGAAGCCGCCATCGGTCTACCCCCGCGACGGCGGGGAGCACTTCCTCGGGCTCGACGTCCCGGATCCGATCACCGGTCCATCCCCGCGTCGGCGGGGAGCACTGGAAGCGACCGGTCGGGACCCCCTGTCCCTCCGGTCCACCCCCGCGTCGGCGGGGAGCACGACATCGTCGAGGACGTCGGGTTCCCAGGCGGCGGTCCACCCCCGCGTCGGCGGGGAGCACTTCGGCGGCGTCGCGGGACTCAACCGCTCCGGCGGTCCACCCCCGCGTCGGCGGGGAGCACTTGGTGGTGGTGCGCCACCTCTGCGCCAGCTCCGGTCCACCCCCGCGTCGGCGGGGAGCACACCTCCGCAGTCAGCCGGTCACGCATGGTCGGCGGTCCACCCCCGCGTCGGCGGGGAGCACCTCCACGGTCGCCCAGCAGACCCGTACGCGCCCGGTCCACCCCCGCGTCGGCGGGGAGCACAGGTCGCTGGGCGTCTTCGCGCCCGACGAAGTCGGTCCACCCCCGCGTCGGCGGGGAGCACCCGACGTGGATGTCCGGGGGGAGGTCGTGGACCGGTCCACCCCCGCGTCGGCGGGGAGCACAGGTCGCTGGGCGTCTTCGCGCCCGACGAAGTCGGTCCACCCCCGCGTCGGCGGGGAGCACCCCGCCGACTTCGGCGTGATGCTGGTGGAACTCGGTCCACCCCCGCGTCGGCGGGGAGCACGCGCCTGGGTCACCCACGCCACGTACACACAGCGGTCCACCCCCGCGTCGGCGGGGAGCACAACCCCGGCGGCGACGAGCATGGATGCGGCGGCGGTCCACCCCCGCGTCGGCGGGGAGCACGGATGTCCGTCGGCATCGTCTCCACGATCAGCCGGTCCACCCCCGCGTCGGCGGGGAGCACTCAACCCCGGCGGTTTCCTCCGGGGCGTGCGCCGGTCCACCCCCGCGTCGGCGGGGAGCACAACAACCGCGCGGGTCAGTCCTCGGTCCCGACCGGTCCACCCCCGCGTCGGCGGGGAGCACATCGACCTGGATGGCACCCCGCCCAGGTTCGCCGGTCCACCCCCGCGTCGGCGGGGAGCACGTGTGTTCTCATGGTGGGTCGTTATTGGGGTGCGGTCCACCCCCGCGTCGGCGGGGAGCACTGCACGCGCTGGTTCTTCGCGAACGCACCGTTCGGTCCACCCCCGCGTCGGCGGGGAGCACCGGCAGAACTCCGGCATCAGGATCCGCTCGGCCGGTCCACCCCCGCGTCGGCGGGGAGCACTGCTGCTACCGATGCGGAGCTGATCAAGCCGACGGTCCACCCCCGCGTCGGCGGGGAGCACCTGAACGTTCTCTGGAAGTCGTCGGTGAACGGCGGTCCACCCCCGCGTCGGCGGGGAGCACGCGGGCTTCGCCCCCCTCATCACGCCACCGCCTGGTCCACCCCCGCGTCGGCGGGGAGCACTGGACAGCCTCGATCGTTCCGGACGGCCAAGACGGTCCACCCCCGCGTCGGCGGGGAGCACACGCCCTCACCGCCGAAGAGGCGGAGGCCGCGCTGGTCCACCCCCGCGTCGGCGGGGAGCACTTCCACCGTCCCACGGGGGACACCTGGGGACACGGTCCACCCCCGCGTCGGCGGGGAGCACGACACCCTCGCCGCCGACATCCAGCGGCCGGCCGGTCCACCCCCGCGTCGGCGGGGAGCACTTCGTCGCGAGCCGGTGAATCAGGGTGCGGGACGGTCCACCCCCGCGTCGGCGGGGAGCACTCGGTCGAGTCGCCCCAAGCGTTCGCGTACACCGGTCCACCCCCGCGTCGGCGGGGAGCACACCCAGACCGGGACCAACCCCCTACGCAAGCCCGGTCCACCCCCGCGTCGGCGGGGAGCACGATCTGCATCATCTGACTCGTTTCGCCGCCGGCGGTCCACCCCCGCATCGGCGGGGAGCACATCGGCCGGGCCGCCGGAGGCTCGGCACCCGTCGGTCCACCCCCGCGTCGGCGGGGAGCACTCGCACTTCGGCCGGCTCGGGGTGGGGGTGTCCGGTCCACCCCCGCGTCGGCGGGGAGCACTGCGTATCAACCGCGTGCTGTACGACAAGGGCCGGTCCACCCCCGCGTCGGCGGGGAGCACCCGAAGGTGTGGGAGTTCAACCTGCGCTACCGCGGTCCACCCCCGCGTCGGCGGGGAGCACATCGAGTACGACACGGCCTTCGTCGGGGACGGCGGTCCACCCCCGCGTCGGCGGGGAGCACACTTTGCGACCTGCACCGTTCTAGTCGGTTTGCAATTTCTTTACCTCGCCTTGCAGGGAGGAGATCGGGTCCATGCGTGAACTCTAACTGTGCTTGGAATCAAGCACGTTGGCTTGGGTTGCGTGGCACAGTGCAGGTGGTTCGTTCCGGCAATCGAGGGGTGGTCCTGCGTGATGCCGAATCCGCGGCTGGATCCTGATCAGTCGTTGTGGGGGAAGGCCCGGGGGCTCGATGAGGCGTTGCCGCCCTATCCGTTGGTGCGGCATCTGTTGGATGCCGCGGCGGTGGCGTTGTTCCTGTGGGACAGGTACCTGTCCGAGAGCCAGCGTCGTTGCATCGCTGCGGGCCTCGGGTTGCCTGATGACCCGGGCCGGGCGCGCTTGCTGGTGGGGCTGTGTGCGGGGCTGCATGACCTCGGGAAGGTGTCAGGTTTTCAGTTCTGCAATGAGCGGGCCGCTGGGGGCTTGAGTGCTGGGCTGGTAGGTGATCAGGGGCGGATCGGGTTCGAGCGGTTTCGGCATGACGTGGCCGGGATGCGGGCCGTGCCGGCTGTCCTGGCCGTGCTGGGTGGGGGGCCGGGCGGTCTGACGGAGGAGGAGCTGGAGGCGGTCAACCGGATCGCCGAGGTGGTGGGTGGCCATCACGGTTGCTTCCACCGGTTCGAGGATGTGTACGCAGGTCCCGCGTACCAGGACCTGCTGGGCGGGACGACCTGGGCCGAGCAGCGCCTCGCCCACGCCGGTGCGGTGTTCGATCTCCTGGGCGCTCCGCGGCTGCCCGAGGACTTCGGGGTGTCGTCGGCCGTGCTGGTGACGGGGGTGGTGATCCTGGCGGACTGGTTGGTGAGCCAGGAGAGCTACCTCCTGCGGCGGCAGCGGTCACTCGAACCGGGGCTGAAGGAGCACTTCGCCAGGTCGTGTCGGGACGCCGAGCAGCTGGTGAGGGAAGCGGGGCTGCTGCCCGTGGCGCTGAAGCGGAAGGGTTTCGCGGAGGCGTACGGCATCGGTGCGGGGCCGAATGCGTTGCAGGGGTCGCTGGCCTCGGAAATGGAAGAGGCGCTGTCGAGGGCACGCCGGAGCACGGAGTGGGGGCGAGGGGCCGGGATCGTGGTGGCGACGGCGGCTCCGGGCGATGGCAAGACGGAGGCGGCGCTGGAAGCGGAGCGGGTGTTCGCGCGGCATTTCGGCACGCGTGGTTTCGCCTTCCTATTGCCGACGATGGCGACCAGTGACCAGATGCATGCGCGCGTGGCCGGGGTTCTGGCACGGCAAGAAGGTGCGGGGGCCGGGCTGACGTTGACGCACAGCATGGCCTGGCTGAGTACCGCGTACGCAGAGGACGACGCTTCGGACGGGGGCGATCGTGTACTGGTGTGTGACGGGGCCGAGGAAGGTGACGGCGAGACCGCTCGGCACCAGGCGGAGATGAGGCCGGCGCGATGGTTGCGTGGTGCCAAGCGGCCGTTGTTGGCGCAGTACGCGGTGGGCACGATCGACCAGGCGTTGCTGGCGGTGCTGCCGGTTCGGCACAACGCACTGCGGTTGCTGGCGTTGTCGGGGAAGACGTTCATCGTGGACGAGGCGCATGCCTACGACCCGTACATGCAGGTGCTCCTTGGTCGTCTGCTCAACTGGCTGGGCGCCTTCGGGGCGCCAGTGGTGCTGCTGTCGGCGACGTTGCCGTCGTCGGTGAGTGACCGGCTGGTCAGGGAGTACCTGAAGGGTGTCCCGACGCGGATCGGCGAGGATCGCCGTCGGCGGAAGGCGTTGGTGCGGCAGAACTTCGGTGTGCCGTATCCGGGCTGGCTGTACGTCGACGGCTCGACCGGGGAATGCACGCGGATCGGTGAAGCGAAGCGGCAGGAGCAGGCCCGACAGCGGCACATGCGGTTGAAGGTGCAGGTGGAGCCGGTGGCCGCCGCGGTCGGGCGGGACGGGGAGGCGCGGCTCGCGGTGATCAAGAGGGTGCTCTCCCCGGTGCTGGAGGGCGGTGAGGGCTGCGCGCTGGTGGTGTGCAACACGGTGGCCGAGGCCCAGGAGACCTTCACGCATCTGCAGGCAGTGGCGTCCGCAGGAGGTCCCCCGGTCGACCTTCAGCTGCTGCATGCGCGGTTTCCCGGGGACGTGCGGGAGGCGCGGACCCGGCTCGTCACGTCGGGCATGGGCAGGTCGGGTCCGCGTCCCGTCCGGCGGGTGATCGTGGCGACGCAGGTGGTGGAGCAGTCGCTGGATCTCGATGCGGACGTGGTGGTCAGTGACCTGGCCCCGCTGGCGTTGTTACTGCAGCGGGCGGGCCGCTGCTGGAGACACGAGACATGGTGGCAAGCCCACGGCCGCCCTGGCGGACGGGAGCGGCCTGCCTGGGCGGCTGCCGAGGGGCCGCGTCTCGTTGTGCTGGACCCGGTGGCCGGGGGTGGGGCAGTTCCGAAGCGGTGGCTCGGCGTGTACCACGAGGCCCTGCTGACGGAGACGTCCGAGGTGCTGGCCGAGCGCGAGGGGAAGTGGATCGCCTTGCCCGAGGACGTCCAGGAGCTTGTCGAACGGGTCCATGGAGACCGGCCGGACCGGTTTTCCTGGGCGGATCCAGTGGAGTCGGCGATGTGGACGGCGTACCTGGGCGAGGAGGCCGCCCAGCGGGCCGCGGGGAACTTCGTTGTCGTGCCGCAGCCCGAGATGGTGCCCGCGCTCCATGAGCTGCATCGCGACGGCCAATGGGAGGAGTGGGACGCGACGACGAGGCTGGGTGCGGATTCGGTGCGTCTACTGTGCGTGTACGTCCATGAGGGCGGCCGCGCGACGCTCGACGCCCAGGGCCAGGTGCCACTGCCGGCCGCGGGTACCGGGGGTCGGCCGACGGTGTCGGAGGTCCGGCAGGTGATGGGGCGCACGATCCCCGTCAGCGCAGACTGGTTCCGCGACGCGAGGGATGCAAATCTTGGCGTTCCGGCCGCCTGGGCAGAGCATCCGATGCTCGGCGAGCTGCTGGTCCTGCGACAGCCCGTGCGCGACGGTGTGGTGGGCAGGGTGGCCATTGGCCGCCACGAGATCTGGCTGGACGACGAACTCGGCCTGTGCCACCAGTGAACGCGGGCACAGGTGAGCGCAGGGCACCCCCACTTCGGCGGGGAGAGCGACACGGCATCGGCCGGCGGCGTGCCGTCTAGCGGAACACCCCCACGCAGGTGGGGACTGTCAGTCCTGCGTCCTAATGTGCCGGACGCCCCGGCTTGCGGGCCGGGTGGTCAGGCCAGACGGTGGTGAGCTGCTGCGGCAAGCAGGAGCAACGCGCAGCACGCGGCTGTGACCGTGGTGTCCGGCCTGCTCTGAAGGATGACGATGATCACCGCGATGATGAGCATGCTTGTCGAGCGAGGCTTGTTGTGGCGGGGCAGTCGGGCGTCGCGTTCTCGGCTCAACTCAGGCTCCTGAAGAAGGTCCGTGGGCGTCTCGTCGTTCTGCGGTCGTCGACGTTGCGATTTCACCGTAGGAGCGGTGACGGCCGCAAGGCGGCACGAGTGTTCGGAAATTCGGCAGGCAGGGTGCCTTCTAGCTTGGGAGAGCGGCGCCCTGGCAGGTTGCCGCGGTAGGGGCCGGCGAACACTGCACGGTCTCAGCTCACCTGCCAGGCATCCTGACCTGCGGCTTTCCCCATTCCGGATGTCACTGTCAGTGGCGGCTGATTCACTGTGCGCGGATGAGACGGTGGGCCGCGCCGAGGTCGGATCGCGGTGTCGCTGTCGTGCAGTCATGCGCGAAAGGGGGGCCATGGCCGACGGGTTCGACCTGCGGGACGAGCGGTGGATTCCGGTGCGCCTAGTGGACGGTGCCTCGTTGCGGGTGGGGTTACGGGAGCTGTTCCACCGCGCGGACGAGATCGTGGATCTGGAGCTGCCGGTGCCGCCCGCGGCGTCCGGGCTCCTGCGGATTCTGGCGGCGATGACGTCGAGGATCGCCGCCCATGACGGGGTCCGCCTGGACGACGAAGACCTCGCCGAGGACATCCACGGCTGGCTGCGGTTACGCAACCGGATCCTGGCTGAGGGCCGCTTTGATCCGCAGCGCGTGAACGCCTACCTCGATGAGGAGGTGCCGAAGGGGCACCTGGACCTCTTCGATGGCGACCGGCCGTTCCTTCAGGATCCGCGGCTGCGGTCGCAGTGCGTGGACGGCCAGGGCCGGCCCAATCCGTCGGGCGTGAACAAGCTGGTCCTGGGCCGGCCGACGGGTGTCAACGGTGCGGTGCTGTTCGGGCACTTCAACGACGCCGATCCGGTTCCCGTACCGGCTGCGGAGGCCGCCTGGCATGTGATCGCCCAGCTGTACTACGGGCCTTCCGGACAGTGCACGCCCCGCAGGATCACCACCGTAAAACCCGGTAACGGGGATGCCGGCCCTCTGCGTAAGAGCGTCTCGTACCACCCGTGGGCGGACGACCTGTTCACCACGCTTGTCCTTGCGGTCCCGCAGCCCGGGATGTGCGGCGAGGCGTCGGAAGAGGAAGAAGATGCCTGCCCCTGGGAGGCGCAGGAGCTGCCCGATCCTCTCGGCCCGCTCCCGCCGATGAGCTGGCCGGGGCGGGTGCTGACGGGCCGGGCCCGGCACGCCGTACTCCTGGAGCCCTCGCCGGACGGCCGGTCCGTGGCGCAGGCCTATCTGACCTGGTCGACTCACCAGCCGCCACACGCGGTCAGGGACCCGTACGTCATCTACGACATGCCGAAGGCGGGGGGCGAGCCCTTCGCCCGACCGGCCGACGCGTCGAGGGCGCTGTGGCGGGACCTGGACGCGCTGCTCCTCAAGGGCGGTGGGCAGAGCCGGCGGCCGGCGGCGCTGGAGAACCTGCCCCGGACCTTGCGGACCGGGCTGCGGGTGCGGGCGTACGGCTTCGACCAGGACGGGCAGCAGCGCGACAGCGCCTGGTTCGAGGCGACCACCCCGCCTGTGCTGCAGTGGCGGGAGGACGGCCCGCAGCCGGAGGTGGCGCTGCGGGTCGGGCACTGCCGCGAGTGCGCCGAGCTCGTAGGTGACCGTCTGCACTTCGCAGCGCGGCTGGCCTGGCGGCTGTCGACCGAACCCGAGGTGGATCCGGCGGCGAAGGTGAAGCTGGATGCGAAGAAGCCCGGCCCGTGGGCGCAGGCCGCCGCCGCCCGCTACTGGCCGGCCGCCGAGCGGGTCTTCTGGGATCTGCTGGCCGAGGACAGCCGCCAGGACGACCCGCGGCCGCGGTTCGTGACGGCGGCACTGGACGCCCTGGACGCGGCGATCGGCGCCACCGCCGCGGACGTGCGCGTCGCCCGGGCGCGCAGCCGTGCCCGGGCGGTCCTAAACGGGCTGATGCAGCAGCCCGGCCCACGCAAGGCAGCCACCACGTTGGGAAGTGACGCATGACAACACCGGCCACGCCCGCCCTTCCCCGGGGCGCCGACGGGCAGCAGCGTGCGGAGCGGTTCGTGCGCGACGTCCTGGGGGTGTGCGCGGGCAGCAAGGGCGCTCAGGCGGATCTGCGCAGCGGGCTGGGTCTGCCGTACGACCGGTGCCAGCGGATGCACCGCCACCTGGTCCGCCTGATGCCCGACACCGTCCAGGTGCCGCAGGCGCGCCGGCACTACTACGCGGTCGCCGCGTTGATCGCCGCCCGTTCCCGCCGTGCCCGCGACGAGGAAACAGAGCGGGCCACGGCCGGACCCCGGCCGCACGGCACCGCGTCCCAGCCGGGAGCAGAGGGAACGCCTTCGTGGTGGGAGCGCCCCAACCTGGGTGCCTCGCTCGCCGAGGCGGTCAACCGCGGGCTGATCGCGGCCAGGTCGGCGGAGTCGGAGCTGCACCTGCTGGCGCGTGTCGGCAGCGACTCCGTACACACCCGGCTGCCCGCGCTCATCGGCCAGATCACCGGACGCGGCGTGGAGCTGGACTGGGCGGTGCTCCTGCACGACCTCACCGGGTGGGATTACCGCCAGGACCGCATCGCGACGCGGTGGCTCGAGGCGTACTTCCGGGTGCGCGACCGGCACGAGCGGTCGCTGACACAGCCGCCCGAGTCCGGGGCCGACCGCAACGACAGCCAAGACGAAACTCCCCAGGAGAACCAGTGACCTCCCTGTACATGGACCTCAGCGCCATCCAGTCGGTGCCCGTCTCCAACCTGAACCGGGACGACCTCGGCTCCCCCAAGAGCGTCCGCTACGGCAACGCCAACCGGATCCGCGTCTCGAGCCAGTCGTGGAAGCGCGTGATGCGCCACGGCGTCGAGCAGGACCTGGGGGAAAAGGCCGCCCGCACCCGGCTGGTGCCCGCCAAGGTCAAGAGCGCCCTCGTCGCAGCCGGCTGGCCCGAGGACCTCGCCGCGTTCGCAGGAGCCCAGGTCGTCCTGAGCGCCACGAAGAAGGGCCTGGCCACGGAGGCCGCCGGCCACACGTCCGTGCTGCTGTTCCTCCCCGAAGCGGGCATCGACGAACTCGCTCGCATCTGCACCGAACACCGCGAAGCCCTTGAGCAAGGGCTGGCCAAGGGGAAGAAGGCCGGGGCGCTGCTGCCGTCCGACAGGATCGAGGAGGTGCTCAAGAGGCGCACTGCCTCGATCAGCCTGCTCGGCCGGATGCTCGCCGAGCTCCCCGGCGCGAACGTCGACGGCGCCGCCCAGGTCGCACACGCCTTCACCACCCACGCCAGCGAGCCGCAACGCGACTACTTCACCGCCGTCGACGACTGGCTCGGCGCAGCCGACACCGGCAGCGGGCATCTCGACACGGCCGAGTTCAGCGCAGGTGTCTTCTACCGCTTCGCCTCGGTCAACATCACCGACCTCCTGAGCAATCTTGGCGGCGACACCAAGATGGCCCGCTCCGTCCTGTCGTCCTTCGCCGACCACTTCCTCATGTCGCTGCCGCAGGCGAAGAAGAACAGCACCGCACCGCACACGATCCCCGACCTCGCCTACCTCGCCGTGCGCACCCACCGCCCCGTCTCCCTCGCGGCCGCGTTCGAGACCCCGGTGACGGCCGACCGGGCCGGCGGCTTCTCCCGCCCCTCCCGCCAGGCGCTGGCCGACTACGCTGGCCAGGTCCACCGCCTCACCGGCAACCGCCACCGCCTCTTCCACGGCCACGCCGGAATCGACTCTGACCCCTACGACAGCCTCGGCACCGCTCACCAGTCCTACGACGAGCTGCTCTCCGCCGCGGTGGACGCAGCGCTGCCCGAGACCGGGGACGGTGGCCGGTGACGGGCCTGCTCCTCAGGCTGGCCGGCCCCTTGCAGTCCTGGGGGGAGCGCTCGGCCTTCAGCGCCGTCCGGGACACCGCGCCCTTCCCCACCCGCTCAGGCCTGACCGGCATCCTCGCCGCCGCCGAGGGCCTGCCCCGCGGCGCCTCACTCCAGAGGTACGCGGAGCTGGAGTTCACCGTCCGCATCGACCGGCCCGGAGTCCTGCTCACCGACTTCCACACAGTCGGGGGCGGCTTCCCACCCCGCCGCACCGCAGCCACCAGCGGCGGCAAGAACAAGGGCGACGCCGTCATCACCCGCCGCCACTACCTCGCCGACGCCGTGTTCGTGGTCGCCGTCACCGGCCCCGACCAGCGGATCGACGAGATCGCAGCCGCCCTGCACCAGCCGCACTGGGCCCCCTACCTGGGCCGCCGGTCCTGCGTCCCCGACGAGCCGTTCGTCCTGCGGCCGTCCGTGGCCGACCCCGTGGCCGAGCTCCTGCACCACGTCCCCCTGTCCAGGCCCCACACCGACGAGCGACGCGGCTGGACGCGGCCGCAGGAAACCGACACCGTGCCGATCGAGTTCCTCTGGGAACGGCCACGCCCCACGGGCCAGGACGCGGTCCTCCTGACCAGCCAAGACCACCCGGTCACGTTCGCACCGCACCAGCGAGCCCACTCCAAGCGCCACCTCTACAAAACGGTGGAACACCTGCCGGCCGCCCTGCTCCACCACGGCAACCACACCGTGCACGAACGACTCATCGACTACGCCACGCACCCCGCAGCAGACGCAGCACCCCGAGAGAGGACCGCATGACCGCCCACCACGCCTCCCTCGCCCGGATCCGCCTCAACCTCCGCCACCGCGGCGTCCATCGCGACCTGCGCGACGCCACCGAAATGCACCGCACCCTCATGAGGCTCGTCCCCGACGGCCTCGGCGACAGCCCTCGCCTGCGCAGCGGCCTGCTCTACCGCCTCGACGTCACCGAACACGCCACCACCCTCCTCGTCCAGGCCGCCGCACCTCTGACCCCGGAGAACCTGCCCGCCGGATACGGCGAGACGGACGTCAAGGACCTCAGCCCCATGTTCGCCGCCCTCCGCCCCGGCCTCGGCGTCCGGTACCGCATCACCGTGAACCCCGCCAAACGCGAACGGCTGCCCCTCACGCAGAAGAACAAGCGAGGCAGCGTCGTGCCGCTCACCGGACCGGAAGCCGACCAATGGTGGGTCCGCCGAGCCGCCGACGCCGGCCTCCAGCTGAAGTCCCTGCTCCCCGCCCCCCAGGACCCCGCCCGAGGCCACGGAAAGCACAACCCCCCGCTACGCCACAGCCTCATCCGCTACGACGGAACCGCCACCGTCACCGACGCCGACGCCCTCTCCACCGCACTCCTGGCAGGCATCGGCCGCGGCAAGCCCTACGGCGCGGGCTTGCTCACCCTGGCCCCAGCCTCGGCGCAGTGACGACATCCAGCAGCGGCCAGGCACGACGCCGTCTGGCCGCCCCGACCCTTGCCATGCTGCCGCGCATCGCCGACTCGCTGTCCTTCCTCTACCTGGACATGGTCCGCGTCGTCCAGGACGACACCGGCGTCTGTGCCCAGATCCGAGTCGACGAACAGCGCACCGACACCGTCTACATCCCCACCGCAGCCCTGTCCTGCCTCCTGCTCGGGCCGGGCGTCTCGATCACCACCCGCGCCATGGCCACGCTAGCCCGCCATGGAACCAGCGTCGTCATGACCGGAGCCGCGGGAGTACGCACCTACGCCTCCGTCCTGCCGGACTCCCTCACCACCACGTGGCTCGAACGCCAGGTCCACGCATACTCCGACACCGACCGACGCCTCGCCGTCGCCGTACACATGTACAACATGCGCTTCGGCGACGTCCCGGCCGGCGTCAGCCTCGACGTCCTGCGAGGCATGGAAGGGCAGCGGATGAAAGCCCTGTACCGCCTACTGGCACAGCAACACGGCATCGGCCGCTTCCGCCGCAACTACCACCCCGACCAGTGGCACGCACAGGACCCCGTCAACCTGGCCCTCTCCGCAGCGAACACCTGCCTCTACGGCATCGTGCACGCGGCCCTGCTCGCCTTGGGCTGCTCACCCGCACTCGGCTTCGTCCACGCCGGCAAGCAGCACGCCTTCGTCTACGACATCGCCGACCTGTACAAAGCCGAAGTCACACTCCCCCTGGCCTTCGCCCTCCACAGCGCGGCAAATCCGGAACAGGACGCGCGACGCAAGCTCCGGGAGAGCCTCCGCCTCATCCAGCTGCTCCCTCGAATCGTCCGCGACGTACAAGCCCTACTCGCCCCCGACGCCGCTGACACCGCTGACACCGACTCCGCATGCACAGACCGCCACACCGTCGACATGGTGCACCTGTGGGACCCCACGGCAGGGCCACTGCCCGCAGGGGTCAACTACGCGCGGGAGCCCAGCTGACATGCCCTCCCTGATCGTCGTCGCCACCACTGCCGTGCCCGACCACCTCCGAGGCGCCCTCAGCCGCTGGGCTACGGAAGTAGTGCCGGGGATCTTCGTAGGCAGCGTCTCAGCGAGAGTGCGCGACGAACTGTGGGACCAAGTCACTGCCGTCGTGGGCGACGGACAAGCCGTCCTCGTCCACCCCGCCGCCAACGAACAGGGCTACGCCCTGCGCACAGCCGGCACCCGACGCCGCGTCCCAGTCGACTTCGACGGCCTCACTTTGATCAAACTGACAGGGTTACCCGAAGGTACGATCGCAAAGAACTCACAAAGCCCTTAGATAAGCGCAGGTCGCGAAGTGTGCTCCCCGCCGACGCGGGGGTGTTCCGTTCGCCGTGGACATCAACGGCAACACGGACGCGTGCTCCCCGCCGACGCGGGGGTGTTCCGCCCACCATGCCATCGAGGCCGCGCTCACCGAGGTGCTCCCCGCCGACGCGGGGGTGTTCCGCTGATGCCGACGCCGGTGTACTCGCCGACGAGGTGCTCCCCGCCGACGCGGGGGTGTTCCGTGGCGTGATCCGGTCCAGCCGGTCGACGTCCCGTGCTCCCCGCCGACGCGGGGGTGTTCCGTGGGTGCACGCATATATGCGTGAGCACTCTTCGTGCTCCCCGCCGACGCGGGGGTGTTCCGCAGTGGCAGCAGCAACACCAGGACATCACCGGGTGCTCCCCGCCGACGCGGGGGTGTTCCGAGGAAGAGGCATCCGCCGGTCCAACCGAAGAAGTGCTCCCCGCCGACGCGGGGGTGTTCCGTCCTGCCCGGCCTTGGCCGCGTCGGCCAGCCAGTGCTCCCCGCCGACGCGGGGGTGTTCCGTGTCCGCGGCCCCCCTTCCGCTCCACGAAACGGTGCTCCCCGCCGACGCGGGGGTGTTCCGGACACCGCCCAGCCGCCGGCCAGCATCGGGTTGTGCTCCCCGCCGACGCGGGGGTGTTCCGCCGACCGACCCGCCCGGCACCTGCACCGTCAGGTGCTCCCCGCCGACGCGGGGGTGTTCCGGCGAACGGCTCGCCGTAGGCGTCGCGGACGTCGTGCTCCCCGCCGACGCGGGGGTGTTCCGCAGCCGCCGTACCTGGTGACTGTCGCCGAGCTGTGCTCCCCGCCGACGCGGGGGTGTTCCGGAATTCAGCATCCGCGCGATCGACATGTCCACGTGCTCCCCGCCGACGCGGGGGTGTTCCGACGTACATCCGAGGCGGAATTGGCAAGCTGATGTGCTCCCCGCCGACGCGGGGGTGTTCCGCGCACGGCGCCGGTCACGGTGTCGCGATCGGTGTGCTCCCCGCCGACGCGGGGGTGTTCCGACCTTGACCGGCGTGACCGTCACGGTCCACGAGTGCTCCCCGCCGACGCGGGGGTGTTCCGGCCGAATCGTGATCGTCACCCGTGTGGAATCCGTGCTCCCCGCCGACGCGGGGGTGTTCCGAACCCAAGGCCGAGCAGTAGCCGCACCGCCGGAGTGCTCCCCGCCGACGCGGGGGTGTTCCGCCCTCCGCATCCCTGTCCGGAACCTACTGCCGGTGCTCCCCGCCGACGCGGGGGTGTTCCGGCGGCGTTCCCGGTGAACACGGGCGCCGTGCGGTGCTCCCCGCCGACGCGGGGGTGTTCCGTCTGCCGCTCGGCTCACTCGGGGTCGTCATCGGTGCTCCCCGCCGACGCGGGGGTGTTCCGCGGGCGTGGACGACGTAGCCGCCGCGGACAGGGTGCTCCCCGCCGACGCGGGGGTGTTCCGCCGGCCGATAAAACGATCTTGGCCATGGACTGGTGCTCCCCGCCGACGCGGGGGTGTTCCATGCCTACCGGATTCAACGCGGTCGTGGCTTTGGTGCTCCCCGCCGACGCGGGGGTGTTCCGTCCTGGGGGAAGCGGTCCCTGGGCAAGGGCGAGTGCTCCCCGCCGACGCGGGGGTGTTCCGTTGGCTGCCGCCCGAGCCGCGGGCGCTTCCGAGTGCTCCCCGCCGACGCGGGGGTGTCGTGCTCCCGCCGACGCGGGGGTGTTCCGGTCGCGTCAACCGCTACGGCAGTGGTCGGGGGGGCTCCCCGCCGACGCGGGGGTGTTCCGCGCGCCGACCTCGTCGCCATGGAGGGCCCCTCGTGCTCCCCGCCGCCGCGGGGGTGTTCCGCTTGTACGACAGCTGCCGCTCGCACGGCTCGCGTGCTCCCCGCCGACGCGGGGGTGTTCCGCGGGCCCGCCTCGCGGCCGCTCCCCTCCCGACGTGCTCCCCGCCGACGCGGGGGGTGTTCCCCAATACAGCACCCGGGCGCCCCGACTTTTGTCCGCGGACAAAAGTCGGGGGGCCACGGACAGACCTCGGCTACGTTCCCGGACGCCAGGCCTGAGGTGGCTGCGACTGGGACGGGAGCTGCTGCCGGACGGCCGGGAGCGCGGAAGGTACGGGTGCGGGGGCAGGCCGCGGCCCCGGGGTCTCCCCCGCTGCGGCCGCCCGTTCCTCGTTCTCCCTCGCGTGGCGGGCCGGCGCAGTGGTCCGCATCCGCTCCCGTAGGGCGAGCTCGCCCCGTAGCTCCGTCTCGGTGCCCCGGTGCCGCTCAGCGGTCGCGCGGTGGGCCTCGGCGGCGGTGCGGTGTCCCTGTGCCTCCTCCGCCACGCTCGCGTCGAGGCGTGCCGCCAGTACCGGTACCCGCTCCCGGAGCGCGTCCAGCGCCGCTCGCAGCGAGCCGGCGTTCCTGACCGGGGCCGTCACGCCTTCGGCGAGTACCGCCGCCTTCGGATGCGACGCAACGGCCTGCCAGGCCTCGCGCACCCGCTCACCGGCCGCGCGGTCGGCGCGCTGCGCTTCCGCCAGGGCGGCCTCGTACTGACCCGCGTACTGAGCGCTGAGGGCCTGGATCTCCTGGCGGGACGTCCCCGCGAGCCGCAGCGCCATGCGCGGCTTGCCCGCCGACTGGTCGATCCGCTCCTTGATCCGGCGCACGGACTCGGCGTGCCGCTCCGCGGCCGCCTTCCGTGCCGCTTCCTCCTGGGCGTTCCGGGCCAGCTCACCGGCACGGCCAAGCAGCCCGTACGCCTCCGCGGCGAACGCGGCACCGGGAGTGGGAGCGGCGTCGAGCAGGGCCTGCTGCCGGTCCGCCTGCTGCTCGTGCCGCTCCGCCAGGGCCGCGGCGCGCTCGGCAGCCGCGCGCTCCTCGGCCGCCCGCTCCTCCAGCCGCTGTACGGAGGGACGGCCGTGCAGCCGCTGCCGCCAGGGGGTGAAGGCGGGCTCGGCGCGTACGACCCCGGCGGCCCGGGAGCCGGTGAGCTCGTCGCTGACCATCCTGTCGTCGCCGTCGGCCTCGAGCAGCCGGCCGTACGCGGCCACCGCGCGGTCCAGTCGCTCCGTAGCGGAACGCACCGGGCCCAGGCGGACGCGCGTGGGGTGGTCCTCCAACTCCTCCAGTGGGAGGTAGAGGTGGCTCTCCTGCCTGGCCCGGGACATGGCCGGGTAGAGGGTGTGCGAGTCGGCGTGCAGCCCGTAGCTGATCGCGACCTCGGCCGTCAGGCCCTGGGCCGAGCCGATCGTCATCGCGTACGCGTGGGTGAGGCGGCCCTGGGCGATGTCGAGGGCGGACATCCAGGCCTCGTGCAGCCGGTAGCCTCCGGTCGGCCGGGGGCGTCGCCACTGGACCAGTACGCCGTGCCGCTCGTCGACCTCCAGGACCACCCCGCGGAAGCCGTTCAGCACGTCGACCGCACTCGCGTCGCGGCGGGAGCGGTAGTCGTTGCGGCGGATGTGGACGAGGTCTCCCGCGGCGAAGGCCAGCCGCTTGCCGCCCGCGACGGCGTACGTACGGCCCACGCCGATCTCGCCGGCGGCCACCCGTACCGCCCGGGCACCGGCGTTGAGCGCCTCGACGTCGGCCCGCCGGGCGGCGAGCAGCAGCAGCTCGGCGACCTGCCCGTGCGGATCGCCGGCCCAGCGGCCCCTGGCCTCGTTCCAGGCGCCCAGCATCGCGGCCAGGGTGTCGGTGGCGCTGTCCTCGGCGTGGACACGGCCGTTCCGCGCGAAGGTGGCCAGCGCGCTCGTACGGCCGCCGTCCCGCCACTCCCGCAGCGCGGCCCGCTCCTCCAGGTCGCGCTGGCGCCGGTTCTCGGTCAGCCGCAGGCCGCCCACGACGCGGTGGGCTCGCGCGAAGGCGCCGCCGACGCCGACGGCCCGCAGCTGGAGCGGATCGCCGATGGCCACGACCTTGGTGGACGTGGCGGCGGCGTGGCGCAGCAGGACGGCCAGCGCCCGGTCGTCGACCATGGCCGCCTCTTCGATGACGACGACCCCGACGCCCTGCAGGCCCCGGCCGCCGCTGATCTCCCGCGTCCAGGCGGCGATCGTCCGGGACTCGATGCCGGCCTCGGCTTCGAGGTTGGCGGCCGCGACGGCGGCGGTCGAGGCGCCGGCCACGCGCAGGCCCGCGGCCTCCCAGCCGGTCCGCGCGGCCTGCATCAGGGTGGTCTTGCCGGCGCCCGCGACGCCGATCACCGCGTCCACGCCGTACCCGGCCGTCAGCAGCCGCATGACGACGGCGCGCTGCTCTGCACTGAACGAGAAGGGCCGCCCGTCGGTGGAGTTGGCGATCTCGGCGGCACCCAGGGTCATCTCGGCGGCCTCGGCGGTCAGCTGAGCCAGCCGCCGCTCCATCCCGGCGGAGGCGCACTCGACGACGGTCTGCTCGGCGGCCACGACCGTGGTGTGGGTATAGCGCTGGCGGTGGGTGTGGTGGGCGCGGTTCGAGTCGGGCAGGCGTACGGCGTGCCCGCGGATGGCCAGGACCTCGTCGGTCAGCGCGGTGAGCTGCTCCACGGACCGCAGGTACGGCAGCGTCTTGGCCACGGCCGCCATCACGTGCGTGTGGGACACGGTCTTCCGGCTCGCGGTCAGCCCGTGCTCCGCATCCCAGATCTGTACGGCGATCTCGTCCGGCCCGGGCATCCGCGGCCCGCTCGGGCCCGAGGACAGACCGGCCGGGCCGCCCCGCCCCGGCAGCGCCGACGCGACCATCGCGTCGACCGCGTCCTCGCCGCCCAGGACCGCGGCGGCCCGAGTGCGCCAGCTCTCGCGGCTCGCCCCCTGCGGGTCCTCCACCTTGGCCTCGGCGGTCTTCCGGGCGGCGGCCTTCTGTTGCTCGCGCGTGGCCCCCTCCCCCGCGAGGCCCACGACCTGCTCGTGCCGGCGCGAGAACGCCGTCCGCACGTACTCGTCGATGCCGGACAGCTCCCAGGCACCCGTCCGCTCCGATCGCTCGAACGACGCCCCGTGGTCCTCGATGAGACGGGCGCGCAGCCGTGCCTCGGCGATCTCGTTGATCACGTGCGCGTAGCGGTGCAGGTCCTCGCCGCCGCCGGCGATGGTGCGCCACTTGCCGTCCGCGCACCTGGCCAGGTGCGCGAGGTTCACGTGGACGTGCAGGTGCGGGTCGCCGGGCGAGCCGTCGACCGGCCGCGCGGAACGGTGCAGGGTGGTCCACCCCAACAGGCCCGAGGTCGCGATGCGCTGGGCCTGCCGGCCGTCACCGTGGTGGCCGGTCATCCCGTACGCGGCCCACTCCTCCAGCGCCGCGACCGCCTCGCCGACCGACGCCAGCCAGGCCTCCTCGATCTGCCCGGCGAGCGCGTCCGGGGCCAGACCGTATGCGGCAGACACCGACTTCGGCAGGTCGAGGGTGATGTCCACGCCCCGCAGCCCGACGTCGATGTGACGCCCCGTCCACCGCCGCGCCTCGGCCAGGACATCGGCGCCGTACAGCCCCTCCACCGACAGGCCCGCAGCAGCAGCCAACCGCTCGGCGTCGGCCAGCGGAATCAGATGCTGCTCGCCGTCGCGCAGGATGCCGCGCTCGGCCCGGGCGAACCGCGCGGCGAGCGCGGGCCGGCCGAGGTACGCGGCCACATCGCGCCCGGCCTCCTCGGCGGCCGCGGCCACCGCATCGACCAGCACCCGGGCGACCACCTTGCCGCGCGGATCGAGCACCCGCTTCCGCGTCACGAGCCGCTCGCCGGTCCGCCAGTCCCGGCCGTCCATCAACGCCCGCGCGACCTCCGGCTCGACGCCCTCACCGGCGACCAGCCCGAGCTCCGCCAGCCCGCTCCCGATCCACCGCAGCGTGCTCTCGCCACCGAGCCGGTACTCGACCTGGGCGTCGGCGTCCCGATCACACCCACAGTTCTCGGCAAGCCGGTACTCGACCTGCTCGGGGGCGTACAGCGGAGTCGCGTACCCCACCGCCCACCTCCTGCCGCGCAGCCGATCTCTCCGCACATGAATCTGTATCGAAGATACCTGGGGTGCTAACCACCTTCCAGAAGCCAGCGATTGCCGGGTGGCAGTCTCCGGAGACTGCCACCCGGCAATCGCATCAGCGGGTCAGTGCGGTGGTGATTTGGGCCAGGCGAGTGGCTGGCCAGGCGAAGTGGTTGGCGGGGTTGCGGAGGGAGTAGCGACCGTCGTTGATCAGGCGGCCGTCCTCGGCCGTGGACCAGTGTGTGGGCCCGCACTGCCCTTGATGGTCGAGGAGCGTTGCAGCAAGCCGCTCGGGCGCCTCGACGCAGGTGCGGGCACGCAGCGCCGCGGATACACGCTCGACGGCGTCATCCGGTAGCGCGTCGTCGCCGAATGCCGGGAGCAGGAGCAGCAGTCGGGAGTGGGGGTCGGTGGTGCTGCCGCCGTGCAGGCCGTTGTCGGCTGCGGCAGTCAACTCGGCCCAGGACAGGCCGGGGCCCATGAAGTGCCCGTCGTCCTGTGCCAAGGTCTCGGCCGCGTCCCAGTCAGGATGGTGCACGAGGTAGTCGATGCCGGCTTCACCCTCCAGGGCCCGGTACACCACGTACAGGTGGTGGTCTCCGGTGAGCGGCACCGTGAACACGGGCCAGGTGTCGCCCTTCAGAAGATGGGACAGCAATGCTCCCGCTCCCTGATCCTGCGTATCGGCCAGGTGCAGGTGAACCAGCCAGAACAGGTGCTCGTCCAGGAGCTCGGGCTGATGGCGAAAGGGGCCTCCGTCATAGCCCGGGATCCGGGCCGGAGGCGTCTGCGGGCTGCTCGTCACGAGGGGCATCATGTCCCCGGGCCACTTCAAGCGCGCCTGCTGGGGTGCCTGCACCTTCGCAACGGTGGGCCGCGCCCTCCAACGGCGTTGGCCAAGCAAGTGTCCCCAGGATCTGGCAGCCATGACACGGAGGAGCAGTTCGCTGCGACAGGCACGTGTCGCCATACAACAACGCTCTCCTGGTGGCCGGCATAGACCCGCCGCCGGAGCGTTGTCGGACCTCCATCGGGCAATGCGCTCGTGAGCCTGCACTACGAAGTTGTCTTCGCCTGCTTTCTCCGGGACGGGACGCCGGAGCCGGTCCTGGACACGCTGCGGTGGCACACCGGAGCCACGGCAGACCGCCAGTCGCATCTCGATGCGGATGAGCACCCGTATCCCCTGCTCGCACCGGATCCAGACACGTATCTGGCGCGCGGGGAGTTCGCGTCCTTGCAGCACCAGTCCCGCGGAAACCTCTGGGTGGACGACGCCATCGGTGAGATCGAGACGATCCTGGACCTGCTGGCCCCCCACGTCGAAGATCCCGGATACGGCGGATTCCTGCGGGACGAAGGGGACAGCAGGCCCTCGATCCTCACGTTCCGCGACGGGGCCTACGACCTCCAGAGCGACTGACTGGCTGTGGCATGCTTTCCAGGACTACCGCAACCATGTGCTGGACGCGTGACGGACTGACCGACTTCCCCTGGCGCACGATCGGTGGGACTGCTCCAGACTTTTGTCCGCGGACAAAAGTCTGGGACTTGAGAAGGGAAGACGGCCGACGACTCGGCCTCGCTCTCACCTGAGCACGCGCTGAGCAGCAGGAAATCGGCTGAGGGCCACTGCGGATCGCTTGGAATGATCGCCAGGACCTCATCACTCATGGCTTCCCCGTCAGGCCCCCACAACGTCACGACGCAAGGCTATCGATCAAACGTTCGCAAACTGTCGCCATGGACCGAGCCGGCCGGTCTGGTCCGGTTGCCAGTGGGGCGTGGGAGGGTGCGGCCATGAGCTACGACCTTGCCGTCTGGGAGGGGGAGCGGCCGGCGGATGACGCCACTGCGACCCAACGCTTCCTGGATCTCTTTGACCGCTTCATGGAATCCGATGAGCCGGCGGTTCCTCCGACTGACCGGATCAGGGCCTTCGTCACCGCGCTCCTGGAGCGGTGGCCGGACCTCACCGAGGACGACGATGACACGTCACCCTGGTCGACCGCTCCCCTGATCAGGGAGGCCCGGGGCCCGTTGGTCTACTTTCCGATGCGCTGGAGCATGGCTGGCGAGGCCTCGGCCTACGCGGCGGAGGTCGCGGCGTCGATGGGCCTCAACTGCTTCGACCCGCAGGACCGGATGCTGCGACCGTGACGTGGTGCGCACCGCTCGCACGTCATGGAGACGAACCGTCGATCCGGAGATGAGCGAGGGCGATGTCCAGGATCCGCACGATCGCTTCCGGTGCGATGTGGGGTAGTACCTCCAGGGCGTGGTACCAGCCGGCGTCGCCGAGGGCTTCCCGTACGAACGCGGCCGCAGCGTCCTGGTCCGCCGCTTGGAGTGGGGCAACGGCCTGGGCCAGCGAGCGGATCACGTGGATGAACGGATCGGGGTCCGGCAGGTCGTCGCTCGGGGCTGGACGGGCCGACACATCTGCCAGGTGCGCGGCCACGGCGGCGAACGCCTGGGCGCGCTGCCTGGGCTCCCCCAGCTGCGCGGCCACGTGCCGTGCCCGGTCCACATCGCCGCGTACGACATGGAGTAAGGCGAGCCCGGCAGTGGGGAAGTGCTCCGGTCGTCGCCGGCGCATCGTCTGCTCCAGCCAGTCCAGGAGCCCGTCGGCATCCTCGCCCGCTCCGGTGCGCAGCAGAGCGTGGACGAGAACGGCTTCCTCGTCCCACGTCTCCGGATTGCCCTGCGTGTACGCGAAGGAGGCTTGCACAGCCTGGTCGAAGCGTTCCCTGCAAGGTCTCTCCGCCCGGGCCGCAGCAGGCATGAGCGCGGCCAGGCCGGCGAGCAGGCCGGCCCTGCGGGGCGTGGCGCTCGTGCGGAGGAGGTATGCGCGTTCCTCGTCCACCAGCCTTGCCCCTTCGACCGGATCACGCCGGACCAAGGCGTCCGCAACCGCGATCCGGGCCCGCCGCTGCTTCGTGCTCCACTCCACCCTCCTGGCGCGGTCCGCGGAGCTGCTCTGCTCGACGAGTTCCAGCGCCGCGTCCCCTTCTCCGGCGCAGGCCAAGGCCTGCGCGGCGAAGGCCCATGCGTTGTAGGAGAGGGCGTCGCCGTCGTCGAGTGCCTCGTACGCCGCCGTGGCCGATGCCTGCGCCTGTTCCGTGGCCTGCCTCTCACTGCCCGAATCCGTGTAGGCCAGGGACATGGCCGCGTGGGCCCGACACCGGTCACCTGCCTTGGGCGATGCCTCGGCGAGCGCCTGGGCTGCCGTGTGCCTGTCCAGTCGTACGAGGGCGCCCGCGAGCGCCGGCGCCCACAGGCGGGCCCGCCGCGCCGGGCTGCTTCCCGGCAGCAGCCTCATGGCCTCGTCCAGGAGTTGCCTCGCTTCGTGGTCGCTGCCCGACTCGGCCAGGCGGAAGGCCTCGTCGGCGAGTCGCTCCGCGGGGCTGTCTGGGGATTCCGGGCTTTCCGCGTGGGAGAGCACCGCTCGGGCGAGTGCCGCGATCTCGCTCCCGAGCAAGCCCGTACGGTCCACCCTGAACTCTTCGGGCACGCTGTCGAGGAGCCGGCGCACTTCGTCGAGGGGCGATCCGGTGTCGATCAGCGCCTGTGCGAGCGCTCGCAGTGTGAGCTGGGCCCCGAACACCAGGTGCGCGCGGTCTCTGGCCGGCAGGGACTCCGGGTGCCGGAACATCGTGCGGACGTGCTGCTCGGCCTCCCTGGCCAGGGCCGCCGCTTCGTCAGGTCGAGGGTCTGCCAGCGTCGACGCGGCGGACGACAGGACGCCGATGTTCGCCAGGGTGGGCGAGGCGGCCCACACCGCTCGGGCGTGGTCCCGGATGCGATCGCGGAGCCGCTCGGCGCGCTCCGGACACGCTGCCGCCACGGTCCCCCAGATCTGGAACGCGACGGCGTGAGCGTGCGGAGTACCGGACTCGTGGCCGTCCGCGAAGTCCCCGGCCTCTTCCTCCAGCTCGTCGAGAAGCGCCGAGGCCTCTTCCGGGTCGTCCGGTGCCAGGACGCGGGCTGCCTCCGCCCAGGCTTCGTACCTCTTCGTGTGCGGGCCCCGAGTGGAGCGGAGGAGCCTGAGGCCGACCTCCGGTTGTCCCGTCGCGATCAGCGCAACCGCCGCCGGTGCGGCGACGGACTCCGCGTCATCGCCGTCTCCCTCGATCGGGCGGGCCTGGTCGTACGCCCTCCGTGCCCACTCCGTGGCCTCCAGCGCGGTTTCCCGGGCCTGCTCGTGTCCGATGGACGCCAGCACCCGGGCCACGTCGGCCAGCGCGGCCGCCCTTTCCGACGCGAACGGGGCGACCCTGGCCAGGTCTCTGGCCCTTCGCGCGTCGCCGAGCCTGGCGACGGCGCGGGGGACGGACCGCGGCAGCGCTCGTACGTCGCGGAACAGGAACTCCCGGGACACCGCGGCGCCCGCCAGCACGGCCAGGCTCCGTGGGGAGGTGTCCGGGTGCGCGGCCACTGCGAGGTCCAGGTCCGAGAGCGCGATGTCCACTGCCGAGCGGGCCACGAGGCGCAGCTGGCGGTGCGGGTCGAGGACGAGTGCTGCCAGGTGCTCGACGTCTCCGCTGCCCTGTACGAAGCGGGTGTAGCCGGTGAGGAGGTAGTCCGGTGTCTCCGTGGGCCAGCCCTTGCTCCGGTATCCGTCGGCCCAGGCACGCAGGCATGCCCGGTACTCGGCGAGCTCCTCGTCGCCCAGGGCCTGGGTCGCGGCCACCCGCAGTTCGTCGTGCGCGAGGACGTACATCTGCCGGCCGGGATCGCCGTCCGTACCGAAGGTGAGGCGGTAGGAGTCGTCCGGCGCCATGCTGCGGCCGACGACGCTGCGGAGCTGCCTGTCCACCTCGTACGGGCGGATCCTGGTCCCCGTCGCAGCGCCGGCCAGTGTGGCCAGGTCGCTCCCGCTGAGCGCACCGCGGGCCACGGTGAGCAGGCCGAGGAGGGCGCTCCCGAGGCCCCGGTCCTCCAGCAGGGTGTTGAGTTCCTTCGTCGCCGTGTCCCGGACGATCCGGGCGGCGGGCGACGGGGAGAGGGGGCGCATGACCGCGCGGTCGCGCAGGGGGTGGTCGGCGAGGACGTCTTCGGGGACGGTCGGGTTCGGGCGTCCTGACACGATCACGCGCATGCCGGCCGGAGGGTTCTTGGGCAGGAGCGCGGCGATGCTCTCCCGGCCGGGGCCCGCCTCCGCGTCCTCGTCCAGGCCGTCCACCACGAGCAGCAATCGGCGGCCGCGGTCCCGGCAGGCCTGGGCGGCCGCCTCGTAGAGGCGATCCAGCTGTTCGTGATTCCGTTTGCCGGCCGCTGGAGGCCGTTCGCCGGCGACCGCGGCCAACTGCTCCGTGATGACGCGGAGGAACTCGGCGCGGTTGTCGGTCCCGAGCCGCCGGGCGATGAAGAAGGGAACGGCTTCCACGCCGGCCGGGAGGTGCCGGTCGTCGGCGAACCAGGCCAGGAGGGCGGACTTACCCGCCCACGGGCCGGCCTGTAAGTAGAGGTAGTCAGGGCCCTGGCCGACCGGGGCAGTGCTGTGCGCCCACAGGTCGGCCAGTTCCTGCTCCCGGCCGACGAAGTCCCGCGGCTGCAGGCTCTGCCGGATCTGCTCCGGGTGGCCGTGGAGTCGGCCGGGCGACTCGGCGTGGACGCGGGGGCCGCGTCCGCCCTGGCGGCTCTTGCGGACCTGCTGGGCCACGTGGAGTCGCGACTGCCAGCCTTCGGGGCTGGTTCTCCGGTGGGCCGTCGAGCGGTCGGCGGCCAGAGCTTCCAGGTGTGGGATCAGGTGCCGGAGAACGTAGCCGACGTGGCTCTGCTCCGTGGGTACGGAGGGCCCCTTCAGCCAACCGCTGATCGTCGAGTCGGCCACCCTGCACCCGTGCTTCTTGCCCAGGCTGACGAGGTACTTCAGGCCGAAGTCCGCGCCGCCGCCCGCGGCCTCGTACAGCGTGCGCAGCTCCTCGGCGAAGCCTGACGCGGTATCCCTCTCCCCCAACCGACCGGCCCTCTCCCCCACCCGGCGCGAACTTCGACGGAAACGTCGCGGTCCCCTGCCTGACCAGGCTACTTACGCGGCCCGAGGCTGTCCGGACATCGTCGGAACATCTCCGGAAGGCGAATGTCTGGGGGACCGAACCCGGCGGCACGAGGCCACCGGGTACTCAGCCCGAGGGGGATCCTCCATGTCCGTCCTGCCGGCCGTACTCAACGACGCAGCCGCGGTGGCCGCCGCCACCGGCCTCGCCTACACCGGCGCCGTGGTGGCGGTGGCCGCCGCATCGGTCCTCTCCCGCAGCGCGGAGCGGCGCCGGGACGCCCGGGAGACGCTGATGATCCTCATGCGGCGGCGCGGGGCGCGGTAGCCCTCCCGAGGGGGCGCCCCGCCAGGCACAGGTCAGGTCCGCTCGCCTCTCCCTGCCGCTCTGCCCCAGGGAGAGGCGAGGCCGGCACAGACCCATCCTGGTCTTCGCATGTGAGGGACGGCTACGCTCGGCCCTCATGACCCCGCCTCCGCGGGGATGGCCCCCGTTGGGACTAGAGCGGCCGTTCGCCCCGCGTGCGCGGGGATCCCAGTCCTTGACCCGAGGCTGGGCAGCAACGACGAGGCGGCTTCCCCGCAGACGCGGGGTGCAGAAGGTCCACCTGTAGCTGTACTTCGCCCATTGGGGGGCATCATCCCCCGCGTGGGGAGCAGACCGGCACGCAGACCATCGCAGGGGCCAAGACGGGCTCATCCCCGCACACGCGAGGTGCAGTCGATACACGACTTGGTCTGAAGCTGCTGAAGGGGTTCATCCCCGCACCCGCGGGGAGCGGTTCCTGACGCCCGACCCCAAGTTTCTGGGCGTGGGTTCATCCCCGCGCGCGGGGAGCAGTCGTTGACCGTGTCCAGGAGGTCGTCGGCCTTTGGGTCATCCCCGCAGGCTGCGGGAGCAGGCCGCAGTCGTCGGGCCACGGGGGCCTTCCTTCGGTTCATCCCCGCCGACGCGGGGCAGGGCGCGAATCCGCCCATGTGGTCCCGCCACTGGGGTTCATCCCCGAAGAGCGGGGTGCAAAAGGGGGCAGCGCCATGACCTGTCCCCTCACGCCAAGCACACCAACTCACCAAGCACACAAGGCAGTTGAGTCAGCCCAAACCTCTCATACTCCCACTCACTTCGTGCTAGCTTCCTGGCTCATTCCACCAAGGAACCGTGGAGACTAGAGAGCGATCGATGCACCTTGGCTGAAACACACACCCACCCGCCGGGAGCGATACCCCCCCGCTGGGACCCCCGGCGCCAAGCATGCGCCGAGGCACTGACACTCAAGGGGGACAGGGTCGAGCGGGGCCTGGTCGGGCTCTTACGGGAGGCCGACGAGCTGCTCGACCTGAGCGCCGGCACCCCGGGCGAGAAGGTCGCCCTCCTCGAGTACCTGCTGGCCATCTGCTACGCGTCCGGCACGTACCCCGCCGACGCCGCGGAGTGGCGGACGTGGGTCGAGGAGCGGCATCCGCTCGACCGGGCGGCCGCCTGGCTCGCCGGCCAGCCCGACGACGAGTGGGACCTCTTCCACCCCACCGAGCCGCTCGGCCAGAGCTCGCTCCTCGCGCCCTACCTCGACGAGCGCGGCGCCGGCCCCGCGCAGCTGGTGATCGAGCACGTCGGCGACTACAACCAGTTCTTCGACCACCACCACCTCGACCACCCGGCGCCGTTACCCGTCGCCGACGCCTTCCGCGCCCTGCTCACGCAGCACGTGTACGGCCTCGCCGGCCGGGCCCGGATATCCGGCTGCAGCGACACGCTCGGCCCCACCATCACCAACCTGGCCACCGGCCGGCTCAACGCCCGCATCCGCGTGGTCGCCCTCGGCGCCACCCTCGGCGAGACCCTCCGGCTCAATCTGACGCCGACCGCCGGTCCGCCCGGGGAGTTCAACCGCTCCTGGACCGCCGGCACCCAAGAACGCCGGGGCTTCAAGAAGAAGCCTCCCGGCCGCGCCGTGAGCGGTCCGGCAGACCTCCACAGCTACCTCGGCCGCTCGATCCTGATGCGTCCCACGCCTGACGGCAGCGCCGTCGACCGCGTGCTGATGGCCGCGGGCGAGCTGCTCGCCCTGGAACAGCACCACCTCCAGGACGCCGTGTACGCCAAGGACGTCGAGGACGAGAAGAAGAAGCCCCTCTGGGCGTCGGCCTCCCGCGCCATGTGGCGCGACGCCCACGCGCTCTACGCCGCGGTCATGGACGCCGACGCCCCCGGCTTCGTGAACAAGGGCATGGACCTCTACGGACGTCTCGCGCTCCTCCCCAAGGCAGCCTCCGGCCGCCGAGCGAACCAGGCCCCGGCCCGCCCCATCCACCTCTGGGCCGTCGGCCTCGTCGCCAAGCAGACGACCGCCGTCACCTGGGTCTTCGGCACCTACCCCTTCGCCCCCGGCCTGGCGCCCGAGCTCCACGAAGCGTCCAAGGGCGGTTCGCTGATCGCCGAGCACGTCGCCACCTGCCTCAGCAAGGCGGCGTACGCGGCCTGGCCGATCGCCTACCCGAACCCCAAGCCTGCGGACAAGGCCGGCCAGATCGCCCGCTTCGACGTGCGGTGGAAGCACTGGGAGGCGGCCAAGGAGCCCTTCTACCTCCTGCTGGACGAGACCGCCGCCGGCGAGCCCGTACCGGAGTCACTCCGCGACTACGCCGCCACCCTCGCCACCGCGGCCAGGCAGTTCCTCACCGAGTGCCTCGACTCGCTGCCGAGGAACTCCCGCGGCGCCCAGGCCCGGGCCGCAGCCCTGCGGCGTTTCGACGAAGAGCTGGTGGGCCCCAAGGCCCCGGCGGAATTCCAGAGGGAGACGGTGTGAGCACCGAGACCGAAAGTTCCCAGGACGCTCCGGGACGGGGACGCCGCACCCCAGCCGATCCGGCCGACGACGCGACGTACCGCGCATGGGAGGAGAAGCAGCCCAGCGAGCGCCTCGCCGACTGGCTCGCCTCGCTCGTGCACACCCGGAACTACGGGGACCTCGCCCAGCTGCGCCGTCCCCGCGTACGGACCAACACCCACATCCGCGCCGGCTGGTTCAACCCGGACCAGCGCGAGGTGTACGAGCAGGTCGCCTTCCTCTTCGCCGTCTACCACCGGGGCCTGTCCAGGCCCCCGAAGGCCACCGGAACCCTCGGCGACGCGGCCCGCAGGATCGGCAGCGGCGTCGGCCGCGGACCCGACGACCCGGGAGCCGCCCGCCTGATCGACCGGATCGTGGCCAGCCGGCGGATCCCCTGGCGCCACCTCCAGCACGCGGTCGCCCGGCTGCGCGCCTGCGACCAGCCGCCACCCTCCTGGTCCCAGCTCGCCGACGACCTCACCCGGTGGAACGACCGCAAGGCACGGATCCCCTACCACTGGGCCGTCGCCTTCCACACGCCTCCCTCCCGGTCCAAGAGCACCCGCAGCATCACCGCCGCGAGCGCCCCGGCCACCGACACGATCCAGAAGGGCACCACCCAGTGACCAGCGACTCCGTCTTCACCGGCAGCCCGTTCCTCTCGCTCCACCTGCTGGAGACCCTCGTCGCCGTGCTGCCCGTACGGGACGAGAACGGCTCGCCGAAGTCGATCGTGTACGGCGGGGCCGAGCGCCACATGATCACGAGCCAGGCCCGCCGCCGGGCCGAGCGGGTCCACGCGCGGGACCGCGCCAACGCGGGCGTCGGAGCCCTGGCCGGCCACGCCACGGGCACCCGTACCCGCGAGTGGGCGCTGGTCACGGCGCGCGCCCTGGTCGCCGAGCACGGCTGGGAGATGGACGAGGCGGTACGGACTGCCCGCGCGGTCCTCGAAGCCACCGGCCTGAAGTTCGGCGACCCGGCCAAGAAGACCGTGGCCAACCTGACCAAGGTGCTGCTCTTCGCGCCGTCCGACGCGGGCACCCGTATCGCGGCGCACATCGCGGAGCAGGACGAAGCGGTCCGTGCCTGGGCGTCGGACTACCTGGCGGCACAGGCGGCCGCCGCCAAGCCGAAGAGGGGTGCCCGGAAGGCGGCCGACGCCGCCGAGGGCGAGAGCGCAGAGGGCGGCACGGAGGCGAAGTCCCTGCACCCGCTGCCGTCCGGGACCCGCGCCGCCGTGCTCACCGCCCTCGCGCCGCGCGACGCCATCGACATCGCGCTGTACGGGCGCTTCCTGGCCGAGATCGCCGACTCGCCCAACGTCGACGGCGCCGTCCAGAGCAGCCACGCCTTCACCGTGCACGAGGCGGAGCAGGTCGACGACTTCTACGCGGCGGCCGACGACGCCAAGCTCGACCGGAAGCGCAACGCCCTGGACTTCCTCGACGCCGCCGACGACTCCGGCGCCGGCATGACCGGCTACCAGTCGCTGATCACCGGCACCTTCTACCGGCACGCGGTACTGGACCGCGTCCGGCTCCGCAGGAACCTCCAGGCCGCCGGCATGACCGCCGTGGAGGCCGACGAGGCGGCGGCCGCGGCCGAGACGGAGTTCGTGAACGCCTTCGTCGACGCGTTCCCCGAGGCGAAGCGGAACTCCACGGCCTCCACCGGATCGCTGCCCGCCCTCGTCCTCGCCTTCGAGGGGGAGCGGCCCTACAACTACGCGGCCGCCTTCCAGCGCCCCATCGACGAGAACCCCCTGGAGAAGGGCGGCGAAGGCCCCGCCGGCCCGGCCGCGGTCAGGCGGCTGCTGGCCCACCACGCCTTCGTCAGCGACCGCCGCCCCGACATCCGGTCCGGGCGCGTGCTGACGTACGACCCCGAGATCGACGTCCTCCTCGGCGAGCTGAAGACGCGCGGTGCGACCCCGGTGACCTCCGTCGGGGGGCTGACGGCGTGACGCACGTCCTGCTCGTACGGCTCGCCGCCCCCTTGCAGTCCTGGGGGGCGGTGTCCCGCTTCTCGCGCCGCGACACCCACAGCCGGCCCACAAAGTCGGCGGTCATCGGACTGTGCGCGGCGGCCCTCGGCCGGGACCGCACCGACCCGGTGGACGACCTCGCCGAGATCGTCTTCGGCGTCCGGGCGGACCATCCCGGCACTCCGGTACGGGACTACCACTCCGTCGGCGCCGGCCGGTACCCACTGCGGCCGCGCGACCTCATCACCGACCACCGGCGCGCGGCCGCCGTCTCGAAGAGCCTGGAGGCGGGGGAGGGGGACGCCTTCGGCCACCACGAACTCGCGGGCTGGTACGGGGCACCGAAGAAGATCGCCGCCGACCCGGTGTCCGGCGCCCTCGTCTCCGAGCAGGTCTCCCGTACGGCGCTGATCACCGAGCGCTGGTACCTCTCGGACGCCGCCTTCCTCGCCGGACTCCAGCACGACGACCGGGGCCTGCTGGAGGAGATCGCCCACGCCCTGGAGCACCCGAAGCAGCTGCTCTGGCTCGGCCGGAAGTCCTGCCCGCCCTCCGGCACCATCGCGGCCGGAATTCTCCCCGGCACCCTCGCGGAGGCCTTCGCCGCGAAGCGGCTGCTCCCCGGCGCGGAGGAGCCCGCACCGTCCGGGCGCCGCCCCTGGGCCTGGCTCCAGGCGCCGCCCGGCACGCCGGGCGCCACCCCCGTGAACGACCAGCCGGTCAGCTTCGACTCGGGGCGCCGACAGCACACCACGCGGTGGGAGACCCGTACGCGGGTCACCATCGCCCCCACCGCCGACGAATGGGACATCATCCCGTGACCAGCACCCGCACCGCGACGGCCCGGTTCGTCGCCACCCACACCGTCCTCACGCTGGACGCCCGCCACCCGTACGTCGCGAAGTCCCTCGTGGACGCCCAGGACATGCACCGCACGGTCATGAGCGGGTTCCGCGGCTGGGTCGAGGACGGCGACCCCACCGCCCGCTCCCAGATGGGCGTCCTGTCGACCTGGTCGGTGGACCTGAAGGCGGCGGCCCTGGTCCTGGTCGTGCAGTCGCGCGTACCGGGGGACTGGGGCCGCATCCCGCGCAACGCCCTCACCGGCAGGCCGCACACCATCACCGTGGACCGCACCATCAGGACCGGCGACGTCCTGGGCTTCCGTACGGTCGTGAACCCCACCCGCAGCAGGCCCTCGGGCCGGCCGGCGGAGGAGAAGGTCCGCGGCACCCGCGTCCCCCACACCACACCGGAGCACGTGAAGAACTGGTTCCTGCGCCGCCTCCAGGCCGAGGGCGAACCGGCGACGTCCGAGGACGGAGTGGCCCGCATCGGCGCCACCGCCGACCCTGACGCCCTGGGCATCCGCATGCTCCCCACGGTCACCAGCCCCGCCCCGCACAAGGGCCTGCGCGTGGCCCGCGCGGAAATCCGCGGCTCGCTGACGGTCACCGACCCGGAAACCCTGGTGGGCGTCCTGTCCAACGGCCTCGGCCACGCCCGTGCGTACAGCTGCGGGCTCGTCCTGACCCGCTGACGCGAGTCGTCCCGGGGCCCCGACTTTTGTCCGCGGACAAAAGTCGGGGCCCCGGGACGCGTACGCGCAGTCGGCACGAAGCACTACGATCCGCGGGTTTCAGCGGTTCGGGGGAGGGCGTCACAGGATGCTGCCATTACTACGCGCGCGGATCACTCCTTGGCTGGCCAGGGCCGAACACTTCCTGGCACCGGACGCCGACGCGATCTACCAGCGGTGTGTGAAGGCCTCGCTGGGCAGGCCCGAGACGGCGCAGCTCCTGGGAAGGCGCCCCGGAGTCACTCGCGTGACGGTACGAACCCGAATGCACCGGCCTTCCTACCGGAACTGGGTCATGGACCAGTGCGAGGAGGAACCCCGTCGCGCCTTCGACAGGGCAGTCACCGACCTGACGGAGGTCAGGCAGCGGCACGCGAACACGGCGGCCGAGAGCGAGTGGGACTGGCGCGCAGTCTGGGCCCTGATCCTCGTCGCCGTCCCGGCCCTGCTCCTGTCCAACGGCCTGCCGGCACTGGGGACAGCTCTTGTCGTGACAGCGGCTACGTTCGCCTTCCTCTACCACCGGGGTACGGCGGCATGGTTCAACCTGAGGCAGTGCCTGCTGGCCGGCGGCTGGGCCGTGATCTGGGCGGTACAACGCATCCACCTGGGCCGGCGGGCCGTGCAGTGGGGCGAGGCCCTGCGCGAAGTCACGGACCAATCCGTACCTGCCGTGGCCCGGCGCATGCTGGGGGACGACCCCGACTCCGTACTGCTCCCCGACGACTTCCTGGGACTGCGCGCCCTGCAGGAGCCCGGCTATCTGGTGGACACGGAGGCCTGGCTGCAGCTGCGGAAGAAGCTGTCGCAGACGGAGTACGGGACGATCGCCGTCTGCGGCCCCCGAGGTTCGGGCAAGTCGACGTTGCTTCGAGCCTGCGTCGAGAAGGCCGGCTTCGGGATACTCGCGCAGGCACCCGCGACGTACACGCCGCAGGACTTCCTGCTGGCTCTGTCGGTGCGGCTGTGCGAGACGTACCTGCGGAAGCGCGACCGCAAGGTCCCCGAGTTCGTGAGGCTGTCCCCCCTCGTACGGCTCACCCGAAGCCTGACGGCCGGAACGCGGCGCCTGGCACGGTGGAGCGCCTTCGCGCTGCCTGCCGCCGCACTGCTCTCACTCGGGCTCGGACACTCCGTCCGCAGCCTGTTCACCGAGTACGCCGGTTCTGTGACCGGCGTACTCGGTGAGTGGGCCGGAGGAGTGCGTGACGACGCCACGGACATCTGGCAGGGACGATCGACTGCGGCGAGCGTGACGGTCGCCGTCGTGGGGATCGCCTGGTGGGCCTTGCGCCGCAGCACCGGATGGCGTCAGCTGACGGGGCTGCTGTGGTGGGTGGTGAGAGCAGGACTCGGGTCCGCCCTGATCTACGTCTGCATCATGGACGTGATCAACGACAGGCAACAGCTACAGCCCCTGCTCGAGGCGATTCCCGCGGGAACGATCCTCACTGCGTTCGTCCTGCTGTTCCTGTTCGGTCTCTGTCTCGCTGCGAGCGAGTCGGAGGAAGAATTCCAATTGGGCACCTGGAAGCTCCCGGTCAAGCAGGCGTTCGAGCGGCTGGCCGCGGTCACGGGCACCGGCCTTCTCGTCTACCTCCTCAGCGATCCGTATGTGTCCCGGCTCCTCGCGGACGCGCAGAACCCGCTCCGCCTCGCCATCCTTGTCGTCGGGTGTTTGTTGTTCAGCACGGACTGGAAGCCCCGGCCTGCGGACTCCCTTCTGGTGACCCGGTGCCGCGATCACCTCTACCGGCTCCAGACGGTCCAGACCTCAGGGCACACCCTCACCTCCGGCGCTTCTCAGGTGCTGAGTCTGGGCACTTCGCACGCCACCTCCGTCTCCACGGTCCCGCTGAACTTTCCGGAACTGGTCGAGGACTTCAGGGAGCTGCTGGCCCAGATCGCTCACGAGGAGGAGAGGAAGGGCGACGACGTCGTGATCGCGATCGACGAGGTGGACCGGCTGGGCTCGGAGGCCCAGGCCCGTGCCTTCCTCGCCGAGATCAAGGCGATCCTGGGGGTTCCGCACGTGTACTACCTGATCGCGGTCTCCGAGGACGTCGGCGCCGCCTTCACCCGTCGTGGGCTGCCGCACCGCGACGTGACCGACAGCTCCCTCGACGACGTCATCCACGTACAGCCCAGCACTCTGAAGGAGTCCCGGCGCATCCTCGTCGAGCGTGCCAAGACCCTGACCGGGCCCTACGCCACCCTGGCCCATGCCCTGTCCGGGGGAGTGCTGCGGGACCTGCTCCGGTACGGGCTCCAGATCAGGGAGATGCAGGAGAAGGCCGGGTCGTTCGAGCTGACCGACATCTCCCGGCACCTCATCATGAAGGAGCTGTCGGAGACCCTGGCGGGCTTCGGGATCCTGGTCAGCAAGCACCCCTGGACCCCCGAGACGAGCAACGTCCTCACCACGTTCCGCTCCCTCGTCCGGGACGTACGCGAGCCGTGCCAGTGCATCGGGCAGAGGCTACGCACCTCCCTGGAGCGGTTCGCCTTCCACGGAGCCGCAGATCCGGCGGACACCACGACGCGCCCCGCCCTGCTCGACGGCGCCCGGGAGATCATCGAAGAGGCCTCCGCGTACGTGTACTTCTCCATGACGCTCCTCGACATCTTCAGCACCGAAGGGCTGGAACGCCGGACGAGGCGGGCCGCGGAGCAAGGCGCGGCCGGCGACCCCGAACGACTCGCGGAGGCACGCCGCGAGCTGGGCATCTCCCCGTACAGCGCCCGCATGCTGATCGACAGCGTCCGCACGGCCTGGTCGCTGCCTTTGGCGCCGACCCCGCGCGCGGGCATCCCCGCACCGCGGCCGGAGGAATGCGCCATCCACCGGCCCCACAGGGAAGAGCAGCCGACCTGAAGGCCTCTCGGCGGACCGGCAGGGGGCAGACTTTTGTCCGCGGACAAAAGTCGAAACGGCGCGAAGGTCTCCGCGGAGCGGTTACGGACTGCCCTGGAGCTGGACTCCCGGGTCTGCGAGGGTGACGGCGGCCGCGGTGAACTCCATCGCGCGGTGCGGCCCGGCCACGGAGACGGTGAGGAAGCCGTCTCCGGTCGGCCGGAGCGACACCTCGCGCGCGGAACCTCACGCAGTTGGACGCCCGTCAGCCCGGCCAGTTCTCGGGCGTCGATGGCACGGCGCAGCTCCTGGCGGTGGTGACACCCACATACCTGTCGGCGGCCACCTACGGTGTGATCGGCGACGGTCGCAGTCCAGCCCAGATTGCGGTACTGGAGCATGCGGAGGAGCTGACGCCCCGCTTGGTGCCGAATTTCGCAGCCCTGCTGGGGGTACCACCGCCTCCGGCCCCTGAGGTGGCCGATGCTGCGGCTCTGCTGTGGGAGGCGCGGCGCCTCTCTGCCGCCCAGGCAAAGCACGTCTCCGAGCTGGCGCGCTCCATGCGCGGGGATTCCAGCGAGGGGTACCTCATCAACCTCCCCGGGTCCTGACGCCTGCTGGGCGCTTCGTCCGTCAGCGTGCGTTAGAAGAACCCTCACCGGACAATCTTGATCTTGCTCGGTCGGGATGGTCGACCTTCGCTGACGGTGTCTCATTTGGCGTGTCCGATGATCTGTACGCTGAGCGGGGGCTATCCGTACATTTGAGGCCGTGAATGAGTCCATCGGCTACGCCAAGTGTTCGCTCGACGAACAAGACCTCACCGCCGAGCACAGCATCCTGCTCGGCCTCGGCGCCGCCGACGAGTGCATCTATCTCGGCCACGGGCTCACCGGCACCAACCGCGACCGGCCCGGCTCCCTGCGCACCCGTGAAGGCATGGCGGTGGCGCGGGCCAACGGCAACCTCACGGGGAAACAGCCCAAGCTCACCGCCCGCCAGCAGAGCCACCTGGCCCAGCAGCACCAGTCCGGCGAACACACCCTCGCCGACCTCGCCGAGCCCTTCTCCGTCAGCCGCGCCACGGTCTACCGCGTCCTTGAACGCCACCAGAACGCTGCCACGCCGTCGACTCCCGGTGGGCAGTGACGTGCTGCCCTACGTTTATCAGGTCACCAAGTACGACCCCGCCGACCGCGACCAGCACGGCCACTACGCCGGCACTGAGGACACGACCAGCGACCACGGGCCGGTCGAAACCGCCTACCTGCAGGCCGTCGCCGCCTTCGCCGAAGACAGCGGTGTCGACCAGCTGACCATCCGCGAGCCGCAGCTCGGAGGCTTCGCCCACTTCGGCCTCGAACCACCGGTCGACGGCTACGGCCTGGCCGACCTCCTGCCCGTCGGCCCCGCCGGGTTCCACGATGGGGCACTGGTGCCGATCGGTGTCGGCGTGGAACTCGTCCGAGCGATGCTCCGCGACAACGGCGCCTGGTGCCGCCTGGAGGCGGAGGGCGCGTTCACGGTGCACGTCGGCTGGGACCAGTACCTCTACATCGGCAGCAGCCTGCCCTGCGAAGCCGCGCTGACTCGCACCCGCGCGCTCGGCCTGTTCCCCGAACGCCTGGACGCATCGCCGTACGACTTCGCCCCCGACGACCCCGCGTACGTGCAGCGCCCGGCCGACGCCGACTTCTGGGCCCGCCTGCGCTGGACCGTCAGTGCCCACCGCACCGTGTTCCTGGAGGAGGTCTTCGCCACTAACGCCTCCCGGTGGCACCGCCTGACCCGCGACAACATCGAGACCGTGCGCTCCCGGCTGGCCCCGCGCTCCCAGCTGGCGGTCTGGCCGGACCTGCTCACCGACGTCGACACGGCTGTGGCCTCTCTACCCGACGAAGGTTTGGTGGAGGTCGTCTGGGAAGACCAGGACGGGCAGATCACGAGCACGGTCGTGGACGAGACCCAGTTCCAGGAAGTGGCCTCCCAGCTCGCCAGCGCACGTGCTGCCGGCGTCGTATCCATGTATGCAGGTGAAGATCTCCCGTTTTTCACCGCTGTACTGCCCGACGGCGACGGTGTTCTCCGCGCCCGCTGGCAGACCAAGCCGACACCCAGCGACCGGGACTGGGCCTTCCTGAAGACCCTCAGGCGCGGCCAGGTCGTCACCGGCACGGTGACCTCCATCGCCACCTTCGGCGTCACCTTCGTGGACATCGGCGGCTTCACCGCGATGATCAACATTCCGGAGCTGTCCTGGCGTCCCTTCAGCCACCCATCCGACGTCGTCAGCATCGGCCAGGAGATCGCGGCTGAAGTCCTCGACGTCGACATGGTCTGGGAACGGGTACCGCTGTCGCTGCGAGCGGTGCAGGAGGACCCGTGGCCGCACGTCGCGCAGCGGCTCGGACAGGTGGTCACCGGACCGGTCACCAAGATCCTCCCGTTCGGCGTCTTCGTCCGCATCGAAGACCGAGAGGACGGCTTCGAAGGGCTCGTGCACACCAGCGAGCTGGATGAGTCGGCCCCCGTTGTCGTCGCGGTCGGCGACGCCCTTACCGTGAAGATCATTGATGTCGATCTCGCGCGGCGTCGCATCGCCTTGTCGCAGACGCAGGCCGGAACACCCCGCGAAGAGGGAGATCGCCATTCCTGACGAAACGGTTGCCCACACGTCCAAGGACGACGCCCTCGGGCCCGCCTGGTGGACAGAGGACTCCGAGCGCTGGGACCTCCTGCAGTTCGAAGCAGCCCACGATGCTGCCGGCCTGCCACTTGACCCGTGGTGGAAGGACCGCAGGGACGTCCTGGACGCGCTCATCCTCAGCCCGGGACCGGTCGACCACGACTTCGCCCGCTTCCTACTGGAGCAGGAGACACGGTTCCACCGCCACTGCTGGGGCTTCAGCCACACGATCGAGACCGCCGCGCTCCTGCTCGCCGAGCACCGCCGACCCGATGACATTTGGCACCTGTGGCAGGCCATCACCACCAGCTTCGACACATGGTGCGGCCTGCCCCACCAGCTGCTGCTCGCGGGGGGAGGAACGACCCTCACGGTTGCCTACGTCGCCGGCTCCGGCCACGAACAAGAGGACAATCTGCTGGGGCACCTCCAGGAACTTGCACAGGTGACGGACGACGACGTCACCACACTCATCGCCGAACGCCGCCGGTACTACACCGACACCCTCCGCGAACTCGATGACGCGCAGGAGCACGACGATGATCGCTGAGAAGCCGTTCTCCAGCACCTCCGTGCCGTCACCACACGATGTTGCCGCGCGGTTCGTGCTCGGCCGGGTGTCCGCGCGGACACCGTGGTGGGCGGCGCAGGGGCTGACCGACGGCCACGACGGCGAAGCCCTCCGCGAGATGGCCGGACTCAACGGCCAGTTGCGGCAGGTCCAGCCGCAGCGTGACGGTCGGTGCCCAGCCGTCGAGGTTCACCGACCGCAGCCGGACCCCGGTCAGCGGAGGCAGCTCGTCGTAGAGGGGGAAGAGCACGCCAGCGCGGTTCGCCACCAGGTCACTCCAGGTCATAGTGGTACGGCTCCTCAACTCCCAGTCGCCGTCGTCGTCGTGGAGGCGGCCATACCTAGGCGTCACGGCGCAGTCGGCGGGCGGTGTCGATGTCCCTCTGCAGGGCGCTGAAGCGCGGGTACGGTTCGCGGGTCGCGTCGAGGACGCAGACATGGAGCCGGTCGCCTTCCTGAGGAGGCGGCTGCGCGGGCAATCCCATGCCCGTCGCCCCCATAACGTCTTGATCCAGTGGGCGTACCCACACGGTAACCCCGGATGCCGACGGCACCGTTGGGTGGGCGGGCGTGGGGAGGCGGGACGTGCCCCACGTCCTGGCAGGGAGGCCGCAAACGCTGACGGGCCCACCGCGGATGATCGCGGTGGGCCCGTCAGCATTGCGAATCAGCTCTGGCTGCTCTCGATCAGCAGCATCGTCAGCTGCTCCAGGTGTTCGCCGGACATGTTCGCCAGGATCGCGTCGTGGACGGCCTGGGGGTCCTCCCAGACGACAGCGCCCGTCCCGGCGCCGCGTCCCTGGGAGGGAATGACGGTCTCCGACGGGGTCGCCGTTACCGGCCTGGCGACGGCCGACGTCCGCGGGACCGGCTCCGTCCGCGGCACCGAGGGAGCCTTCTCCACGGCCGTCGCCTCCGGCCGACTTTTGTCCGCGGACAAAAGTCGGGGCGGCTCCGGCTGGAGCTCCGGCTCCGGCTCCGACGCCTCAGGCACTCGCTCGGTGAGGTCGGCCGCGGCCTGCGCAGGCGCGAGCCCCGACTGCTGGGCCTCGCGCAGCATCTCCCGCTGCGCCGCCCTGACCTGGGCTTCCTGGACCTTGCTCTCCTTGAGCACCTCCAGCAGCTCCGAGCTGTCGGCCCCCGGCCGGTCCTTGGCCACGCGCGCGAGCATCCGCCCGTCCCGCTCCGGCAGCTCGCCGGCGCTGAGCATCTCCTGGATCTTTTCCGGGAGGGTCAGCAGCACCAGCTGGTTGGTGATCCACGAGGGCGACCGGCCCAGCCGCTCGGCGGCCCGTGACTTCGCCCCGTGCTCCCTGCCCTCCTCCACGCACGTGTCCACCAGCTGCTGCACACCGCGAGCACGCTCGATGACATCGAAGTCCTCGCGCTCGAGGTTCTCGGCGAGGAGGTGGTCGATGAAGTCGGCACGCGAGCCGGCCAGCTCGTCGCGCACGACGAAGTCCAGCGTCTCCAGCCCCACGTGCAGGGCGCTGCGGAAGCGCCGCTCGCCGTTGATGAGGACGTACGCGGCCGTCCCGATCCGGGACTCGTGGTCCGGCCACAGCGAGAGGTAGGCGGTGCGGCTGACGACGACACAGGCGGAGAGCTGCGCCTCGCGCAGCTCCTCGCCGAAGCGGGTCTTCTCCTCGTCCGTGCCGAAGTTCCGGCGCGGGTTGAGGGGAGTGGGGGACACCTGGTCGAGCGGGACGCGGATCAGCTCGTACGCCGGTACGTCGCCCTGCGCTATGGCCTTGGCCCGGCCCCGCTCGCTCCGGCCGCCGGCCCGCCGGGCGTTGCTGAACGCGGCACCCGTTCCCAGCAGATCGCTCTTGCTCATGCCGCGATCCTCCGGGCAATCTCGCGCATTGCCTCGGACTGCTCGCAGTCGGGCGCGTAGTGCAGCAGCGGCAGCTTCACGCGGACCGCTTCCCGCTGCTCCTTCAGATCGGCGATCACGGTGATGACCGGCGGGTCGCCGAACTCCTTCCAGCTGTTCAGGGAGGAGGTGACGACGAAGCCCTTGCGGCTGTCGTAGAGGTTCACGACGAAGCCGAGCTGGGCGATCTCGATGTCGAGGTCGTCGACCAGGTCCTCGATCTGCTCGCTCAGCATGTCGTAGGCGTCCGCGGACGTGTCCTCGGCCTGGACCGGGACGATGATCCCGGAGGTCCGCTCGGCCTCACCCTCGCGGGTCCGCGCGTAGTAGAGCGCGGTGTCCATGGTGTACCCGAGGCTCGGCGGGCAGTCGACGACGATGTAGTCGAACTCCTGCTCAAGCTCCTCCAGCGCCTTCTCCAGGGCCGTCTCCTTCGTCCGCACGTGGCGCGTGGTCGCGAGCCTGGCGTCGAGGAGGAACGCGTCCTTGCAGGACGGCAGGAGGAAGAGGCGCCCGGCGAACACCCCGTGCTCGATGGGCACGAGCAGCTCGCGGATCCGGCCCTCGTTCTCCCCGAGCATGTGCTTGGCAAGGCTGGGCTCCTTGATGCCCAGCATCTCGGCGCCGAGGTGGCGGGTCAGGTGGCCCTGGGGGTCGAAGTCGATGACGCAGACGCGGGCACCGGTCTCGGCAAGGGCCTGGGAGAGCCCGTTGCTGATGGCGCTCTTGCCCACGCCGCCCTTCTGGTTGCAGACGACGATCCGGCGCGCGCCCTCGTTGGCCGGCCGTCGCCGCCCGGCGGGGGAGGGGTGGGTGTCCAGCCACAGCCGGATCGACTGGGCGACGCCCTGGTTGTACGCGACCTCCCGTACCCGGCAGTCCTCCTTGAAGTCCCCGTAGAGACCGGTCGGGAGGTACGTGGAGAAGGAGGCGGCACCCGAGGTGTCCACCGGCGTCGCCGCGGATGCGTCGGCACGCCAGGCGTGGATGCCCTCGGTGACGGCGTCCTGGATGTCCACACCCAACTGCGCTGCGCGGACCTTGAGTTCCTGCCGCAGGGACGCCGGCAGCTTGGCGACTACCTTTTCCCTGACTTCCGGATCGTATGGAGCGGTCATGCGGGTACCTTACTAACCTTCAAGGCCAAAGGCGAAGAGGCGCGCCAGCACAACCTGCCGGGGTCTAGGTTGATTTGCCCCGAATGTGGGTGTGGTCGCATGTCTTGCCCAGTCGCGTCCGGGCCTCTCGGGCTGGTCATCCGCCTGACAAGATCACCTAGTGCTGCGAAGCCTTGAGATAGCTGTCGAACTGACGGACCGTCCCTCGACCGGCCCCTTCCACAACGTCCACTGGCAGAAGAGGGTCGAGGTCAGCCTGGACTGCTTCATCTGCGAACGCACAGGGCGGACCACGTCTCTCTCCTACGGAGAGGAACCAGGGGTCTGCACGGGCAACCGCAGAACAGCGCACCCCGCCCCGGCACGCATCAGCGGCTTCGATGTCACGCAGGGCAGGGACACCCTGGCCCTCCGCTTGCTGGTCGACAGGTGGTGGGCGCCGTTCCACGACGCAAAACGGGACCAAGCGGGGACTGCGCTGACGAATTGGGTCCGCCTGTACGCCGGCTACTACTGCCCCGAGTCACAGCAGGCCGGAACATTCAGCATCCAGAGCAACGCCATCCGCCCCCGGAACATCGTCTGCACCCACTGCACGGAGCCCCTCGCCACCGAAGTGCAGTCCCCTGCCATCAGACTCCTCGTCTAGGGAGTGTTCGCTGACGCAGGCCGGCGTGTGCCGCAGCGAGAGGTCTCCCTCATTTCGTGCTGGTACCAGACAGAGTCGCTGACTCTCCCGTCAGGAAGAGTGTGCTGAGCCGGGCCATTGCATGGGACGAAGCCTGCGGCGCTGAGCGCTCCGCGACAGTGGTCATGCGACTTGTCGGTGCCCGCCCGCACAACCTCCAGTCCGAGGTGTGTATGGGCGAGCAGGGCGGTTGCCTCGGCAAGCTCGTGGCCCAGGCCCCTTCGCCTGTAGGACGGGGCGATGTGGAGGCCGACGGTCTGTGTGCCCAGGGTGACCATGCTGAGGCCCACGGGACGACCGCTCACCCTTTCAATGGCCAGCAACGGGATCCGTGGGAGGTAGTCCTCGGGCACAAAGGGCAAGGTCAGCCAGCGACGCGAATCGGAAGGGAAGGCGCGCAGTCGCGCGCGGCGATTGCTGTCGTCGATCGAAAGAAGGTGCTGAGCAGTTGAGTCGTCGACGACGAAGTCGGGGCGGTATCCAAGCCATCGCTGAGCCTCTGCGTCCGCCGCAGTAGCCCATCCCATTTCCAAGTCCAGGTGATCTCGGGGCGTGTGCAACACCATCCGTGCCGTGCCCAGAACGTGGTAGTCACCATGACAGTTGACAGGCATCCGCGGCGGACGGCCCAGGCCCCTGCGCGACAACATTGATATCCCCACGACCAGGGACCTTACTGCCGCGTCGCGATGTGAAGTCTGGTGGTGCCCTGTTGCAAGGCACACACGAACGCGCCAGGTCGGTAGCTCCTCAGCCCTGGCGGGCTTGCGGTGCCCCGATGGGTGGGTTGAGCGCGGTGCGCGGCTGACGCTTTGCCGGGGGGCTACAAAGCATCAGCGTGGCTGAGGCCGGGAACTGGTTGCGGTGCCATGCACCTGCTCGTCCGGGTGCGGCCATCGTCGTGGCTGACTTTCTGTGGTGCAGGTCGAGACAGGTCGGTGGGTTGCAACTGTCCTCGTGTGTCCTGCTGATGCCGGGGGGGTCCTCGGCGTCGCTGGCAGGAGTGGTTGTGTCCCCCAGGACACAGCTCAGGTGTGGGCAGCGCGGTGCACCTAGGTGGGAGGGTCGGTTACCGCCTCGACCAGGGTTGCTCTTGTAGTAAGAGAGCCGCGCCGCGGCGAGCCGCTGACCTGCAGGTTTGCCGCACCCTATGTGTCCCCCAGGACACATTTGGCCTCGTGAAATGTGTACCTGGCGAGCACATTTCGCCGAAAAATCAAGCAGCGCTGTACTTTTCGCGAGCGCCCAGGGCGCTCGGCCCGCCGCAGGTCAGAGCGTCGTGTTGCGAGTGACAGACAGTCAGATTCGACTGTCATGCCCTTGCCATGTGTGCGCCCATCACGACACACAAAATCAAGGAGCCGTGGACTTTTGCCGCATGGGCGCAGAAAAACTTCAGCCACCGTGTACTTTTGAGGCCACGTTCGAACAGGACCCGGTTCGCAGGCACCTCACGGCGTGCCGACACCCCCAAAAGACAAGCACAGGTTGATTTTTTGGATAGTCTCGGACCGCCTGAGTAACAAGGAGGTCCTGTGACATCTGATCCGCCCGCCCGTCGCCGGCGCGGGCCCCGGCCGGTCCCGGCCCCTGCTCCCGCGGGGGACGACGCCGAGTTCGGAGACATCCTGGCCGTGCTGGGCCAGCAGCTCGGGGAGAAGGTGGCCAGCACCGCCGATCCCAGTGGGCGACGCCGGCTCAAGGGAGTCCACTTTGAGTACGCGGCGGACCCGAAGGCCGTGCACGACATGGCCGGAGGCGCCGGCTACAGCCTGGCCAGCAACTGGTTCACCCAGCTCCTGGCCCAGCTCGCCGTCGCGAACAGCATCACCAAGTCCCAGCTGTGCGTCTTCCTGTTCGTCGCCGGCGGCCAGGTGCCTGGCACCGGCATCGCCCAGTACACGCAGCAGGAGATCACGGACGGGCTCAACACCATCGCCGCCCAGAAGGGCGGCAAGATGATCACGCGCTCGACGGTGAACCGTGCTGTGCAGGCGTTGTGCGGCTACAACTGGGTGGAGAAGGTCGGCAACGGCCGGATCCAGATCAACGTACGGCTGTGGTTCCAGGGCAGCAGCACGGCCCAGCACGACGTTCTCGCCGAGATCGCCGACCGCCACGAGCACGACCCCGGTGCGTTCCCGTACGCGGTGGGTCCGGAGGGGGCCCACCAGGAGGAGCTGGAACTCGACTTCGGGGTCGAGGAAAGCGCCTACCGTGGGGGAAGGAAACGAACCGGGTGATAGCGCTGCCAGGCCCGCGTACGGGCGACGACTCACGAGGAAGGCCGTCTCATGGCTAACGTCATGTCTCCGATCGTCGCGGAGCGCATCTGGGCCCTGCCGCTGTCAGGGTCCGCGGTCAAGTTCCTTCAGTACCTGGTGTCCCGCAGCGACTTCGGCGGGACCCTTCCGGTACGGCAGAAGGACATGGCCGCCGAGTACGGGGTCACGCCCCAGGCCGTCAGCGGACTCATGGCGCCGCTCTGCGACCTGAACATCGTGCTGCGGCCCCGCAGCGAGGAGCGCAACGGCAACTCGTACCGCCTCCACCCGCTGGCGGCCAAGTACGAGAGCCCGGAGGACATGGAGGCCGCGTTCCGCTCCGCCCTTGCCCGCATCCAGGCGGGGGACCTCCCCAACCTGAAGCTCCCGACGTACCACCAGACCCCGCCGGCCCCCACGGGCCGCCCGAAGCTCCAGGTCGCCTGACCTGGGCAGATGCCCGAAATGACTGAAGGCCCTCCACCAAGGTGGGGGGCCTTCAGCGCCTGAGTAACAGTAGGTGCCCTCACTATATCCGCCGGCCCGCGCTCGCGGCAGCTGCACTCCACCACACGAGGCGACCGCGTCTCGTGCCGGCTCGCATCTCGGGGCGATCTGCGGACAACCCTTGATCTATCAGCCCCCAATCCCGGCTGTCGCTCCCCAGAGACACCGCCTGCGCCCCTAGAGTTACAACTGCCACACCCGCTCCCGCTCGCGCGGGGATGAACCCTGGGCGACGGCTACGGGACCTGTCCAGTAGGCACGACCCCCAGCACCTGGGGGATGAACCGTGCATCGCGATCCACGCAGAGCAGAACTTGATGCGCCCCGCCCGCGCGGGGATGAACCCTTCACGGGACCTGGGCTGCTCATGAAGCACTGCCGCTCCCGCGTCCGCGGGGATGATCTGGACCTCGTACGGGGGTGTCCGCGGGACATGCTCCGGCCACGTTCGTGACCACCAGGGCGCCACACCACGTCGTGGATGATGGGGTGATGTTCGTCCGCACCCAGGGCCTGCCACAGGACTCGCACGACTCCATGACGGTTCAGGTTCACACCCCCGTCGGGGCCGCTGTGGTGTGCTGGGGCGGTGATCCGCAGGAGGCGGATGGCCAGCACCTCGTCGAATGGACCGTCGACGAGGACATCCACTGGGGCCGGAACACCCGGCCGGCCTCCTTCGCCGAGGCGGAACTACGCCAGGAAGGCGACTGGGTGATCATGCGAGGCCTGCTCCGCCTCACGGAGGACGGTGCGGCCTGCCTCCAGGTGAGCCACTGGCCGGTGCTGTTCGATCTGGCATCACCGGTTCCCAGCGGCGTGGACGAGTCCTGGGTGGAGATCCGCGTCGCATCGGCATGCGTCACTCTCCACCCCTACCAGACCTGACCGCCGGCAGGTTCGCGGGCGCCTCGACCGCCAGCGTCACCGCCGCTCCTGCCGGAACTGAGGTTCCGTTCCCGGGGGAGCGGGCGCGACGCGGTTCAGGTATTCGTCGTACTCGCAACCGGCGTCCGGATCACCGTCGGGCGCGCACATGACGGGGTCGTCCACGTCGCCGAAGAGCCAGACGAAGACCCTGCAGTCGGTATCGGGGAACGTGAGGCTCAGGATGGCCCCGCTCTCCGCCGCCTCGCCGGCGCTGCCAAAGGTCCACTTGCCGGAGGACGACTGGGAGACGCCGCCTCCGCAGGACTTCATCGCCGACAGCCGGGCCACGTCCTCTCCGGTGAAGGTGCTGTCCGCTCGGAAGGCCAAGAGCGTCCCTTCCCGGCTACGCCACTGACCCGCCAGCTCGTCGGCGGAGAGCGCCACCGCGTGGTACGCCGCCGCATTGCAGGCAACCATCACCGCGCCGACCACCGTCACCAGCCCGGTGCGCCACCAACTCGTACGTCCCACAGAAGTACCCCCCTTGGCCCGACGCCCGTCTCCGCCGGACTCAGCATATTTGAACACGCTCAAAAATGGGCCTGTATGGCTCTGTGGAGTGGGCAGCGTGACCTCTCAGCCCTTGTGCCTGCTGACCACTCGTCAACGAGCAAGCCCTAAGCCCCTTGTGAGCAGAAGGGGGCCGATCCGACGCTGGACTTACCTGACCGTGTTGATTTTCCAGCCCGAAGACCCAGCCTCCTTGAGGCGTCGTGTCCGCGTGCCAGCCAACCAGCTTTGTGAGTACCTGAGGTACTCGCTAGGTTCGACAGCTTGCAAGGCCCTAGGTTGTTCCTCAACGGGGCGCCCAACGGGCGCAGTTCGAGGGAGGCGGCAGGGGCATGAGCGATGAGCTGTACGACACCGAGGACCCACACATCACGCGTTCACAGATCGCGAAACTGGCCGGGGTGTCACGGCCGACCGTCACGTCATGGGAGCGGCAGTCCGACGGGTTCCCGGCGCCCAGGAGCGCAGGCGAGATGGACTACTTCCTGCGGTCGGAGGTACTCGACTGGCTCGACCTCCGCCCCGTACCACTGCATCTCAGGCAGTCGGGCGAGGGCGACAACACCACCTACGGCAGTCGTGCCCGGCGGTCCCTGGCCCGAGGCAGCGAGAAGGCCTCGCCCCAGGCAACCCCCTCCAGCGCCGAGGCGCCCGGACCGACGACGGCGCCAAGACCGCAGGACGCCCGGCAGCGCCGAGGAGTGGTCCAGGAACTCATGGGCACCCTGGCCGACCGTGTGGGCGGTCCCGGCATGGAGGTGAACTATCTGCAGCTCCTTCTCGGTCTCCTCTTCCTGAGGGTCGCACGGCGCGACCAGTGGGCCGCGGTACGTGCCCGCACGGCGAAGGATGCGGCGGACGAGCGGCCGCCGGGAGAGCTGCTGGGGCGCGTCGGCGACGTACTGGACGGTGAGCTCCGGCGCATGGGGGGACTTCCCAGGTTCAAGGAAGTGTTGTCGCGGCTGATGCCGAGGAGCGCGCAGGACGTCGTCACGGTCGTCGACCTGGTCGGAGAGCTCAGCCGTGACGCGTACCAAATGATCATCGATGAGTACGAGAAGCACGCCCGGCTGGGCAGTCGCGAGTTCTTCACCCCCCACGGAGCGGTCGCGCTCATGGCCGTACTCGCGACGGCCTCCCACGGTGGCGAGGTGCGGACGGTCTACGACCCGTACGTGCGTGGTGGAGAGTTCCTCGCCCACGCGCTGACGGCGGCGAGCCGTACTCAGGAGCACGGCCCCGGGCACACGCCACCCAAGGTGTTCGGTCAGACGAGCGGCCGGGACGCGGCGGTGCTGGCGAGCCTCAACCTGGCACTGCACGGCGTCGGCTCCGGAGTGCGGCTGACGCAGGCGAAGCCCTGGGCCGACGCGGCGAACGTCCTGGGCAAGACCGACCTCGTCCTCACCAACCCGCCCTTCAACATGAAGGACTCCGCCGGGGACACCCGCCGGGGCGGAGAGTGGGCCTACGGGGCGCCACCCCTGGACAACGACAACTTCGCCTACGTCCAGCACGCGCTGGCCGCGCTCCGCGAAGGTGGGCGTGCCGCGATCGTGATGCCGATCAAGGCCGGCAACTCGGGCGGCCGCGCCGATACGGAGATCCGCCGGGCGATGGTGGAGGCGGGTGTCGTGGAGTGTGTCGTCGCCATGCCCGCCAACCTGTTCACCGGTACGGCAGTGCCCGTGTCCGTATGGCTGCTCCGGCACCCGAGCGACCCTTGCGACCGAGTGCTCTTCCTCGATGCGGGGCACCTGGGCACCAAGCGGGCGCGGATTCGCGTACTGGGGGAAGAAGACGTCCTCGCCGTTCGCGACGCGTACGTGTCCCGGAGGCCGGGGGAGAGCGGCCAGCCGAATGCGTGCTCGTCCGAGACCCCGGACCCGCAACGGGCCGTGCCGAGTGCACTGGTGGGCAGGGAGGAGATCCAGGCACAGGGCTGGTCGCTCAACCCTCTTGACCACATCCGGCCCACGGAGCAGGACGGACAGGTGGTGCCTGGCTCCGATGAGGACCCGGCGGCAGAGGCCTGGGACCACATGACGTTTCTGACGGAGCGCGCCCGGGAGGCGGACGCGGTGGTGGCTGCCTTGCGCGGTGAGGTTCCGCCCGCGGAGACGAGCGGGGGCACATGGCGCGTCGAGAAGCTCGCCGACCTCTGCGAGATCAAGGCCGGCCCCTCCTACACGCGGGTGAGCAAGAAGGACCGGGGGCCGGACGGTGTGGTGCCGATGGTGTTCCCGCAGCACCTGAGGGAGGGGCGCGTCACCGACACGGGTGAGGAACGTGTCTCCCTGGAGCTGGCCGACCGTCTTCGGGGCTTCTGGCTGGAGGAGGGGGACGTGGTGTGCGTCCGCGCCGGCAAGACCGCGCCGCCCGCGATCGTACGGGGGCAGCAGGCGGGCTGGCTGATGAGCCAGAACCTCATCCGCTTGCGGGGACGCGAGGGCGCCGGACTGGAGCCGGACTACCTGCTGGCTTGGCTGCACCGGCCGCACGTACTCGCCTGGATCAAGGACCGGTCCGCGGCCACCGCGGTCCCGTCGATCAGCACGACGGCACTCGGCCGTCTGGAGGTGCGGCTGCCCCCGCTCGCGGAGCAGCGCAGGATCGCCGCGCTCCTCACCGCCTTGGAGGAGCAGGCGCACGTCCACCAGGAGTTGGCAGCGGCAGTCGCTCGCACCCGCGGCCTGTTCGTCGAGCAGTTCATGTCCGCGGAGTGACGGCACTCAGGGGCTCTCAGCCCGCGGCGGGCTGCTTACCCGTCCGACCGCTCTCGTCCGTTCGCCCGTCTCAGCCCACCACCAGCTCGAGAGGAATCACTGCTGTGACCGCCACGCCCGACTCCGCCCAGGTACCGCCGAGCAGCGCTTCGCCCACCTGGGTGCTCTGGCTCCTGATCATGGGCTTGTTCTCCCTGGTCGTCGCCCTGTCCGCCGGCCTCCTGGAGAGCCTCGCAGGCGGTGGACCGCTGGAAGTGGTCCGGTCCGGCGGGACCGGCTTCATCACGGCGGCGGGCCTGTGCCTGGCGACCGTGACAGCCGTTCAGCAACTCAGGAAGCGCGGCTAGGTCCTGTCCGGCGGATCATGAGATCAATAGGATCTGACCGTGATTAATGTGCAGGTCCGCGGCGAGAGCGGCACGATCGAGGCCCGCGCTAAGCATGGTGTGGTCTGGGGTCCAGAGCTGGCCGGTCTCGACCAGTCGGTGTTTCCGATGTTGGGGCACCTGTTGCCGTACGCGGATACCGTTTTCAACCACCGGCAGGTGTCCACCCTGCTGGAGGAGATGCCGCGGCTGCCCCCGGGCGTGCTCACCGATGAGTTCGCGCGCGAGCTCATCGAGCTGTGCCAGATGGTTCTCGGCGGACAACACCTGTACTTGTGGTTCCTCGGGGACTGAGACAGCAGGTTGCCTCAGCCCCCGAGCCACAGCCGGACGGCCGCGGTGGTGACGGTGCCGTGGAAGACATAGGCCCGCTTGTCGTAGCGGGTGGCGACGGCACGCGCGTTCTTGAGCCGGTTGATTGCCCGTTCGACTTCGTTGCGGCGTTTGTAGATCTCGCTGTCGAAGCCGGTGGGCCGGCCGCCCTTGCTGCCGCGGCGTTTGCGGTTGTCCCGCTGGTCCTTCGGTTCGGGGATCGTGTGCTTGATCTGGCGTCTTCGCAGGTAGCGGCGGTTGCGGCGTGAGCTGTATGCCTTGTCGCCGCCGAGGTGGTCGGGCCGTGTTCGCGGCCGTCCGCCATGCGGGCGGGGGACCCGGACCCGCTCCAGGACCTCGATCATCTGCGGTGCGTCGCCCCACTGTCCCGGCGTGACCAGGAACGCCAGCGGGCGGCAACCGCCTTCTCCGGCGAGGTGGATCTTGCAAGTCAGGCCGCCCCGGGACCGTCCGAGTCCCTCGTCGGGCCGGTGGTGCCGGGGCGTTGTCCTTTTTTCGGGACGCGCGGCTTCCTCTTGCGGGCCCCGGCCGCGTGCTGATGGGCACGGCAGGATGTCGAATCGACGCTGACCATGCTCCAGTCGATCCGGCCCGCGAGGTCGGCGTCGGCCTGGACGGCCCGCAGGATCCGGTCCCACGTGCCGTCCGCCGACCAGCGCCGGTGCCGCTCATAGACGGTCTTCCAGCTGCCGAAACGCTCGGGAAGGTCCCGCCACGGTATGCCCGTTCGCACACGGAACAGGATCCCGTTGATCACCTTGCGGTGATCGCTCCAACGTCCGCCACGCTGTCCGGGCACCGGCAGATGCGGCTCCAATCGGCCCCACTCGCCATTCGTCAGATCACCCCGCCCCATGCCGGGAACAACGAGCCAACCATCCGACAGTCACATGATCCGCCGGACAGGACCTAGCGGGCCTACGAGTACGGCGGAGGTGTGCGGTCCACTCGCCGTCCGGTCCCGCCGCCGGAGCGACCTCCGTCACTCCGGCGGCGGCCTGGTCGCGCCATGAGTCCAGGTTGCCGATCACAAGAGGCGGTGCTTGGCGAACACGGTCCGACCCCGAACCCCGCTGTCGGCGAGAGGGGTTGGAGCTGGCGTTTTCCGTCAAACTGCGGAGTGATCCGTCCCCCTTTCACCGCTGCGGCAGCGGCGAAAACGTGAGGCCGGTCACGTGACGGCGTTCCGCTTTCACGCCCCGTCGGGACATCCGGAGCAAACGCGGCCGCCCACCCCCGAGCGTGATCGATAACGCGCGTTTCGCTGAGCTGACCGAAAGGTACGTCATGACCATGACCATGACGTCACTGCAAGATCGATGTCACTGCCGGTCAACACATTCGGAGAAGGAGCCTTCCAGTGACTCGCCTGCGTGACATCACCCTCGACACGGCAGCGAAGGAGCGCCGCATCGTCCTCGACGACCCGGGTGCGTTCGAACCGCAGCCCGGCTTTCCGTCCTACTCGTACCTGGCGAACAACCACGTCGCTCAGGCCTACAACAACTACTGCGGTCCCGCTACCGCGAAGATGACCCTCGGCCACCAGGGCTACAACCTCTCGCAGGCCAGCCTCGCCACCCGCTTCGGCATCACCCCCGGCAACGGTGGCACGAGCTGGGACGCGATGCTCAGGACGCTGAAGGCCTACACGGGTGGCAACTACGCCGGCACCTTCCTGGCGTACAGCCCCAGCGCGCGCGACAAGGCCGAGTACAAGGCCCACCTCCGGATCGACATCGCCAGGTACAGCGACTCCATCGCCGGGAACGTGCTGGAGCCCAAGGGCAGCCGGATCCGCCTGGCCGGCCACCCGATCAACCAGACCATCTACCACTGGGTGAACATCCGCGGCTACAAGAACAGCGGTAACGACAGCCAGGTCCAGGACCCGGCCACCAGCGTGTGGCCCGGCGTCAAGGCCAACTCGCCTGTCCCGTCTGACAATCTGGTCATTATGATGGGCGGCCGTGGCTACCAGTGGTAAGCGGATCGCGGCGTTGTGCGCCATAGCGGCCCTCACGATCGGCGCATGCGCACCGGGCGTCTCCGGGAGCAAGGGCGGCGAGAAGCGACGCACAGGTCGCACCACTCACGCGTTCTGCAAGGTGGGGACTCCGGACGCCTGGAAGAAGCACCGCGCCCGCACCACCTACAAGACTCCTCCCAGCCCCCGCGCCTATGAAGGCGTGGTCAGCCCGGACGGCAAGAAGATCTTCGCCGAGGAGTCCACTGACCGCCTCACCAGGGTGGTGCTGCGGACGCCGGGAGGCGGCCGGAAGGTCATCGACCAGATGCCGCAGACCCGGTCCAAGAAGCTCCAGCAGTTCGTCCTGTGGGACTTCGACGGCCGGTGGCTCGTCTACCAGGTGTCCTACGACGCCGAGAACATGAACGACTGGGCCATCTACGCCTGGGACTCGGAGACCGGGGAGAAGCCGTTCCGGATCACTCGCAACACCGCGAACGGGCCCTTCCTCTTCCTACGCGCCCAGGGTGGGAAGGCCGCCTGGACACAGGGAGGTGGCGGGGCTGGACGCAAGCAGGTCCACGTCTACGACCTGCGGTCCCGTCACGACCAGGTGGTTCGTACCGGCATGGTCTCCCCTGTGACCGTGTCCGGCGACCTCGTGGTGTGGCGGGAGGCGTTCTCCGCCACGGCTCCCGTCAAGGTGCAGGCGGCATCGCTGACCACGGGCCGCGGTGCGAAGCTGCCGGAGCAGCTCGCGAAGATCAAGGGGACGACCTTCGTCACTGGCAGCAGTGACGGGAGCACGTGGGCCTGGACCTCTCCCGACATGCGCAAGCTGTACGCCTGGCAGAAGGGGTGGAAGACCTCCGCCCTGGTGGCGACCCTGGGCGAGGGCCAGTTCTTCGACCAGATGGAGATCGCCGGCAACCTCATCACGTGGCAGGACGAGTCCGGGCTGTGGGCCGCCGACCTCAGGTCGCACTCCATGACCCGCCTCAACCAGGACGGCGTACCGCACGCCAACGGTGACAAACTGCTGGTCTCTTACCAGACGGGCGGCTTCAGCAAGGACCCGGCCGACTACCAGGGCACCACCGCCTACGTCCTCACGGCGTCGCGCCTGGCACCGCTGCCCTCGTGCCTGGGCTGGGTTCCCTTGGAACAACCACCCACCGAGACCGCGGCTCCGGACGCCCCCGCGGACCCCGCAGCACTCTGAGCGGCCCCTCCCGTTCTGGTGCTTTCCGGGGTCGTCGCAACACGTGGTCGTGTTGATCAGGCCGTGAGCAGTTTTGTGCAGACGCTCGGCTGGGAAACCCCAGCCGAGCGTCTTGCGTGGGCGGCTGTTGGGCTGGGCGGCGACGGCGTGGAGGTGGCCGTGGGACAAGGGGGGTCAGGTCAGCCTGACCAACACCACCACCGCGATATCCCACCTGAGCTCGTACGGCTTCAACGGCAACGCGGACTCGTTCTACAGCAACTACAAGTACGACTCCGCGTGGTTCACCGACGCCAACTACGCGGGCCGCCGCGTGTGCATGAACAGCCCTACAGCAGCAACCACAGCTTCAGCTTCCAGGACTCCGACGAGGCCAGCTCCGCGCGGAAGTACAGCAGCACCACCGCCTGCTGACCGTAGGCTCGTGAGGTGACCCGTGGGGCGGCCGAAAACCGGCCGCCCCACTCGCGTACGAGAGGAGGAAACGCGCGCAGGGCGGTGGACGATCGCTATGCCCGTCGCTGAGGTTGCCACGTGTGGGCCGGCAGCGAGTCCGCCAGGGTGTTGAAGAAGCGCTGGTCGCGCCATGAGTCCAGGTTGCCGATGACGAAGAGGCGGCGTTTGGCGCGGCTGACCGCGACGTTGAGGAGGTTCGGGCGGGTGGCGGCCCAGGCGCGGGCGCCCGGGCGGCGTACGTCCGTGCCGAGGACCAGGATGACGACGTCCGCCTCCTTGCCCTGGGTGGTGTGCACCGTGCCCACCCGGTCGGCGGGCACCAGGTCCCGGCAGGCCCGCTTCGCGCCGGCGACGACCTGGCGGAACGGGCTGATGACGTAGACGTCCCGGCCGAGGTCCACGCCGCCCTCGTCCCGCAGCCGTTCCAGGACGCGCCGGAGGGCCCGGCCCTCCTCCGGGATCCAGTGCCCGTCCGCCTCGGTGGAGGCGACGTTCACCCAGCTGCTGGCCGGCCGGTACGCGTACAGGCCGCGGGCGTCCGTATCCGTGCCCTGGACCATCAGGCCGTCGTACGCCACGGCGTTGCTGACCGAGAACATCGGGTCGTCGCAGCGGCGGTGCACCCGCAGCGGTGCGCCGACCCAGACCTCGTGCCCGCCGTCCGGGAGGTCGGCGGGGAGCAGGGTGCCGTAGCGGTTGGCGCGGTCGGCGAGCTGCTGCACCGACGTACGTCCCGGAGCCCACTCCTCCGCGACGCCGTAGTCGTCGCGCAGCGCCCGCTGGGCCGTCCACGGCAGGACCACGACTGGCTCCAGCTGCAGCGGGTCGCCGACGACGACGGTGCGGCGGGCCCGCCACATGCCGCCGACCGCCATCTGCGGGGTCGCCTGCCCGGCCTCGTCGACGAACAGCCAGCCGAGCGACTCCTGCCCGAGCCGGCCGAAGACCCGGTCGAGCGAGGCGAAGGTGGTCGACACCACCGGCACGACGAGGAACAGGTTCTGCCAGGCGGCGCGCAGGTGCGTCTCCGGCACGGTCTTCGGCACGCCGCCGGCCACGGCGTCCATCGCGGCCATCAGGTTCGCGTACATCGTGCGGGCGGTGCAGCGGAGGAAGGCCTGGTGGAGGTCGAGGGCCGCGAGGAACAGCTCCGAGCGGGCCGTGGTGATCTCCGGGTCGGACCAGGGGGCGGAGAGTTCGCGTGCGGAGTCGTCGGCGAGCCAGGACTCGTCCGGCACGAAGCCTTCCCAGCGGGCGGCCGCGGCCGCGAGTGCCTGCTCGGCTGCTTCGGCCCGGGCGCGCGCCGCGTGCTGGGCCCGCTGGTGCTCGTGCAGGCGCGCGGCTGCCGCGCCCACGGCGCCCCGGGCGCCGTCGAGTCGGGCGCGGGTGGCGGCGTGTTCCTGCCGGGCGGCGGACACCAGGCCCGCGGCCTCGGCCTCCTCCTCGTGCCAGGTGCGGGCGGCTCGGCCCAGGGTGAAGAGGCTCACCGTGAAGCCGGGACGGCGGGCCAGGTGCTGTTGGTGCGTACGCTCGGCCGCCGCGAGGTCCTGCGCGGCGCGGGCCAGCGCCGCCTCGGCCGGCGGGACCGCCTCGCGCACGCGGTCCAGCTCGGCCGCACCCTGCTCGGCGGCCCGACGGGCCCGGCCCAGCGTCTCGTGGGCGGTGGGGAGGGCGGCGTACGCCTCGGCCGCAGCGGCACGTTCGTCGCGCAGCCGCTCGACCTCGGCCAGCGCCGCCTCGAACCGCTGCTTCGCCTCGCGCCACACGCCGGTCTGCGGGGTGTCGCGCCACTGGCGGAGGAGGTGGGAGAGTCCGCTGCCGCTGTCGATCCAGGTGTCGCGGGACCGGCGGTCACTGCCACCGGCCTGGGGCGGGACGGGTGGTGGCGGAGGGGCGCCGGCGTCGGTGCGGCGGTACTTGCCGTGCCAGAAGCGGTTCAAGAACTCCATGCGGTTCTTCTTGTTGCCCAGGCGCGCGGCGACCGCGCCCCATGCGGGCTCGCCCTTGAGGAGCCGGGTGGCCTGCTCGGCGAAGTAGTCGGCGTCCTTGCGCCACGTGTCGCCGAGGGCGGCGCGGGCGGGGATCTCGGTGGAGATGTTCTCGACCGCGCCGTTGTTGGCGGACGCGACGACCATCTCGAAGCCGGTGAACTCCGGGCGCAGCGGCGTGACCGTACGCGTGTGGTCGCCGCTCTTCCAGGTGTACGGCTTCCCGTCGGCGAAGGCCTGGGAGGGCAGCCGGAGCCCGGCGAGGCGGCGGGCGCGCTCGACGATGGCCGCGGCGAAGCAGTCGCGCAGCATGGTGGTCTTGCCGGTGCCCGGGGGCCCGTTGACGGCGAAGATCCCGGCGCCGGGCGCGAGCTCGGCGTGCACGGCGTTGACGGCGAACTGCTGGCTGAGCGCGAGCGGGTGCTCGGGGTTGGCCGGCCAGCGGCCGGCGGGGGTGCGGGCGGGGGCGACGCCGGCGAGTGCGGCTTCGGGGTGGAGGCGCAGGTCGGTGCGGAGGGACTTGTTGAAGTCCGCCTCGGGGGTGAGGTAGGCGGTGAGGCAGGCGCCGGGGTCGTGCGCGGCGAGGGAGCGGGCGACCAGGTCGAGGTCGGCGGCGTAGAAGCTGTTGAGGAAGTCCTGCTGGTCGGCGTTCGCGTCGGCGGCGCGGTCGAGGCGGACCGCGACGCTCTCTACGCGTACGCCGGTGGGGCTGAGGGCGGTGTCGACGCCCCAGGCGAGGGCGAGCTCCCGGGTGAACTCGAGCAGATGGCCGGCGGTGACTACTCCCGCCCCGGCAGGCGCCTCGTCCTCCGTGTCCTCGGCACCGCGGCCTTCGTCGGCCTGCCCGGCCTTCGGCCATCCCTCGACATCACTACCGAGGGACGCGACCCGCTGCTCCCACGCCCGGGCCTCCTCCTCGAAGCCGTCGAGCCAGCCGCGCGTGGCCGGGCCGGGGTGGATCGCCCGGCCGGTCGCCCAGGCGCAGGAGGAGAAGACCGGCGAGTCCGGCAACAGCCGGCCGTCGTCGGTGACGGTGAGGGCGAACAGCGCGGTCTCGCCGTCCATCCGGCCGTCGTGGTCCTCCTCGCTCTCGCCGAAGACGCGTAAGAGGGCGTCGCGTACGGAGCGGAGCTCGTACGTCCCGCCGTAGACGACGTGCTGCCACCCGTACCCAGGCTCAAGCGGGACGGACCGCAGCGGATGCCCGGCCTCCCAGGGCGCGGGGCGCCCGGCCTCGACCGCGTACACGTGCTCCCGCACCGACAGCCCCGGAACCTTCTGCGGACTGAACAACTCCACGGCCCGCCAGTACCCGACGACCGCACTGCGCCGCCGAAACTCGCCCCCCACCACGCCCGCTCCCGTCTTCGGTGATCACTACGGGCACATTACGGGGGGTCTCGGGGGTGCGACAGGGCGTGGTGGGGGTTGGGAGGACCGCCAGGAGGTTCCGAGCGTTTCGAGGGCGCGGATGATCCGCGTCGGTCCGTTCGCCGGCGAGTGCTACGGCCAGATAGCCGGTGTCACCGAATCTGCTGATGAATGGCCACGTTCCGGTCTACAGTGCCGGGTCGGGAACTTTTGCACCCCGCGTGAGTGGGGATGAACCCTCTTTTAGGGCGTCCGCGACGATGTCCGCTTCCTGTTCCCCGCGTGTGCGGGGATGAACTCGCCACCCCGCGTCCCTCAGCACCCGGAGGGTCGACCCATCACCAGCCAGCAGGCAGACTCAGGGGAGCAACCGACCGAAGGAGCGTCGCATGAGTGCGCAGCCGATCCACCCACACCAGCCTCAGGCGGAACGGGTGCCGCGCAATGCCGACGGGATCGCCGCCGCGCTGGAGCCCGTCAAGCGCATGGAGTTCCTGCGTCAGCTCCTGGCCGCCGCGCCCGAGGAGGCGGAAGCGGTCCTACGCCGCTGGTGGTGCGAGGCGATGCTCGACGTGGACCCGGCAGGGGACAGGCTCACCGCGGCCGCGCTGGACGGCACCCTGCCTACGACCACGGTGGACGAACTCCTCACCCGACGCCACAAGGCGGGACTGCCCGTTGAGTGAGCCGCACGAGCAGCCCGACGGCCTTCCCTGCGTGCTGTCCGAGGAGGTCTCGCAGCTGCTGATGGACCCTGCGCTGTCCACCGAGGTCTTCAGCGCCATCGTGGCCACCATCGTGACGATCAACGAGACCCGCGGCCTGGTGCCCGGCAGCACCGCCTCGGTGAAGTGGCCCGAGCAACGGCGCATGGCCCTCGGAGCCGGCGGTTCGCTGGGGGTCCTTGAGTACGTGATAGCCGAGCACGCCGATCCGCCGCAGATCGTCGTGACTCGAATCCAGCTGTACTCGGAATGAGCCGTTAGCCTGGCTGATGATCACGCCCGCCGCACCCGCGGGAATGACCCCGTTTTGATCGCAGCGACGACGGCGATAGCGACCTGCTCCCGCTCCCCGCGGGGATGACCCCCACAAGCCGAGATTCCGCGGTCAGGATGATGGCTCCTCCCCTGCGACTGCGGGGATGGCCCGGTGGATGAGGCCACTCTCCTCCCAGAGGCGTTCTGCTCCCCGCGTACGCGGGGATGAACCCCACAGCGCGGTCTCGTCCACGTACAGCCGGTACTGCTCCCCGCGCCCGCGGGGATGACTCGTCAGAGCCCGTACCGCTCCGGCTTAGGGCTCCGGGACATCAGCATGTCCGCCGCCTCCCGCACGGAGGCCGTGCCGTCGAGGACCGCGCTGACGACCTCCGTCAGCGGCATCTCCACCCCGTGCTCCCGCGCGAGCGCCAGCACGGACCGCGAGGACTTCACGCCCTCCGCCGTCTGACTGGTCGCCGCAGTGGCCTCCGCCAGCGTCATGCCCCGGCCCAGGTACTCCCCGAAGGTACGGTTCCGGGAGAGCGGCGAAGAGCACGTGGCGATGAGGTCGCCGACGCCGGCCAGGCCGGAGAACGTGAGCGGGTCCGCGCCGAGCGCCGCGCCCAGCCGCGCGGTCTCCGCCAGGCCCCTCGTCATCAGCAGTGCGCGGGCGTTGTCGCCCAGGCCCATGCCGGCGGCGAGCCCGACGGCGAGGGCGATGACGTTCTTCACCGCCCCGCCCAGTTCGCACCCGACGACGTCGGTGTTCGTGTACGGGCGGAAGTACGGCGTCGCGCAGCAGTCCTGCAGCGCCTTGGCCACCGTCGCGTCGGAGCAGGCGATCACCGACGCCGCCGGCCGCCGCGCGGCCACCTCGCGGGCGAGGTTCGGGCCCGACACGATCGCCACCCGGCGCTGCGGGATACCGGCGACCTCGCTGATGACCTCGCTCATGCGCAGCCCGGTGTCGGTCTCGATGCCCTTCATGAGGCTGACCACCACCGCATCGGCCCCGATCAGCGGCGCCCACGCGGCCAGGTTGCCGCGCAGCGACTGCGCCGGGACCGAGAGCACCACGTACTGCGCGCCGGCCAGCGCCTCGGCCGGGTCGGTGGTCGCGCGCAGCTGCTCGGGCAGTGGCTGGCCCGGCAGGTAGAAGGGGTTCTCGCGGAGCGTGTTGACGGCGTCGACGACCTCGGCCCGGCGGCCGTGGAGGACGACATCGGTACCGGCATCGGCCAGGACGGCCGCGAATGCCGTGCCCCATGAGCCGGCGGAGAGCACCGCAACCCGAGTCATTCCCGCTGCCTTCCTCACCGCCGACGCGAACGCGAGCCTATCGGCCGCGGAGCGAGCGCGGGGCCGGGTCGCCGCAGCGTCAGCGCGTACGCACGCCGGGACGGCAGAAGCGGAAGAACCCGCCGGGCCTCGCGCAGCATGTTCTCCGCCTGTACGTCGCCGAGGTCGCGCCGCAGGGCCTCCTCGTGGGCGAGCCACAGCTCGTACAGGCGCTGCCACATGGCAGGTTCGTCGGGGCGTACGTCGACGTGCTCGACCACCAGGCCCGCCTCCTCCGCCTGCTCCCGCAACGCCCCCTCGCCGGTACCGCGCACCGCCCGCGTGACGACGGCCCGGCCGCCCGGTACGAGGATTCGCCGCAGCTCCCTCAGGGCCGCGCCGCGGTCGGCGGCGTTCCCCATGGCGTCCACGCACACCGCACCGTGCGCGTACGCGTCGGGCAGCCCGGTGCCCTCCAGGCTGCCGACGCGGAACTCCGTACGTACCGGAGGGACGAAGGCCTCACGGCGGGCCGCGGCGAGGCCGACCGCCACGCTGGAGACGTCGATGCCGGTCAGCCCCACCCCGAGCGCGCGGGCCAGCCACAGCCCGACGCCGCCGGTCCCGCAGCCCAGATCGACCAGCCGTTGCCCGGGTGCGAGCCCGAGGCGGGCCAGCATCGTCCCCAGCAGCGTCCAGTCCGCCGAACTGGACGCATCCACCTCCACGGGATACGCCTCACCCATCGCCTCCGCGTAGAGCCGGGAGACCAGCGGCGTACGCGCGCGGGCGGCGTGGAAGGCGTCGAAGTGCCGCTGCTGCGCCGATTCGGCGGAGGAAAGTGCGCTCACCGGGGCACCGCCCGCCGCGTCCGCGACCGCGTACCGGGGCAGACGACCTTCACGGCGGCCACGGGATCGCCGGGCCCGGAGAGGCCGAGGCAGAGGGGCTCGTGGCCGGTGACGCGCTCGATCCGTCCGGCCACGGCCCGGACGTGGTCGCCGAAGCCGCCCTGCCAGGTACCGAAGCCGGAGACGAGCTGTCCCCACGGACGCAGCCCGCCGACGGCAGCAGGAGGCCGGGGCGGCAGCGCCCCGAAGTCCGCCTCCGTGGCCACCAGGTCGTCGCGGGTGCCGGCGATGCAGGTCAGCCGGGACTGAGCGGCCTCGGTGACGGCACGCGTGAGCGCGATGTCCGGGTGGGTGTGACAGCCGGCCCCCGCGAACCAGACCGGGAAGTCCTCGGACCACAGGTACGCCAGGCACACAGGGATGCCGTACGCGTTGTCCACGAGTACGAGCTCCAGCGCGAAGCCCGCGTCCTGCACCCTGCCGACGAGCGACGCCGCGTACGGATCGTCCACCGACCCCGGGTCGACCAGCACCCGGCACGCCCTGTCGCCCGCCTCGTCGGCGACCAGCACGTCCCGCTCGACGACCTCGTACAGCGCGTGCAGCACCGCCTCCTCGCGGGTGTTGCCGCAGGCCAGACCGGTGCTGGTGGCCCGGAACACGTCGGGCTGCCACAGCGGCCGCCGCGCGCGGCGCAGCACCAGGCCGAGCGGAACCAGTACCTCCCGGCCGCTGAGGACCCCGCGGGCAGTCGCCCAGTCCAGCGGTACGTCGACCAGGGCCTCGTGCCAGGTGTGCACCGGGAGCGCCTCCAGCGGGTACGGCAGGCCGGCCTCCCGGGCCGGCCCGTACCGAGTCGGCTCGATCGGCAGCTCGGCGTGCCACAGCTCGACGGCCTCCATCACCGCGGAGACCTTGGCCAGCAGGTCGGTGGCGCCCTTCCCCTGAGAGGCCGTCAACGTCTGGGCTCCCGGCCGGATGGCGGTCCAGGCGGGCAACCCGAGCTGGTCGAGGCCGGTCAGGCGGGCGACCCGGGTGATCCCCCAGCCGGCCAGTCGGGGCGCGAGGACGGACCAGGTTTCCTCGGGGGTCCGGGCCCGTACGGTGCCGTCCAGGTGGATCCGTTCAAGCGGCATCGGGGGCCGGCTCCTTCGCGGTCGCGTCCGGCTGGTCCTGGAGGAGCCCGGCCATGAAGGGCTTCGTCTCGTCGACGGCGCGGGCGCCTCCGCCGAACCCGCGGGCGGCGGCGTACGCGTCCAGCCGCTCGGGCCGGCACCCCCACAGCCGGCATAGGGCGGTGCCGGTGACGTCGTCCCGCACGGCCTCGGGCGAGAAGCCCGGCCGTGAGCGGCGGAGGGCTTCGTTGAGGGCCCCGTATCGGGTGATCGACAGCCGGTCGGCGGCTGTCTCCCTCCTCAGGAGCCGGGCCACCGACTCGTCGTCGCGGAGGTCGGGCCGGGGCCGGAACACCGCGTGTACGGGCGGGGCCGGCTGCCCGCCGGTCAGGCGTGCCATCCGTTCGGCCAGCGGCATCCCCTCGCCGCCGTCCCCCGGATGGAGCGAGAGGTGATCGAGGTGGTCCTGCCAGACCTCGGGGAAGTGCGGGTCGAAGACCTGCTGGTACGCGAGGCGCTGAGCCGTCGGCAGCTCCGTGCCGTCCACCCGCCGGCTCGCGAAGCGGTTGGCCCACAGTCGGTAGTAGCCGGTGTCCCACTGCGCGTCCGCCGGTACGAAGCCCCCGGGGGCGGCGGGCCGCAGCGCGACCCGGACGGCGTCCAGGGCGTCGAGCCGCTTGAGGTTCCCGAAGTGCCGGTCCGCGCGGAGGCGCTCCTCGAACCACGAGGCCAGTTCCCGCGACCCGTACCGCCGGAACACCGCGAGCACCGCGGCCGTCGTGCGCTGCGGGTAGTACACCTGGCGCAGGTGGGCGAGCAGCTCGGACGCCGTCCGGCCCGACACCAGCCCCTCACCCTCGGCGAGGCGGAGCACGTGGGCGGCGTTCACCAGGGCCCAGGTCAGTGCTCGCAGGCCGGCGTCCGGCTCCTGGCCGACCGCGACCTCGTCGTCGCCGTCGACGAGCCCCTCGACGTACGACCGGAAGACGGCGCCCACGCCCGTCATCCCGAAGGCGTGCAGTTCGGCGGCCCGCAGGGCGCCGATGCTCGCGGCGCCGATGACGCGTACGCCGCGGGCGAGCGCGGCCAGGATCTCCTTGTGCCGCAGTGCCGGGGCCTGGTGGTAGAGCCCGTCGATCAGTACGACCGTGTCGCCGGCGGCGATCGCAGGGTCGAAGAGGTCTCCGTGCCGGGCTGGGGGCAGGGCCCGGACTCCCGGCGCGTGCAGCAGCGGTTCCTCTCCGCGGTTCAGTGTCGGTCCGACGTACACGTGAATCACTTCCAGTCCTCCTGGTGACGTCCACGGGGAGCGGAGCAGAGCGGTGCCGGAGGCCGTGACGAGGCCTCCGGCAGCGCGTTCAAGAGGGGGCACGCCCGCGGGCGCGCGGCGGAGGGTCAGGGACCCTCGTTCTCCACGTCCTCGATGCGGACGACGGCGGCGGGGTCGGCGATCTCGCCGATGTCGCCCTGCGCCGGTACGGGTGCTGCCTGCGCGGCGGCCTCGGACTTGGACTGGTGCATGCTGCTTCCCTTCGCGATGAGTCGTGCGGGCCGGCCGGCTCGCACGAGGGTGTACGCGGGCCCTCAGGGGACCCGCCCCCGCCCGGGGCCGGGCGGGAAGTCAGGGGCACGGCCCGTCACGGTCACGGGATGAGCGCGACGTTCTCGACGGCCGTGCTCCACGGCACGCCCCGGTCCGGTGTGATGTGGGCGAGCCGTACGGTGATCCACCGCCCGCGGTGGTCGCGTACCGTCTCCTCGCCCACGGCCGTCAGCTCGCCGCGGCCCTTGGACGCGATGTCCGTCACCCGCCGGCCGAGCCACGGGTGCTCCTCGCGGCCGTACGCACCAGCAGGACCGGCCGTCACGACCCGCCCTCCTCGTCCTCCGCCGGCCGTTCGGCCTCGTCCTCACCGCCGAGGAACCGCTTCCACCCCGACTCGGCCCGCGCAAGCAGGCTGCGGCTGGGCTGCTCGGGCGGGGGCGGCAGGGTGTGGCCGGGCATGGCTCCTCCTCGAATCCATGGCGGGGGCAGAGCGGGTACGTCCGTGCAGCCGGAGCGGTCGAAACGCCCTGGTGGAGCGGCGTCCGAGCGGCTGAAGCCCAGTGAACGCCGCACACGCCCGCTCAGGAGACTCCAGCGGGTGACCCCGAGATGGAGTCAGTACGGCACCCAGGACGGCCCCGCGCCCGTAGCATCGAAAGCGGTCACAGGGAGGGGCCGATGATGAACCGTCAGCCGGATCCGCGCGCCGTTCTCACGGGCTTACTCGGCGACCAGCGGCTGCTGAAGGCCTGCGCCGAGCGGGACGTCGGAGCCGTCTTCCGTCTGCTGAACGCCCGGGGCGTCAGCACCCGCCGGATCGCGGCCGCCGCGGACATCACCCAGGGCCGCGTCTACGACTACATGCACAACAACAGCCGGGTGGAGAAGCTGTCGCTCTTCGAGCAGATCGCGGACGGCTTCCACATCCCCGGCCACCTCCTCGGACTCGCCCGCCGCCCCTGGGAACCCGAGCCGGACGCACTCGCGCCGCACCCGACCCCCGACGTCCCGCCCGCAGACGATGACGACCTGGCCGCCATCGACGCCTTCCGCAGCGCGGACCGCCAGACCGGCGGCAGCCGCCTCTACCAGGCCGTCGTACGCCACCTCACCACCCACATCGCGCCCCGCCTCGTCGACGCCGACAGCGGCCCCCAGATCTTCGCGGCCGCGGCGGCCCTGACCGAGATGGCCGGCTGGATGGCCCACGACTCGGCCGACGACGGACTCGCCCTGCGCCACCTCACCCGCGCGCTGCCCCTGGCCAGGGCCTCCGGTGACGCGCCGCTCGCGGCCAACATCACCGCCAGCAGCAGCCACCTCACCCTCCAGACCGGCGACCCGGCCGGCGCGGCCCGCTGGGCGGAGACCGGACTCGGCCTCGCGGCCCAGGCCCCCCGTACGCCCTCCCTGACCGCAAGACTCCACACCATGAAGGCGCGGGCGCTGGCCGCCTCCTCCCAGCGGCCCGCCGCCGAGCAGGCGCTGGAGGCCGCACGCCGGGAGCTCGACGCCCCTGCCGGGGCGGCCGGCCATCCCTGGCTCAGCCCGTTCGACCACGCCGCGCTCGCCAGCGAGTCGGCCCTCGTCTTCAAGGACCTCGGCCGCTACGACGAGGCACTCGACCACGCCGAGCAGGCCATCGCGCTACGGGAGGCCGGCGCCGCGCGTTCCCTGGCCATGAGCCGTATCACCCTGGCCGCCACCCACCTCCGCCGCGCCGATGTGGACGCCGCCCTGGACGTGGGCCACGACCTGCTCACCACCAGCCCCACGCTCGGCTCGGTACGGGTGGCCCACCAACTCGACGACCTCCGCCGGGCCCTGGAAGCCCACCGGGCCTACCGTCCCGTCCAGCAGTACCTGGTGCGCTTCGACGACGCCAGGCGGGCCAGAATGCTTCTGATGGCCGACATCGTCACGCCCCGGAGAGGCACCACACATGAGGCCCACGCCTGATGACCCGCAGGCCTGGAACGCGTACCTCGCGGAGGGGAACCGCACCCAGGCGCGCAAGCGCGTCTCGGCTGACGCCCTGATCCGGGACCGGTCCGGCCGCGTCCTGCTGGTGAACCCCACCTACAAGCCCGGCTGGGACCTCCCGGGCGGGATGGCGGAGGCCAACGAGCCGCCGGACGAGGCCCTCTCCCGCGAGCTGAAGGAAGAGCTCGACCTCGACATCACGCTGCGGGCCCTCCTGGTCGTCGACTGGGTCCCCCCGCACGGCCCCTGGGACGACCAGCTCGCCTTCATCTTCGACGCCGGCACCCTCGACGACGACCGAGCGGCGCACCTGCGGCCCCACGACGACGAACTCTCGGAGGCGGCCTTCGTGACCCCGGCCCGGGCCCGAGAGCTCCTGGGGGACAGGACCCGCACCCGCCTGGACGCAGCCCTCCAGGCCGCACAGTCCCAGCGGCCGCTCTACCTCCACGACGGCCGGCCCGTCCTCTGACCTTCAGCTCTTTCGCCACGGCGCGCGTCCGGCCACGGGCTGAACTAGCGTGGAGTCGGAGGAGCGATGCCATGCGTTGCATCGACTGCGGGTACGAGAACCCGCCCAGCGCCATCTACTGCCAGGGCTGCCAGAGGCCTTTGACCCGCCCCTGCGCGGCGTGCGGTGAGCCAGTGCCGGCAGGGGCCCCGAGCTGCCTGGCTTGTGGAACGACGGTGGGCCCGTCCCCGCCTCCAAGCCCGCCCCCGCCGCCCCCAAGCCCGCCTCCGACTGATACTGACCCACCGCCCGCCTGGTCCCCGCGCACCACCTCCGACGGGAGAGACCAGCAGCCAGCGGACCCCGACGGAACGCAGCGCGGACAGCCTCCCCGTGACGATCCGCCGCGCTGGGGCACGGACGGGAGGCAGCAGGAGCAACCCAGGGGAGGCAGCCGCGGGGAGTACACCGGGGAAGTGAACGGCTTCCGTACGCAGCGGGAGCAGTGGGGCAATGGGGGGAGCGAGGAAGTCTGGCACTTCCGTCTCGCCCGTCACGACGCGGACGGCAACGCACTCCGGCCCATCCCGGTGGAGATGCGGGCACTCTCCTTCTCCGGCTCGGTGAGCAACGGCGACCAGGTGCAGGTTGCGGGCCGGTGGAAGGACGGGACCCTGCGGGCCGACGAGCTCCAGAACCTGACGACCCAGGCCCGCGTCCACAACAAGGCCTACCGCGGCCAGATGATGGCGGCCCGGGTGATCATCGCCCTCATCGCGGTGGGCATCCTGATCGGCATCGTCAGCCTCGTCATCAGCGCCATGTCCGATCCCGGGGGACCGCCGCCGGACTGGCCGCCGGAGCCCACGCCCCCGACCTGGTGGACACCTGAGCCCTGACGCAAGTGGAGGAGGTGTTGCGATGAGCGTCGATCCGGTCAGCACGGACGCGGTCGACTACCTGCAGCGCAACCGCCTGGTCCCCCTGCTGCAGGGCGGCCCGGCACTCACCTCCTCCATGGCTGCCCGGCGTGCCGCGCGCATCGCGGGAGTCGGCCGGTCGGCGCGGCTGCTGCAACCTCGGCCGGACAGCGTGGAACTGGAGCTGCCGACCACGTCGCTCCTCGTCGGCCTCGCCGGTGCCGGCGTGCCGGTCGCCTGCCTGATGGAGAGCCAAGGCCAGGGAGTCGCCATCCGCATCGGGACCTGGGGCGGCGAGAGCACGGACGGCGCGGGGCTCGACGCGCAGCAGTCCATGCTCCTGTCGGTACTCGACGGCTGCTACCCGGCCGTCGACCTCGCCCCGGCCAGCGTCGCGACCCCCAAGTTCACCCACGGAGCGCTCGCGTTGGGCGTACCGACCGCACGGACGGAGCCGGCTCGCGACGGCGAACTCCCCATGGACCGTTTTCTGCGGTCGATGGCAGGCAGGCGTTGGGCTGCGCTCGTCCTTGCGGTACCGGTCGGCGTGACGGAGCTGGCGTCGGACCGGAATCGGGTGCTGAACGAGATGCGGGCCGTCGCGGCCGCTGTCCAGTCCACCGGTCTGCGAAGCCCTCTGGCCGAGCACTACCTCGCCCTCCTGCAAGCCCGCCTGGATGCCCTGGCCGATGCGCATGCCCGCGGCGGCTGGCGTACGGGCGTCTACCTCCTGGGACCAACCGGCCCCGACCTCAACGCACTGTGCAGTGCATGGCGTGCGGTGTTCTCCGGCCCGCATTCCGTATCCGAACCGATTCGCACCGTCCCGCTGCCGTCGACGGCCGACCTGGCGGTGCAGTGGGCCTTGCCGGGCGATCCGGAGCAGCCCGGGCCGGGCATCTACCGGCATCCCTACACCGCCCAGACGATTCTGAGCTCGCCTCAGCTGGCGGGCTACGTGCACCTGCCGACCGTGGAGACGGCCGGCTTCGGAGTCCGGACCGTGCCGCGTTTCGACGTGCTGTCCCCTCCCGCGGCCCCGCCCGCCGCGGTCATCGGAACGGTCATCGAACGAGACCGCAGGAGCCCGGTCGAGTTCTCCGTACCGCTCGACTCGCTCTCCCGGCACGTCTTCGTCGGGGGCGTGACGGGGTCGGGCAAGAGCAACACGGTCCTGCACCTGATCCGGCAGGTCGCCGCCGCCGGAGTACCGTTCCTGGTCGTCGAACCCGCCAAGGCGGAGTACCGGGCCTTGCTGCAGGATCCGGCCATCGGCCCAAGCCTTCGGGTGTTCACCCTGGGCCGGGAGACCGTCGCGCCGCTGCGGCTCAACCCGTTCGACGTACCGGAAGGCGCGTCGGTCGCAGAGCACGTGGACCTGCTGCGCGCCACCTTCGAGGCCGCCTTCGGCATGTGGGTGCCGCTGCCCCACGTACTGGAACGCTGCCTCCACGAGATCTACAGCGACCGCGGCTGGGAGCTTCGGACGGAGGCGAACCGGCGCCTGGACGCCCGAGCACCGACCTGGGCAGCCTGCCCGACACTCAGCGACCTCGCGGCGAAGATCCCCGTCGTCGCCCGCTCCCTCGGCTACGAAGAGAAGATCGCCGCGGACATCGAGGCGGCGCTGAGCACCCGCGTCAGAAGCCTCCGCCTCGGGGGCAAAGGGGCACTGCTCGACGTTCCGCGCTCCTTTCCCATGTCGGAGCTGCTCGCGGGCCCCACGGTCGTCGAACTCGAGGCCATGGGCAGCGACGACGACAAGGCATTCGTCATCGGGCTCCTGCTCATCCGGCTCGCCGAATACCGACGGGCCCAGGGGCAGCAGCCGGGTCTCACGCACCTGTTCGTCGTCGAGGAGGCCCACAGGCTCCTGGGGGCGGCACCCCGTATCCGTGAGGAGAACGTCGCCGACCCGCGAGGCGGCGCGGTGGAAACCTTCGCCCATCTCCTCTCCGAGATCCGCGCCTACGGCCAGGGCGTGGTCATCGCAGACCAGGTACCCACCCGCCTGGCCCCGGACGTACTGAAGAACACCCAGCTCAAGATCGCCCACCGCACCGTGGCCGCGGACGACCGACTCGCCCTGGCCACCACGATGGGCATGGACGCCGCGCAGTCGGAGGCACTGGTCGCACTGGAGGTGGGCAGGGCCGCCGTCTTCGGCTACGGAGCCGACGCGCCCGTACTGGCACAGGTCCCGCCAGCGAAGGACGACGCCCTGATCCGCAGCACCGACGATGCGGCCGTGCGCGACCTGATGGCCGCCTGGCGCACGGCCGGCGGATGGGACAGCTTGTGGATGCCCGCACCCTCGTGTGCCGTGGCGTGCACGAACCACCCGGCGGAATGCGCCGCGGCCCGCTCCCTGCTCGACGACGCCGCCGTTCGTCGAGCCCTCACCCGCACCGTGCTGTCCCTGCTGGCAGACGTCAACAGCCTGGAACGCACCGAGCCGGATCTCGTGCAGGTGGTCCGCGCACGCCTGCAGCCGTTCCACGACGAGACGGCGGTCCTGCTCTCCCTCAAGGCGCACGGCGCCGACTGGTACGCCGCACGTCGCGGCGCGCAAGCAGGCTGGGAGTACACCGCCACCCTCGACTACGCCGAGCATCTGCGCCGAGCCCTACTCGCCCAGGACGCACCCGCCAGGGACGCCTTCCGGGCCTTCGCGATGGAGCGCCACGCCTATGGAGTTCCGCCGTTCCCAGGCTGCACGATCATCAGCCCGGATCACGCCTGCCCCTTCCGGGGTGCGGTAGCCGACGTCGTGGCAGCGGACCGCTTCGCCGACATGTGGGCCGAGGCGGATGCCTCCGACCGGTCGGAAGGAAACCGGCAGGCGACCTGGCAGGTCTGCGACACGGCCGCGTACGAGCTGTTCGAGTACCCCCAGGACAATGCCTCGCCCGAAGAGGCCGCACGGATCGAAAACGCGAGACGACGGGTGGGCCTCTGCTTTGCCCAGCACATGCTCGCTGCGGACGGAGGGGAACTCCCCCGTTCTGTCAGACGAATCACCCACTCGCTGATAGACGAGTCGTCTCCCGAGTCGCAACGGGAACAAGGCGATGAGTGATCACACGAGAGACAAACAAGACGGGAAAGAAGGATCCCAGCGGTCTGACCACGGCAAACCCAAGGACCAGACGAAGCGCCCAGAGGGCAAGGATCAGCCGAAGCCGGGTACGGGGAAGGAGCAGCCGAAGCCGGGTACGGGGAAGGAGCAGCCCAAGCCCGGTACGGGGAAGGAGCAGCCCAAGCCCGGTACGGGGAAGGAGCAGCCCAAGCCCGGTACGGGGAAGGAGCAGCCCAAGCCGGGCACCGGGAAGGAGCAGCCCAAGCCGGGCACCGGGAAGGAGCAGCCCAAGCCGGGCACCGGGAAGGAGCAGCCCAAGCCCGGCACCGGGAAGGAGCAGCCCAAGCCCGGCACCGGCAAGGAGCAGCCCAAGCAACCTTGGCCGCCGAAGGATCTGACGCCGTACGGAAAAAAGCTCTACGAAGGAGCGCAGCCAACTCCTTGGGGGCGGCAGCAGGGTGCAAAAGATCCAGCTCCCGACAAGCCGAAGCCATCGGAACCAAAGGAACCACCAAAGGAACAGCAAAAGCCGAAGCCGCCGGAGCCTAAACCGCAGCCCAAACTGGGGATAGACGAGGCCATAGACAGAGCTCAGCAACAGATGCAGCCGAGCATTCCAGACCCCCCGAATGCGCCGTCGCCCCCCGGTGGACTCTGAGTTCCGGAGACTCCGTCCCCCTGGGGTAGCGGTGTGCCTTTCGGAGACGGCAGCAGCGCGTTCCGGGCCGCGATGGCGAGCTAGGGGAGCGGGGAGCCACGCATCGGCGTGAAAGCAGGCGCGTGGCCGGCGGCCGTGTACTCCACGATGTCCCCCACCCCGACACGAGCGGCTCCCTACCATCGGGGCATGGCCGATGAGTTGGAAGTGCGGTTCCGTTCGTTGGACGGTACGTCGTTGTCGGGGACGGTGACGGTTCCCTCGGCCCTGCCGGGGGCCGGGCCTGGGGCAGCCGTCGTGCTGGTGCACGGCGCCGGCGTGACGCGGGAGGAGGGCGGGTTCTTCACGCGGCTGGCGGCGGGGCTGGCGGCAGAGGGGCTGCACTGCCTGCGGTTCGACCTGCGGGCCCACGGGCAGAGCGGTGGGCGGCCCGAGGAGATCACGATGGCCGCCATCGCCAACGACATCCGTGCCGCCTGCGACCGGCTGCTCGAGGAGACGGGCGCGCGGCGCCCCGTACACGTGGTCGCCGCGTCGTTCTCCGGCGGTGCGGCCGCGCTGCACGCCGGGCACCGCCCCGCGGACGTCGGACGCCTCGTGCTGCTCAACCCGCGGCTGGACTACCGCGAGCGCTACGTGGACAGTCGGCCGTACTTCGAGGGCGACTACATCAGCGCGGACGCGGCCCGTGACCTGGACGAGCGGGGCTTCACGGAGAAATCGCCGTTCGAGCTCGGCCGGGCGCTCCACAACGAGGCGTTCCACCTCGACCCGGACCTCTACCTCCGGGCGGTCCGGGCCCCGGTCCTGCTGGTCCACGGTACGAAGGACACCTTCGTACCGGTGGAGTCCTCGCGCCGGTACCTGCCGGTCTTCCCCGGCCCCGCCGAGCTGATGGAGCTGGAGGGGGCCCAGCACGGGTTCGCCGTGCACGAGGACCCGCAGTACCTCCACCCCCAGTCCCAGGCCTGGCAGGCGGCGGTGATCGAGCGGGTACGGGGCTTCCTGACGGTCGGTTAGGCAGGGGGGACCGTCAGCCCGGTCAGCGCCTGCCGGAGCTCGCGTACGGCGGGCCGGCGGGCGTAGGGGCGCAGCTGGGATGCGGTTCGCCGCAGTTCCCCCAGGGCCTGGCCGAAGCCGGGGCGCGCCGCCAGGCTCAAGGCGGACAGACCGGTGGCGGCGGCCTGCTCGGGCTCGCCCGCCGCCGCCAGGGCACCGGCAAGGTGCGCGGTGAAGAAGGCCCGGTCGCGCGGGGCGAAGGTGCCGTGGCCGAGGTGACGCTGGAGGATGTCGACGGCCCGGGCGGGCTGCCCGGCCTCGCGGTGGCTGATCGCCGCCTGGGCCATGAGCCGGTCCAGGCTGTAGGCCGCGCACAGCGGTCCCGTGCAGGTCGGCGGCTCGGCGGGAGGCGCGCCGTCGAGGGCGGCGTGCGCTTCGTCGAGGGTGCGCGCCACGGTGTCGGGAGCGGCCCCGGTCAGCGCCAGGGCGCGGGCCTCCTGCTGGAGAGCCTCGGCGCGCGCCCGTGGAGGGAGCGTCCACGGTCCGTGTGCGGCCGCGTGGGCGAGGTCGAGCATGCGGGTGGCGTCGTCCCGGTCGGTGGCCTGGGCCTTGCGGAGCAGGACGTAGGCGTGCATGGGCGTATCGCCGGCGAAGGTGGCCCATTCCGCGGCCCGGTCGTGGAAATAGGCGGTGGTCTGCGGGGGAGCTCCGGCGTCGCGGTGGAGGAAGGCGGTGAACTCCGCCGCCCGGGCACCGAGCGCGAGCAGCTCGCGTCGTACGGGCGAGGAGGCGTCGCGGGCGAGTTCGTCGATGACGCCGAGCAGGCCGAGCGCCGTGGGCAGGGTGTGGCGGGGGCCGGTACGTCCGTCGGTGCGGGCGGCGGCGTCGAGCGCGTTGCGGAGGTGGGCGACCAGGGCCTGGTCGCTGTAACGGCGGGCATTGGCGAGCGCCGCGGTGAGATGGTCACGGCCGAGCGGGCTCAGCAGCGGAGCGGCGCCGAGCACGCCCTGAAGGAAGGAGCGCCTGCGCACCGGATCCTCCTCGGTAGCGGTCGTGCCCGGCCGGCCGGGCAGCGGCGGCTGTCGGGCGGTGTGGGGCGGGGTGAAGCCCAGTTCCGGCAACGGCAGGCCGAACATGGCGTGCAGGACCCTGCGGGAGAGGGTGTGGGGCCAGCCCGGCGCGGACGACTGCCAGCGGCGGACCTGGCGCACGGTGATGGTGGCCGGCTCGCCCAGCAGCGTGGCGTGGTGCTCGTAGGCCGTGACGACGTCGAGCTGGGTGTGCCAGCCGCGCTCACGGCAGGCAGCGGTGAATCTGGGATTTCCCATCGCGGGCATCAGGCCCCCCGTCGGAGATGCGCGAGCCCCCGGCCGTCGCCGGAGCGGTAGCGGCGTACCCCGACGGTACTCCTCGTTGAAATGTCCGGTGAAGTGTCCTCGTTGACTCGCCGGCCCGCTCGTACGGTCCCTGGTGCGAGGCCTGACCTGGCCTGGCACCAAGGCATAACAGCGGCGGAGGAGGACCTCTTGGCTACCCCGTTCCAGTTCCCGTTCCCGAGTGAGCCCGCGGTCGTCGCCGGCGAGCCGACCGGCGGGGGCAGGCCGTGACGGCTCCGGACTCCTTCGGGCACGAGCGGCACCCGTGGCTCGGCCGCCGGGTCCGCGACATCGCCTCCGGCACGGAAGGCCGGTTGATGGCCGTCGTCCGTGAGGAGATCGCCACGCACACGGGCACCCACGAGGCCCGCCGCGCCTACATCCGCCCGGAGGCGGGCGGGCGCGAGCTGCCCACCTCCCCCGAGAACCTGCGGCTGGTGGGATGAATCCCGTGGCCGACGACACAGTGAGGTGGTGCCGCATGCCCGCTCACGCTCCGGACGCCCCGTCAGGGGCTCCGAGCGCGCCCCGCGCCCTCGCTGCGCGCCGCGGTGAGCAGCCCCCGTACGGGGCACCGTCCCCGGAGCTGCGGGCGCGTGCGGAACGCGGGTTCGCCCGTTTCCTCGACCGCGTCGACCGCGCTCGCGTCGACCGCAGCGACGCCGAAGACCGCGGCGCGGCCGGTACGCCGGAGTAGGCAGCCTGCCCGTACCGCCGCAGCCCTGCCGATCGACCCGAGCAACGTCAAACCCGACCGAGGCACTCCCACCCCCTGCCCTGCCGGGGGCGGTCGGCCCTGCGCCGGTCGCCCACAACAGGGCGGCACCCCTCGCCATCCACCCCCGAGGAGCCAGCATGAATCCCACGTCCCCGACGTCCCCTGCACGCGCGCGTGCTGGTGCTCGTACCGCCACGATCCCCGCGCCCCGAGCGGCCTTACCGCCCGGGGGCCCGCAGGGCGTCGACCCCTCCCGGGCGAGGGAGGCCGTACGGAACCTGTACGCGCGCACCGCCCTCACTCCGGCCGACCTGACGGCCCCGCTCCTGGTCCTGCCCGAGGGGCATCCGTCGGCCGGGGCACTGCCGGGGGCCGTCGTCCTCTCCGACGTCGCGGCCACGGTCCGCCGCTGGGATGCGATGGGCATCGCCGGGGTGAAAATCTTCGCCCACGGCCAGGACCGCAGCCCGGACGCCAGTGCGGCCCTGGCGCCGGGCAACCTGATGATCCGCGCGATCGAGGCGGTCAAGACCGCGGCCGCGGGCCTGGCCGTCACCACCGAGGTCTGCGGCTGCTCCTGGACCACCGCGCACGAGTGCGTCCTGCGCACGGACGCCGGGAGCATCGACACGGAGGGCACGTACGCGCTGATGCAGGGCATGGCGGTGCAGCACGCCGACGCCGGGGCCGACGTCGTCTCGCCGACCGCGATGCTCACCGGATCCGTCCACGCCGTACGGCGGGCCCTGGACGACCAGGGCCATCGCGACGTCGGCGTGAACCCCAACCTCGCGATCCGGACGACGCTGTACGGGGCTTTCAAGACGGTGATGGACACCGAGCCGGCCGGCGGCGACCGCCGGGGCCTGCAACTGGAGCCGGGCCGCTGCGACCGCTCTGCCCTGGTGCAGGCGCGGGCCTGGGTCGCGGAGGGGGCGGACTCGTTCACCCTGCAGCCGGTGATGACGGCCGCCGACCTGCTCGTACGCCTGCGCGCGGACCAGGACGTACCCATCACGGCGTACTCGACTTCCGGCGAGTGGGCGGCCCTCAAGACCCTGGGCGTGGAGGGGATGACGGAGTACCTGGTGATGCTCAGGCGGGCCGGCGCAGACAGCATCCTCACCTTCGCCGCCGAGACCGTCGCCGCCTTCCTGGAGGCCCGCCGTGGATGACGCGCCCTTCGCCCGCCCCGACGCGCTCGACGGCATCCTGGCCGACGCGGCCCGCGCGGGCTTCGCGATGTCGTGCGAGGAGCGGACCGGGTCCCTCCTGGCCACCCTGGCCGCCACCAAGCCGGGCGGGACCCTGGTGGAGCTGGGGACCGGTGTCGGCGCGGGCGCGGCGTGGCTCCTGCACGGCATGGCCCCGACCGCCCGCCTGACCAGTGTGGAGATCGACCCCGGCACGCAGATGGTCGCCGTACGGCACCTCGGCCACGACCGGCGCGTCCGGTTCGAGGCGCTCTCCGCCGACCGGTGGCTGCGGGCGTACCGCGGCCCGGCGATCGATCTGGCCTACGTCGACTGCCGGCCGGGCAAGTTCCACCTGCTCGACCGCCTGCTGTCCCTCATGGCCCCCGGTGGCATCTACGTCGTGGACGACCTGCTGCCCCAGGACACTTGGCCGGACGACCACCAGCCGCGCGTCGACGGGTTCCTCGCACGCCTGCCCGAACAGCGCAACTTGCGTGCCACGCCGCTGAGATGGGCTTCCGGGCTTGTCGTCGGAGCAAGGGTCTGAGGGTCTATGGTGGGCGGCATGTCCGCCCCTGACCACATCCGCATCGTCTCCCGCGACTCGCCCATGGCCCTGGCCCAAGTGGAGCGTGTCCGCCGAGAGCTGGGCACGCTCTACCCCGCCACGACGACCGAGGTCGTCCCGGTGAAGACGACCGGAGACCGGTGGATGGGCGACCTCGCGGCCGTGGAGGGCAAGGGGGCGTTCACCAAGGAGGTGGACGCCGCGCTGCTGGACGGCACGGCGGACCTCGCCGTGCACTGCGTCAAGGACATCCCCGCGGACCGGCCGCTGCCGGCCGGGACCGTGTTCGCCGCGTTCCTGGCGCGCGACGACATCCGCGACGCGCTCGTACACCCCCGGGGACTGACCCTCGACGAGCTGCCGGCCGGCACCCGGATCGGCACCTCCTCCGTACGGCGCATCGCGCAGCTGGCCGCCTCGCACCCGCACCTCGCCTGCGTTCCGATCCGCGGCAACGCCAACCGCCGCCTGGACAAGCTCGCCGCGGGGGAGGCGGACGCCCTGCTGCTGGCGGTCTCCGGCCTGGAGCGCATCGGCCGGACCGACGTCATCACCGAGGTGCTGCCGGTCGAGACGATGTGCCCGCCGATCGGCGCCGGCATCCTCGCCCTGCAGTGCCGGGAATACGACACGCACCTGATCGAGACGGTCAGCGCGCTGGGCGACCCGGCCACCCACCGGGAGGCGACCGCTGAGCGGATGCTGCTGCACGTCCTCCAAGGGCACTGCAACAGCCCCATCGCCGGGTACGCCCGCACCGAGCGCGACGGCCAGCTCAGCCTGTACGCCACCGTCTTCACCCCCGACGGCAAGCGCGCCCTGCGGGCCCACGAATGGGCCGGACCGCTCGACCCCGCCACCCTGGGCACCTCAGTGGCCGTCGCCCTCCTGCGCCAGGGCGCCCGCGAACTCATCGACGACATCCCCCACTGACGACTCGGCCGTCGTCTCGCGCTGACGGCCGGCTCCACCTGCCGGAGCGTGCACGGGTGGCGGCGGGACCAAAGCAGGGCGCGCCGATTCCGACTGCCCGAAAACCCGCCCCAGAGCGCGCATCGCGCACCTGCGCGGCGGCGCCGACCGACGCACGTATGCCGCTTGGAGGCGCGGCAAGGGCGGCCTCGGCGGGCCCCTGACCGCTTGCCCGGCAGCGGGCCGCGCGGCCGACGGTGACCGTGGTCTTGTCCTTGGGGGCGCCGGCGGTGACGGTGGTGGTGTCGGCCGGGTTGTCGGCGAAGCAGTGCTTGGCCGTGA
>NZ_JBITRX010000021.1:0-117041 GCF_044540325.1 Streptomyces sp. NPDC086023
ACCAGGCCAGGCCCTTCAAGTGGACCAAGACCGCCGACCAGATCCTCGACCGCATCTGCCGCTACTGCGACAGGATCTCCAAACCAGGTCACTAGTCGTCCGCGGCCGACCCGCGCCTGCGGCCGCGCGACCGGCGCGCGGCCGCTCAGGGCCTGTCCGGCGGATCGCGGTCGGGGCCGCGGCGCCCCGCTCCGACCCTGTTCCGCCGGACAGGCCCTAGGCTCTGACCATGAGCCACGAGCAGCAGAGTTTCGAGACCCGCGCGATCCACGCGGGCAACACCGCAGACCCGCTGACCGGCGCGGTCGTGCCCCCGATCTACCAGGTTTCCACGTACAAGCAGGACGGCGTCGGCGGACTGCGCGGCGGCTACGAGTACAGCCGCAGCGCCAACCCGACGCGCACCGCGCTGGAGGAGAACCTGGCTGCCCTCGAAGGCGGCCGCCGCGGCCTGGCCTTCGCCTCCGGCCTGGCTGCCGAGGACTGCCTCCTGCGTACGGTCCTCTCGCCCGGCGACCACGTCGTCATCCCGAACGACGCGTACGGCGGCACCTTCCGCCTGTTCGCCAAGGTCGTCTCCCGCTGGGGCGTCGAGTGGTCCGTCGCGGACACCTCCGACCCGGCGTCCGTGCGGGCCGCGCTGACCGACCGTACGAAGGCCGTCTGGGTCGAGACCCCCTCCAACCCGCTTCTCGGCATCACCGACATCGCGGCGGTCGCGGACATCGCCCGCTCGGCCGGTGCGAAGCTGGTCGTGGACAACACCTTCGCCAGCCCCTACCTCCAGCAGCCGCTGGCCCTGGGCGCGGACGTGGTCGTCCACTCGCTGACCAAGTACATGGGCGGCCACTCCGACGTGGTCGGCGGCGCGCTGGTCACCGCGGACGAGGCGCTGGGCGAGGAGCTCGCGTACCACCAGAACGCCATGGGCGCGGTGGCCGGTCCGTTCGACTCCTGGATCGTGCTGCGCGGCATCAAGACCCTCGCGGTCCGCATGGACCGGCACAGCGCGAACGCGGCCCGCGTCGCGGAGATGCTGACCCGGCACCCCAAGGTCACCCGCGTGCTCTACCCGGGCCTGCCGGAGCACCCGGGCCACGAGGTCGCCGCGAAGCAGATGAAGGACTTCGGCGGCATGGTGTCCTTCCAGGTGCAGGGCGGCGAGGCGGCGGCCGTCGAGGTCTGCAACCGCGCCAAGCTCTTCACGCTGGGCGAGTCCCTGGGCGGCGTCGAGTCCCTGATCGAGCACCCGGGCCGGATGACGCACGCCTCGGTGGCGGGCTCGGCCCTGGAGGTCCCGGCGGACCTGGTGCGCCTCTCCGTGGGCATCGAGGCCGTCGACGACCTGCTGGCCGACCTCACGCAGGCGCTGGGCTAGCGGCGGGTCCCGCCCCTGGCGTACGGGGCTCCGGGCGCCGGCCTTCCGGTCGGCGGCCCGGACCCCCGGCGGGGCGTACGCGGTGCCGTCTCACCAGTCCAGCGGCGGCGCGATCGTCGACGGCGGCACGACCCACGGCCGGACGACCGAGGCCCACACCGCGAACGCGATCGCGGCCAGCACCAGCAGCGTCCAGCCGGCCCGGCGCAGGGCCCGCCGGCGGCGGAGCAGCCGGGCGCCGCGTACGGCGGCCTGCGCGGCCAGGTCCGTGGGCACCGCGGGATGCGGGCCCTCCAGCATCCGGCGGACCTCAAGCTCCTTGCGGTCGGGCAGCCCGCTCATGCGGCCCCCGCCCCGGCCCCGCTGCCGGCCGCGCCCGTTCCGGCCCCGCTCCCACCGGCCGCGCCCGCACCCGCCCCGGCCGCCGGCGAGCGCAGTGCCGACGTGGCCCGGCCGGCCAGCGCGCGCACCCGCTCGGGCGGCAGCCCCAGCAGGGCCGCGGTCTGCTCCTCGGCCACTCCCTCGTACACCCGCAGGGTGATCACCAGGCGTTCCTGCGGGGAGAGCCGCGACAGCACCCCGCCCCGGCCCCGGTGCCACCGCCAGGCGCCGCGGGCGAAGGCCAGGGCCAGCTCGGCGCGGGTGCGGTTGTACGGGTCGTCCGCACGCGCCCGCTCCCACCCGGCGTACGTCCGTGCCAGCGCGCCCGCGAGCAGCCGGCGCGCGCCGGGGTTGGCCTGGTCGGTTTCGGCCGTCAGCAGCGTGGCGACGTGCAGCAGCCGGCCGGCGGCGCCCGCGACGAATGCCTCGAACTCCCGGTCCCGGCGGTGTGCTTGACCGTCCGACCGTCCTGTCACACCCCTCAGTTGAGGGCAGCGGGCGGCCCCGGTCAAGAGGCGGGAAACCGGCGGTCGCGCGCGGTGCGCGTCAGGAGGCGGGACCGCCCTCGCCGGGGGCGCCCATGCGCTCCGAGAGGGACAGGTTGAACCGCGTGAGCAGGGAGGTGAAGGCCTCGCGCTCCTCCTCCGACCAGCCCTCCGTCACCTGCGCCATCAGCTCGCGGCGCGAGGAGCGGACCTCCTCCAGCCGGGCCAGGCCGCGCGGCGAGAGCGCCAGCACCACCGCACGCCCGTCCTCCGGGTGGGAGGTCCGCTTGACCAGGCCGGTGTCGACCAGCGGGGCCACCTGGCGGGTGACGGTCGAGGAGTCGATGCCCATGCCCGCGGCCAGTGCCTTGACGCCCATCGGGCCTTCCCGGTCCAGCCGGTTGAGCAGCAGGTACGCGGCGCGGTCCATCGAGTTGCGGGCCTGGCCGACACCGCCGAGCCGGGTCTGCTCGGCCCGCCGGGCGAACAGGGCCACCTGGTGCTGGAGGGCGTCGAGGAGACCGGTTCCGGCCTCGGCCGGCAGGTCGGGGTGGGCCGGGGTAGCGGGCATGGACTGGGGCTCTCTTCGCCAGGGGTCGACAGGATGGGGGACAGCGTACGCGGCCGGCGGGTGCCCCGTAGAGGGGCTGCGGAATCCCGGTGCGGGTATCCGCCGCCCCGGGCGTCCCGGTGGATCCGCTGCGAGACTTGCGGCATGAACTACCGCCTGTCCGCCCATGTTCCGCCGCTGATCCTCGACGACGTGCGAGGCGCCCAGAAGATGCTCTCGGGGGTCGCGAGGGTCACCGCCATGGAGGGCAGCAGGCACCTCTCCGCGCTGATCGGCTCCCCGGTCCACCTCAAGTGCGAGAACCTCCAGCGCACCGGTTCCTTCAAGCTGCGCGGCGCGTACGTGCGCATCGCCGGCCTGCGCCCCGAGGAGAAGGCGGCCGGCGTGGTCGCGGCCAGCGCGGGCAACCACGCGCAGGGCGTCGCCCTGGCCTCCGCCCTGCTGGGCGTGCGCTCGACGGTGTTCATGCCGGTCGGGGCGCCGCTGCCGAAGGTGGCCGCGACCAGGGAGTACGGAGCCGAGGTGCGCCTCCAGGGGCACGTCGTGGACGAGACGCTGGCCGCGGCCCAGGAGTACGCCGACCGCACCGGGGCGGTGTTCATCCACCCCTTCGACCACCGCGACATCATCGCGGGCCAGGGCACGGTGGGCCTGGAGATCCTGGAGCAGTGCCCCGAGGTGCGGACCATCGTGGTCGGCGTCGGGGGAGGCGGGCTGGCCGCCGGCATCGCGGTGGCGGTGAAGGCGCTGCGGCCGGACGTGCGGATCGTGGGCGTGCAGGCCGAGGGCTCCGCGGCGTACCCGCCCTCACTGGCGGCGGGGCACCCGGTGGTGCTGGACAACCCGGTGACCATGGCCGACGGGATCAAGGTGGGGCGGCCGGGGGACGTGCCCTTCGACATCGTCCGGGACTTCGTCGACGAGGTGCGCACGGTCTCGGAGGACGCCCTCTCCAGCGCCCTCCTGCTGTGCCTGGAGCGGGCGAAGCTGGTGGTGGAGCCGGCCGGGTGCAGTCCGGTGGCCGCGCTGCTGAGCGAGCCCGAGCTGTACCGGGGGCCGGTCGTGGCGGTGCTGTCGGGCGGGAACGTCGACCCGCTGCTGCTCCAGCGGATCCTGCGGCACGGCATGGCGGCCGCCGGGCGCTACCTCTCGCTGCGGCTGCGCGTGCCGGACCGGCCGGGGGCGCTGGCCGGCCTGCTGGGGGTGTTGTCAGTGGCGGATGCCAATGTTCTGGACGTGAGCCACGTACGTACGGACCCCCGGCTGGGGCTCACGGAGGTGGAGGTGGAGCTGCACCTGGAGACCAAGGGGCCCGAGCACTGCGCGGAGGTCGCGCGGTCGCTGCGGGACGCCGGGTACACCGTCCTGGCGTGATCGCGGCGGCAGGCGCCGTCCGTCCGTCCCGTTCGTGTCCGCCCCGCTCACCGGGCCGGGCGGCGCAAGCCCGCCGACCCTAGGATTTGCGTAGGAAACACCCGTTTGACACTGGGAGAATCCATATGCCAGGCGCGATCTACGCCGAAGGTCTGGTGAAGACCTTCGGCGACGTACGGGCCCTGGACGGCGTGGACCTCGATGTGCCCGAGGGAACCGTCCTCGGCCTGCTCGGCCCCAACGGCGCGGGCAAGACCACGACCGTGCGCGTCCTGACCACCCTCGTCCAGCCCGACAGCGGCACCGCCTCCGTCGCCGGGATCGACGTGCTCAAGCACCCGAACGAGGTGCGCCGCAGCATCGGCCTCTCCGGCCAGTTCGCCGCGGTGGACGAGTACCTCACCGGCCGCGAGAACCTCCAGATGGTCGGCCGGCTCTACCAGATGAACGCGAAGGCGGCGAAGGCCCGCGCGGCGGAGCTGCTGGAGCGCTTCAACCTCGCCGACGCCGCCGACCGCACGGCCAAGACCTACTCCGGCGGCATGCGCCGCCGCCTCGACCTGGCCGCCGCCCTCGTGGTCAGGCCGCCCGTGATGTTCATGGACGAGCCGACCACCGGCCTCGACCCCCGCAACCGGCAGGCCCTCTGGGACGTCATCGAGGAACTGGTCGCGGGGGGCACCACGCTGCTCCTGACCACCCAGTACCTGGAGGAGGCGGACCGGCTGGCCCACGACATCTGCGTGGTCGACCACGGCCGCGTCATCGCCCGCGGCACGTCCGACCAGCTCAAGGCCCAGACGGGCGGCGAGCGCGTGGAGGTGGTGGTGCACGAGCGGGAGCACATCGCGGACGCCGCCGGGGTGCTCACCGGCTTCGGCAAGAGCCCGGCCACCGTCGAGGAGCACACCCGCAAGCTCACCGTCCCCGTCACGGGCGGCGCCAAGCTGCTCGCCGAGGTCATCAGGGAGCTGGACGCCCGCGGGATCGAGATCGACGACATCGGGCTGCGCCGCCCCACCCTCGACGACGTGTTCATCTCCCTCACCGGCCACGCGGCCGCGCTCGCGGAAGAGGAGAACGGCACGGCGAAGGCGGACCGGCCCAGGGGCCAGAAGGCCCGTAAGGAGGCGGCCCCGTGACCGTCACCGGCACCGCACCGGCCCCGCGTCCGCGCGGCGGCGTGGTCCAGTCGATCGGCGACTCCCTGGTCGTCGCCAAGCGCAACCTCATCCGGATGGCCCGGATCCCCGAGATGATCATCTTCGGTCTGATCCAGCCGGTGATGTTCGTCGTGCTGTTCAGTTACGTCTTCGGCGGGTCGATGCAGGTAGGCGACACCACCGACCCCGCGGTCTACCGCGAGTTCCTGATGGCCGGCATCTTCGCGCAGACCGTCACCTTCGCCACCGCGGGAGCGGGCGCCGGCATCGCCGACGACATGCACAAGGGCCTGATCGACCGGTTCCGCTCGCTGCCCATGGCGCGCGGCGCGGTCCTCACCGGCCGCACCCTGGCCGACCTCGTGCAGACCGCGCTCACCCTGTTCGTGCTGGCGATGGTCGCCCTGCTCGTCGGCTGGCGCACGCACACCAGCGCCGGCGAGGTCATGGCCGGCTTCGGACTGCTGCTGCTCCTCGGGTACGCGTTCACCTGGATCGGCGCCCTGATCGGGCTGTCCGTACGCACCCCCGAGGCGGCCACCTCGGGCGGGCTGATCTGGCTCTTCCCGGTCACGTTCGTGTCGACCGCCTTCGTCGACACCAGCCAGATGACGCCCTGGCTGCGGCACGTCGCCGAGTGGAACCCCTTCAGCGCGACCGTGCAGGCGTGCCGGGAGCTGTTCGGCAACCCGGGCGTGGTGGACTCGCCGGCCTGGCCGATGCAGCACCCGGTGGAGGCCTCGCTGATGTGGTCCGTACTGATCATCGTGGTGTTCCGGACGCTCTCGGTCCGCAAGTACCGGTCGGCGTCGGTCTGACACGAGCCGGGGCCCGCCGGCCCGCCGGGCCCCGGCTCGACGGCGACGCGGACACCCGGATACGGCAGGAGCCCCCGCCCGGAGCGTTCCGGGCGGGGGCTCCCGCGTGAGCCGTGCGAGCGTCAGCCGGTGTACGGCTTGACGTCCAGGATGCGCACCGAGGCCTTCTTGCCGTTCGGCAGCTCGTACTCCGCGTCCTCGCCGATCTTCTTGCCGGCCACGCCCTGGCCCAGCGGCGACTGCGGCGAGTAGGTGTCGATCTCCGTGGAGGCGTACTCGCGGGAGGCCAGCAGGAAGGACATGGTGTCGTCCGGGTCGCCGTCGAAGGCGATGGTCACGACGGTTCCGGGGGCCACCACGCCGTTGGAGGACGGCGCCTCGCCGACCTTGGCGGACTCGAGCAGCTGCGTCAGCTGGCGGACGCGGAGCTCCTGCTTGCCCTGCTCCTCCTTGGCCGCGTGGTAACCGCCGTTCTCCCGCAGGTCACCCTCCTCACGGGCAGCCGCGATCTTCGCCGCGATCTCCGTGCGTGCGGGACCAGACAGGTACTCCAGCTCGGCCTTGAGCTGGTCGTAGGCGTCCTGGGTCAGCCAGGTGACGCTCTCGCTCGTCTGGGTCACAGGTGCTCCTCGTCGGTACTGGGATTACAAGCCGCCTCGCTCTGCCAGGCGAAACCACGAGCCTAACAATTCGGGGGAAAAAGGGGGAGGAGGCGACGAGTATGAAGTGTGTCAGTGCAGGTCAGCGGGAAGCGGCCGGCTGACACCCGACCAGCTCGACCGTCGTGGCCCTGCTGGTCGTCTTCAGCACGACCACCTCGTCGATACGGGATGCCCGCTGATCGAAGACGTAATCCTTGCGGCCGACCTCATTGTGGTCCCGGTCCTGGGAGCTGAGGGTGCACACCCCGCGCACCGAGGAGTCCTTGCGGACCTCCAGGTGCACCTTGACCTCGCCGTCCGAGGCCTGGAACTTGATCACCTCGGCGCTGACGGACTGCCCGGCGACGTAGTCCCAGCCGATCCAGCCGACCACGCCCAGCAGACCCACGCCCAGCACCGAGCCGATGATCTTGAGCTTCCGGTCCGCGCGCTCGTCCTGGGTACGGCCGTAACGGCCCTCCGGCAAGCCCTCGCGCACCGCGCTCATGATCGTTCCTCTCCTGGGGCCGTGGAATTTTCCGCCCCCCGATTCGGTCACTATAGAAGCCGCCCCCCGTCCGGCCGGGACGGCCCCGTGTTCGGCGCCGAAACACTGAGGATCGAGTCTTGACTGAGCAGCTTCGCCTGATGGCAGTCCACGCGCACCCCGACGACGAGTCGAGCAAGGGCGCCGCGACGATGGCCAAGTACGTGTCCGAGGGGGTGGACGTGCTGGTCGTGACCTGCACGGGCGGCGAGCGCGGCTCCGTCCTGAACCCCAAGCTCCAGGGCGACAAGTACATCGAGGAGAACATCCACGAGGTGCGCCGCAAGGAGATGGACGAGGCCCGCGAGATCCTCGGCGTCTCCCAGGAGTGGCTCGGCTACATCGACTCCGGCCTCCCCGAGGGCGACCCGCTGCCCCCGCTGCCCGAGGGCTGCTTCGCCCTGGAGGACGTCGACGCCGCCGCCGGCCGCCTGGTCGCCAAGATCCGCGCCTTCCGTCCGCAGGTCATCACGACGTACGACGAGAACGGCGGCTACCCGCACCCCGACCACATCATGACCCACAAGATCTCGATGGTGGCCTTCGAGGGCGCGGCGGACACCGAGAAGTACCCGGAGGCGGAGTTCGGCCCCGCCTACCAGCCGCAGAAGCTCTACTACAACCAGGGCTTCAACAAGCCGCGCACCGTCGCCCTGCACGAGGGCCTGCTCGCCCGCGGCCTGGAGTCCCCGTACGGCGAGTGGCTGGAGCGCTGGAAGGAGTTCGAGCGCACGGAGCGGACCCTGACCACGCACGTCCCGTGCGGCGAGTTCTTCGAGATCCGCGACAAGGCCCTGATCGCCCACGCCACGCAGATCGACCCCGACGGCGGCTGGTTCCGCGTCCCGCTGGAGATCCAGAAGGAGATCTGGCCCACCGAGGAGTACGAGCTGGCCAAGTCGCTCGTGGACACCACCCTCCCCGAGGACGACCTCTTCGCGGGCATCCGGGACAATGCCTGACATGAGCGCTACTCACGCCGCACTGGCCCAGCTCCTCCCGCTCGCCGGGGACGCCTTCGACAAGAACAAGGTGACCCCCGGCATCCTGGGCTTCATCGTGTTCGCGGTGCTGGCCCTGGGGACGTGGGGCCTGATGAAGTCGATGAACCGGCACATGGGCCGGGTCTCCTTCGAGGAGGCCCCGGAGCCGGCGGCCGCCGACGACCCGTCGAAGCCGGCCAAGGCCTGACCCGCGCCTCAGCCGCCGGTGAGGCCGGTCTCCGGTCTCGCCGGCGGCTGAGGCACGCGCCGACGCGGGGCATGGTCTGAGGCACGGGCCGAGGCGGCATGGCCTGAGGCACGCGCCGAGGCCGGGCATGGCCTGAGGCACGGGCCGAGGCGGCATGGCCTGAGGTGCGGGCCGAGGCGGCGCGGGCCGAGGCGTGGGCTGAAGCAGCGCTGCCTGAGGCGTGGGCCGAGGCATGGACTGCCCGGCGGCGCCCCTCAGCCGGTGCCGGCGGTGTCCTGGTCCCGCGCCGGGACCGGGACCCCCATGACCTCGCGGGCGTGGCGGGACGGGATCATGCCCAGGCGGTAGCCCTGCCAGCCCTCGGCGGGGTCCACACCGCGGTCCAGCATCACCGCGTACGCCTCCACGCAGTCCGCCAGCTTCGGATCCCGGGCCGGGTGGCCGCCGGCCAGCGACGCCAGCGCCTCCCGCGCCGCGTCCTCGCCGCCCGCGGCGGCGTACGGCAGCAGGGTGGCCCGCAGCAGCACCGCCCAGTCCGCGCCGCGCAGGTCCCCGTACGAGCGGAACAGCGCCACCGCCTCCTCGCACAGCGCCACCGCCTGCGCCACCCTGCTGTTCCCCGCGTCCACCACCGCCAGCTCCAGGCACGTCCACGCCTCCCCGTGGGCCACCCCGATCCGGTGGAAGTCCGCCCGCGCGTCCACCAGCAGCTGCCGGGCGAACCCCGAGTTCCGCAGGTTCCCCGTCTGCGCCGCCCGCAGGTCCCGCGTCACGCGCCCCGAATGGTGCCGGGCACAGGCCAGCCCGTACACGTCCCGCATCCGGGAGAACATCGTGCGGGCGCGCTCCAGCTCCCGTACCGCCTGGTCCGCGTCGCCCTGCTCCTCCAGCGCCTGGCCCAGGTAGTACAGGGTCCACGCCTCGCCCCGCGCGTCCTCCGCCTCCCGGTGCCGCAGCAGCGCCTCCCGCAGCCGCTCCACCGCCGCCGAGGCGTCGCCGTCCACCAGCCGCGCCCGGGCCAGCTGCGTCAGCGCCCACGCCTGGCCCCGGTCGTCGTGCGTGCGCCCGTACAGCTCCAGCGCCAGCCGCAGCTCCGCGTCCGCCGCCGGCACCTCACCCATCCGCAGGTACACCTGGCCGCGCTGGAAGTGCGCCCAGGCCTCGCCGTGCAGGCTCTCGCTGTCCCGGTGCAGCCGCAGCGACTCCGCCAGCAGCTCCAGCGCCTCGCCCAGCCGCGCGTTGTCCCGCTCCACCGAGGCCAGTGCGTGCAGCGCCCAGGCCCGGTCGCCGGCCAGCTCCTCGCCGGTCTGCAGCGCCAGCGCCTCGCGGATCCGGGCCGCCGCCTCCGTCAGGTTGCCCTGGTGGTGCAGCGTGATGCCCAGCGACACCAGGGCCCGCGCCGCGCCGGACTCGTGCCGGGCCTCGAAGTACGAGTCGACCACCGACGCCAGCGTGGTGCGCGCCTTGTCCAGCTCGCCCAGCTGCCGGGCCGCGATGCCCGTGCGCCACTGCACCGACCGCACCAGCAGCCCCTGGTCCACGGCCTGGGTCAGCTCGTTGATCTCCCCCAGCCGGTACAGGTCGCCGCGCAGCAGGCAGTAGTCGCACAGCGCGCCGAGCAGGTCCAGCACCGCGCGCTGGTCCACGCCCTCGGTGTGCCGCAGCGCCGCCGTGATGAAGCTCGACTCGTCGTCCAGCCACTGCAGCGCCGCCTCCAGGGAGGTGAAGCCGTGGCCGCCGACCGCGCCCTTCACGAAGGTGTCGGCGCGCGTCGAGGTCTTGCCGTCGACCATCCGGATCACGGTGTCGGCCAGCTGCGCGTAGTTCCGGATGAGGCGCTCGTGCGCCGCCGCGATCTCGGTACGGTCCTCCTCCTCCGCCAGCTTCGCGGCCGCGTACGAGCGCACCGCGTCGTGCAGCCGGTACCGCTCGCCGCGCACGTGGTCGATCAGGCCGGTCTTGGCCAGCTTGCCCAGCAGCCGCTGGGCCTCCGCCTCGTTGGTCTCCGTGAGCGCGGCCGCGGCCGCCGCGCCGAGCGAGACCCGGCCGGCCAGCGCCAGCCGCCGCAGCAGCCGCCGCGCCGGGTCGGCGAGGTGCGCGTACGACAGGTCGAGCGCCCGCTCGGTCACGTCGAGCGAGCCCGCGCGGTCCCGCAGGTGCAGCTCGAAGCGGCGGGCCGTGTGCGTGCCGAGCAGCGGGCCGGTCAGCCGCAGCGCCAGCGGCAGACCGCCGGTGAACCGCTGGATCGCGGCCAGCGCCTGCTCGTCGTACACGCTCGTGCCGGCCGCCTCGACCGCCTCCCGCAGCACCTCGGCGCCGTCCGCGTCGGCCAGCGCGGTCACCGGCAGCTGGTACACCCAGGCGGGGGTGTCCTCCGGCAGGACCAGCGGCCGGCGCGCGGTCACCAGCACCAGCGAGTCCGAGCGCTCCGGCACCAGCAGCCGCACCTGCGCCGGGTCCGCCGCGTCGTCCAGGACCACCGTCACCGGCAGCCCCTGGAGGTGCTGGTGGTACAGCTCCGCCAGCCGCCTGACCTGCTGTTCCGCGGAGGACCGCTCCCGGAAGAGCAACTGCTCGCGCGGGGCGCCCAGCCGGTTCAGCAGGTGCAGCAGCGCCTCCCGGGTGGGCAGCGGGGTCTCGCCGCTGAGCGAGCCGCCCCGCAGGTCCACCACGCAGGCCCCGCGGTACTGGTCCCGCAGGTGGTGGGCGGTCCGCACGGCCAGCGTGGTGCGGCCCACGCCCGGTTCGCCGTGCAGCACCACGACCACGGGCCGGGTCTCGGTGCTGGCCCGCGCGGCCTGCACCCACTGGGCGATCCGGGCCACCTCGGCCCGCCGCCCGGCGAACGGCCCGGCCGGCTCCGGCAGTTGCCCGAAGGACTGGGCCAGTACGTTCCGGCGCCGGGCCGCCGCGCTGCGGTCCGCCCCGCGCAGCTGCGGGGCCGCGCCGGTCTGCTTCGGGACGGTGCGGCGGGCGGCCTCGGAGACCATCCGCTGCTGGTCCAGGAAGGGCCGTACGCCCCGCACCTCCAGCGCCGTCAGCCACTGGAGCCGCAGCTGCTCGGGGCCGCCGGGCTGACCCAGGGCGCCGGCCTGGCGGTGGGCGGCGGGCCAGTAGTCGGCCGCGACCTTCGCAGCGGTGGCCGCCGCTCCGGCCGCCGCGACCACTGCCCCGGTACCGAGTGCCGCGCCGGCCTCCAGGCCCAGGGCCAGGTCCGTGACGGCGGCGGTGAGCGCGGCAACGCCGGTCACCAGGGCTGCCGTTGACGCGTTCACCCGGAAGGCGGCGCCGAGCGAGGGTGCCCCGGCGGCGGCTTCGTCGAGCGCCCGGGTGTAGGCCGCGTACTCGGGGGCCGCGGCGGCCGCCATCGCGTCCAGCGCCTCTCTCGCCCGCACGAGCAGGGGCCCCTCCTCCAGCCGCCCGCCGGACCGCCGCACCGCCTCCCCGACGGCCCGCGCCACCAGCTGCTCCGCCTCGCTCCGATGGCCGTCACGCATGCGCATCCCCCTCCGAGAGCCTGGCCAGGAGAACCAGTGTGCGGCGCGGAGCACGCCCGCGCGAGAGAACCCCGCGTGCATCAACCGGAGTTGAGCAGGATCAGAGCTTCGCGCTAAACCTCCGTGCGCGACCTCCGCGCGAGACGCCTGTGCAGCCGTCCGCGTACGCGCCCGCCCCGGCCGCCCCGGTCCGCCCCGCCCGCCCCGGTCCGCCCCGGCGCGGCCCCCGGACCGCGTCCCCTTTTCCGGTACCGGTGCGGGGTCCGGTTCGTGGCTTCGGGTGGTGGGGTTCCGGGCGTGGGGCAGGATGTGCGCATGCCGAACCACCTCGCTCATGAGACCTCCCCGTACCTCCTGCAGCACGCGGACAATCCGGTGGACTGGTGGCCCTGGTCGCCCGAGGCGTTCGCCGAGGCGCGTGAGCGGGGGGTGCCGGTGCTGCTCAGCGTCGGGTACTCGAGCTGCCACTGGTGCCACGTGATGGCGCACGAGTCCTTCGAGGACGAGCCGACGGCGGCCTACCTCAACGAGCACTTCGTCAACGTCAAGGTGGACCGCGAGGAGCGGCCGGACGTCGACGCCGTCTACATGGAGGCGGTGCAGGCGGCCACCGGGCAGGGCGGGTGGCCCATGACGGTGTTCCTGACGCCGGACGCCGAGCCCTTCTACTTCGGTACGTACTTCCCGCCGGAGCCGCGGCACGGGATGCCGTCCTTCATGCAGGTGCTGGAGGGCGTGCGCACGGCCTGGGTGGGGCGCCGGGACGAGGTGGCCGAGGTCGCGAAGAAGATCGTGCGGGACCTGGCCGGGCGGCAGCTCGACTACGGGCGGGCCGGCGTGCCGGGGCCCGAGGAGCTGGCACAGGCGCTGCTCGGGCTGACCAGGGACTACGACTCCCGGCACGGCGGGTTCGGCGGGGCGCCCAAGTTCCCGCCGTCGATGGTGGTCGAGTTCCTGCTGCGGCACCACGCCAGGACCGGCGCGGAGGGCGCGCTCCAGATGGCCGCCGACACCTGCGAGGCGATGGCGCGGGGCGGGATCTACGACCAGCTCGGCGGCGGTTTCGCGCGCTACTCGGTGGACCGGGCCTGGGTGGTCCCGCACTTCGAGAAGATGCTCTACGACAACGCGCTGCTGTGCCGTGCGTACGCGCACCTGTGGCGCAGCACCGGCTCCGACCTGGCCCGGCGGGTGGCGCTGGAGACCGCCGACTTCATGGTGCGGGAACTGCGCACGCGGGAGGGCGGGTTCGCCTCCGCGCTGGACGCCGACTCCGACGACGGGAGCGGCAAGCACGTCGAGGGTGCGTACTACGCCTGGACCGCCGCCGAGCTGCGCGAGGTGCTGGGCGACGAGGACGCCGGGACGGCGATGGCGTACTTCGGGGTGACCGAGGAGGGCACCTTCGAGCACGGCAAGTCGGTGCTCCAGCTCCCGCAGGACGGGCCGGTGGTCGAGGCCGCGCGGATCGCCTCCCTCAGGGAGCGGCTGCTGGCCGCGCGGGCGGGCCGGCCGGCGCCGGGCCGGGACGACAAGGTGGTGGCGGCCTGGAACGGCCTGGCCATCGCCGCGCTGGCCGAGTGCGGCGCGTACTTCGACCGCCCCGACCTGGTCGAGCGGGCCACCGAGGCGGCGGACCTGCTGGTGCGCGTCCACTTCGACGCGACCTCCGGGCGCGCGCGGCTGGCCAGGACCAGCAAGGACGGCGTGGTCGGCGGGAACGACGGGGTGCTGGAGGACTACGGCGACGTGGCGGAGGGCTTCCTCGCGCTGGCGGCGGTGACGGGCGAGGGGGTCTGGCTGGAGTTCGCCGGCTTCCTCGCCGACCTGATCCTGGACCAGTTCACCGCCGAGGACGGCACGCTGTACGACACCGCGCACGACGCGGAGCAGCTGATCCGCCGGCCCCAGGACCCCACCGACAACGCGGCGCCGGCCGGGTGGACCGCCGCCGCGGGCGCGCTGCTGTCCTACGCGGCCCACACCGGCTCGGAGGCGCACCGCACCGCGGCGGAGCGAGCGCTGGGGGTGGTGCACGCCCTGGGGCCGCGCGCCCCGCGGTTCATCGGGTGGGGGCTGGCCGTTGCGGAGGCGCTGCTCGACGGGCCGCGCGAGGTCGCCGTGGTCGGGCCCGCCGAGGACGCCGCCCTGCACCGGCTGCACCGTACGGCGCTGCTCGGGACGGCGCCGGGCGCGGTCGTCGCGGTGGGGGAGCCGGGCGGGGACGAGTTCCCGCTGCTGGCCGACCGGCCGCTGGTCGGGGGCCGGCCGGCGGCGTACGTCTGCCGGCATTTCGTGTGTGCGGCGCCGACCGGGGACGACCGGGCGCTGGCACGTGAGCTGGGGGCGGTCAGGTCGTAGTCGCAGTCATGGTGGAGGCTCACCGGCGGAGCGCCGGTGAGCCTCGTCGCCCTGGGCGTACGCCGTCCTGGCCATGCCTGCGCGTACGCCGTCCTCGCTACGCGTGCGTGTACGCCACCAGCGAGATGCCCACGTAGTGGGTGATGAAGGCCGCGAGGGTGAGCGAGTGGAAGACCTCGTGGAAGCCGAAGAAGCGCGGTGAGGGGTTCGGGCGCTTGATGCCGTAGATGACCCCGCCCGCGCTGTACAGCAGGCCGCCGACGATCACCAGGACCAGTACGGCGATCCCGCCCGCGCGCATGAACTCGGGGAGGAAGAAGACCGCGGCCCACCCCATCGCGATGTAGCAGGGGGTGTAGAGCCAGCGCGGTGCCCCGACCCAGAAGACGCGGAAGGCGATGCCGGCCGCGGCCGCGATCCAGACCGCCCACAGCAGCGTCCGTCCGGTGGAGTCCGGCAGCAGCAGCACGGTCAGCGGGGTATACGTCCCCGCGATGATCAGGAAGATGTTGGCGTGGTCCAGCCGCCGCAGGATCGCCTCGCCGCGCGGTCCCCAGGTGCCCCGGTGGTACAGCGCGCTGATCCCGAAGAGCAGGCAGGCGGTGAGTACGTACACGCCGCAGGCCACCCGCGCGCGGGTCGAGTCCGTGAAGGCCATGAGGACCAGGCCCGCGATCACCACGGCGGGGAACATCCCGGCGTGCAGCCAGCCGCGCATGACCGGCTTGGCGGGGGCATCAAGAGTCATGGCGGCCATGCTACCTACGGGTCCGTAGGTTGCCGGGAGGTGTCTTTTGCCGATTGTTCGCTTTGCCGAAGATTGAACCGAGTGGCGATGCTCACGTGAGAGGCCCCCTGGACATATGGGCACACGGCACGGATGATCAGATGAGTGCGGTCGGCACCGGATGAGCAGCTACGACGCGTCCGGGTCGCAGCCCCCACGGGGCATACATCTTAAAAACCCCTCTACAAGGAGCAATCGTGGCGCGCGACAACGCGGCTCCCCTTTCCACCCCCACCAACCACCAGGAGCTCGTCTCCTGGGTCGAGGAGATCGCAGCCCTCACCCAGCCCGACCGGATCGTCTGGTGCGACGGTTCCGAGGCCGAGTACGAGCGCCTGTGCGAGGAGCTCGTCGCCAAGGGCACGTTCAAGAAGCTCGACCCGGTCAAGCGCCCGAACTCGTACTACGCGGCCTCCGACCCCACCGACGTCGCGCGCGTCGAGGACCGCACCTTCATCTGCTCCGAGAAGGAGGAGGACGCGGGCCCGACCAACCACTGGAAGGCCCCGGCGGAGATGAAGGAGATCTTCGCGGGAGAGAAGGGCATCTTCCGCGGTTCCATGAAGGGCCGCACGATGTACGTCGTGCCCTTCTGCATGGGCCCCGTCGGCTCGCCGCTGTCCGCGATCGGCGTCGAGATCACCGACTCCGCCTACGTCGCCGTGGCGATGCGCACCATGACCCGCATGGGGCAGCAGGTCCTGGACGAGCTCGGCACCGACGGCTTCTTCGTCAAGGCCGTCCACACGCTCGGCGCGCCGCTCGCCGAGGGCGAGGCCGACGTGCCGTGGCCCTGCAACAGCACCAAGTACATCTCGCACTTCCCGGAGACCCGCGAGATCTGGTCCTTCGGCTCGGGCTACGGCGGCAACGCCCTGCTCGGCAAGAAGTGCTACGCCCTGCGCATCGCGTCCGTCATGGCCCGCGACGAGGGCTGGCTGGCCGAGCACATGCTGATCCTGAAGCTCACCCCGCCGCAGGGTGAGGCCAAGTACGTGGCCGCCGCCTTCCCGTCCGCCTGTGGCAAGACCAACCTCGCCATGCTGGAGCCCACGATCCCCGGCTGGACGGTCGAGACCATCGGCGACGACATCGCCTGGATGCGCTTCGGTGAGGACGGCCGCCTCTACGCGATCAACCCCGAGGCCGGCTTCTTCGGCGTCGCGCCCGGCACCGGCGAGCACACCAACGCCAACGCCATGAAGACGATGTGGGGCAACTCCGTCTTCACGAACGTCGCGCTGACGGACGACGGCGACGTGTGGTGGGAGGGCATGACCGAGGAGGCGCCCGCGCACCTCGTCGACTGGAAGGGCAACGACTGGACTCCGGACTCGGAGACCCCCGCCGCCCACCCCAACGCCCGCTTCACCGTCCCGGCCTCGCAGTGCCCGATCATCGCGCCCGAGTGGGAGGACCCCAAGGGCGTCCCGATCTCCGCGATCCTCTTCGGCGGCCGCCGCGCCTCCGCGGTGCCGCTGGTGACCGAGTCCTTCGACTGGAACCACGGCGTGTTCCTCGGCGCGAACGTCGCCTCCGAGAAGACCGCCGCCGCCGAGGGCAAGGTCGGCGAGCTGCGCCGCGACCCGTTCGCCATGCTGCCGTTCTGCGGCTACAACATGGGCGACTACATGGCCCACTGGGTCAAGGTCGCGGCGGACAAGGACCAGGCGAAGCTCCCGAAGATCTACTACGTGAACTGGTTCCGCAAGAACGACGCGGGCAAGTTCGTGTGGCCGGGCTTCGGCGAGAACAGCCGCGTCCTGAAGTGGATCGTCGAGCGCCTCGACGGCAAGGCCGAGGGCGTCGAGACCCCCATCGGCATCCTGCCGGCCAAGGACTCGCTCGACACCGAGGGCCTGGACCTGCCGGCCGAGGACCTCGACTTCCTCCTGACGGTGGACAAGGAGGTCTGGCGCGAGGAGGCGGCGCTGGTCCCCGACCACCTCAACACCTTCGGTGACCACACCCCGAAGGAGCTGTGGGACCAGTACCACGCGCTCGTCGAGCGCCTGGGCTGAGCCCTGACCCCCGCGAGGGGGTGACGAAGAACGTGGGAGCCCCCGACCAAGCGGCGCCCGACGCAGCAACGGCCCGCCGGTCCTCGTGACCGGCGGGCCGTCGCCGTTCCGCGGCGGGGGCGGCCCGCAGTCCCGGCAGCCGTCCCGCGCGGGCCGGTCCTCAGCCCCGGCAGCCGTCCTGTGCGCGCAGCCACTGCTCGGCGGCCGCCGGCGCCCGCTCCTCCCCGGTCTCCTCGTCCGGGGCGAGCGGGCCCTTGTGCACCGTGCCCGTACGGTCGGCCTCGTACGAGCCGGCGAGCAGCAGCAGGGCGCCGTCGGACAGCCGGTGGGCCGCGTTCCCCGTCGTCAGACCGGCCGTCGGCTCGCCGAACGTACGGGTCGCCGGGCGGCCGCGGAAGGCGATGGCCGCGGCCTCGGCGGCGCTGGCCGTGCGGTTGCTCGTCAGGACGGCGACCGGCGGCCCGGGCCGGGGGAGCGGCTCGGCCGGTCCCCAGTCGGGGAGCTGCCCGCCGGGCGTACCGCTCCGGACGACCCAGGGCGTACGCCCTCCGCCGGGCGTCACGAACGCACCCACCGTGCCGTCACCCAGTACCGCCCCCACCGCGCCCAGCAGCGGGAACATGTCGCCGCCCGGGTTGGACCGCAGGTCCACCATCCACCCGCACGCCCCCGCCGCGGCCGCCTTCGCCACGGCCTCCCGCCCCCGGCGCACGTACTCCGCGCCGGCCCGCTCGTTCGGCACGGCCGGCAGCGTGACGTGCGCGATGCGCCCCGGCAGCAGCTCCACGACCGGCGGCTCGGCGTCCTCCGCACCGGTGACCTCCGCCGCCTGCGCCGGATCCAGCAGTTGGCTGTGCCGGTCCCCCAACTCCCGCAGCGCGTCCCGGATCGCCGGGTACGTCTGCGCGGGCGTCCGGGCCCGGTCCCGATCCGCCCGCCGGAACGCCGCCTCCCGCACCGCGGCCCAGTCGGCGGTGTCCCGCAGCACCGAGTGCCGCTCCGCCACGGCGAGGGCGTCCTCCAGATACGCCCGCGCCTCGCCCCCCAACGCCCCGTCACCCGCCCCGCCCCCGGAGCACCCGGCCCCGGCCAGCACGACTCCGGCCACCACGACCGCCCACCTGCGCACAGCGCCCCCCCGTTGATCATCGGTGGGCCGACCCTAGCCCGGTCAGGAGCGGCCGCGGTCTTCCAGGTAGGTCGTGTGGGTCTGCTGGCGGCGGGATTCGGTGTCGCGGAGGGCGGTGGTGAGGCGGTCGGCCTCGTCGTAGAGGAGGTTCAGCTGGTGTTCCAGGTGGCGGTCCGGGGATTCGGTGCCGGGGTTCAGGCGGCTCCACCAGCGGGCGCGGTGGTACGTGTCCACGCACTCCGGGACGTCCTGGCGGACGGCCCGGGAGAGGGTGTGGACGGCCTCCGGGTCGGCGGCCAGGACGTCCGAGACCCAGGTCGGGTCCAGCAGCGCCTCGTAACGGGCCATCAGCTCCGTCAGCTTGCCGGCCGCCGCCGGGTTCAGCTCCACCTCCGCGATGTACTGCTTCAGCGTCGCGAAGTCGTCCCGGAGGGTGCTCAGCTGCTCCGCCGGGTCCGGGAAGTCCGGTACGGCCACGTGCTCCGGCGGGGCGATCAGGGCGGCCGCCCCGTACAGGCCGGCCACCACGACCGGCCAGTACGGGCCCGCCACACCGGCCAGGGTGAGGCCGACGCCCACGACGCCGGCCGCGCTGCCGGCCAGGTTCTTCTTCGATTCCAGGTACGTCAGGGCGCGGTTGCCCCTACTGGTAGCCACGGATCTCCTCGAAGGCGCCGTCCAGGGAGCTGTTGCCGCCCGTCGCGTCGAAGAGGCGGCCGCCGGTCAGCTCGGTGATGTGGGTCAGTTCGGCCTTGTCGGAGTCGCCGAAGAGGATCGCGAAGACCGGCGTGGACTTCCCCTCCGGGGACTGCCGGGCGTAGAAGGCGTCGAACTCCGAGGCGTCCGCGCCCTCCGTGTTCTCGCCGTCCGTCATCAGGACGATCGAGGTGAAGGCATCCCCGCTGCCGCCGCCGATGTGCTCGTACGCCTCCTTCAGGCTGCTGTAGACCGCCGTGCCGCCGTCCGGTGTGAGCGCGTCGATGTCCGAGCGGATCGCGTTCAGGGCGGTCGTCGGGCTGCCCGGGTCCACCACGTGGGTCGTGGTCTTCTTCACCTTCGAGCCGAAGGGCATCAGCGTCACCTCCTCGCGGTCCCGGAAGCGCCGGCCCACCGGGGAGTCCCCGCTGCCCGTCAGCTTCGCCAGGGCGTCGCGGAGCCTGCCGATGCGGTTCTCCTCCTCCATGGAGCCGGAGGTGTCGAGCACGTACACCGTCCGCGAGGGGCGGCGCAGCTCGTTCTCGTACGAGGCCAGCAGGCCGTCCGCCACGGAGCGGGTGCCGGGGAAGGGCAGTTCGCGGCGCTTCGTGGGCGACAGGCCCGGGCCGAGCGCCACGCCCGCCGTCACCGGCCGCCGCAGCGTGGTGTCCGTGATCCGCTTCTGGGCCTCCGGCGTCCGCAGGTACGCGGTCAGCGAGCGCATCGAGGTGCGCGCACCCTGCGGCGCCGAGGTGAGCAGCGCGAGCGGGTAGTCGGCCGTGACCACGCCGTCCTTCGGACGGATCACCGTCAGGTCCTGCTTCAGGGAGAGCAGGACGGATTCGTAGTTGACGAGGGCGTCCACCGAGCCCCGGCGGGTGTAGGCGTCCGCCAGCCAGCCCGAAGAGCCCGAGGTCAGCTTCTGGCCCTTGAAGAACTCCTTCAGGGCCGGGGAGGCCTTGGCCACGTCCGCGTCGGTCAGGGCCGCCTGCGCGCCCGACAGCCCCGAGGCCACCGAAACCAGTGCGGAGAAGCCCGAGTTGGAGCGGACCGGGTCGGTCATCCCGTACGTCAGCCGGCCGGCCTTCACCGCCTGGTGCAGCTGCGACCAGGTCAGCTCGCCGTCCTTCCAGCCCAGCCGGTCGGCGGTGGCGCGCCTGACGCCGATCGCCACCGGCGAGGTCATCACCGGCGTCTCGTTGGTGACCTTGCCGCCCGCCTCGGGCCGCAGCCTGAGGTAGTCGTTGGAGGACAGCCAGACCGCGTCGTACGCGCCGTCCGCCTTCCCGGAGGCCAGCTTCTCCACCGCGTCGAGCGTGCCCGACCAGGTGAACTTCACCGTGACGCCGGTCTTCTCGCGGGCCGCGTCCAGCACCGGCTGCATGTCGGACAGCTCGGAGGAGGCCAGCACCCGCAGCGTGCCCTCCTGGTACGGGAGGGGGCCGGCGTCGGGCTCCGGCGCGCTGTCGCACGCCGTCAGCACCAGGCCCAGCGCGAGCAGTGCGGCGGTCGTGATGCGCTTCCTCACCGGCCACCGCCTTCCAGGGCACCGGTCTGCCGCGTCCGCTCCAGGTACGCCGTCGCCGCCTGGAGCTCCCCGGTCAGCGACTCGACCGTCGCCGCCATCGACTCCGTGGCCTGCACCTTGTACGTGTCGATCGCGTCCAGCGTCCGGTAGATCTGCCCGAACGCGGTCCGCAGCGTCTCCGCGCCCACCGCCGGGTCCGCCGCGATCCGCTGGATCTCGCCGGTCTGCGTGGCCAGCATCTCCGCGTTGCCGCGGATCAGCTCCTCGGTCGTCCCCCGCAGGGCGTTGACCTGCTCGACCACCTTGCGCTGGTTGTCCAGGGCGGAGGCCAGCATCACCGCGATGCGCAGCGCCGACACCGTCGTGGTCGCCGCCCGCTCCACGCCCTTGATCAGCTCGTCGTTGTTGCGCCGGACCACGTCCATGGCCAGGTAGCCCTGGGCGCAGACCGCGAGCTGGGTCAGCAGGTCCTGGTGCTTCTGCCGGACCGGGAAGAGGACGTCCGCACGCAGCGCGTCCGCCTGCTGCGGGTCGGCGGCCCCGACCTCGGCGACGCGCTGCTCCACCGCCGCGTCGAGCGCCTCGGTGAGCACCGCGTACTCCTGGAGCTTGCCCATGGTCTCCCACAGGCGGGTGCGCTCGGTGTGCAGCGCGGCGTTGTCGCGGCGCAGCTCGTCCTGGCCGCCGCGCAGGGCGCCGACGATGCGGTTGAGGGTGGCCTGCGACGAGGCGTACTTCGCGACGTGGTCGCGGAACCTGTTGCCGCCCGGCAGCTTCGACAGCAGCTTGCCGAGCCCCTTGCCGGGGGTGTCGCGCGGGTCGAGGTCCTCGACCGTGCGGCGCAGCTCCACCAGCGAGGACGCGACGCGGGCCTGGGCCTCGCCGCCGCCGTCCGCGCCCAGGGAGCGTACGGCCCGGTCCAGCATCCGGTTGGACTGCTGGGCGGCGCTGCGGATCTCGCCCGCGCCGAGCCCCGCGATCTCCCCGATGCGTCCGGCGAACTCCGGCGAGCGGGCGTCGAGGCCGGCCAGCGAGCCGACGTACTCCCCGGCCCGGCGGGCCATCTCCTCGCGTACGCCGTCCTGGAGCGGCACCAGGCCTGCGGCCTGCTCCCGGCGGACCGGGGCCACGGGCTCCGGGGCGGTCAGGACGAGCTGTCCCGGCTCTTCTGCGGTGGTCATCAGTGGCCCCCCTGGCCCTTCGCCCGCGCGGCCATCTCGTGCAGGACCTCGACGGTCGGCACGGGCGCCTGGCGGATCCCCGTCAGCTTCTGGTTGAGGTAGGCGGTGTGCGGCGCGGTGGCCGCGGTGAACTCGGACAGCGCGCCCTGCGGCCGGTAGCCGTGCCGTACGGCCAGCTCGCGCAGCCGCTTGTCGGTGCTCAGCAGCTCGCCGAGCGCCTTGCCGTCCTCGGTGAGCGGCACCAGGGTGTGGTCGCTGGGGACCGTGGTGTCGGGGTAGAGGACCACCAGGTCGCCGGTGTCCTGCTTCTGCTGGAGCAGGGCGGCCACCTGGGACTCGTACACGAGCACCAGGGGGTTGCCCACCCCGCTGATGAAGTCCCGGAACGGCGCGTCGGTGCTGGTCTGCTGGGCGCCCTGGGGGGCGATGAGCCTGCGCAGCAGCGGTGCCGTGCGGTCGATGCCGGCCTTGTCGGCGACCACCCTCTGCTGCTCGGCCACGAAGGAGGTCATGGCCAGGTACAGGGCACCGGAGTTGGAGCTCCCCGGGTCGGTGGTGCTGATGTAGAGGGAGCCGCTCAGCTCGGCGTGCGCGCCGGCGCCCTTGAGCTGCTGCCAGGTGCGGTCGGCGGCCACGGCCTTCAGGAACGGGTCCATCAGCAGCGTGCCCGACTTGGCGCCGGCCTTGCGGACCAGGCCGTTGTCCGCCAGCACCCCGGCGGCCGCGCTGTGCGCCACGATCACCAGTGGCGAGTAGAAGGGGCGGGCCGCGGTCACCTTCAGGGGTGACTTCGCGCGGACCGCGTCGGCGGGAGCCTTGCTCCCCGGAAAGGCGAAGTCGTAGTCCTTCAGCGGGAGCTGGTCCATCGCCCAGGACCCCGAGGTCTCCGTCTCCACCGTCCAGCCCTTGCCTGCAAGGGCCTCGACCACGTCGGGATCGTCGAAGAACTCGGCCTTCTCCGACCCGATCACACCACGCACGGTCTTCGTTGCCGTGCCGCCTATTCCCTGACCTCCGCGCCCTGCCAGAACGGCGAAGACAACTCCGCCGATCAGCAGGACCGCCAGGGCGATTCCCAGGATGCGTCTCACAGGGGGCAGCGTGCTCGCGGAAACCCAGGTTCCGGTGTTGGTCGAATGAACGTCAGGTGACGTGACCGTCCCAACTGAGCCCGTGCGCGGCCAGTTCCTCCCGTACGTACGGATCGTCCAGCGCCCCCAGCTCCGCGAAGTGGCGCAGGGCGGGCCGGGCGGCCTCACGGCCGTACGCGGCCACCGCGTGCGGCGGGTGGGTCTCGGCCAGCACCTGCTCGGCCTCTCCCGGCCGCAGCCCGGCCGCGGCCAGGTCGGCGCGGAGGGCGGGGAGGTCGGGGCCGAGGAACGCGGCGACGGCCCGCGGGACCAGCCGGCCGGCCGTGCGGCGCTGGCGGGCGTCGAGCCGGGCCCAGAGCAGGCGCAGGAAGGCCGCGAAGTAGGCGTGGTGGCGGGCTTCGTCCCGGGCGTGGTCGCGCAGGGTGTCGCGGAGCGCGACGGGCATCAGGGGGTCCTCGGCGCCGGCCGGCAGGGTGGCGGAGACCAGGGTCTCCGAGCAGACCACGAAGACCAGTTCGGCGAGCTGCGCGGACCGGGGCCCCACGGCCTCCCGGACCGTCGCCAGCCGGGCCAGGAAGGCCGGGGCGCCGGTCTCGGGTGCCGCGACGCCGGTGGCGTGGCGGAGCTGGCGGGCGAGGTCGGCGGCGGTCAGCGCGTGCCAGGCCTCGTCGCAGTAGAGCTTGTACGCGTCGAAGCGCATCTCCTCCGGCAGTTCGACGCCGAGGGTGCCGTGTGCGATGCCGAGGGCCGTGCGGTTGACGACCAGGTGCTCCAGGCGTGCGGTGAAGTCGAGGTAGCGGTGGGCGTGCAGCGCGAGCAGCCGGGTCCGGGCGGGGGCCGGCAGCGCCCGGACCAGGGGGTGGCCCGTGACGGGCGCGAGGGCCGGCGAGAAGGGTGCCGTCCCCGCGGGGAGCACGAGCGTCCGGCGCAGCGGGGGGCGGGCGGCGACCCGCTCGTACCAGTCGCCGAAGGGGCTGCGGTACGGGGCGGGGCCGTACGGGGAACCGTCCGCGGGGGCGTCCGCCGGTGCGGCCGGGTACGGGGGGCCGCCCGCGCCCGGCGGGACGGGCGGCGGCGGGGGACAGGGGGCGAGGGCGGTACAGCCCGTGAAGAGCCCGGCTACGCCGCACATGACGAATCCACCTCGGGGAAAGGGGCCTTAAGGGGGTGAATCGATCGTGAACCGGTCCGGCCGGGGACGCCAGGGCCCGGCGCTGGCCACAACCAGCCGCGGCCTCACCCGGCCAGTGGCCGCGGCCGCGCGGGACGGGCGCAGCGCGGCGCCGGCCGGCCGCCGTCGGCCCCGGGCGACGGGTGCGCCGGGCCCCCGGCTCACTCCTCCGTGAGCCAGCCGCGGGCCATCGCGCGGGCGCCCGCCTGGAAGCGGCTGTCGGCGTCCAGCTTGGCCATCACGTCCGTCAGCAGCCGGCGCAGGGTGCGCGGCGAGACGCCCAGGGAACGGGAGACGGCGTCGTCCTTCATGCCCTGGAACAGCATCCGCAGCAGCGCGCGCTCGCGTTCCGTCAGGGGGTCGTCGGCCGGTGCCGGCGGTTCGTTGTCCGGCAGCTTGGCCCCGTGCACCCAGAAGTGCTCGAAGACCCGGCACAGCACCTCCACCACCCGCGGGTCGGTCATCAGCACCGCCGCCTGCCGGTCGTCGGGGGAGGGGGCCGCCGCGTACGCCTGGATCCCGTCGACCACGATCAGCCGGAACGGCAGCACCGGGGCGATCCGCACCTCCGCGCCGGACTCCTCCAGCGCCCGCAGGTGGGCGCGGCCGTGCGGGACCCGCAGCATCGCGTCCAGCTGGAGCGTCCGCATGCCCACGCCCCGGTCGAGGAGTTCGTGGTTGCGCCGCATGCCGTCGGCGAGCTGCGCCGGGCTGCGGGGGCGGCCCGGGTGCATGGAGAGGATCTCCTTGCGGGCCCGGGCGGTGGCGCTCTCCAGGGAGGCGCCGATCTCGGCCTCGCCCACGATCAGCTCGCTGCCCGAGCCGAGTGCGGGCTCGGCCAGACCGGGCGCGGAGGTCAGGCGCGCGTCGATGGCGGCGAGGGTGGTCTGGAGCTGCTGGAGCCGGGCCATCCGCTCGGCGTTGTACTGCTGCTCCTGCTCGAAGAGCCGGGCGAGGGCGGCCTCCGGCGTGACCGGGAGGGGCTCGCCGGTCACCGCGTGCCGGTGTACCAGCCCGCACTGGGTCAGCCCGGCCAGCGCGGCGGCGAGTTCCGCCTCGGAGAGGAGCAGCTCGGCGCGGAGCGCGGCCAGCGGTCTGCCGGGTGCGGCGATCAGCTGCCGGAACACCTCATGGGTGAAGTCGAACTCTTCCTTCTGCATGGTCAGCAACCCCCCGTGGTGGCCCGTCCCCCCTGGCCGTCCCCACCGCGCGGGATCATAACTATGTGAGCCTCCGAATGCCCACCGTGATTGGTTCGGTCCAACATGCGGGCGGCGGACGCCACCCCCGATGTCCAGGATGCGGACCGGGATCTCGGAATGGCCGTGTCCAGCCATGGCCGAACCTGGCCGATGGAACTCCCTTTCCCAGCTCCTGTGGCCGGGACAAGATCTCCTTGAAAGCGCCGACCAGGGAGCGGCGCCGCCCGGCCGGGCTTCCGGCCGTACCGGCACCGGCTCCCACTCGCCCTCAAGGACTGAGAACTTATGCGCCTCTCCGCTCTGCTGCCCTCCTCCTCCTCCGCTTCCGTCGCGGCCGCCGTCGCCCTCGCCGCCGGTGCGCTGGTCGTCGCGGCGCCGCTCGCGGCCGCCGCCGGCACCACCGCGCAGCCGGGCCAGACCGTCACCGCTCCGGCCGCCGGCGCCGGTACGGACGACATGACCTGGTAACTCCCGCCGCCACCGGGCCACTTGGGCCAGGAGCACCGGCACGACCCGTACGACCGCACCACCCCGTACGCGGCGGCCCACCCCGTACGACCGCACCACCCCGTACGACGCCCCACCCGGCACCACCGCCCCACCCCGCGCGCCGTACCCGCGCCCCGTACCGCCCGCGCCCCGCGCGACCCGTGCGCCACCCGCACCGCCCGCGCCCCGCGCCATACCACCGCTCACCGCTCACCACCCGCGCCGCCCGGACCCGTACCGATCCGGCCGCACGGCACCCCGCGCGCCATCCGCGCCGCACCACCCGCACCACCGACGGCAGTCCTGACGGCCCCCCGCGCCGCAGGACCGGGCCGCCATGCCCCGGCACGCCCCACGACCGGCCGCCGGGCACGAAGGAACCGCACTCAGGAGGACACTCACTTGACCCCCACACCCACCCCCACGGACGCCGGCGCCCCCGCCCGCCGCGTCAGCGTCGTCACCGGCGCCGGCAGCGGCATCGGGGCCGCCACGGCCCGCGCCCTGGCCGCGGCCGGCCACCACGTGGTCCTGACCGGCCGCCGCGCCGAGCTCCTGGAGCGCGTGGCCAAGGAGATCCGGGCGGCCGACGGGACCGCCGCGTCCGGGGGCAGCGCCGAGGTGTACCCGCTCGACATCACCGACGCAGCCGCCGTACGCGCCTTCGCCGAGCACGTCGGCCCGGTCGACGACCTGGTCAACAACGCGGGCGGAGCGGTCGGCGCGGAGAGCGTCGCCGACGCCGACCCGGCCGACTGGCGGGCGATGTACGAGGTCAACGTCCTCGGCACGCTCCGGCTGACCCAAGCCCTGCTGCCCGCCCTGGAGGCGAGCGGCCGCGGCACGGTCCTGGTGCTGTCCTCCACCGCGGCCTTCACCGCCTACGAGGGCGGCGGCGGTTACGTCGCCGCCAAGGCCGGCGCCCACGCCCTGGCCGCCACGCTCCGCCTGGAGCTGTGCGGCCGCCCGGTCCGCGTCGTCGAGATCGCCCCCGGGATGGTCAGGACCGACGAGTTCGCCGTCAACCGCTTCCGCGGCGACGAGGCCAAGGCCGCCGCCGTCTACCAGGGCGTGGCCGAGCCACTGCTCGCCGAGGACGTGGCCGACACCGTCGTCTGGTCCCTGACCCGCCCCCCGCACGTCAACGTCGACCTGCTCGTCGTCCGTCCCCGGGCCCAGGCGGCCCAGCACAAGATTCACAGAGAGGCCTGAGCCCGTGGAGATCGGACTCCTCACCGCGGCGGCCTTCGTCGCCGGATTCATCGACTCGATCGCCGGCGGCGGCGCGCTGATCCTCGTACCGGCGGTGCTGTTCGCCGGCTACGCGCCCCAACTCGCCCTGGGCACGGAGAAGTACGTGTCCACGGTCGGCACCGTGGCCGCCCTGTGGAACTTCGCCCGCAGCAAGAAGGTCATCTGGAAGCTGGTCGGCGCGGGCGTGGTCTTCGCGCTCGTCGGCGCGTACGCCGGAGCCAAGGTCATCCTGCTCTTCGACGCCGACACCATCGGCAAGCTGATCACCTTCCTGATCCCGGTCGGCCTGTTGCTGACCCTGCTGCCCAAGCGCAACAAGCACGCCGAGACCCTCACCGAGCTGCACGGCCTCACGCTGTGGCTGTGGGTGCCGCTGCTCTGCTTCGGCATCGGCTTCTACGACGGCTTCTTCGGCCCCGGCACCGGCTCCATGCTGATCCTGGGATTCCACCTGCTGCTGCGGGTGGGCCTGGTGGAGTCCTCGGCGACCGCGAAGGTCTTCAACCTCGCGTCCAACGTGGGCGCGCTCGTCGCCTTCGTCATCTCCGGCCACATCCTGTGGCTGATCGGCATCCCGATGCTGCTGGCGAACATCGCGGGCAACTGGGTCGGCAGCAAGGCCACCCTGCGCGGCGGGGCCAAGGTGGTCCGCGCCACCCTCGTCGCCTCGCTCAGCGTCCTCTTCGCCTCCCTGATCCTGCGCTACGTCGTCTGACGCGCGCCGAAAGAAAGCAGGTCCCTTCGCGGGGACACCCTCTCAAGGAGCAGACATCACCGTGCTCAGCACCGCAGTACCGCCCGTCGTCCAGCTCGCCCTCACCGACGCCGAGTCGGAGCGGGCCCACCGCAGCATCCTCGCCAACCTCCCGCCGGACGGGCTCGACCCGGACCTGGAGACCGTCATCCTCGGCCGGATCGGCGCCGAGGCCCTGATCGGCGCGCTGTCCCCGGAGGCGCTGGCCGAGGTGGCCGGCTTCCCGCGCTCCGGCTCCTGCCTGATCGTGGTGCGCAACCTGCCGCAGCAGGAGCGCTGGCCCGCCTCGCCCACCAGCGGCTGGGCCGCCGAGCGCGACCTGTCCGTGGTCAACGCCCTGCACCTGGGCATGCTCCAGCTGATGGGCATCGCGCCGTTCGCGGTCGGCTACGAGAACGCCGGGCACCTGCTGCGGAACGTCGTCCCCAACCCCGCGGCGGCCGGCACCACCAGCTCCTGGGGCGCCGACCAGGAGTTCTTCTGGCACACCGACAACCCCCACCTGGGCTTCGGCGCCCCGGGCTGCGACCCGCGCCGGTACGTGCCGCGCTTCCTGACCTTCTGCGGGATCCGCAACGAGGAGCAGGTCCCCACGGACGTCATGCCCCTGCCGTACGCGCTGGAGGCGATGGACGAGGGGCTGCGCGAGGACCTCGGGCGGGCCTGGTACGAGGTGGCCGCGCCGGACTCGGTGCGCCCGGGGGAGGGCGGCGACCGCCAGGCGCTGCGGTCCGTCCCGCTGCTGGAGCCGGCCGGGGCCGAGGGCGGGCTGCCGCGGATCCGCTTCGACCGGGGGACCACCACGGCGGCGGTGCCGGAGGCGTTCGACGTGCTGGCGCGGTTCTCGGACGCGCTGGAGGCGGCCCCGTACGAGAGCCTGCTGCTGGGTGCCGGGGACTTCCTGGCCTTCGACAACTACCGGGTGCTGCACCGGCGCGTGGGCTTCACCCCGGCGGGCAGCGGCCGCGAGCGCTGGCTGCGCCGCTGCTACGCGGGCTGAGCGGGCGCCGCTCTGCTGCGCGGGCCGAGCGGCAGCCGCGCCGGCTGAGCGGCAGCCGCGCCGGCTGAGCGGCAGCCGCGCCGGCTGAGCGGCAGCCGCGCCGGCTGAGCGGCAGCCGCGCGGGCCGAGCGCGTACCGGAAGGTCGTGGCACCCGGTCCGGAGCCTCCCCGGCCCCGGACCGGGGCCGTCAGTGGGCCGCGGCCGGCTTGAGGGCGGCGGTGTGGGCGTCCATGCGCGTGGCGGCCAGGATCGCCGCGGCGGTGTCGGCGCGGGACGCGGCGACGACCAGGGCACGGGCGGCGAGGTCGTGGGCGCGGTGGTGCAGGGCCTCGGTGTCGGCGTCGGAGAGTCCGGCGTGCCGGGCCGGCGGGGTGCCCCGGAGTCGGGCCACCTGGCCCGCGATCTCCTCGGCCGCCTCGTCCAGGCCGAGCTCGTCGGTCACGGCGAGGAGGGCGGCCAGGTGCCCGGCGAGCTGGATGTCCAGCTCCTCACCGCGGCTGCGGTGGGGGTAGTCGGGGCGGCCGGGCATGCGGTGGACCGACTTGGTGCGGATCGGCTCGTACATGGGGATGGCCTCCTGGCGTGGTCAGGAGGCCATCCTACATTGGAATGGTTCTAAAGTAGAGCTGGGTCCAGGGTATGTGTCAGGTAAAGGAGTCGGGCCCCGCGTCCCCTGCTGTGCGACAGGAGATGCGGGGCCCGAAGTGCGTCACGGCTGGCCGTAGCCGTCGAGGAAGTTCCCGATCCTGGTCACCGCGTCGCCGAGGTCCTTGGCGTTCGGCAGGGTGACGATCCGGAAGTGGTCCGGCTCGGGCCAGTTGAAGCCCGTACCGTGCACGACCATGATCTTCTCGGCCCTGAGCAGGTCGAGGACCATCTGCCGGTCGTCCTTGATCTTGTAGACGGCCGGGTCCAGCCTCGGGAAGAGGTAGAGCGCGCCCTTGGGCTTCACGCAGCTGATGCCGGGGATCTGCGTGAGCAGCTCGTACGCCGTGTCCCGCTGCTCCAGCAGCCGCCCGCCGGGCAGCACCAGGTCCTCGATCGACTGCCGGCCGCCCAGGGCCGTCGCCACGGCGTGCTGCGACGGCATGTTCGCGCACAGCCGCATGTTGGCGAGGATGGTGAGGCCCTCGATGTACGAGGCCGCGTTCTTCTTCGGGCCGCAGACCGCCATCCAGCCGGCGCGGTAGCCGGCGACGCGGTAGTTCTTCGAGAGGCCGTTGAAGGTCAGGGTGAGCAGGTCCGGCGCGATGGCGGCGGTGTTGGTGTGCGTGGCGCCGTCGTACAGGATCCGGTCGTAGATCTCGTCGGAGCAGACGATCAGGTTGTGGCGGCGGGCGATGTCCGTGAGGCCGCGCAGCATCTCCTCGCCGTAGACCGCACCCGTGGGGTTGTTCGGGTTGATGATCACGATCGCGCGGGTGCGGTCGGTGACCTTGCGCTCGATGTCGGCGAGGTCCGGCATCCAGTCGGACTGCTCGTCGCAGCGGTAGTGCACGGCGGTGCCGCCGGCGAGGGAGACCGAGGCCGTCCACAGCGGGTAGTCCGGCGCCGGTACGAGCACCTCGTCGCCGTCGTCCAGCAGCGCCTGCATCGACATCTGGATCAGCTCGGAGACGCCGTTGCCGAGGTAGATGTCCTCGACGTCCAGGTCGATGCCCTTGGTCTGGTAGTGCTGCATCACGGCGCGGCGTGCCGAGAGGAGGCCCTTCGCGTCCCCGTAGCCGTGGGCGTTGCCCAGGTTGCGGAGCATGTCCTCAAGGATCTCGGGAGGGCACTCGAAACCGAACGCCGCCGGGTTTCCGGTGTTGAGCTTGAGGATGCGATGACCTGCTGCTTCAAGCCGCATCGCCTCTTCGAGCACAGGGCCCCGGATCTCGTAACAGACGTTCGCGAGCTTCGTCGACTGGATCACCTGCATACACAGGAGACTACGGGGCCGCGGCGGTGGCCCGCTGGGCCTTTCCGCCCACCGCCCGTCCGGCGATTTGTCCGGTTTCCCCCTTCGTAAGGTTCCCCGGCACCGGCCCCCTTGGATTCCTGCCCCCCGACCCGGTCCGGGCCTGTGGATCCCACCCCTCCGGTGACCGTCCCCGGCTCCCGTGTTGCGCTCGTCACGCTGCTGCGCGCGGGGCGTGCGCGGGGGCGCGGGCAGGAGGCGAGGTCGACGGGCAGCCTTGCGGGTCTGGTCGTCTGTCCGTTGTGTTCCGGGGAGGGTCAGAGGGCGTGGGTCGTGGCCAGCGCCCCGAAGGCGACGATCAGGGCGCTGATGGTGAGGTTGACGGCCCGGTGCTCCCAGAAGACCGCCACGAACTCGCGGATCGTGGCGCTCGGCCAGAAGTAGCGGGCCGTCGGGGACCCCAGCACCTGGCCGTTGACCCCCGCCCGGCGGGCCGTCATCGCGGCCCGGAACGCGTGGAAGTTGTTGGTGACGACCACGCAGCGGTACGCGGGGTCCTCCGCCAGCATCAGCTCCCGGCTGAACCGCATGTTCTCGTCCGTCGTACGGGACCGCTCCTCCACCCGCAGGTGCTCCTCCGGCACGCCCCGCTCCCGCAGCCAGCCGGCCATCGCCCGCGCCTCAGGCAGGCTCTCGTCCGGCCCCTGCCCGCCCGAGGTCAGCAGCAGCGGCGCCGGCCCGCCGCGGGCCACCTGGGCGGCGTAGATCTCGCGGCCCTTCTCCAGTCGCGAGGCCAGCAGCGGCGGGACGCGCTCGCCGCCGATCAGCCCGGAGCCCAGCATCACCACGAAGTCCACGTCGCCGCGCACCCGGATCCGGCCGTAGAGGTAGGCGTACCCGAGGAAGCACAGGAAGATGAACGAGACGTAGGCGACCAGCATCACCAGCGTGCCGACGATGCCGTCCAGCACCGGCGAGCCCTCCGTGCCGACGGCCACCAGCAGCCCGATCATGCAGAAGATGCCCACGCCCGCCATCAGGGACAGCAGGTTGGCCGGGCCCCGGCCCTCCTTGCGGACCATCGTCATCCCGTTGGCGACCAGGAAGACGCCGAGCGCGACCGTGCCGAGCGCGGGGACGGCGAAGACGGTCAGCAGGATGATCTCCGCCGCGAGGTACGGGAGGTGGCGGATCTGGGCCAGCAGCGCCAGGGACAGCGTGATGAAGGTCAGGCCGAGCAGCACCGCGTTGCGGAAGCGGCGCCGGTCCTCGCGGACGCTCAGGCAGAAAGCGGCGAAAAGCAGGGCAGCGGGGACGAAGGCCAGCATGCCGCCATCGTAGGCCGCACACGTTCGACGACGCGGGGTTCCCGGTGATCCGCCCCGGGGCCCCGGATCAGTCCCCGCGCCGGACCGCGCGGCCCGCCAGCACGTCCGTCCGCCGCCCGTCCCGCACCGTGAAGCGCCCGTCGACCAGCACGTACGGGATCCCGGTCGGCGGGGTCCGCGGCGCCGCGAAGGTCGCGCCCGCGGCCACCGTCTCCGGGTCGAACAGCACCAGGTCCGCCCGGTACCCCTCGCGGACCAGTCCCCGGTCGGACAGGCGCAGCCGGGCCGCCGGCCGTCCGGCGAGGTGTGCCACGCACTCCTCCAGCGAGAGGACGCCGAGTTCGCGTACGTACCGGCCCAGGTAGTGGGGGAAGGTGCCGTGGGCGCGGGGGTGCGGCTTGGCGCCGCGGAGGATGCCGTCGGAGCCGCCGGTGTGCGCGGGGTGGCGCATGATGGCCCGTACGTTCTCCTCGTGGCCCACGTGCTGGAGCACGGTCGGCCCCAGGCGGTCGCCGAGCAGCAGCCGCCGGGCCGTCTCCCAGCCGTCGAGGCGCCGCCCCACGTACCCGGCCAGCGCCGGGTCCGACACCCCGGAGACCTCGACCGACGACCAGTCCACCGGCACCCCGTGGCACCCGTCCGAGCCCTCCACCTCCATCGCGTGCCGGATCCGCGCCGCGGTCGCGTCGTCCCGCAGCCGCGCCAGCACCGCCTCCGGGCCGCCCTCGTTCGCCCAGCCGGGCAGCAGCGCCGCCAGGGTCGTGCAGCCCGGGGTGTAGGGGTAGGTGTCCAGCGTGAGGTCGGCGCCGGCGGCCAGGGCCCGGTCCAGCAGGGCCAGCAACTCGCCCGCCCGGCCCGCGTTCTCGGCGAAGTTCATGGTGGCGTGCGCCAGGTGCAGGGCGCAGCCCGCCTCCTGCGCGAGCGCCACCATCTCCTCGTACGCCGCCAGCGCGCCGCGCCCGTACGAGCGGTGGTGCGGGCAGTAGTAGCCGCCGTACTCCGCCACCACCCGGCACAGCTCGGTCAGTTCGGCGCCGTCCGCGTACATGCCCGGCGTGTAGGTCAGCCCCGAGGACATGCCGACCGCGCCCTCCGCCAGCCCCTGAGCGACGAGCCCGCGCATCCGGTCCAGCTCGTCCGGGCGGGCCGGCCGGTCGCCCCAGCCCATCACGTGGGCGCGGACCGTGCCCTGCGGCACCAGGTACGCGGCGTTCACGGCGATGCCCTCGCCGCCGAAGCCCCGGTCGAGGCGGTCGAGGTAGCCGGCGACGGTCCGCCAGTCGAAGTCGACGTCCGAACCGTCGCCGTTCCAGCCGGTGATGGCCCGGCGCACCTCGTCGAGGGTGCGGTCGTCCACCGGCGCGTACGACAGGCCGTCCTGGCCCAGCACCTCCAGGGTCACGCCCTGGAGGGCCTTGGCGCCGTGGTCGGGGTCGGTGAGCAGGGCAAGGTCGCTGTGCGCGTGCATGTCGACGAAGCCCGGGGCCAGGGCGAGCCCGTGGCCGTCGAGGGTCTGCCGGCCGCCGCCGGGGATCCGGCCGATCGCGGCGATCCGCCCCTCGTGCACGCCGACGTCGGCGGTGTACGAGGGGCCGCCGCTGCCGTCGACGACGCGGACTCCGCGTACCACCAGGTCCACGGCGGGGGCTCCTTCGCTCGGGGCGGGGCGGGGCGGGGCGGGGCGGGGCGGGGTGGTCGGGGCGGGCCGGGCGGGGCCCGGGGCGGGGCTCAGAAGAAGGTGCGGACGAAATCGGTGACCGTGCCGTCGTCCGCCACCACCGGGATCAGCGGCCACTTCTCGAAGATCGTGCACGGGTGGGCCATCCCCAGCCCGACCCAGTCGCCGACCTCCAGGTCCCCTTCCCCGGCCGTCTCCAGCCAGGCGTGCTGGTCCGACAGCTTGACCACGGCCGTCCCCTCGGGGGCGGGCCGCTCGACCCCGTCGCGGGCCCCGCGCACCGCCTCGACCACCGGGAGCCCGAGGTCGTACGCGATGTCGCGCTTGCCGGCGTTGACGAAGGCCTGGGTGGGCGTGGGCCGGGAGACGACCTGGGTCCACAGCCGGAACGCGGGCAGCAGGCCGCCCTCCTCGGGGACGCGGTTGAAGGGGGTCAGCCCCTCGTACCAGCCCCGGTCGTGCGAGACGTACGCGCCGGAGCGCAGCAGCCGCAGCACCGGCAGGGACAGCTCCGGCACCTCCGCGAACACCTCGGCGACGGCGTCGAACCACTCGCTGCCGCCCGCGCTGACGACGATCTCCGCCAGCCCGGTCCCGGCGAACCGGCCCGCCTTGTCGAACTCGGCGGCCAGCCCCGTCAGGCGGCGCAGCCAGGCCCGCACGCCGTCGGCGTCGGCGCCGGGCATGGTGGCCTCGTACCCGGCCACGCCCACCAGGCGCAGGGTGCCCGCGGCGGAGACCGCGTCCGCGACGGCCGTGCAGTCGGCCTCGGTACGGGCGCCCGTGCGGCCCTCGGCACCGGCGCCCAGCTCGACCACGACGTCGACCGGCCGGCCCGCGCCGGCCGCCCGCAGCGCCGCGTCCATCAGCTCGACGCCGCGCACGGAGTCGACGTAGCAGACGAAGCGGAAGTCCGGGTCGGCGTCGAGCTCGCGGGCCACCCAGGCCAGGGCGGCCGCGTCGACCAGCTCGTTGGCCAGGAAGATCCGCCGGATGCCGAACGCGCGGTAGACGCGGGCCTGGTGGGGCATGGCGGCGGTGATGCCCCAGGCGCCGTGGTCCAGCTGGCGCTCGAACAGCTGCGGGGCCATGCAGGTCTTGCCGTGCGGGGCGAAGGCCAGGCCGTGCCGGGCCGCGTACGCCCCGAGCGCGGTGAGGTTGTGCTCCAGGGCGGTGGCCGAGAGCGTCAGGACGGGCGTGGTGAACCCGCCGGTGTAGAGGTCGCGGTGCTGGGCGGCGAGCTCGCCGACGGTGAGCCCGGCGGCCTCGGCGTCCGGGGGCAGCCCCTTGAAACGGTGGTCGACGGTCTCCTCTGCGAGTCGCCGCACGCGGTCCTCCATGCCCAGCCTCCAACTGCCGTACGGGTGTTGCGTATGTTGCAACGGTCGTTGCGGTGCTCGCTCCACGCTGTCTAGCATCCGGGTGGAGCGCTGGTCAACGAGCCTAGGCGGGTGACGGATGGATCTGGTCGCGGTGGGCGAGTCGATGGTCGCCCTGCGGCCCGCTACCCCCGGCGCGGGACTCGCGGACGCCGACACCTTCGTACGGACCGCCGGCGGTGCCGAGTCGAACGTCGCCTGCGCCCTCGCCGCCGCGGGACACCGCACCCGCTGGCTGAGCCGGGTCGGCGACGACGCCTTCGGCCGGTACGTCACCGCCGGCGTGGCCGCGTACGGGGTGGACGTCTCCGGAGTCGTACGCGACCCCGGGCGCCCCACCGGGATCTACTTCCGCACCGCCGCCGACCGGGCCGCCGGAGCGGACGGCGTCGCCTACTACCGGGCCGGCTCGGCCGCCTCCGCCATGGCCCCCGGCTGCTTCGGCCCCGCCCTGCTGGCCGCCCGGGTCCTGCACCTCACCGGCATCACCGCCGCCCTCTCCGAGGGCTGCGCCGACCTGCTGCTCGCCCTCACCGGGGCACCCCGCGCCTCCCTGGTCTCCTTCGACCTCAACCACCGCCCCGCCCTCCGCCAGGACCCGGCCCTGCTGCTGACCCTGGCCCGCCGGGCCGGCCTGGTCTTCGCGGGCGCCGACGAGGCCGCCGCCCTCTGGGGCACCATCGGCCCCGCCGCGCTGCGCGCCCTGCTGCCCGAGCCCGCGCAGCTGGTGGTCAAGGAAGGGGCGCGCGGGGCCACCCTGTTCACCCGGGAGAGCGGCACCGGCGACACCGAGGTCTTCGTGCCCGCCCCGCGCGTGGACGTGGTGGCCGCCACCGGTGCCGGCGACGGGTTTGCGGCCGGCTACCTCGCGGGGGTACTCAGGGGGCTGGGCCCCGAGGAGCGGCTGCGCCTGGCACACCGGTTCGCCGGGGCCGCCCTCGCCACACCGGGCGACGTGCCACCGCCGGGGGACACCACCGCCACGGCCTCGGCAACGACGCCGGCCCGGGTCACGGCCCCGGCCCGGGCCACCGCCCCGCCGGCACCCCCGGCAGCGGTCCCGGGCACGCCCCGGACCACCACCCCACCAGCGGAGGACACCCCATGAGCCAGACCGTCGACCGGGCCCTCGGCATCCTGCCGCTGCTCGCGAAGGGCCCCGCCGACCTCGGCACCGTCGCGGCCGCGCTGGACGTCCACAAGTCCACCGCCCTGCGCCTGCTGCGCACCCTGCACGAGCACCGCTTCGTCCACCGCCAGCAGGACGGCCGCTACCGCCTCGGCGCCCGCCTCTTCGCGCTCGCCGCACAGGCCGTGGAGAACCTCGACGTGCGCGAGATCGCCCACCCGCACCTCGTCGAGCTCAACGAGCGCACCGGCCACACCGTCCACCTGGCCGTCCACCAGGACAACGAGGTGCTCTACATCGACAAGATCGACAGCCGCTACCCGGTCCGGATGTACAGCCGCATCGGCAAGCCCGTCGCCATCACCGTCGCCGCCGTCGCCAAGCTGCTCCTCGCCGACCTGCCCCTCCCGGAGCGCACCGCGCTCGCCGAACGGCTGGACTACCCCGCCTACACGCCGCGTTCGACACCGGACGCCCGGGCCTTCCTGGCCGAGCTGGCCGTCGTACGGGACCAGGGCTGGGCCGCCGACCTGGGCGGGCACGAGGAGTCCATCAACTGCGTGGCCGCACCGGTGCGCGACTACGCGGGGCGGGTCGTCGCCGCGCTCTCCCTCTCCGCCCCCAACGTGGTCGTCAGCGCCGAAGGGCTGCTCGCGCTGCTGCCCGAGGTGCGCCGCACCGCCGCGGCGGTCGGCCACGACTACGCAGGAACCGACAGCACGGACCACGTGCACCACACCGACCACGCCGACAGCAAGGAACCCACGACGTGACCGAGAAGACCGCCGTCACCCCGCCCGCCCACACCGCCCCGCCCGCGGCCTTCTCGCACGGCGTGCGCAAGGGCAACATCCTCCAGGTCGCCGGCCAGGTCGGCTTCCTCCCGGCCGTCGGGGGACAGCCGCCCACGGTCGCCGGGCCCACCCTGCGCGAGCAGACCCTCCAGACGCTGGAGAACGTCCGCTCGGTGCTGGAGGCGGGCGGCGCCGGCTGGGACGACGTGATGATGATCCGCGTCTACCTCACCGACACCGGCCACTTCGCCGAGATGAACGAGATCTACAACGCGTACTTCGAGGAGCAGGCCCTCAAGCAGGCCCCGGCCGCCCGCACCACCGTCTACGTCGGCCTCCCGGCCGGCCTGCTCGTCGAGATCGACGCCCTGGCCGTCCTCGGCTGACGCCCCCGTCCGCCCACCCGCCCACCCGCCCACCCGCCGGTCCGTCCGGCCGGACAACGGAAAGGGGCGCCCCCCTGGCGGTGGGGCGCCCCTGGTCACGCGGCGGGCGTCAGACGCAGTACGTCGACTCCTTGCCGATGGACCGGTACATGCAGTCCGCGTTCTCCAGCAGCTGGAGCACCGCGTCCTTGTTCCGGCTCGTCTCGCGCTCGATCACCTCGTCGGGCGGGTAGAAACCGCCCTCCCAGGAGGTCTCCGGGTACATCTCGAAGGTGTAGCCGAAGATCTTGTGCACGCCCCACAGCCAGTCGTCGATCGACCCGTCCGTGATGTAGAGGTCGCTCGACTGCTCGGGGGTGTAGCCGTTGCTGGCCGCCATCTTGCCGCCGACGGTCGCGAAGGCCTTCTGGTCGTCGACGGTCAGGCCCGCCGCCGTGTCCGCCGTGGTCCAGCCGTACGGCCACAGCACCAGCTCGCTGTACGTGTGGAAGTCGATCGCGGCCTTGATCTGCTGCTTGCCGCCGACCACCCGGCTGCGCACGAAGTCCGAGACCACCTTCACCTCGGGCGCCGACTCGGGCGCGGTACCGCGGTAGGTCTCGGAGGACTTGCTGCCGCTGGAGCCGCCGCAGCAGCCCCACTTGTAGTTCCAGTTGCGGTTCTCGTCCGTGCCGACGTACGAGGAACCCGAGTTGGGCTGGCGGTTCTTGCGCCACGAGCGGTACGAGCCGGTGGCGATGTCGTACTCGCCGCCGTCGGGGTTGAGGTCCGGGACGATCCAGATCTCGCGCTCGTTGACCATCTTGGTGATGCGGGCGTCGGAGCCGTACCCGGCGCCGAACTCGCGGAGCAGGTAGAGCGCCATCTCGACGGTCAGGTGCTCGCGGGCGTGCTGGTGGTGCGTGAAGAGCACCTCGGGCTCGGCCTCGTCGGTGCCGACGTTGTCGCTGATCTTGATCGCGATCAGGTCGCGGCCCTGGTACGACTTCCCGATCACCCGCTTGCTCATGATGGACGGGTACGCGGCGAGCCGGGTGTCGATCTCCGCGTTCATCTCGGCGTAGTTGTGGTACCGCGAGTCGGCCGAGGGGAAGTCCATCGGGGTGGCCGCGACGCCGGGGGCGTTGCGGTTCGCCGGTCCGGGCAGCGCCTGGAGGCGGTAGCCCATCGAGCGCAGCTTCTTCGCCTGCATCGGGTCGGCGCTGACGACGACCGTGTGGTCGCCGACCTCGTCGATCGACACGCCCGTGCGGGCCACCGCGGTCCGGTCGGCGGGCGTCGAGGGGCCGTGGATCTCGTACTGGACGATCGCCTCGTCCTGCGTCGCCGTCGACGGAACGGGAGCGGGGGAGGCGTTGGCGCTGACGCCGACGGCGGGTGCGCCGAGGGCGAGCGCGAGAAGGGCCGCGAGGGTGGCGGCCTTTCTGGGGCGTAGCCGCATTGAGGTCTCCTGGGGTCGGAGGTGTGGGGGTGGCTCCGTGCGGACGCGCACAGCGTGCGCTCATGACATGGCCCGGTCAAGAGCCGGAGTTCGGCCAAATCCGCACCCGTCCGGTAGACGTACACCCCCACACCCCTCACTCAGGGCGCGGCACTCCCTCAGGGGAGGGCGTGGACCTTCGGGCCCACCGCATTGGACCAGGCGCTGCCGGCCTTGGCGTCCCAGTTCGTGGACCAGGTCATGGCTCCGCGCAGGCCCGGGTAGGTCTTCGAGGGCTTGAAGGAGCCGCAGTTCGTGCCGCGGGCCAGGCAGTCCAGGGCGTTGTTCACGACCGTGGGGGAGACGTAGCCGCTGCCCGCGCCGCTGGTGGAGGCGGGCAGGCCCAGTCCGACCTGCGAGGCGTCGAGGCCGCCCTCCAGCTGGATGCAGGCCAGGGCGGTGAGGAAGTCCACCGAGCCCTGCGAGTACACCTTGCCGTCGCAGCCGAGCATGGCGCCGCTGTTGTAGTACTGCATGTTGACGACGGTGAGGATGTCCTTCACGTTCAGCGCTGTCCTGAAGTAGGCGTTCGACGTCGACTGCATGTCGATCGTCTGCGGAGCCATCGTCAGGACCAGGCCCGGGCCCGCCTTCTGCGAGAGGGACCGGAGCGCCTGGGTCATGTAGGTGGCGTTGAGGCCGTTCTCCAGGTCGATGTCGATGCCGGAGAAGCCGTACTCCTGCATCAGGGCGTACGCGGAGTCGGCGAGGGCGTTGGCCGAGGCCGAGTCGTTGACGGTGATGGTCCCCTTCTCGCCGCCGACGGACAGGATCACCGACTTGCCGGCCGCCTTCTTCGCCGCGATGTCGGCCTTGAACTGGGCGGCCGTGTAGCCGCCGAGCCCGGCCGAGTCGAGGTTGAAGGCGATGGCACCGGGCGTGGCGGTGGCGTCGGCGAACGAGACCGCGATGATGTCGTACTGCGCGGAGACGTCGGAGATCCGCTGGACGGTCGCGCCGTTGTTGAAGTTCTGCCAGTAGCCGGTCAGGGCGTGCTTCGGCACGGACGGGTTGGGGTTGGTCCCCCCGCTGGTCGTCGTGGCGCTGACGGCTGGCGACTTCGGGCCCTCGCCGGCCGCGTTGTACGCGCTCACGGCGAAGGAGTACGTGGTCGACGCGGCCAGTCCGGTGACGGTGGTGCCGGTGGCTCCGGTGACCGTCTTCACCCGCTGGCCGTCCTGGTACACGTGGTAGCCGGCGGCCCCGGCGACCGCGTTCCAGGTGAGGTTCACGGAGGAGGCGGTCGGGCCGCCGGCGGCCAGGCCGCCGGGTGCGCCGGGTACGGAGGGGCCGGGGTCGGTGCCCCCGCCGCCGTCGGGGCCGAAGACGCTGAACTCGTCCGCGAAGTAGGCCGGCTGGCCGTACCAGCCGTGCGTGTAGACGGTCACCTGGGTGGTGTTGGCGCCGGTGGTGAAGGTGGTGGAGAGCTTCTGCCAGGCGCCGGTGCCGCCGGGGGTCCAGGTGGAGACGTCCGAGGTGCCGGTGCCGGTCGCGCCCAGGTAGACGTACGAGCCCTGCACCCAGGTGCTCAGCGTGTACGTGGAGCCCGGCTTGACGGTGACGGTCTGCGCGCAGCGGGCGTTGTCCTGGCCCGAGGGGGTGGCCTTGAGCGCCGCGGTGCCGGTGTGGACGGGGGAGGAGACGGTGGTGCCGCTGCCGGCGGAGCAGGTCCAGTTGGCGAGGCCGTTCTCGTAGCCGCCGTTGCGGGCGACGTTGACGTCGGCCGCCCGGGCCGTGCCGGCGGCCAGGGCGGTGAGGCCCGTGGCCGTCAGGACGGCGGCGGAGAGCAGGGAAAGGGAGCGTATGCGGTTCACGAAGGCTCCGTGGGGGGAGTGTTGGCGGTGGTGGGGGCGCCCGCCATCAAGTTGGTCCAGACCAATCGCCCTGTCAAGGGTCTGGGCGCCATTGCCCCGCAAGGGGGGGTGCTGACCGGGTTTGATCATGTGTTGGCATAGGTAAATCGGCCAGTGACCGAATTCATGCGCTCCCGTCACATTTCTTTTCCGGTCCCGGGGTAGAACTGCGGGATCGCCCTCCGCACCCTCTTGTCCCGGTTTTCGGCCAACTGTGACCCGTCGTCAGCCCACAGGAAAGAACAAGGCCCTGCCCCGGCAGGTATGACGCGGATAAGGTGCTGGAGCAGGAGGGACGAGCAGTGATCATTTGCGGTCGCGCAGCACGTGCGCGCCCGCGGTGAACGGGGTGAACGGGGGATTCACGTGCCGACCGCCATCGCAGTCACCAGTGCCGACCTGGTGCTGCCCGCTCCGGACCGCCACACTCCGCCCGCGGTGACGCTCCAGTCCCCGGAGGCCGTGGACCTGGAGGGCTCGCTCGCCGAGACGGCGGCGCTGCTGGAGCGCCACGGCTACCTCGTCGTGGTCGTACCCAGCTCGCTTCCGGCCGCTTTCGTCCGCCGCCTGCACACCGTTCGGGCGATTCTGGAGAGTGACCGGATCGCGCTGCTCGACATCGATCTGCCGCCCCTGGGCATCGCCCTGCTGGTGCGTCAGCTCCGGCAGCTCTCGATCTGCGACTTCAGCCCGGGCGTCCTGGCCTCGGCCGCCCGGCTGCTGGCGCACTACGTCTACGCGGGCGCGCTGCTCGGCACCGTGGCCCGGCTGGACCGCGTACCGGTCAGCCTGAAGAGCCACGCCAAGTCCTGGATGCCGGGCTCGCAGTTCGCCGTGCTCGCCAACCCGCAGCCGCGCCTGGTCCGCCTCGGCGCCCAGGGCGCGGAGCCCCTCCCGGGCCCCGACTTCGGCACCCAGCTCACCTTCGCCCGCGGCCAGCTCGCCTCCGAGTGGGTGGCCGCCGAACTCGCCCCCGCCTGGCAGGTCCAGGGGGTACTGGAGAGCCCGCTGCCGGCCGACTCGGCCGGCTGGTGGGGCACCCCGCGCCTGGTGGAGTTCGCGGCCGCCATCCCCGACATCTCCGTGCTGTACCAGCTGGTGGCGTCCGTACGCCGGGCCGACTGCCACTGGTGCGGCCTGGAGCTCATCGGCGACCGCTGCGGCTTCTGCCAGGCCCCGCTCGCCCCGCCACCGCTGGCGTCGGCCTCGTAGGGGTGCGGCGCCGCCGAGTACCCCCCGCATCCAGAGGACTCACCGACTGACGACGACCGACGAGGTAGCCCGGCTCGTAACGGGATCCCCCTCGTGAAAGAGGGGCTCTCAGCCCGCTGGGCTGAGAGCCGCCGTTACCAGCACCAGCCGACAACGCATATTGGAGGTGACTGAAGTTGGCTACGTTCCGCGTAGGCGAGAAGACCCACCCAACTGTGCTTCACCAGCAGTTGGCTCTGGAACTCGGCCCAGCAGACAACCCCGGGATCAGGGACGAAACGGGGGCCGAGCGCCGTGAGGCAACCGGCGTGGAACGTGTGCGAGGTGAGATCACCGCTGCTTCACCTGGCAGCGATGACGTCACCCCCGGCCCCCCCGGGGTCGGGGAGGAGCCGCGTGAGCGGCACCCGTTCGTGTTCGTGCTCGACAAGCACGGACACCCGTTGCAGCCGTGCACGCCGGCGAGGGCGAGGAAGCTGCTCCAGAAGGGCAGGGCTGTCGTTCACCGTCACACGCCGTTCGTGATCCGGCTGAAGGACCGGACTGCAGCCGACTCGGAGGTGGACGGCGTCGCGGTCGGCATCGACCCCGGCTCCCACCACACCGGTCTCGCCGTATTCACCACCCAGGCGGGCGAGCGCCGGGCCCGGTATGCCATTCGGCTGGACCACCGGGGCGCGTTGATCCGCAAGAAGCTGGAGCAGCGCTCGGCCTACCGTCGCGGCCGCCGCACCCGGAACCTGCGCTGCCGCGCCCCGAGGTACCTCAACCGGACCCGGCCGGCCGGCTGGCTGGCGCCATCGCTGCGACACCGGGTGGAGACGACCATGTCGTGGACCGGCCGCCTTGCGCGTTGGGCACCGGTCAAGGCGGTGCACGTGGAACGCGTCGCGTTCGACACCCACGCCCTCAGCGCCGGGAAACCGCTGGAGGGGTTGGAGTACCAGCAGGGAACCCTCCACGGATACGAGGTACGTGAGTACCTGCTGACGAAGTTCGGGCGGGCCTGCGTGTATTGCGGCACCATGAACGTCCCCCTCAACATCGACCACGTCCACCCCCGCTCGCGAGGCGGGACGGACCGGATCTCCAACCTCGTCCTGGCCTGCGTCCTCTGTAACGAGACCAAGTCGAACCGCCGCTTGGAAGAGTTCGCGCCGAAGCGGGCTGCCGGCATCCTTCAGAGGGCCAAAGCCCCGCTGCGGGACGCAGCCGCCGTCAACGTCACTCGTTGGGCACTGTGGCGGGCCCTCAACGCGACAATGCCCACCCACACCGCCGGTGGAGGCCGCACCAAGTGGAACCGCACCCGCTGTGGCTTGCCGAAGACCCACACCCTGGACGCCCTGGCCGTCGGCAAGCTCCACTCGATCACCGAGACCGTCACCCGCGTCCTGGTCGCCGGATGCTTCGGGCGCGGAACCCATGCCCGGACCCGACCGGACAGGCACGGTTTCCCTCGCCTGCGCATGCCCCGGCAGAAACAGTTCTACGGCTGCGTCACCGGCGACCTCGTCCGCGCTGTCGTCCCCACCGGCAAGAAGGCAGGAACCCACACCGGCCGCGTCGCCGTCCGCGCCAGCGGCAGCTTCAACATCACCACTGCCGACGGCACCGTGCAGGGCATCCGGCACCAACACGTCCGGCGCCTCCAACGCGCCGACGGATACGCCTACACCACCATCCCCGAAGGCAAACCCTGACCTGCGGCCCAGAGCACGGCCTTTCGCTCTGACGGCGAGACCCCGCCCACCGCCCTGCTCGGCAGCGGCTTCGTTTCCTCCCCAGGCTGAAGCCGGGGGTATCCACGAAGGAACCTGATGAACTCACGCCAGCGACGCGGTGTCATCCTGCTCCTCCTCTCCGTCCTGTGCGCCTTCGCGGCCTTCGTCGGAGTCCTCTCCGTGATCAGCGACGTCAATTCCAAGGTCGGCCCCGAGGTCGTCGCCTACCGCGTCAAGAGGGACATAGCACCGTACGCGGAGCTGTCCGCCGGCCAGTTCGAGCGGGTCAAGATCCCCAAGCGCTGGCTGCCCGACACCGCGGTCACGGACATCGCCGCGGTCGAGCGCAAGACCGTACTCACCACGCTCCAGGCCGGCTCGCTGCTCCAGGCCGACATGATCGTGGACCGGCCGCAGCTCAAGACGGGCGAGCAGGAGATCGCCATCATGATCGACGCCGAGACGGGCGTGGCGGGCAAGATCCACCCGGGCGACAAGGTCAACATCATCGCCACGTTCGAGGGCAAGAAGGACGGCGCCCCCGACGTCTCCAAGATCATCGTCACCAACGCCCGCGTCCTGAACGTCGGCAAGCTGACCGCCCTGGAGAGCGAGGGCGACCGCCGGGGCTCCTCCGAGGCCGTCCCGATCACCTTCGCGCTGGAGACCAAGGACACCCAGCGCGTCGCGTTCGCCGAGTCCTTCGCCGAGCACGTCCGGCTGGCCCTCGTCGCCCCCGGCAGCGACACCTCCCTGACCCCGGCCGAACGCATGTACACCCTCGAAGGGGACAAGTGAGGCCCGGATGACCACACGTATCCTCCCGGCGGTCGGCGACCCGGACGCCGCCCGCTCCATCACCACCCTCCTCAGCCAGCTCCCGTCCGCGGAGCCCGGCGCGCCCGTCACCGACTCCACCTCGCTGCTCGACACCCTGGCCCGCCTCGCGGCCGAGTCCATCGAGGAGCTGCCCGAGGTCGTCCTCGTCCACGAACGCATCGGCCCGGTCCCGGCCCTCGAACTCATCCGCGAGGTCGCGCTCCGCTTCCCGGCGGTCGGCGTGGTGCTGGTCACGGCGGACGCCGGCCCGGCCCTCTTCTCGGCGGCCATGGACTCGGGCGCCCGCGGCCTGATCGGGCTCCCCCTCTCGTACGAGGAGCTCGCCGCCCGCGTCCAGGCCGCCGCCCAGTGGTCCGTGGGCGTACGCCGCCACCTGGGCCGCGGCGGAGACGTGTTCACCGGCCCCGGCGGCTCCGTCGTCACCGTCACCGGTGCCAAGGGCGGCGTCGGGACCACCTTCGCCGCCGTCCAGTTCGCCCTGGCCGCCGCCGCGTCGGGCCGCCGTACCGCCCTGGTGGACATGGACCTCCAGGCCGGGGACGTCGCCTCGTACCTGGACGTCCAGTTCCGCCGCTCGATCGCGGACCTCGCCGGGATCCAGGACATCTCCCCGCGCGTCCTCCAGGACGCGGTGTACGACCACCGGACTGGGCTGGCCCTGCTGCTGGCCCCCGGCGACGGCGAACGCGGCGAGGAGGTGAACGACCGTGCGGCCCGGCAGATCGTGAGCGCCCTGAGGAACCGGTACGAGCTGGTCGTCATCGACTGCGGCACGCAGATGAACGGCGCGAACGCGGCAGCGGTGGAGATGGCCGACGTCGCCGTCCTGGTGACCACCCCCGACGTGGTGGCGGTCCGGGCGGCCAAGCGCATGGTGCGCATGTGGGAGAGGCTCCAGGTCAGGAAGGCGGAGGAGACGGCGATGGTCGTCAACCGCTACACCAAGCACACCGAGATACAGCCCTCGCTGGTCGAGAAGATCACCAAGACGAAGGTGGCCCGCATCGCGGTCCCGGCCGCCTACAAGGAACTCCAGGGCGTCGTGGACGCGGGCCGCGTCCAGGACCTCGACAACCGCTCGACGGTCAAGCAGGCCCTGTGGGGCCTGGCGGGCGAACTGGGCCTGACGAAGCCCCCGGACGACCAGCCCCGTACCCCGGCGGGCCGCGGCGGGCAACTGGCCCTCCGCGCGGGCGGCGACCGCGGCTCGATCGGCCTGTGGAAGCGCCGCGGCACGGGAGCCCCGGCACTGCCGGCGGGGGAGGGGGACTGAGTGGTGTCCGGGATACGGAGGCTCCGGCCCGCGACCGGCTCGGACCCTGACCGGGACCGGGGGCAGACGGCGGTGGAGTTCGTGGGCACCTGGCCCTTCATCCTGCTGATCGTCGCGGCCGTGTGGGAGTGCGCACTGATCGGGTACGCGTTCATTCTCGTCGGCAACGCGGCGGACGAGGCGTCCCGCGCCGGCGCCGTGCACGGCAGCGCCGCCTGCCAGGCGGCGGCCGAGGAACACATCGCCGCCTCCTGGGGCGTGACCGCGAACTGCCCGCCCAACGGCGGCCGCCTCTACTGCGCCACGGTCTCGGTCAGGGTGCCGGTCCTCTACCCCGGACTCGACCTCGGCGGCATGACCATCACGGGCCGCGGCGGAGCGGTGGACGAGCGGACGGAGGACTGACATGAGGAGAGGGAACGGATGCGACCGCGGGCAGGTCCTCATCGAGTACGCGGGCTTCCTGCCACTGCTGCTCCTGGTCGCCGTCGCGGGCCTCCAGATCGGGTACGTGGCCTACGCGTACGAGCAGGCCGGCACCGCCGCCCGCGCCGCGGCCCGCTACCAGGCGCTGCACGGCACGAACGGCGCCGCGGCCGGCCGGGCAGCGATCAACGACGGCCTCGCCGAGCACTCCACGATCACCGTGGACAGCTCGGGCGACCGGGTCAGGGCCGAGGCACGGCTCCGCATCACCTCGATCGTGCCGGGCCTGAGCTTCGACGACGCCGTCCGCACCGCCACCATGCCGAAGGACGCCGAATGACCTTTCGCGAGGGCCGGGGCGGCCTGAGCGCCCGCATCCAGTCCCCCGAGGAGCACCACAGCGCCCGGGAGGACGGCCACCTGGTCGCCGCGTACCGGGCCAAGCTGCTGGAGGAGATCGACCTCGCGGAGATGTCCTCGCTCGCCACCACCGAGCGCAGGGCACGCCTGGAACGCGTACTCGGCCACATCATCAGCCGCGAGGGGCCGGTCCTCTCGACGGCCGAGCGGTCGCAGCTGATCAGGCGCGTCGTCGACGAGGCGCTCGGCCTCGGCGTCCTGGAGCCGCTCCTGGAGGACGCCTCCATCTCCGAGATCATGGTCAACGGGCCCGACCACATCTACGTGGAGCGGGCCGGGCGCGTGGAGCAGCTCCCCCTGCGCTTCGCCTCGCACGAGCAGCTGATGCAGACCATCGAGCGCATCGTCTCCACGGTCAACCGCCGCGTGGACGAGGCCAACCCGATGGTCGACGCGCGCCTGCCCAGCGGCGAGCGCGTGAACGTCATCATCCCGCCGCTGTCCCTGACCGGCGCGACGCTGACCATCCGGCGCTTCCCGCGGGCCTACACCCTGCAGGAGCTGATCGGCCTCGGCTCCCTCGACGAGCACATGCTGTACCTGCTCGCCGGCCTGGTGCAGGCGAAGATGAACGTCATCGTCTCCGGGGCCACCGGCACCGGGAAGACCACGCTCCTCAACGCCCTCTCCGGCCTCATCCCCGAGGGCGAGCGCATCATCACCATCGAGGACTCCGCTGAGCTCCAGCTCCAGCAGTCCCACGTCATCCGCCTGGAGACCCGGCCCGCGAACGTCGAGGGCAAGGGCCAGATCACCATCCGCGACCTGGTCCGCAACTCCCTCCGCATGCGCCCCGACCGCATCATCGTCGGCGAGGTCCGCGGCGGCGAGACCCTCGACATGCTCCAGGCCATGTCCACCGGCCACGACGGCTCGCTCGCCACCGTCCACGCCAACAGCGCCGAGGACGCGCTGATGCGCCTGCAGACCCTCGCCTCGATGTCCGAGGTCGAGGTGCCCTTCGTGGCGCTCCAGGACCAGATCAACAGCGCCGTCGACGTGATCGTCCAGCTCACCCGCCACGCGGACGGCTCCCGCCGGATCACCGAGATCGCGATCCTCGACTCCCACGGCCGGGAGCCGTTCCGCATCACCTCGGTCTGCCGGTTCCTCGCCCAGCCCATCGCAGGCGACGGACGGGTCTACGGCCACTTCGAGTACCACCCGCTCCCGCGCCGCATCGCCGACCGCCTGTACATGAACAACCAGCCGATCCCGCAGGCCTTCGGGGTCGCCGTGACAGAGGACCAGCTCACCACCCGGATCGCCGACTAGCCGTACCGGCACCACACGACGAGGAAGCCGCCACCCGACATGAACAACATCGCACTGCTCACGATCGGCGTGACCCTGCTGGGCAGCGTCCTGGTGGTCCTCGGCGTGCACGCCTACACCACGGGCAGGGCACAGCGGGCGGCGCTGATCGACCGGCTGTCGTCGGCCGGCCGGATCGAGTCCGGGGGCCGCCGGCGCAGGTTCCGGGGAGTGGACCGCAGACTGCGCAGGACCCGGCTGGGCCTGGCCATCGAGCGCAAGCTCGCCGCGACCGGCCTCGACCTCACGCCCGGCGAGTTCTTCGTCTACATGCTGGGCGGGGTCCTCGGCGTCTGGCTGGTCGCCGCCTCGATGCTCGCGGCCTTCTTCGGACCGGTGGCGGGCCTCATCGGCCTCTGGGGGGCCAACGCCTTCCTCAACTGGCAGCGCGGCAAGCGCATCGAGAAGTTCATCAACCAGCTCCCGGAGCTGTCCCGCATCCTCGCCAACGCCACCCAGGCCGGCCTCGCCCTCCGCACCGCCATCGCCATGGCGGCCGACGAGCTGGAGGCCCCGGCGGGCGAGGAACTGGCCCGCGTCGCCGACCGGCTGGCCGTCGGCGCCTCCATCGACGACGCGCTGGGCGAGCTGGCGGACCGGCTCCCCTCCCGCGAGCTGGTCGTCCTGGTCACCACCCTCGTCCTCTCCAGCCGGGCCGGCGGCGCGATCGTCGGCTCCCTGCGGAACCTCACCGTCACGCTGGAGCAGCGCAAGGAGACCCGGCGCGAGATCAAGACCCAGCTCTCCCAGGTCACGGTCACCGCGTACGCCGTACCCGTCATCGGCGTCGGATCGCTGCTGATGGTGGACGCGATGATGCCCGGCGCACTCGACCGCATGACCGGCGCCTTCATCGGCCAGACCGCCGTGATCATCGCCATCGGCCTCTTCACGGCCGGCTTCGTCATCATCCGCCGCCTGTCCAAGATCGACGTCTGAGGGAGCAGAACATGACCGCCCTCCTGCTCGCCCTCGCCGCCGCCCTCTGCGTCATGGGCGCCTTCCACGGCATCCGGATGTACCGCGCCGAGGTGAAGCTCCCCTCGGACCTCGTCCTCGCCCTGGAGGTCGGCTCCACCCGCACCTCCGCGGCCGGCTCCGTCATCGACCGCATGGGCATCCGCTACGCCCCCGCCGTCCTGCGCATGATGGGCCCGGCCCGGGTCGGCAGGAAGCGCAAGCAGATCGACATGGCCGGCAACCCCGGCGGTCTCACCATCGACCGCTACGCCGCCCGCCGCGCCGTGTACGCGGCCCTCGGCGGCGTCGGCGCCTTCGCGATGCTGATCAACGGGCAGCTCGTACTCGCCCTGCTCATGATCGCCTTCGGCGCCTTCTGGATCGAGGTCGGCCTCTGGTCCGCCGTCCGCGTCCGGCGCGACGACATCGAGCGCACCCTGCCCGACTTCCTCGACGTCCTCGCGGTCGTCGTCAGCGCCGGCCTCAGCTTCCGCCAGGCCCTGGAGCGGGTCGCGGACAAGTACCGGGGACCCTGGTCCGACGAGGTGCGGATCACCCTGCGCCAGATGGACATGGGCGTCAGCCGCCGCCAGGCCTTCGACGAACTGCGCCAGCGCAACGACAGCGAACAGGTCGCCCAGTTCGTCACCGCGCTCCAGCAGGGCGAGGAGCTCGGCTCGCCGATCGTGGAGACGCTCATCCAGATCGCCGAGGACATGCGCCGCGCCGACGCGCAGAACGCCCGCCGCCGGGCCGCCCGCGCTGTCCCCAAGGCCACCTTCGCCGTCACCACGTTCATGCTGCCCGGCACGCTCATACTGCTGGTCTGCGGGTTCATCTACGGCGCCAACCTCGACTTCGACGCCTTCCTGGGCGGGTGAGGCGCCGTGTACTCCGGCACGACGAACCCGACCCTCCAGCTCCGCGGCCCGCTGCGCGAGCTGGAACGGGTGCGCGCCCTCCCGCAGCAGCAGCCCGCCCCCGCCCTGTCGATCCAGATCAACGCCCTCCAGGCCATGTGCCGCCAGGTCTTCGGCTTCCGGCTGGCGATGATCGCCCTGGGCACGCCCTTCGCCCTCGGGCACACCGCCCCGGGCCTGGCGACCTGGCTGGTCGGCGGCGCCGTACTGGTCACCTTCATGGGCTCGTACCTGCTCTTCCGCGACTGGGAGCGCTTCGGCCCGCTGCTGCTGAAGTACCGCTGGGTGCTGGCCGTCGACATGTTCTTCAGCACCCTGCTGCTGGTCACGGCTTCGCCGGAGTCGCCGCTGGGCTTCGTGATCGTCTGCACCCCGCTGCTGGCCGGACTGGTCTACGGGTGGCGCGGCTCCGCCATCTACGCCGCCCTCCAGGCCAGCGCCGTCGCGGGGGTGTACGCGGCCGACTCCGGCCTGAACGCCACGGCCGTCGGCGCCGTCATGCTGCCGGGGCTCTGCCTCATCGCGGGCGCCGTCGGCGTGGCCCTGCGCAACCTCCTCTTCCGCTTCGGCACCGCGAGCCAGGCGCTCACCGAGACCCGGGCCCGCCTCGCCGTCACCGAGGCGGTGGGCGAGGAGCGGTCCCGCCTCGCGCGGGAGATGCACGACTCGGTGGCCAAGACCCTGCACGGCCTCGCCCTGGCCGCGGACGGGCTGGCCTCCTCGGCCGGCCGCATGGACCCGCTCACGGTGAAGCACCAGGCCGAACTGGTGGCGCGCTCGGCCCGCCGGGCGGCCGCCGAATCGCGCGAACTGCTGGCGGACCTGCGCCGCGACGGCGACCTGGGCGGCGGCGTGCAGGTCGGCGAGGAACTCGACGCACGCGTACGCGACTTCGGTGCGCGGACCGGCATCCCGGCCGAGTTCCGGCAGCTCGGATCCACCCCCGCCCCCGCCGTTCCGCACACCGTCGCCCGCGAACTCCTCACCGTCGCCTCCGAAGCCCTGGAGAACGCCCACCGGCACGCACAGGCCCGGCACGTCGTCGTGGAGGCCGGCATCGTCAACAGCCTGCTCCGCATCAGCGTGCTGGACGACGGCAAGGGCCTGCCGCCCGGCACCACCCTCGAAGAACTCCGCAGGTCCGGCCACTTCGGCCTGGTCGGCATGGTCGAGCGCGCCGCCTCCATCGGCGCCCGCATCCGCATCGGCCGCGGCCGCACCGCCTCGGGCACGGAGGTACGCCTGGACCTGCCGGTCGCGGCCCTGACCCCGGCCCAGGGCCTGCCCCTGAGTCCTACCCAGGCCCCGTCCCCGACCCCGCACTAGAGCGACCGGCTCACCCACGTCCCCGCAACCCACGAGAGGAGGCCGCACCCATGCCGGACGACCCGTTCCACGTGTCCCAGCACAGCAGCTCGGGAGCCGCATCGCTCCGCTCCGAGCACACGCCCGCCCACGTGCCGATTCCCCTGCCGGCCGCGGCGTTCCCCGATCCCTTCCCGTCCCCTCCGCTGCGCGTGGTCGTCGCCGACGACAACCCCGTCGTACGGGCGGGCCTCACGGTCCTCCTCGGCGGCCGCGAGGACATCCAGGTGGTCGCCGAGGCCACCGACGGCCGCCAGGCCGTCCAACTCGCCCAGCAGCACCGCCCCGACGTGGTCCTGCTCGACGTGCGGATGCCGGGCGTCGACGGCATCTCCGCGCTGCCGTACCTGGTGCAGATCGCGCCGGTGATGATGTTGACGTACAGCCGTGAGAACGAGATCGTCCGTGAGGCGCTGAGGCTGGGCGCCGGCGGGTACCTGGTGCACGGCGAGTTCACCGCCGACCAGCTGGTGCATGCCGTAAGGGACGTCAAGGAGGGCCGGGCCCACTTCACGGCGACGGCCGCGGGTGCGTTGCTGGCGCAAGTGCGGGAGGGGGCGACGGGCCGGGATTCGCTGCCGGAAGGGCTGGGGCAGGTCTTCGCTACGGGGGTTCCCTACGCCGGAAATCCTCAGCAGACCCCTTCGCAAACGCAATCTCGTATGGCACAGTCTTCTGAGCGGTCACACAATCACACGGGTTTCGGGCTGAGTTCGAGGGAGGTGGAGATCATGGACCTGATCGCTTCCGGGATGAACAACCAGCAGATCGCCGCCACCTGCTTCATCAGCGAGAAGACGGTCAAGAACCACATCAACCGGATCTTCGCGAAGCTCCACACCGCCAGCCGCAGCGAGGCCATCGCGGTCTGGCTGGGCACGGCCCGCCCGGGGGTGGGCCATGCGTGAGGCCGGTAGTGCGGGCCCGCGGGCCCAGGCCCCGGATTGGGCCCGCGGTTGGGCCCTGGGACCCTCAGCCGGGAGGGGTTCCCGCCCGTACGTTTCTCGTGTCGAAAGCGGCACCGGCGAAGACGCCGGGGAGTCCGCAGGCACTACAGAGACTTGCGCGTCGGCCGATCACCGGTCGGCCGGACCGGGAGGGGAATCCCATGTCGAACGACAAGATGCTCAAGGCCGCCATCGACACCAAGATCCGCGTGAACGGCTGGGCCAACACCGCGGTGACCCGCATTCAGAAGCGGTACGCGAACCTGGACCGCGGCCAGACGGCCTTCGAGTACCTGGGCATCATCCTGGTCGTGGTGGCGCTGATCCTCGCGATCGTGGCGTCGGGCATCGGCGCGGAGATCACCAAGAAGATCAAGGAGCAGGTCGAGAAGATCAAGGCCGGCTGATCTTGCACGTCGGTCTCAAGCAGGACAAAGGGCAGGCCTTCCCCATCTACGTCGTAGTGGTGGCGGGCCTGCTCTTTGCCGCGTTCGCTTTCTTCGCCGTCGGCATGGCCTCCGCCACCCGGAGCACAGCACAGGGTGCCGCTGACGCCGCCGCCCTCGCCGCGGCCACGGACGCCCGTGACCACCTCAAGCCCGGCCTCAGCCTCGGACTGCTCAAGCGGGAGGACTGGGAGAAGCTCCTGCGGGGCGAGCTCCTGGACCTAGAGGGTGCCTGCGGGGCGGCGCGCGCCCTCGCGGCGGACAACCGTGCGTCCTTGGAGTCGTGCTCGGTCGTGCTTCCGCGCTTCGAGGCGTCGGTCAAGACCGACAAGGCGGTCGGCGAGTCCGTGGTCCCGGGGACCAGCACCATGCACGGGACCGCCGATGCCGCCGCCGTGATCGAGCCGCGCTGTCAGCTGGGCGACGACCCGGTGGACCCAGGCGACGGTGACGACCCGCCGCCCGGCGATGACGACGACAAGCCGAAGCCCTTCGACCTGAAGTGCAAGGGCGGAGACGTGACGTTCGATCCCCTCAACCCGGATCCCTGGCGCGAGCTGGCAAAGCTCCTCTTCAGCGTGCGACTGGTCGACTAAAGCGAACGACAGACAAGGAAGCGGCACACATGAGCATTCGGCAGACGATGAAGGTCCGCGGGGGAGCGGCCGCTGTAGCCATGGCGGCAGCGCTGACCCTCACGTTGGCCGGTTGCGGTGGCGGGGATGACGGGAAGCAGCCCGACAAGGCTGGCCAGTCGTCGGCCGCGAAGCCGCAAGGGGGCGGGAGCGCTAGCCCTAATGCTGATGAGACGCCTGGCGACGACCAGGTACTTGCGACCGTGCGCGGCCGCGAAGGCACGGTACTGACCATCAGTTCCGCGAGTCGCGACGCAGGCGGCTTCATCACGATCAATGGCCAGATCAAGAACACCGGCGACAAGACCTTCGTGGACACAGCGCCGTGGCGAGGCAACGAAGAGGCCGTCGTTGCGAGTGGCGAGTCCGTTGCAGGCGCCACCTTGACGGACCCCGTGGGCAAGAAGCGCTATTACGTGCTCCGGGACACGGACGGAAAGTGCTTGTGCACCATGGGTGTCTCCAGCATCGATGCCGGTCAGTCTGTGCCCTTCTTCGCCCAGTTCCCCGCGCCGCCAGAGGGCACAGCCGAGGTCTCCTTCCAACTGCCCACCTTCGCCGCCGCCACCGTCAAGATCTCGGGATGAGGCCATGACCGAGAACCAACTTCGGCGCTCACCAAAGCCATCGCACCTCGCCGCCATCACGGCCGCGGCCACCCTCCTGATCACGGGCGCCCACGTCCTCGGTGCCACTGCCGCGAGGGCCGACGACAAGCCGTCCGTGCCGCCCGGCACCGAGGCGTCGTCGCAGCCCGACGTCCCCATCGACTCCAACTCCCCCGGTCTCAAGCTCCCCCAAGGCGCCACCCTCGCCCCGCCCAAGGTGCTCGACATCGCTCAGGTCGTCGAGGACCTCGGTGGCGAGGAGCGCCGCCAGGACACCAACGAGACCATCATGATGGCGTTGCAGGCCGAGGTGCTGTTCCCCAAGGACAGCGCCGTCCTCAACGCCCAGGCCACCGCCCGCATCCAGGCCATTGCCGCCGAGATCAACAAGCAGAAGGCCACCAAGGTGCGCGTCTTCGGCTTCACCGACAACCTCGGCACCTACGAGCACGGCAAGGTGCTCTCCAAGCAGCGCGCCGACGCCGTCCAGCGGCAGCTCGCCAAGGACCTCGACCCCGGCATCACCTTCGACATCCGCGGCTACAGCGAGGACTACCCGATCGCCGACAACGGCACCGAGGAAGGCCGCAAGAAGAACCGCCGCGTCGAGATCTCGTTCCCGCGCGGTGAGGGCGGCCAGTAGCCAGGGAAGAAGCAGTACAGGAACGAACGAACCCACCGACCCCGCACCGTCGGTCCACGCACGAACCGGCCCCGCCACCCACCCGGCGGGGCCGGTTCTGCCACGTGCACGCGCAGCAGCCAGGGGGAGACGAAGCGATGGCCGGTTCGGGTACAGCCTTGAGACGCGGGTACGGGCATGGGTACGGGTACGGAGGGGACGGGCGGCCCGGGGCCGGTTCGGGGATGCCCACGCAGCTGCGGGCCGTCGTGGTCCTGCTCTACGTGCTGTTCGGGTTCACCCTGCTCGGCGCCGCCGGCATGCTGCTGGCCCAGGGGCGGCTGGACGCCGCACTGTTCGGGAGCCTCGCCGTCACCGCCGCGCCCGGGCTGCTGGCGTGGGTGCTGGCCCGGCTGGTCAGGACCGGTGGGCTGGTGGTCTGGGCCGGGATCGTGCTCGTACAGGCCTGGCTGCTGCTCTTCGCCGCCGCCACCGCCGCCTTCCGGGGCGACCTGCGCGGGTACAGCCAGCTCCTCGTACCGATCCTTATCGTCCTCGCGCTCGCCCACCCGGAGAGCCGTGCGTGGTTCGGGATCGGGCGTCGGGGGAGGGGCGGGGACCGGGGGCAGAGCGCCGTCGAGTACCTGGGCATCGTCCTCGTCGTGGTCGTGGTCATCGGGGCGATGGCGGTCAGCAGCGTGGGCGGCCAGATCACCGGGCGGCTTGAGCAGGCCGTGTGCGCCCTGGGTGGCGGCGGGTCCTGTGGCGGGGACGGTACGGATGATCTGGCCGGCAGGCCGCTCATGAGGCCGCCGTGGCCCGCCGACCCCACCGATGAGCCCGGCCCCGGCGGCGGTCGGCAGCGCGGCGAGGACGACAGCTCCGACGGCCGACGGCGCGCGAGCGGCGGCCTCGAAGGCGGCAGCACGGCGGCCGGCCTGGGCGGCGGCGCCATCGGTGGCGGCGGGGGAGCGCTGGGCGGCGTCGGGACCGGTGCCGTGGGCGGCGGCGGTGGGGGCGCGCTCGGCGGCGTCGGTGGCGGTGCCGTGGGCGGCGGCGGTGGCGGAGCCGTGGGCGGCGCCGGCGGAGGCGCGGCCACCACGGAGGGCCAACGGGCCACCAACGGCGGTACGGAAGGCCGACGGCACGCCACCTCCGGCGCCACCGAAGGGCGACGCGGCATTGGCGAGGGCGCCACCCAAGGGCAGCGCGGCAGCGGAGACGGCGGCCAGGAGGGCACCCGACGCCGGGCCGGCGACTTCCTCCAGGACGCCGGCGCCATCCTCATCCCCGGATACGGCGCCGGAGGCATCGGCGGCGCGGGCGGCGCCATCGGGAACGCCGAACGCGGGCGCCGGGGCTAGGACCCGGCAGCCGCAAACGTGGAAGTGTCGAGCTCGAAGCCGAACGGCTCGGGGATGCGCAGCGGCGCCCAGAACGACACCGCCGTCCTGGACCGGTAGCCGTTCGGCGAGGGGCCGGAGAGACAGGTGATCTCCGACCCCTGATCCCGCCGGGCCCCCGGCATCTCGACAACGAGGCACACAGGGACGAGCCGGCCGTACGCGTCCAGCCTCTCGCTCTTGTCGGGGCCCCTCTTGGCGACCGACGTGAACTCGGCGACGAGTGACAGTGCCCCCGCGTCCGCGTGCCGGCCCTCCCTCTCGAAGGCGGCGAGGTCCGCCACGTAGAGGTCGGGCCCCTGTGCGCTGCGCGTGGCCGGGAAGCTGAACAGGACGGGGGCCGACTCGGCGACGTGCCCGGTCGGCGCGTGCGGCTGAAGCTGTCTGCGCAGCTCACGCATGGGCCGGAAGAAGCGCAGCTCGGGGCCCGGGGAGACGGGCTCGGTCATGGCTGTCACCGCGGTCCTCTGGTGCGGCTGCGGCTGCGGCTGCTGCGCGCTGCTGCGAGGCTTCCATTGCCTGCACTCAGGCTAGGGGCGGACGCAGCCGCCCGCGTCCGTGCCGCTCCGCTCCCCCGGGGGGACGACGAGGAGCTCCGCCATGGCGCGCGCCTGCGCGGCCGGTGCCGGCGTGGGGGAGGTCGCCACCCCCGCCACCACCGTCGCCCCCTCCACCAGCACCATCAGCCGGTCGGCGAGGTCGTCACCCCCGCCCACCCCCTCGGCCAGCTCGCCCAGGAACCCCCGCAGCCGCGCCTTGTGGGCCCGTACGGCCTCGGTCACCGCCGGCACCGCGGTGCCCAGCTCCCCGTACGCGTTCAGGAAGGCGCACCCGCGGAAGCCGGGCTCGGCGAACCACTCGCCCAGCCAGTCGAAGACGGCGAGCAGCCGCTCGCGGGCGTCCGGGCGCGCGAGTACGTACGTACGCAGCGAGGTCGTCCACCGCTCGTCCCGGCGCTCCAGGTACGCCGCCACGAGCGCCTCCTTCGCAGGGAACTCGCGGTACAGCCGCTTGAGCGGGACGCCGGACTCGGCGCGCAGCCGGTCCATGCCGACGGCCTGCACGCCGTGGGCGTAGAAGAGCGCCTCGGCGGCGTCCAGCAGCCGGGTCCTGGTCTCGGTGTCGGTGCTCATGCCGCCATTGTCGCTTGCGGGGAGAACGGTCGTTCTCTACGCTCCGAGGCAGAGCGGAGAACGATCGTTCTCGACCCCTCTCCGCCCTCTCCGACCACCGAAGGGATCCGCCATGAGCCCGCGCCCGCCCCTGCCCCCGTTCACCGAGGAGTCCGCCCGCGCCAAGGTCCAGGCCGCCGAGGACGCCTGGAACACCCGCGACCCCGAGCGCGTCGCCCTCGCCTACACCGAGGACTCGGTCTGGCGGAACCGCGACCGCTTCCTGACCGGCCGCGAGGAGATCCGCGCCTTCCTCCGCGAGAAGTGGCAGCGCGAGCTGGACTACCGGCTGCGCAAGGAGCTGTGGGCGTACACCGGCAACCGCATCTCGGTCCGCTTCGAGTACGAGTGGCACGACGCGGACGGCCAGTGGTGGCGCAGCCACGGCAACGAGCAGTGGGAGTTCGACGGGGACGGGCTGATGCGCCGCCGCGAGGCGAGCATCAACGACGTCCCCATCGACGAGTCCGACCGCCGGCTCTGACCTCCAGCCGTCAGCTGTACAGCGACCAGTGGTGGTCGTCGCTGTCGCTGCAGTAGTAGAGCGTCAGCTTCGCGTCGTTGCCGCCGGTCCGCACCCCGTCCACGTCGAGGCACAGCCCGCTGGCCTGGTTGACCAGCCAGTGGTGGCCGTCCGGCCGCTGTAGCCGGCCCGTAGTTCGGGACGTCCAGGCAGAGCCCGTCCTTCGCGTTGCGGATCGTGTACTGGGCGTACCCGCCGACGACGCCCTGGTAGTCGAAGTGGAAGAGCTGGTTGTCGCCGGTGGTGCCGTTGCAGGTGTACTGGAACACGCCGCCGCCCACCGTGCCGCCGCCGTAGTTCGGGAGGTCGACGCACTTCCCGGTGACGTTGTTGAAGATCAGGTACGGGCGGCCGCGAGGGCCGCCGCGGACGCCTCGCCCATGGGGCCGAAGGTGAGCAGCGCGACGGCTGCGGAGAAGGTGGCGCCTAACCGTGCGATGCGCCTGCCGAGCTTCTTCATGGGGCTGGGTTCCTTCCGTGGTGCGTGGACGTACGGAATGACCTGGCGCCCGGAATGCTGTCGCGCCCCCGGCCGGCGTGCGGCGGGGGCGCGGGGGAATGGCCGGTTCCCGGACCGAGTCCGGCCGGCCGCGAGTTGTTGACGGGGACTGGGGCCCGACCCTGACCCGCCACGTGGGCCCCGCCCCGCCGGACGCCTACAGCAGATGGTCCGCCTTGCCTGCCTTGATGTCCCGGATCAGCTGCCGGAGCGCCTCGCCGGAGTCGGTGAGGTACCGGTCCTCGCTCCCGGCGACGGCGATGTAGCTGTTCCCTTCTACGTCAACGCCGATGCGGTAGCAGCTCGCACCTTCGGCGCAGAACGGTTCTTCCCAGGTGATGTCGGCCATCGGGTCTCCTTACAAGAGGTGGTCCGCTTTGCCGGCCTTGATGTCGCGGACCAGTCGTCGAAGCGCTTCGCCGGTGTCAGTGAGGAAATACTCTTCCTGCCCTGCCACGGCGATGTAGCTGTTCCCTTCCGCGTCCGTGCCGATGCGGTAGCAGGAGTTCCCTTCGCCGCAGAACGGTTCTTCCCAGTTGACCTCGGGCATGTCGTCGCCTCTCATAGCCGGCTCGCAAGCGTGTGGATGAAGTCCCTCGAAGCGGAGGGGGACAGCGCGAGCTTCTCCATCAGATCCAAGTGCGCGCGGTACTTGGTGAGCTGGGCCTCGGCATAGAGGAAGTCAGGGCCGTGGGAATTGTCGACCTGGACGGTGTCGAGCTCGCGCACGGGGCCCTCTGAGTAGAAGACCGTCTGGCCCGCCCCGGGGAAGCCGCCCGCCTCGAAGGGCAGCACGAGCAGGGTGACGTTGTCCTGCTCGGACCGGTCCAGCAGGTGTTGCAGCTGGGCCCGCGCAACCGCGCGTCCGCCGAACTGCATGCGCAGGGCGGCCTCGTGGACGATCGCGACGAGCTCGCGCACGCGCTCCCCTTCCAGCACCTGCTGACGCTCGACGCGGTGCGCCAGCCGGAGCGCGACCTCATGCTCGGGCAGGGCCGGGATCACCATCCGGAACACCGCGAGCGCGTGGTCGGAGGTCTGGAGCAGACCGGGCATGTGCACGGAGTACGCGCCGCGCATGCGGGTGCTGTGGGCCTCCAGCTCGGCGATGTCAAGCAGCCCCTGCGGGAGCTGGCCGCGATAGCGGTCCCACCACTTCCGGCCCCCGCTCCCCATCAGTGCCACGAGCCCCTCTACGTACCGCTTGTCGGTCACGTCGCAGTTGCAGGCCAGCGTCCGCAGACGCTCGGGGCTGATGGCACGGGTGCCCGCCTCCATCGCGGAGATCGCCCCGCGGTCCACGCCCAGGAGCCCGGCCGCGAACTCCGCGGAAACGCCCGCGGCGGCGCGCATCCGTCGCAGCTCGAACCCGAGCCGCTTCTGGCGCTCCGTGGGCGATGTCCTCGCTGTCATGACGTGCAGTCTTACGCGCCCCCGGCCGCTCGTGCCACGGGCGGACTACATCTTTGGCCGACCGGGCCAAATTTGGCCCGTGCCGCGATACATTGGGTAACGCACCGCTCACGCAACGGGAGTTGAAGCGCATCGGATGGGTATGCCCATGCCTACCGACAGGCCACAACCACCACACCCGCACCGTGTAGCCACTCGTGCGCGTCGAACTCGCCAGCCCCATCAGTCACGTATGCCACAAACGCCACGTCACTCAAGGGAGTCCGCGATGCTCAGCCCCTTCCTGCCCGCGTCCCGCGCCACCGGATGCCCCGCCTCACCCCCGGCGTCGGCATGGCGTACGGACGTACCGCCGCCCGAAGGGCTCGCGTGCAGCCTGACCGTGCCCGGGGAGCCGTACAGCGGGCGCATCGCGCGCAGCACGGTCACCGCCGCTCTCCGCGCGCACCGCCTGGACCGCTTCGTGCCCGTCGCCGAACAGGTGACCGGCGAAATGGTCGCGGCCGCCTGCCACCTGAACCCGGGCCAGGAGCTCTACCTCTCCGCCCGCTACCGCGACGACGCGCTCCGGCTGATCGTCTACGACGGCCACGCCTCCCACGAGAGCCCCCGCCTTGCCGCCCTCTGCGAGGCCCGGCGCCGCTCCGCGCTCCGCCTCCTCGCGGTCATCGTCCGCGAGTGCGGCGGCGCCTGGGGCTTCGGCGACTCCCGCGAACCGGGCGGCGGCACTCGCACGTGGGTGACCCTCCCGCGCAAGGGTGCCCACGCCTACTGGACCCCGCAGCGCCCCGCCTGACGTTCCCGGTATCGGCCATTCCAGACGGATTGTATTCACGCCAGCCAATAGCAAAGCGAACGCGTTCCCGAAAATCCCCCTTCTGTTCGATCTCCCGCGTGTAGGTTGTGCCTGGTTGCCATGGAACGGGAGTTCGCCGCGCGCGCCATGAGGTGCGTGTTGCTCTGGGGAGGGCGTCATGGGATCTCGGGTTTCTTTACGTTTGCGTTCGTTAGCTGTCCTCGGCTTGGTGCTGTCCCTCGCGAGCGGCACCGTCTCGGCCCAGGCCGCGCCGCCGCCGAAGGCCGCGAGTCCCTCGGTCGCACCGGCCCGGGAGCTACCGCTTTCCGGGCCGCAGGCACCATCGGCGGCGGAGGCGCGCCCGACGACGAGTGACGCCGTGTACGCCTACGACGCCGCGGGCCGGCTCGTCGGCATCACGGATCCCGCGGGCGAGACGGCCCGCTACCGGTACGACGAGGCGGGCAACCGCCTCGGCATCGACCGTTACCCGTCCACCCGGGTCTCCGTTCTCTCCGTGGTCCCGCCGAGGGCCGCGAAGGGGCAGCAGGTCACCGTCTCCGGTACCGGCTTCTCCGCCACGCGTGACGCCAACCTCGTCTCCTTCGGTGACAGGTCGGCGACCGTGCTCTCGGCGACCAGGACCCGGCTCGTCGTGAAGGTGCCGTCCGGAGCAGCCGGCGGCAAGGTCAAGGTGACCGTGACCGGCAAGGCCGCCGAGTCGGCCGAGGTCTTCGCCCTGGCCGGAGCCGGTCCGTCGGTGACCAGGCTGGCCCCGGTCGCCGCCGGGTCCGGAACGTCCGTCGTCATCACGGGTTCCCGGTTCTCCACGTCCCTCACCGCCAACGTCGTCCGGTTCAACGGCGTGCTGGCCGAAGTGACGGCCCGTACCGCGACGACCCTCACCGTGAAGGTCCCACCCGGCGCCACCACCGGGCCCGTCTCGGTCAGCACACCCGACGGCGGGGCCTCGAACACGCCCGCGTTCACCGTCCTCCAGCCCGCGGGCGAGGTCGAAACGTCCGTCTCCACTTCGTACACCGACACCTCGCCACCCGTCGTGAAGGTGGCGACGCCGGGCAACACCGCCGAGGTCCACTTCGAGGGAGAGGCCGGTGACGGGGTCGGCTTCGGCATCGACCAGTCGACGTTCACCGACCTGGTCGCGCTCAAGCTGACCGACCCCCAGGGCAACCAGGTCGAGGGCACCACGTACATCTCCGACTCCGACGAGCAGGCCGACTGGGAGGTCCGGCGACTCCCCGTGGCAGGCCGCTACACCCTTCAGGTCGTCCCGGGTACGACGAACAGCGGGCAGGCGCGGATCACCGTGTCCCTGGCCAGTCGCGCGGAGAAGCTCACGGCCACGGGCGCGGCGAGCACCCTGACGACCACCCGCCTCGGCCAGGACGCCCGGGTGGCCTTCGCCGGGAAGAAGGGCGAGCACCTTTCGCTCGGGCTGACCGACAACACGTTCACCGAGTCAGTGCGCGTCAGCGTCTTCGCACCTTCCGGCACGGAGGTCTTCGATTCCGGCTACACCGGTGCAGGCACGTCCAACACGCTCGGCCTCGCGGAATTGCCCGAGACGGGGACGTACGAGGTGCTCGTCGACCCGATGTACGGGGCCTCCGGCTCGGCGGCGCTCACACTGTCCGCGGACGTGACGGTCAAGCCGCCGGTGGACGGTGCCTCGGCGCGTGCCACCGTGGTCCGCCCCGGCCAGCGGATACGGGCGCCCTTCACGGTTCCGGCCGGCGGGGAGCTCGGGTTCGGCTTCACCGGCAACACCCTGGCCCAGGACTTGGATCTCCGCCTGACGAAGCCGGAGGGCGGGACCTCCTACTTCACCTCCCTTGAGAAGGGGACCGAAGGCGTCGCCTACTCCGAGGGCCTCGCGGCGGGCGAGAGCCGGTCGCTGATCGTCGAGCCGGGGCAGGCGGCCACCGGAACCTTCGACCTGTGGCTGTCCAAGCCGGTCCAGCTCGGGACCTTCAAGCCGAACACTCCCACCACGGCGAAGCTCGCACGCCCAGGGCAGCAGTTCCTCTTCGACTTCGCGGCGAAGGCGGGCGACGGCAACAGCATCCTCTTCACCGGCTCCACCCTGGAGCGCACCCGCGTCATGACGCTGTCGCCGGGGCAGAGGTACCCGGAGACCGACTCGGTCGACGGTCCGTCGGACGACGTCGACGAGCGGGCGCCCCTGGCCGCGGGTACGCATCGGGTGGTGGTCCGGCCCGTCTCCAAGACGACCGGACAGGCCACTCTCACGCTCGTGCCCGATGCCGCCAGCGGGGCCCTGACCGTGGGTGGGGACAAGCGGGCGGCTGCCCTGACCAAGGCCGGCCAGAACGCCCGCTACACCTTCAGCGGGACCAAGGGCCAGAAGCTCACCCTCGCGGTCGGCAAGGCCCCCGCAGCCTGGGCACTGTCCGTACGCCAGCCCGACGGCCACTGGCTGCACAACGGCCGGTACATGTCCAAGGACGAGACGAGCACCGCCCTCTACGAGCTGCCGGACTCCGGCACGTACACGGTCACCGCAGCGCCGTACGGCCAGGAGACGGGCGAGGTGTCCCTCGGGCTGGCCAACACGCCGGCCACGACGGCAGCCCCCAGCACGCGAGCCGTCACGCCCACGAAGCGGTCCGGCTCAACCCCCCGGGGACCCGACGCCTGGCAGCCCACCGCGACCAACCTCGCCGGGACGGACTGGCTCACCGGCAAGGCCGACGCCTCCGCATCCGGCGCGAGCGGCCTGCGCGCTCCCGCCGGCCACACGGCCCTGACCGGGCGTGTCCTCAAGCTGGACGGCAGCCCGCTCGCCCGGGTCACCGTCCGCGTGGGCACCAGGACCGCCCGCACGGACGCCCAGGGCCGCTTCCTCCTCGACGGCATCGCGGACGATGCCCGCACCCTCGTGGTCGACGGCTCCACGGCCAACACCCCCCAGCGCAGCTACGGCCGCTTCGACATCCACATCGAGCCGCGGCCCGGTACCACTCGCCAGCTCGGCTTCCCGGTGTGGATGACCCCGCTCGACACCCGCAACACGGTGCGCTTCGATGCCCCGGCCAAGCGGGAGGTCGTTCTGACCACCCCGCAGATCCCCGGACTCGAAGTGCGCATCCCGAAGGGCTCGGTGGTCCGCGACGAGCACGGCAAGCCGGTCACCGAGCTCGGCATCACGGCCATCCCGGTAGACCGGCCGCCGTTCCCGCTGCCGAAGAACAGCGTGGTCCCGGTCTACTTCACGGTCCAGCCGGGCGGCACGTACGTCTTCCCCGAGGGCGCGCAGGTCGTCTACCCCAACTACACGCACGAACCCGCCGGTACGCGCGTGGAGTTCATGGACTACGACCCGGCGAAGCGCGGCTGGTACGTCTACGGCCGCGGTCAGGTCTCCGCAGACGGGCGCCAGGTCGTCCCGGACGCCACGACCCGCGTCTGGGCCTTCCACGGGGCGATGTTCAACATCTCCGACCTCATCCCGTGGGACATGTCATGGTTCAAGGACGTGATCGACTGGCTTTCCGGCGACCCCGTCGACCTCAGCACCGGACTCCTCACGGACAGCCGTACCGACCTCGCCGTCGGCGGCCCGCTCGGCACCGCCGACGTCACCCGGACCTACTGGCAGGGCGACACCCGTAAACGGGCCTTCGGCATCGGGCGCGACCTCTCGTACAACGCCTTCCTGCACTCGGAGAAGCAGTACCAGGAGGTCGACCTCTACGTGCCGGGCGGCGCGAAGGTCCACTTCAAGCGCACATCGCCGGGCACCGGCTACCTCGACGCGGTCTTCGAGCCGGTCGACACCCCGTCCGAACTGCGTGGCGCGAAGATCGTCAACGACCAGGCGGGCGCCTGGGAGCTGCGCTTCCGGGACGGCGGCGTCTGGGTCTTCCCGCAGTACGCGCCGCTCAAGGAGGTCCGGGACCGGCACGGCAACGCGATCAAGCTCACCCGCCTCAGCCGCGACAAGGGCGAGATCACCCGGATCAGCGCCCCCGGCGGCCGCTGGGTCAGCCTCTCCTACGACACCCAGCACCGGGTGAAGGAAGCCAGGGACAACACCGGCCGCAAGGTCGCCTACGCGTACGACGGCGCCGGCTGCCTCGCGTCCGTGACCGACCCGGCGGGCAAGACCAGCCGCTACACGTACGACGGCACCAGCAACCGCATCAAGACGGCCGTGGACGCCCGCGGCATCACCTTCCTGACGAACACCTACGACGCCAACGGCCGCGTCAAGCAGCAGACGCTGCCGGAGGGGGCCTCGTACGGCTTCACCTACGCGACCAACGCGGCCAAGAAGGTGACGGCAGCCACCGTCACCCAGCCCGGCGGCTCGGTGCGACGCGTGGAGTTCGACGCCTCCGGCTACGGCGTGTCCGACACCCAGGCGTACGGCACGACCCTCGCCCGCCGCACCGAGTACAAGCGCGGCTCCTACCACCGGATCGACGCGGTCACCGACCCGTACGGCCGGCGCACGGACCTGACGTACGACGCGAACGGCCATGTGACCTCGGCGAAGGAGCTGGCCGGCACGCCCAACGCCCGCACCACGGGTTCGGCGAAGTACGCGGGCCCGTTCGACCAGGTCAGCGAGGCCAAGGACGCGCTCGGCAACCTGACGCGGTTCGCGTACGACGGCAAGGGCGATCTGAAGCAGGTCACCGACCCGGAGGGCAGGAACACGACGTTCACGTACGCCCCCGACGGCCAGGTGGCCTCGGTCACCGACCCGGTGGGGACGACGGCCTACGGCTACCGGGGCGGCGATCTCGTCTCCGTCACCGACGCGCAGGGCACCAGCCGCAGGACGCTGGACGCGGCAGGGCGCGTGACCGCGGTGACCGACGAGGCCGGATCCCGCACGACGATCAGCTACGACGTGCTCAACCAGCCCAAGAAGGTCACCGACCCGCTCGGCCACGCGATCGCCTACGGCTACGACGCGAACGGCAATCTCACGAGCCTCACGGACACCCGGGGCAACACCACTGCCTGGACCTACGACGGAGCCGACCGCCCCAAGGCGGCGGTGGACCCGCTCGGCGCCAAGGCGACCTTCGCATACGACCCGGCGGGCCGCGTCAAGCGTGTCACCGACCGCCTCGGCAAGGCCGCGACGGCGTCGTACGACCTCCTCGGCCGGCCGAAGGAGGCGCGCTACGGGGTCGACCTGGCGGGGAACGCCGAATCCTCGGCCACGTACGCCTTCGACAAGGCCGATCTGCTCTCGAAGATCACGGACACGAAGCTCGGCGGCACGTCCTTCGCGTACGACACGCTGGACCGGCTCACCACGACCACCGGACCGACGGGGACCGTCGGCTACACCTACGACGCGGCCGACCGGCGCCTGACCATGACGGCGGCCGGTACCAAGACGACGTACGGCTACGACGACTCATCGATCCTCACGTCCGTCACCAGCGGGACCCAGAAGGTCAGCTTCGGGCTCGACGCAGTCGGTCGCGAACGTACCGCGAAGCTGCCGAACGGCATCGAGCGGACCACGGACCTGAGCCCGACCGGACTGGTCGAGAGCATCTCGTACACCAAGGGCACCACGAAGATCGGGGACCTGCGGTACACCCGGGACGCCCGCGGCCTGCAGACAGGGCTGAAGGGCTCGCTGGCGCGGGTGGCCCTGCCGGCGGCCGAGTCCGGCTCGGTCTTCGGCAAGGACAACCGGCTGACGAAGTTCGGCGACCGGTCCCTGACCTACGACGCCGAGGGGCAGCTGAAGAGCGACGGGCTGCGCACCTACAAGTGGGACGCACGGGGCCGGCTGGCAGGGGTGACGAAGACCGGGCAGAACTCGACCTTCGGCTACGACGCCCTGGGCAACCGCATCCAGACGGTGGTCGGCGACTCCAAGCGCCGCTTCCTGACGGACGCGTCGAACCCGCTGGTGGAGCAGACGGGTTCCGGGTCGACCGCCGCCACGGTGGCGACCTCTGGCTTGGACGAGTTCCTGACCCGTACGGAGGGCGGCAAGACCCAGGTCTACCTGACGGACGCCCTGGGCACGGTCGTCGGCCTCGCCGACCCGGACGGATCGGTGGCCACCCGCTACACGTACGACCCGTACGGCCAGCCGGCCAGGTCGGGCAAGGCCACCTCCAACCGGCAGACCTTCACGGGCCGCGAGGCGGACGGCACGGGCCTGCTGTACTACCGCGACCGCTACTACGACCCGGAGACGGGCCGGTTCATCTCGCAGGACCCGAGCGGCTTCGCGGGCGGCCCGAACCTGTACGAGTACGCCTTGTCGTCCCCGACGACGTACACGGACCCCACGGGCAACAACCCCCTCCTGCTCGGGTGCGTGGGCGGCGGAGTGCTCGACGGCCTGCTCGACTGGGGCTCCCAGCGGCTCTCCGGGCGCAAGACCAACTGGGCCCAGGTCGGCCGCGCGGCGGCCATGGGCTGCGCGATGGGCATGCTGGGCGCCTGGGCCGGTGCCAAGTGGGCCATGCCGGGCTGCGGCCTCGGCAACAGTTTCACCCCCGATACGCCAGTCCTGATGGCGGACGGCTCCCGCAAGCGGATCGCCGACGTGGCGGTGGGCGACCGCCTCCTGGCCACGGACCCGGAGACGGGGGAGACCAGCGCCCAGCCGGTCACGGCCCTGATCCAGGGCTCGGGCGAGAAGCAACTCGTGGACATCGAGGTATCGGCCCCGGACGGCACCCGCTCCACCCTCACGGCCACGGAAGGCCACCCCTTCTGGGTCGCGTCCACCGCAACCTGGACCCCGGCCTCCGCCCTGACGGCAGGCACCTGGCTCCGGACTTCGGCCGGCACCTTCGTCCGCGTCACGGCGGTCGCCCACCACACGGGATTGGGCGAGGTCTTCAACCTCACGGTCGCTGGGCCCCACACCTATTACGCCCTGGCTGGTCCGACACCGGTCCTGGTCCACAACTGTGGGCGTAGGACATGGTCCGACGTGGGAATGAGCCCGCGTGACGCCAAGCGCATTCAGAACGCCGCGGACAAACTCGGCCGCCCGATCATTGTGGTCGGCAGCCGGGCGAGGGGGCCGCGGACGGTCGACAACCCGAAGGGCTTTGGCCCCGAGTCTGATTGGGACTTCATCTTGGACGGCCCGTCAAGGAAGCGACACGGCGTCAAGAATTCACTGCCGCGCGGGACAGGATCAGGCGAAGGCAGCGGTCGAGGGCGGGATTTTTGGCAGAGCTACAATCCGAACACGAACGTCGATGACTATGCGGAGCTTGATCCTTCGTTGCCGCACGTCATTTTCGAGCCCCGAGGGTGATGGCCGTGAAAGAGTCCGAGCGAATCATCAACGAGATCGCGCAGGGCCTCCGAGGTCTCGACGAAGGCGCGGTTTGGTTCTCCGGCCTTCCGCAGAATGAGCAGAAGCGTGTGCTGAGGGAGGTTGTCAGCTACGCGATGCAGGCTCACCTGACGGCGGAAGATGGTCGTGAGGGTGTGAGGCAGTCAGGGGTTAAGCCGACAGCCAACCCTGCGGTGATGATCTCCCTGGATCCTCCTCGTGAGCGTTTGGGAAGGATTGTCCAGCTCCCTCCCGGCGAGTATGTGAGAGCATTTCGCGTCCTTGTCTCGGCCTTCGCCGTCGCTGACACGCGTCGCAGGAATGAATCCTGTCGAGGTACATGCGGTCACTCTTGGCACAACCTGTCGGCGAACTCGTGAGGGTGAGATGAGGCGGCGGGCCGTCTTGGCCGGGGTGCCGGGCGTGTTGCTCGGCGGCACGGCTGCCGCCGGCTGTGCGACGGAGGGCACCTCGGTATGGCCCTCGCAGCTGACAGGGGTTGAGCCGGCGCCGCAGGTGGGAGTGGTCGCGCTCGACGCCCCTCGCGGGGTACGGCGGGCCGAGGTGGCCGCCGTACTGCGGGGCCTTCCCGAGAGCAGCGGCATCGCCTTCAGTGAGGGGGCGTTCCGGGGGATGGCCCGGCGGCGCCCCCGGCAGCTGCGGGCCATGCCCGCCTTCGCCGGGGACGTGCTCGATCCCCGGCGGACCGGTGGTGACGTGCTCGTGCAGGTCGGTGGGAAGAGCGCGGCAGAGGTGCGCAGCGCCGTCGACCGGGTGCTGCGCAGTACGACCGGCTGGGAAGTGCGGTGGCGCATCGAGGGGTTCCGGGAACAGGCCAGGGAAGAGGCCGGCCGCGGGATGGCGCGGAATCCGTTCCACTTCGACGACGGGTTCGGGAACCCCGACGGGGAGCGGGGGATCGCCGAGCGGGCGCTCGTACGGTCCGGCGACGGCGAGCCGGAGTGGGCCGTCGGCGGGAGCTACCAGGTGGTGCGGATCGTGCAGCTCGCGACCGCCCTGTGGGACAAGGACTCCGTCGAGGAGCAGGAGCGGATCATCGGGCGGCGGAGGGACGGGCGCTGGCTGGACGGGACGCCCGCCGGCGAGCGCCCCGAGTTCGCCGCCGATCCGCGCGGGCGGGTCACCCCGCTCGACTCCCACGTACGGCTGGCCGCGCCCGACCGCCGCAACCCGCCACCCCTCGTGCGCCGCAGCTACGGCTACGACCACGGCGCCGACGGCCGCGGAATGCTCTTCTCCTGCTTCCAGCGCGACTTGGCGGCCGGGTTCGAGGCCGTGCAGGCCCGGCTCGCCGGTGCCGAGGCCATGGCCAAGTACACGCTGACCGTCGGCGGGGGCTACTTCTTCGTGCCGCCCGCCGGTGACGAGTGGGTGCGCCGGGTCTTCAGCGCCTGAAGGTGGGGAAGGGATAAAGGCCTGGTCGGGCCTTTGGTCCCGAGTTCGGTTTGTTGCCGTTTGGTCATGGGGGCCGCTGCAACCTCCTGTTGGGGGGTCACGTCATCATGGGCGGGAGGAACGACGGATGAAGATGGCGAAGATACGCAAGCCGAAGTACACCAACCAGGCCGTGGTCGTGGCCTCGGCCGTCGCGCTCGCGGCGGCCGTGTGGGGCGCGACCGAGATCACGGCCTCGGAGGCCGAATCGCACGGCGGCACCCGGCCCGTGGTCCACGAGAAGGGCCCCCAGGAGGACAAGAACCCCGCCGCGCCCCCGGCCCTGAAGCAGGTGCCGCAGGGCATCGCGCACGCGCCGCAGGGCGGCGGCGACGCGGTGAACGTCACCATCGACGACGGCCCCGACCCGGCCTGGACGCCCAAGGTGCTGGAGGTGCTCAAGGAGCACCAGGTGAAGGCGGTCTTCTGCATGGTCGGGCCGCAGGCCCAGGCGTACCCCGGCCTCGTCAGGCGCGTCGTCGCCGAGGGGCACCGGCTCTGCGACCACACCATGTCCCACGACACCGGCATGGACAAGAAGCCGGTGGCGTACCAGGAGAAGGAGATCCTGGACGCGAAGAAGCTGATCGAGCAGGCCGCCGGCGGGACCGCGCGGGTGGACTACTACCGGGCCCCCGGCGGGGCCTTCACGCCCGACAGCCGGCGGATCGCCGCCGCGAACGGGATGCGGCCGCTCGGGTGGAACGTCGACACCAAGGACTTCGAGAAGCCGGGTGTCGCCGCGATCATGAACAACATCCACCAGGAGCTGCCGAAGAAGGGCGGCACCGTGCTCTTCCACGACGGCGGCGGCAGCCGTGGCCAGACCGTCACCGCCCTGGACCGGTTCCTGGGGGAGTTGAAGGAGCAGGGGCGGAAGACCGACTTCCCCGTGCGGGACAAACCCGGTTCCTGAGGCACGCCGGCCCTGACACGCCCGTCGTCCGGCGACCGGGTGAGGGTCCGGCCGGTCGGGGGGCCCGGGGGGTTCCCTGAGGGGGTTCGTCTTCCGTTCGGTCCTGCCCACCCTCAGGAGCCCCCGTGTCCATCGCCCCCGGCAAGCTCAGCGACCCCGCCGTCGCCGCCTTCGTGGCGGCCGTCAACAGCCACGACCGGCAGGCGTTCTTCGACCTGCTCACCCCCGACGCGACCATGTCCGACGACGGGTCGGAACGCGACCTGAAGGAGTGGACCGACCGCGAGATCTTCGGCTCGAACGGCCACATGGACGTGCAGACCGAGTCCGACGGCGGCCGGTCCCTGGTCGTCGGCTACCGCAACGACACCTGGGGCGAGATGCGAACCGCTTGGCGGTTCACCGTCACCCCGGGCGGCAAGGTCAGCCGCTTCGAGACCGGCCAGGCCTGACCCCCGTACGAGGCACCCGCGGCCATGCGTGGCGGGTCAGCCCAGCCGGCCCGCCACCTCCACCGCCACCCGGGCGAACCGGTCGTTCTCCGGCGCCGCACCGCCCGGGAAGGCGAACCGGCGGCGCGTGTACGCGTACGCCAGCCCCGTGGCCGGATCGGCGAAGGCGTTGGCCCCGGCCGCGCCGCTGTGCCCGAAGGCCCGGTCGCCCACCGCCGGCTGCCGCTCGAAGCCCAGGCCGAAGGCGTCCTGCTGGGGCACGACCGCGTCCGCGCCCGGCGTGGTCAGGCGCGCGCACTCCGCCGCCGTCCCCGGCTCCAGCAGCTCCAGCGCGGCCGCGTACATCCCGGCGATCCCGCGCGCCGTGCCCACCCCGCCCGACGACGCCGGGCCCCCGGCCCGGACCCGCCGGTCGTTGGCGAAGTCCACCAGGTCCAGCCGCGGCTCGGTGTTCCAGTTGAAGGCGACCAGCTGCAGCTCGCCCGGCCCGCCCAGCGCGGCCCGCGCCACCAGCTGCTCGTCCGTCGGCAGCATCGGCAGGATCGGTGCCCAGCGCTCCTCCAGCTCCTCCGGCAGCCCGATGAAGAAGTCCAGGCCGTACGGGATCCGGAGCCGCTCGTCGTACTCCTCGGCGACCGTACGGCCCGTCACCCGCCGCACCAGCTCACCGGTCAGGGCCCCGATGGTCATCGCGTGGTACCCGTACCGCGTCCCCGGCTCCCAGTACGGCTCGGCCCGCACCAGCCGCGCCGCGAGGGCCGCGTCGTCCGTCAGCTCCTCGTACGTGAAGCCGCCCTCGACGCCGATCAGCCCCGACCGGTGCGCCAGCAGCTCGCGCACGGTCAGCCGCTCCAGCCCGCGCCCGGTGAACTCCGGCCAGTACGCCGAGACCGGCCGGTCCAGCCCGATCCGCCCCTCCTGCACGAGCAGCGCCACCACCAGGTACGCGGCGCCCTTGGTGATCGAGTAGACGGTCCCGAGCGTGTCCGGACCGGTGTCCTCACCGCTCCACAGGTCCACCACCCGGCGGCCCCTGTGGTGCAGGACCAGCTGGGCCTCGGGGGAGTGCCGCTCCCCGGCAACGAACGCGGCCAGCTCGTCCCGTACGGGCTCCCAGCCGGGCGCCACCTGTCCCTGGACGCCGTCCCCCGCTCCCCGGACGCTGCCCTGCGCGTTCTTGTTCACGGCCTCGGTCATGTGAGTTCCCCCTGTGATCGGTTCCGGCGTTCCTTGACCGGCAACCGTCGAAGATCGACTCATATCACGAATCCGTGACCGCTCCGGAGCCCACCCGGCCCTTACGGGTGAACCCCGTCCGGCCCTCGTAACGGCCCCGCACGCGCGCCCCGTTGTCCCGGCATGAAGCGCATCCGGCTCGCCCTCGTGACCACTGCCGCCGCCCTCTTCACCCTCACCCCGGCCCTCACCGCCGCCGGGGCCCCGGCCGCCGCCCCGCCCTCCGGCTCGTACGTGCAGGACCCGGCCGGGGACAAGATGCGGCAGCAGTGGTCCGAGGACGGCCGCCGGCGCCTCGACGGACAGTTCCGCCTCCACTCGGGGCTGCAGATGGCCAAGAAGCAGAAGCCGGGGCCGAAGGGCGCGCCCGAGTGGGGCGGCCAGGTGGGGGACCCCGCGACGGCCCGGTACGAGCCGGCCTTCGAGTTCGCGTACGAGGTGCACAGCGCGGCCGTGCTGAAGAAGAGCGTCGTGGCGGGCAAGAGCGGCAAGCACGACGTGACCCTGCGCGCCGTGCTGCGCGACGCGCGCGGCGGGCTGGTGGCGGAGTTCGAGGAGGCGAAGCCGGGGCGGCACCACACACTGCGCGCGACGCACCCCACGGGCAAGCGGATCGCCTGCGACACGGGCGTCTACACCGCGGAGTGGAGCATCGGCCGCACCGGTCCCGATGCGCAGACGGTCACCGTGACCGGCCGGGTCACCTGGGACTCCGGCTGCGAGCAGCTCCGCAGGAGCCTCGGCTAGGGCGAGGGGCCCGAAGGGAGCGAAAGGGGGAGGAGAGGGCGGGTCGGCCCGCGGGCGCCTTGTGGGCGCGGTGCGGGCGACGACCGCCTGGGCGTCGGATCGACGCCGCGGGGTCCATGCTGCCGCGTCGGGGGTGGCCGCGGCACGGGTCCGAAGTCCTGTCCGGGCGGGACCTTGCGCACGTGGTACGGGGAGACGTGCGGGTGGTGTCCCGACGGACCGACGGACCGGAGGAGCGGAGGACCGGAGGACCGGCGGACCGGGGGCCGGAGGGCCGGAGGAGCGGACCGTCAGTCGTCCTACTTCTTCTTGGCGGTGCCGCGGGCCTGCTCCGCGATGTCCTCCAGCACGGCCTTCGGGTCGGAGCCCGGGGCGACCGCGCGGCCGATGTTGTGCTTGATCGTGTCGCTGACCTTCATCCAGGACGGCTCGTTGACGGGGTAGAGCTGGGCCCCGAGCAGCGCGGTGAGGAAGTCCTGGTCCACCTCGTCGGCCGCCGCGTCCTTCGAGGCGCGGGTGGCCGTGGTGGTCGACGGCAGCAGGTGGTACCGGCTCGCGAACTCGTTGAGGTTCCTGTCCTCGTAGAGGAAGTCGAGGAACGAGCCGACGGCTTCGCGGTTGCCGTTCTGCTTGAACGCCATCATCCAGTCCGCGACGCCCATGGTGGGCGGGGTCTCGCCCTTGGGCAGCCAGTCCGCCACCGGCATTTCCACGGTGCCGACGGGAATTCCCTTCGCCTTCGCCTCGTGCGCGAGCGAGGGATATCCGTTCAGCATGCCGACCTCGCCGCGCAGGAAGGCCGCGAAGGCGTCCTTGCGGTTCAGCCTGCCGGGGGCGACGGGGCCGGTGAGGCCCTCGCCGACGAGGTTGTCCCGGAGCCAGACGAAGGTCTGGGTGTTGGCCTCGGAGGCGATGGCGTAGCCGCCGCCGTTGTTGGCCCAGCCGCCGCCGTTGCTCAGTTCCCAGATCATCGCCTCGGCGTGGGCCTCCTCCGGGCCGAGCGGCAGCGCGTACGGGTACGCCACGCCGTCGTCCTTGAGGGCCTTGGCGGCCTTCTTCAGCTCCTTCCACGTCTGCGGCGGCTCGATGCCCGCCTTGTCGAAGAGCTCCTCGTTGTAGAACAGCAGCCGGCTGCTGGCCACGAAGGGCAGCCCGTACAGCCGGTTCCCCACCGACCCGGCCTCCGCCAGCGGCGGCAGGAAGTTCGCCTCCGCCGACACCGACAGCAGCTCGCTCGCCTCGTACAGCTTGTCCTGGGCCGCGAAGTCGGAGTACGCGCCCATCAGCGCCATGTCGGGGGCGTCGCCGTCGGCGACCCGGCGGGTCACCTCGCGGTCGATGCTCGCCCAGGGCAGCAGTTCCACCTCGACGCGGGTGCCGGGGTGCCGCTCGCGGTAGGCGGCGGTCACCTTGTCCCAGAAGGGCTTGGCGCTGGTGCCGGGGGAGTCGCCGTATTCGGCGGCCACCAGGTGGAGGACGACGTCGTCGCCGGTGCCGGCGGAACCGCCGCAGGCGGTGAGGGTACTGAGCAGGCCGAGCGCGGCCGCCGAAGCGGCCACGCCGAAGATTCTTCGTCGCACGGTCGAAAACCCCTGAAATTCTTTGGTTCCGGTTCTTGGTTGTGGGTTGCCCGGGGCTGCCGTGTCCCTCGGTGTCCCGTTGCGCCCGGAATTCTCTCCCGTATTCGGCGGGATCCGGCCTTTCGGACCGCAGGTGTGGGGGTTGCCCCAACTGGCCGAATTCCTACTGGTGTTTTCCGACATCTGATCGACAATTCCCACGCGCGTAGACCGCCGTTGCATCCCGTTTGTCCGCCGGGCCGGCGGAGCGCGGCCCAGGGGCCCACACCCGGGCCCAGCCGCCCTCTGGGCCCCGTCTTGGGCCCACGGGCCCGCGCGTTCCGCTTCCGCCCGGGCGACGCTGCTGCGCAGTTTCCGGGTACGGCAGGGGAGGGCGGTCGGATGCGGGGGACCACGGAGGTCCCGTACCGGAGCGGCGCGGGAGCGGCGCTCGTACGGGCCTGGGTCGCGGGACTGCTCGTCCTGTGCCTCACCGAGTACGTGCAAGTCGGCTGGATCTACGGGACCTTCGCCGACCCGGACCGGCTGGCGGGCTTCGGCGGGCGGCTGCTCCTGCTCCACCTGCCCAACGCGGTCTGCGTGGCGCTCGCCGCCTGGGCCGCGGCCGCCGCCCATCCGGCCCCGCACCGCCACCACCGGGGCCGCCACCTGCTGGCCGCCTGCGCCGTGCCGGCCGTCGCCCAGGTGCTGAACCTGGCCATCCAGCGGGACCGGGCGGGCGTCGAGGGCGTGCTGATGTCCTGCGCCGTGGTCGCGGCCGGTACCGCCACGGGCGTCGCGGTGGCCCGGCTGCGCGAGCCCGACCCCGAGCCCGGCACCGACCGCGCCGCCGGAGGCCCGTACGCCGGCCGGCGCTCTCCGTACGGAGGAACCCAGTACGGCCGCCCCCCGTACGGCCGCTCCCCGTACGACCGCGGCGCCACCGCCATGGAGTACCTCGGCTCCGTCCTGCTCGTCGGCGCCCTGGTCCTCGGCATCGGGGCCGCCGGCATCGGCGGCTCCCTCACCACCCGCCTGCTCTGCGCGGTCGGCGCCCTCGGCGGCGGTACGGGCGGCTGCGCGGGCGGCGGGAACCAGGCCGGCGGACCCCCGCTGACCGACGCCGACTTCGAACCCCCGCTGTGCCAGCTCTCCAGCGTCACCGACAAGGCCGGCTCCAAGGCCAAGGTGCTGTTCTTCGAGTGGGGCCAGGAGTACGGCTTCCAGCAGCAGGTCTTCCAGGCCAAGGAGGACGTCAACGGCGACGGGGTGATCGACGGCAGGGACCAGTACGTCTTCGTGACCTTCACGGACGCCGCGTCCGCCGCCCTGAAGAAGGACTTCAAGCCCGGTATGAAGGTCGGCAGGTTCGGTGCCGACAAGGTCGAACTCGGCGCCGGCATCAAGGTCACCAACGGCGACACCTGGGTCTTCCGCAGCCCCGAGGAGGCCGCCCGGTTCCGCGACGACCTGGAAAAGCTCAAGATGTACGAGACGATGCGCAAGTCCCCCGGCGGCGCCGACGCCAGCCTCGGCAACGGCATCCTCGCCATCTTCGGCAAGGGCCCGCTCGCCGAGGAGGAGCGCATCCGCAAGCGCGTCGAGGAGAAGCTCGGCGACCGCCACATCGGCTACGGCAAGGTCGGCCTCGAACTCTCCGCCGGCGCAGGCCTGAAGCTCTCCGCCGCCGACGAGAAGAAGCTCAGCGCCACCCTCGGAGGCAACTTCAAGTTCTCGCCCGAGGCCACCTGGACCGACAACGACTTCAAGGGCACCAAGTCCTACACGTACACCGCCGCCCTGGAGTACGGCACCAAGGTCGGGTACGAGGCGGGCGGGCTCAGCGGCGAGGCGGGCGCCACCACCGTCCGCACCGGCGCGCTGACCGTCACGTACGACAAGAAGACCGGCGAGCTGATCCGCATCGACATGACCCAGACCATCGAGGAGGGCGGCACCAAGGACGGGGTCAAGGGCGGCGGCGACAACGGCAAGAAGGACGACGACAAGCGCGGCGGCAGCGCCGGCGTGAAGGGCACGAACAACACCACCGGCATCCAGGTGATCACCAACTCGATCAGCTTCGAGCCCGGCCCCAAGGGCGCGGCCGACCGGGCCCTCGCCCAGGCCTGGCTCGACGGCCGCGGCGACAACGCGGCGCCCTTCCTCTACCTCTTCGGAGACCGGGCCCCCACCACCCGGCCCGGCCCCGACGACCCCTTCGGGCAGTTGCTCTTCGACAAGGGCCGCTCAAGCCGGACCCGCTACACCGGCACCACCGACGCCGCGGAGTACGGCTTCGAGCTCAACCTGGGCCTCAGCCTCGGCTTCTCGGTGAACACCGAGAAGAAGGAGGAGGTGCTGAACGAGGCCGAGTTCCTGGGCGCACCCCGCAACGGCACCCGCGGCTACGTCCCCTACAGCTACTGTGCGAACTGACCGAGGAGAGGGGCGGGCACGCGTGAGCAGCACGACCGGAACCCGATGGAAGACCGCCAGGACGGCCGCCACGGCCCTCGCGGCGGCCGCGATGATCGCCGGCTGCGGCACGGCCGGCGGGAGCGGGGGCGGGAGCGGCGGCGGGGGCGGCGGCGCCGGCCCGCAGGCCGTGGTCCCGGACGGCTGGGGCACCCTCAGGACGCCCACCGTCAGCGTCGCGTACCCCAAGGGGCCCGACGGCTACCGCGAGGAGGCCGCGAAGGACGGGCCCACGGCTGTGCGCGAGCGGTCCGGCCACAAGGATGCGGTGATCAGCATCCGGATGAACTTCACGAACGCCGACTCCGTAGAGGAGGCCGCGATCGGCGCCGAGGCCGGCATCCAGCTCGGCTCCACCCTCCAGGGCACCCGCGACATCGAGCTCGCGGGCACCGGCGCGGCCAAGCGCATCGACTTCGAGTTCACCGCCACGGGCGCGCCCGGCGGACCTCCCAAGGGCACCCGGGTCGCCGGGCTGATCCTCACCGGCCTGGACTCGAAGGGGCAGTCGTTCGCGGTCCGCGTGGACACCGTGAAGGCCGCGCGCAGCGGGTCCGAGCTGGCCGCCGTCGTCAAGAGCGTCGAGGTGCGCTGAGCGTGCGGGTCCCGGGCGGCGGCTACCTCTTCTTCGGCGCGATGACGCTGCTCTTCGCCGTCGTCGCCGTGACGTACGGGCGCCGCCTGGCGACCGTGCTGCGCACCGTGCGGCACGGGGTCCGGGTGCCCGGGGAGTGCGCCCGGGTGGTCACCCACTCGGACACCGACGCCCGGGAGCACTTCTTCCGCTTCCGGACCGCGGAGGACGGGCGGGAGGTCGAGTTCCGGGACCTGGCCCCCTGGACCACGGGCACCGGCGACCCGGTCACCGTCACCTACGACCCGGCCGACCCGGAGCGCACCGCCACCATCGCGGGGCGGGGGGCCGGCTGGTCGCCCGTACGCCAGGCGGCGGTGATCACGGTGGGCTGCGGCCTCGCGGCCCTGCTCTCCGGGACGCTGACGGTGCTCATCGGCGGCGAGTAGACCGGGCGGGGACGCGTACGGGATGCCCGCGGGGCGCGGGGGCCGGCGTACGGGCCCTCGGCGCCCCCCTTACGGGACCGCCCCGCCCTCTTACGGACCGTCCCGCCTCCCTTGGCGGCCGCCCGCTCCCCTTACGGCCCCTCAGCGCCCCGCGTACGGGTCCGGCTCGCCCGTCTGCGGATTGAGCCCCGCGAGCCAGCGGCGCTGCTCCTCGCGCCAGTTCACGAAGCTCTGGGGCCGCTCGCTGTCCCAGAACACCAGGGACACCGGATTGACCTCGAACTCGTCGGAGAACAGGCGGCACAGGAATTCCGCCATCCCGTAGGGGTGGAGCGCGAACACCTCGGCCGTGTGCCGCCCGCACACCAACACCGGCCAGCGGTCCGGGTCCGGGTCGGAGGTGAGCCAGCAGAGTATGTCCGAGCCGCCGGTGACCCCCCAGGCCAGGATGTGCGCGGGGTCCGCCTCGAAGGCGGCCCGTCCGCCGAGCACGGCCCACTGGGCGCGGGCGTTGGCGGTCTCCTCCGCCATCTGGTCCGGGTCCCACTGCGGGCCGCGCTTGGCCAGCGGCAGCAGGACGCTCGCCTCGCCGTTGATGCCGCCCGCGCCGAAGCGGGCCATGAAGGCGACGTAGTCGGCCGGGAAGCGGGTGCCCCAGGCGGCCTCCGCGGCCGCCCAGTCGATCTCCTCGTCGGCGCCGTGTACCGCGGGCATCAGCCGCTCAAGCGCCGCCACCTGCGCGTTCTCCGTCACGACCGCTCCCCACCACAGCCCGAGCCCAACCGGTCCAACCTACCGTGCGCCCCGCCCCCGCCCGGGGGGTGTCCGGCCCGTGGTCGCCCCGGCCGCGGCGTCCCGCTCAGACCTGGTGCAGTTCCACGGTGACGCCCGGCCGCAGCCCCCAGCGGGCCATCTGTCCCGCCTCCGCCTCCAGCACGTGACGGGAGTGCGGCCGGGGCAGGCCCAGGCGTCCGGGCCGCATCGTACGCACCGCGCGGACCCGCAGGTCCCGGTCGAGGTACGCCACGTCGATGGCGAACCGCATCCGGAAGGTGTGGATGCTCCCCGCGGGGGTCAGCAGCAGCGCCCCCTCGATCCCGTCCCGCCCGAGCAGCCCCCGGGTGCGGGCGCGGTAGGAGGCGGCGATCTCGACCGGCACATCCAGGCCGTCCACCGTCAGCGTCCCCTTGCCGTCCTGCCAGCGCCGTGCCATCCGCGTCCCCTTCCCAGCCGTGCCTCCGGGCCACCCACCTGTGGTGCCCGGGGCCACCCGCAGCCCGGGCCGTGCGGGTGCGCGGCCCAGGCTAGGCCCCGCGGGCCCTGCCGCGAATGGGTCCACGGGCCCATGACCCGGGCCCAGGGGCTCCCTAGGGTCGGGGGCGTGCTCGCACTCCTGATCACCCTCGCCGCCGTCGGCTACGGCGCCGCCGCCGGGCTCGTGCTGCCGCGCGCCGCCTACCGGCTCGCCGTCGAGCCGGGCGAGCCCTGGCGCGCCGCCTGCCCGCAGGGCCATCCGCTCACCGGCCGGGCCGGTGGCTGGCTGGGTACGGCCCGCTGCGCCGGCGTCCCGTACGGGCCGCACCCGGTGCGGGTCGCCGTGCTCACCGGTGCGGTGTGCGGGGCGCTGGCCTGGGCCGCCGGGACCGTGCCGGAGGCCGCGGTGTGGGTGCTGCTCGCACCGATGGCCGTGCTGCTGGCGCTGGTGGACCGGGCGGTGCACCGGCTGCCGGACGTGCTGACGCTGCCGCTGGCCGCCGGGGCCGCGGCGCTGCTGGGGGCCGCCGCGCTGACGCCGGGGGCCGCCGGGTCCTGGCGGGGCGGCCTGCTGGGCGGGCTGGTGCTGGGGGCGGCGTACTTCCTGCTGTTCCTGATCAACCCGAACGGCATGGGATTCGGGGACGTCAAGCTGGCGCTCGCCCTGGGGGTCGCTCTTGGGTGGTACGGGTGGGGGGTACTGCTCGTCGGAGCCTTCCTCGGCTTCCTCTACGGCGGGATCTACGGCCTCGCCCTTGTGCTGCGGGGCCGGGCGGGCCGTAAGACGGCCCTGCCGTTCGGTCCCTTCATGGCCGCCGGGGCGTTCACCGGACTGCTCCTGGGCGGACTCGGAGCGTAATCGTGTCGCGGCAATGCACGCAGCACGCTTTACGAAGGGTTATGGTGGAACCCCCCCCTCGGGCCGGTCCGTATCCCCCCCACGGACCGGCCCGTTTTCCGTTTCCGGACGGGTTCCGGGAAACCCCAGGTCAGCGGGTGGTCAGCCGCGCTGGGCCCAGATGTTGGTGCCCGGGGTGGAGACGGCGAAGGAGTCGATCTCCTTCAGCTCCTCCTCCGTCAGGGGCGCGCCGGACAGCGCCGCGACGTTCTCCTCCAGCTGCGACACGCTGGACGCGCCGATCAGGGCCGAGGTCATCCGCTCGTCGCGCAGCACCCAGTTCAGGGCCAGCTGGGACAGCGACTGGCCGCGGCGGGCGGCGATCTCGTTCAGGCCGTTGAGCCGGCGCAGCACCTCGTCCGAGATCAGGTCCGGGTTGAGGGACTTGCCCTGGGTGGCGCGGGAGCCCGCCGGGATGCCCTTGAGGTACTTGCCGGTGAGCAGGCCCTGGGCCAGCGGTGCGAAGGAGATGCAGCCCATGCCCGCCTCCTCCAGGGTGTCGAGCAGGCCGTCCTCCTCCGTCCAGCGGTTGATCATGGAGTAGGAGGGCTGGTGGATCAGCGCGCGCACGCCCATCTCGCGCAGGATGCCGGCGGCCTCGCGGGTCTGCTCCGCCGTGTAGGAGGAGACGCCGACGTACAGCGCCTTGCCCTGCTGGACCGCGGACGCGAGGGCGCCCATGGTCTCCTCCAGCGGGGTCTCCGGGTCGAAGCGGTGCGAGTAGAAGATGTCGACGTGGTCGAGCCCCATCCGGCGGAGCGAGGCGTCGAGCGAGTTGAGCAGGTACTTGCGGCTGCCCCACTCGCCGTACGGGCCGGGGTGCATCAGGTAGCCGGCCTTGGTGGAGACCACCAGCTCGTCGCGGTACGCGGCGAAGTCCTGGGCGAAGATCTTGCCGAAGTTCAGCTCGGCCGAGCCGGGCGGCGGTCCGTAGTTGTTCGCCAGGTCGAAGTGCGTGACGCCGAGGTCGAAGCCGCGGCGCAGGATGGCCCGCTGGGATTCCAGCGAACGGTCGTCGCCGAAGTTGTGCCAGAGGCCCAGGGAGATGGCGGGGAGCTTGAGGCCGGAGCGGCCCGTGCGGCGGTACTCCATCGAGTCGTACCGCTCTGCTGCTGCCCGATAGGGATTGTTATCAGTCACGTTGTCCTCCCTATCACGGACTTGTGACATCCCGGGTTGGGCCGCCCCTCCCGGGGCGCAGTAATGTGGCGCAGTCGGGGGAAGCGATTCGCACGGGGTCTTGGCACGGAGGGGCTGGAAGAACGTGAATCTGCGCGACCTGGTGTACCGACTCTATGCACGCCGCGTGGAGGGCCGCCTGGATCACGCTGCGGTGCCCAAGCACATCGGCGTCATCCTCGACGGCAACCGCCGGTGGGCCAAGGCCTCCGGCGGCACCACCGAGCAGGGCCACCAGGCGGGCGCGGACAAGATCTCCGAGCTCCTGGGCTGGTGCAACGAGACCGACGTCGAGGTCGTCACCCTGTGGATGCTGTCCACGGACAACCTGGACCGTCCCGAGGTCGAGCTCCGCCCGCTGCTGAACATCATCGAGAACACCGTCCGCGGCCTCGCCGCCGACGGCCGCTGGCGCGTCCACCACGTCGGCAACCTCGACATCCTGCCCGCGCAGACCCAGGCCGTGCTGAAGGAGGCCGAGGAGGCCACGCACGGGGTCGACGGGATACTCGTCAACGTCGCCGTGGGCTACGGCGGCCGCCAGGAGATCGCCGACGCGGTCCGCTCCCTCCTGCTGGAGCACGCGGACAAGGGCACCTCCTTCGAGGAGCTCGCCGAGAAGCTCGACATCGACCACATCTCCGAGCACCTCTACACCCGGGGCCAGCCGGACCCGGACCTCGTGATCCGCACCAGCGGCGAGCAGCGCCTGTCCGGATTCATGCTCTGGCAGAGCGCCCACTCCGAGTACTACTTCTGCGAGGTCTTCTGGCCGGCCTTCCGCAAGGTCGACTTCCTGCGGGCGCTGCGCGACTACGCGGCCCGCCACCGGCGCTACGGCACCTGACGGCCTCTCGGCCCGCCACGGCCACCACGGCCCCCGGCGCCACCGGGATCCACCGCGCCCCCACCAGCGCATCCACGCAAGGCCTTCACCTGGGATTCACCCCGCGTCCGTCATATGCCATGGCATGGCACCCCGTGTTCGAGGGAATATCCCAACCAGGTCGACGCCCGATCCACGGGCGTCGAGTCTCAGCGGACGGCACCGGGCCGTCCGCCCGGGAGGCCCTTTGCACCAGGACGCGCGTGCGGACCGCACGTACGAAGCGGAGGGCCGGAAATCGGCCCTGGCATTGCGGCCGATGACCGGTCCGGTCTTCATGGCCCGACCTCACTCGAGGGGGTACGTCCTTCCGTGGTGACCAGCACAAAGCGCCGCACGCCCGACAGGCGCACCTACGTTCTCGACACCAGCGTCCTGCTGGCCGACCCGCACGCCTTCTCCCGCTTCGACGAACACGAGGTCGTCCTCCCGATCGTCGTGATCACCGAGCTGGAGGCGAAGCGGCACCATCCCGAACTCGGATACTTCGCGCGTCAGGCCCTCCGCCTGCTCGACGACTTCCGCGTCCGGTACGGCCGGCTCGACGCCCCCATTCCGCTGGGGGACCTGGGCGGCTCCCTGCGTGTCGAGCTCAACCACTCCGACCCGGGCGTCCTGCCCGCCGGCTTCAGGCTCGGGGACAACGACTCGCGGATCCTCGCGGTCGCCCGCAACCTCCAGGCCGAGGGGTACGACGTCACGGTCGTGTCGAAGGACCTGCCGCTCCGCATCAAGGCCTCCTCGGTCGGCCTGCTCGCCGAGGAGTACCGCGCGGAGCTGGCCATCACCGGCGACGGCTGGACCGGCATGAGCGAGCTCGCGCTCTCCGGCGAGCAGGTCGACCTCCTCTTCTCCGAGGAGCGCCTGTACGTGCCGGAGGCGGCCGAATTCCCCGTGCACACCGGACTGGTCCTCCAGTCCGAGCGGGGCAAGGCCCTGGGCCGCGTCACGGCCGACGGCAACGTCCGGCTGGTACGGGGCGACCGCGAGGCCTTCGGCATCCACGGCCGCAGCGCCGAGCAGCGCATCGCACTGGACCTGCTGCTGGATCCGGACGTCGGCATCATGTCGATGGGCGGCCGGGCCGGCACCGGCAAGTCGGCGCTGGCGCTCTGCGCGGGCCTGGAGGCCGTACTGGAGCGCCGCCAGCACCAGAAGGTGATGGTCTTCCGGCCGCTGTACGCCGTGGGCGGCCAGGACCTCGGGTACCTCCCCGGCACCGAGGCCGAGAAGATGAGCCCCTGGGCGCAGGCGGTCTTCGACACGCTCTCGGCGGTGGCCGGGCGCGAGGTGATCGAGGAGGTGCTGGGCCGCGGCATGCTGGAGGTGCTGCCGCTCACCCACATCCGGGGCCGCTCGCTCCACGACGCGTTCGTCATCGTGGACGAGGCGCAGTCGCTGGAGCGCAACGTCCTGCTGACCGTTCTGTCCCGTATCGGGGCGAACTCCCGGGTTGTCCTGACTCATGACGTCGCCCAGCGCGACAACTTGAGGGTCGGCCGGTACGACGGAGTGGTCGCCGTGGTCGAGAAGCTGAAGGGGCATCCGCTCTTCGCGCACATCACCCTGACCAGGTCGGAGCGCTCGCCGATCGCGGCCCTGGTGACCGAGATGCTGGAGACGATCTGACCGTAACCGGTTAAAACGGACAGCCAGTTGGCGCCGCCCGGCAAAGGCACAGGAGCCTAGCCGGGCGGCGCCGTGTCGCACAGGGGTTTCCAAAAACCTTCCGCGTCATGCCTGATGTGAGCTTTCACACGTAACGGGGAATTGCCTTGCGCCGTCCACCTCCGGCAGAGTCTTGCTTCCGTCAGGCCCCGCATACGGCACCCGTGTACCTCCCAGGAGTTGCACAGCACGGCAACAACTCAACAGACGACGCCGTATGCCGCCCGGAAGCACCATGTGGCACTCCTCCCAGGGGAGTTGCCCACGGGCCCGCGCCTCCAGTGACCATCGCAAGCGGAGGCCAGCGCCAGGGGCGCTCATGCATCGCGAGGTCACGCCGCGACGCTGCTGGAAGGAACCCGTGTGAGTCGGATCTCGGTCCGGGGATTCGCAGTGGCCTCTGCCACCGCGGTCACCACCGTCGGTGCAGTCGTGGGAGTCGCCGCGGGCGACACCCAGCCCTCGAGCGACCTCGAGACGACCGCTGCCGGCACGACTCTCCTCACCGACATCCCGCTCGGCGACCAGGCCCAGGTCCAGACTGCGTCCCTGACGCAGCAGGCCGACGCCCTCGCCGGCGCGGCCGACGCGGACGCCAAGAAGTCCCTCGAGGAAGCCGCGCGCATCCAGGCGGCCAAGGACGCCAAGGCGAAGAAGGAAGCCGCCGAGGAGAAGGCGAAGGAGGAGCGCGAGGCCAAGGAAGCGGCCAGCCGCTCCGCCACGCGTGACGCCGACTCGTTCGCGCCGCAGAGCTCCTACACGGTCGCGCAGGTCAAGGCGATGGCCCGTCAGATCGTGGGCGCCGGCCAGTTCCAGTGCTTCAGCAACATCGTCAACCACGAGTCGACGTGGAACTACCGGGCGCAGAACCCGTCGTCCGGTGCCTACGGTCTCGTGCAGGCGCTGCCCGGCTCGAAGATGTCCTCGGCCGGTGCCGACTGGCGCACCAACCCCGCCACGCAGATCGAGTGGGGCCTCAACTACATGAACGTCCGCTACGGCAGCCCGTGTGGAGCGTGGAGCTTCTGGCAGGCCAACGGCTGGTACTAGGCCGCCCGCCCGCCCAGGGATCCGTCGCAGCCCCTCACCGTTCTTCGGTGGGGGGCTGTGCGCGTGTACGGTCGAGCGGGATCGTGCTCACGGGCGGGGGGAAGGGATCGAGATGTCGAAGAAGCCAGGGTGGCTCAGCAGGCTGGGCAAGGGCCTGGACCGGGTGGAAGCGGCACTCGACGAGCGCCGGGCGGAGGTCGCGGCGGAGACGGAGGGGGACGGCCCGGTGGGCTCCGGCCCCGTGCCGCCGCCCGAGGCCGCCGCCCACGCGTCCGGCCAGGTGCGGCCCGAGCCGGCCGGCGTCGTCCCGTGGGGCGTGCGCGTGGCCGCCGAGGTCAGCTGGCGGCTGCTGCTGGTCGCCGCGATGCTCTGGGTGCTGATGCGGGTGATCGCCGAGGTCCGCCTCGTGGTCCTGGCCTTCGCCGCCGCCCTCCTGGTCACTGCGCTGCTCCAGCCCTTCGTCGTACGGCTGCGCCGGGCCGGGCTGCCCCGGGGCCTGGCCACCGCGGTGACCGCGGTGCTCGGCTTCGTCGTGATCGGGCTGGTCGGCTGGTTCGTCGTCTGGCAGGTCATGGAGAACCTCGACGACCTCGGCGACCGGGTCAGGGACGGCATCGACGAGCTCAAGCGCTGGGCGCTGGACAGCCCGTTCCACGTCACCGAGAAGCAGATCAACGACATCGCGAAGAACCTCCAGGAGACCATCACCACCAACACCGACGAGATCACCTCGGCCGGTCTCCAGGGCGTGACGGTGGTGGTCGAGGCGCTCACCGGCATCCTGCTCGCGATGTTCTCCACGCTCTTCCTGCTCTACGACGGCCGCCGCATCTGGCAGTGGACCCTCGGCCTGGTGCCGGCCATCGCCCGGCCCGGCGTCGCGGGCGCCGGCCCGCGCGCCTGGCGGACCCTCACGGCGTACGTGCGCGGCACCGTGATCGTGGCTCTGATCGACGCCATCTTCATCGGCCTCGGCCTCTACTTCCTCGATGTCCCGATGGCCGTGCCGCTGGCCGTGTTCATCTTCCTCTTCGCCTTCATCCCGCTCGTCGGCGCGGTGATCTCGGGTGCCCTCGCGGTGCTCGTGGCGCTGGTGACGCAGGGCGTGTTCACCGCCCTGATGGTGCTGCTCGTCGTCCTCGCCGTGCAGCAGATCGAGGGCCACGTCCTCCAGCCGTTCATCCTCGGCCGGGCGGTGCGCGTGCACCCGCTGGCGGTGGTGCTGTCGGTCGCGGCGGGTGGGATGATCGCCGGGATCGGGGGCGCGGTGGTCGCGGTCCCGCTGGTCGCGGTCACGAACACGGTGGTCGTCTACCTGCGGGCGTTCTCCCGGGAACAAGAGCTGCGGATCGGTCCGGGCCCCCACGGGGCGACGGCGATCGTCGCGGCTCCGGCCGACCAGGGGGAAACGAACGGTGATATCCGAGCCTGAGCTCGACGGGGGATACGAGGACCAGCGCGGCGGGTCCGGCACGGCGGAGCCCGAGCCGCCGCCGGCGCGCGGGCGGCGCCCGGCGGCCCGGTGGCTGTGGGCACTGGGCGGTGCCGCGGCAGCGTCCGCGGTGTGGGCGGGCGGCCTGTACGTCTACGGCTCGGGGGAGCCGGAGGCGCCGGTGATCGCGTACCGGACGCCGCTGAACCTGTGCGACGAGGTGAAGCCGAAGGCCCTGACCGGGCTGATGGGCAACCTGACGGAGCGGACCATCCGGCGGGAGAACGAGCACCCGGCGGTCGACCGGTTCACGTGCACGCTGATGGGGCAGGAGAAGGAGCCGAAGAACGGCTGGTCGCGCTCGTACGAGGCCTACTTCACCCTCACGCTGCACAAGAAGACCGACCCGGAACCGGAGTTCGACGCGGACTCCGAGGACATGCGGTGGGGCGGCCTGGAGCCGGCCACGCCCGAGCAGGTGCCGGGGCTGGGGGAGAACGCGGTCATGTTCAGCGGCGGCGACTACCGCGGGCCGCAGCTGAGGGTGGTGGACGGCGGTGCCGTCCTGGTGGTGGAGACCGCCACCAACTGGAACTGGTCCTCCGAGGAGCCTTCGGGGGAACAGCCGAAGGACCCGCTCGACGACACCTCGGTCAAGGCGGCGATGATCGAGGACGCCCGGGCCCTGCTGGACGTGCTGCGGCAGAAGGAGAAGCAGGACTGAAGACGCACCGGACCCCCGCTGCCGCCTCAGGGCGGCGGCGGGGGTCCGGCGTTGCGGGGGTCCGCTACTCGGCGAGCACGGCCTCGGCGTCGAGGGTGGCGCCCACGGCCTGGATCACCGCGGCGATCTTGACGGCCTCCTGGATCGTCTCGCGGTCCACGCCCGCCTTGCGCAGCACCTGCTCGTGGGAGTCGAGGCACTGGCCGCAGCCGTTGATCGCGGAGACGGCGAGGGACCACAGCTCGAAGTCGACCTTGTCCACGCCCGGGTTGCCGATGACGTTCATCCGCAGACCGGCCCGCATCGTGCCGTACTCCGGGTCGGAGAGCAGGTGGCGGGTGCGGTAGAAGACGTTGTTCATCGCCATGATGGCGGCGGCCGACTTGGCGGCCGTGTACGCCTCGGACTTGAGCTTCGCCTTGGCCTCGGGCTCCAGCTCGCGCAGGACCTTCGGCGAGCGCGAGGCGATCGCGCAGGCCAGGACGGTGCCCCAGAGCTGCTGCTCGGTGAGGGCGTCCTGGTTGCCGATGACCGAACCGAGGTTCAGCTTCAGGTCCTTGGCGAAGTCCGGTACGGCGGCCTTCAGCTCATCGAGGGCCATGCTCACTCACCGGCCAGGAGCTTGCCGGCGTCGAGGGTGTCCTCGCCCTTGGTCCAGTTGCAGGGGCACAGCTCGTCGGTCTGCAGGGCGTCGAGGACCCGGAGGACCTCCTTGGGGTTACGGCCCACGGAACCGGCGGTCACCATCGAGAACTGGATCTCGTTGTTCTGGTCGACGATGAAGACGGCGCGCTGCGCGAAGCCGTCCTCGCCCTGCACGCCACAGGCCTGCATGAGCTCGTGCTTGGAGTCGGCCAGCATCGGGAAGGGCAGGTCACGCAGGTCGGCGTGGTCCTTGCGCCAGGCGTGGTGCACGAACTCGGAGTCGCCGGAGACGCCCAGGATCTGCGCGTCGCGGTCGAGGAACTCGTCGTTCAGCTTGCCGAACGCGGCGATCTCGGTCGGGCAGACGAAGGTGAAGTCCTTCGGCCAGAAGAACACCACGCGCCACTTGCCCTCGTAGGTCTTGTGGTCGATCTGCGCGAACTCCTGGCCGGCCTCCAGCGAGACGCAGGCGGTCAGATCGTACGTGGGGAACTTGTCACCGACGGTGAGCACATGCACTCCTTGCGGGAGGGAAGGCCCCGGCCCTTGTGGGGCGGAATGGGGTCTTCCGTGAGGGTTGGACGGATCTCACATGCTGGCACAGCTGCATTGATTGCAGAAATAGCCAAGCTCTACGATGGTGATCGGAGGTACCTATCAGTGGCTGTCGGTAATAGAGGACCCAAAGCTCCCACGCTCGCACAGCTGCGCGCCTTCGCGGCCGTGGCCGAGCACCTGCACTTCCGCGACGCCGCCGCGGCGATCGGAATGAGCCAGCCGGCCCTGTCCGGCGCCGTCTCCGCGCTGGAGGAGGCGCTCGGCGTCCGGCTGCTGGAGCGGACCACCCGCAAGGTGCTGCTCTCGCCCGCCGGGGAACGCATCGCCGCCCGGGCCCGGACCGTGCTCGACGCGGTCGGCGGGCTGATGGAGGAGGCGGAGGCGGTCCGCGCGCCCTTCACCGGCGCACTGCGCCTCGGGGTGATCCCGACGGTTGCGCCGTACCTGCTGCCCACCGTCCTCTCCCTGATCCACCGGCGCTACCCGCGCCTCGACCTCCAGGTCCACGAGGAGCAGACCGCCTCGCTGCTCGACGGGCTGGCCGGGGGCCGGCTCGACCTGCTGCTGCTCGCGGTGCCCCTCGGCGTGCCCGGGGTCACCGAGATCCCGCTGTTCGACGAGGACTTCGTACTCGTCGCGCCGCGCGACCACGAACTGGCCGGCCGCCGCGACATCCCCCGCGAGGAGCTGCGCGGACTGAACCTGCTGCTGCTCGACGAGGGCCACTGCCTGCGCGACCAGGCCCTCGACATCTGCCGCGAGGCGGGCCGGGAGGAGGGCGCCGCGGTCACCACCACGGCCGCCGGGCTCTCCACACTGGTCCAGCTGGTGGCCGGCGGGCTCGGGGTGACGCTGCTGCCGCGCACCGCCCTGCGGCTGGAGACCACCCGCAACGAGTACCTGTCCACGGGGTACTTCGCCGAACCGGCGCCGTCCCGGCGGATCGCCTTCGCGATGCGCACCGGGACGGCGCGGCAGGGGGAGTTCACCGAACTGGCGGCGGCCCTGCGGGAGGCGGTCCGCCCCCTGCCGGTCTGGCTCACGGACTAGGCACTCCGCCCCTATTCGGTGCGGAGGCCGTCCGGCCGCATCAGCCGCAGCAGCGGCGGCAGGCTGAGCGCGGTCACCAGCAGCACCACGCCGGCGCCGATGCCCGTCATCGCGGCCACCGAGGCCCAGTCGACCGACACGGCGACGTTCGTCATCCGCATCAGTACGGCGCCCAGCGCGAGGCCGGTCGCGGTGGCCAGCAGCAGGCCCAGGCCGATCGGCACCGCCGTCTGCCAGAGCACCGACAGGCTGAGCGTGGAGCGGCGGGTGCCGAAGGCCACCAGGGCCGACAGCAGCTTCCTGCGCTCCCGCAGCTGCTCCAGCTGCGAGACCAGCATGCTCGCGCCGATCAGCACCAGCACGCCCGTGGCGCCGATGAAGAGGCCGGTGCGGATGGTGGCGAAGCGGTTGGACTGCTGGGTGGCGACGGCCGTGAAGGCGGTCATCATCGGGTCCGTCAGGAAGACCTTGGTGCGGACCCGCTCCAGCGCGTCCGGGTTCCCGGGCGGGATCTGGACGTACACGGTGGTGTACAGGCGGTCGCCCAGGTTCTTCGGCGCGGCCTTGGGGGTGGCCAGCACACCGGAGCGCATGACGCCCGTGGGGTCCTTGCGCGAGGGCGCGGGACGGGCGTCCTTCGGCAGGGTCCACCGCACCGCCTGGTGCGCGGCGGGGTCGTCGCCGTAGACGGGCCCGGCGAACAGACGGGTGCCCGGCACGGTGAGCGCGGAGATGTCGGTGCCGTACGTGTCCCCGCCCTGGAGCACGAAGGTGTCGCCGTCCTTGCAGGAGGGCAGCGTCGCGAGTTCGCTCAGGGCCGCGCAGGTTCCGACGGTCAGGGACGCGCTCTGCTCCGGGTCCTTGGCCTTGAGGGCGAGGTCGGAGGTGCTCAGCGGCGTCGACCTGGTGACGCCCTCGATCGAGCCCAGTTCCCGGGCGATGCCGTCGGCCCGGCGGGCCGACTCGCTGCCGGACGGGATGTGTACGGAGACGGCCGCCCGCCGCGTGTCCTGACCGGTGTCCCTGGTGTACTCGCCCTCGACGCCGGCGAACAGCATCTGGAGCGCGATGGCGCCGGCGACGGCCACGGCGATGCCGTTGACCAGGCGGGCCGCGGTGCTGCTGCCGAGCTGGAGGCGGCGTACGGCCAGCTGCCAGGAGACCCCGCCGCCACCGAGGCGGGCCACGGTCTTCTCGACCAGCCAGGGCAGCAGCGCCGTGATGCCGACCAGCAGCAGGACGACACCGCCGATGACCTGCCACTGGTTGAACTGCCCCTCCTCGTTGCCCCGTCCCATCAGCGGGACGAGCAGGGCGAGCCCGCCCAGGGGCATCAGCAGGCGCCACCAGATGCGGCGCCTGGCCGGCTTGGCGGTACGGACCACCCCGAGCGGCTCGATCACCACGCCCCGCAGGGCGAGCAGGGTGACGGCGACGGCCGCGGCCGGTACCGCCACGGCGACCAGGGCCGCGAGCCACAGGGTCGGGTTGAGGTCGGCGGGGAAGACGCTGCGCTGCATGAGCGTGACCTCGCCGGCGAAGTGCCGTACGAACAGGAAGAAGACGGCGCCCAGGCCGAGCCCGAGCACGGAGCCCGTGGCCGCCTCGCCCGCGGCGATGCGGCGGGTCATCCGGCCGTCGGCGCCGACCAGCCGCAGGGCCGCCAGCCGGCGGTCGCGGCGGTCGCCGCCGAAGCGGACGGCCGCGGCGATGAACACGGCCACCGGCATCAGCAGGGCCACGAAGACCATGGTCAGGAGGAGGGTGAGGATGGGGTCGAGCGGCTCGGGCACGGCGTCGTTCTTGAAGCCGGTGACCCGCTTGATGTGGGTGCCGTCCGGCTGGAGCCTGTCCTGGCCCTGGTAGAAGGCGAGTTCGTTGGGGCCGATCAGGCCCTCGTCGCCGATGACGGAGACGATCGTCCCGTTGAGGCGCTCGCGCAGCAGCCTGCCCTCGGAGGACTTCAGCAGCTCGGCGAGGGCGGGGGAGACGGCGAGCTCGCCGGTGCCGGGGAAGCTCTTCAGGCCGGGCGGCAGGGGGGCGTCCGGGCCCTCGGGCTGGAGCTGGCGGCCGTAGACGTCGTACTCGCGGAACGTGGAGTCCGCCTCGGCGACGAGCAGGGTGCCGGGGCCGGGTGCCTCCGCCGTGGGAGCGGTGAACGTGCTGCGCGCGTCGGAGCGCACGTCCCGGGCCTGGAGGGCACTGGGGAGGGCGGTGGTGACCAGGAGCAGGGCCACGCCCAGGCCGACGCCGACGGCGGTGAGGAGGGTGCGGGTCCAGCCCTCGCGGCCGCCGCCGAGGGCGAACCTGGCGCCCATCCGGAGGTCCTGGGACCAGGTGCGGAGGCTCATATGACGCGCTCCATGTCGCGGGAGCGGCCGTCCCGTACGACGATCTCGCGGTCGGAGTACGCGGCGACCCGGGTCTCGTGCGTGACCAGGACCACGGCCGCGTTGGTGGACCGGGCGGCCTCGGTGAGCAGGTGCATCACGCGCTCGCCGTTGAGGGAGTCGAGGGCGCCGGTGGGCTCGTCGGCGAAGAGCACGCGGGGGCCGGTGACGAGGGAGCGGGCCACGGCGACGCGCTGGCCCTGGCCGCCGGAGACCTCGCCGGGGCGCTTGTCCTTGAGGCCGTCCACCTCCAGGCGCGCCATCCACTCCAGGGCGGTGCGCTCGGCCTCCCTGCGCTTGGCGCCGTTGAGCCGGAGGGGGAGGGCCACGTTCTCGACGCAGGTCAGCTCGGGGACGAGCTGGCCGAACTGGAAGACGAAGCCGAACTCGCTGCGGCGCAGGGCGGACCGCTCGCGGTCGCTCATGTCGGTCAGTTCCCGGCCCGCATAGGTGATGGATCCGGAGTCGGGCGTGACGATGCCGGCCAGGCAGTGCAGCAGGGTCGACTTGCCGGAGCCCGAGGGGCCCATGACGGCGACGACCTCGCCGGGGTGGATGGAGAAGGCGGCGCCGTCGAGGGCGTTGGTGGGCCCGTACGCCTTGCGCAGGTCGGTGGCGGTGAGCAGGGAGCCGGCGGGGTTCATCGGCGTACCTCCTGGGCGAGCTGGTCGAGCCGGGCGGCGGTGAGTTCCAGCCAGCGCAGGTCCGCTTCGAGGTGGAACAGGGCGTGGTCGCAGACGAGCTGGTCGGCGAGGTCGCCCTTGCGCTTGCGGGTGGTGAGGATGCGCATGAGGCGGAGGTGCTCCGCGCGCTGCGTGTCGAGGAGGTCGGCGGCGCTGCGTCCGGTGAGGAGCGCGAGGACGACCTTGGTGTAGAGGGTCGACTGGAGGTACGGCTCGGGCTTCTCCGGCTGGGCGAGCCATTCCTCGACGTCGGTGATGCCGGCGTCGGTGATGGCGTAGCGCTTGCGGTCGGGGCCGCCGCCGGCCTCTATGCCTTCGACCTCGACGAGGCCGTTCTTCAGCAGCCGGGACATGGTCGAGTAGACCTGCCCGTAGTGCAGCGGGCGGTCGTGCCCGAACTTCTCGTCGAAGGCGCGCTTGAGGTCGTAACCGTGACGTGGGCCGGCCTCTAGCAGGCCGAGGAGGGTGTGGCCGATGGACATGCCGACGACTGTACACGCGGTGTATACCCTTGATGTATACACCCGGTGCATAGGTTGGCGTGGATGGGCTGTCCGTGCAGGTCGGAGCGTTGTGTCACGGTTCGGAACGGGACTCAGGACCCGGCTGCGCACGGCATGCGCGAAGCCCCCTCGGCACGCCGAGGGGGCTTCGGGTCAGGGATCGGGGGACTTGCGGGGGCGCCCTCTGGGGGCGATGGGGGCCGCGTCGCCGGGCAGTCGCCCCGACTCCGCCAGTGCCCGCCGCAGCAGGAACTCGATCTGGGCGTTGGCCGAGCGGAGCTCGTCGCCCGCCCAGCGCGCCAGCGCGTCGTACACCTGCGGGTCCAGCCGCAGCAGCACCTGCTTGCGCTCCGCCCGCGCCGCCCTGGCGGGCCGGTCCGCGGCGCGCGCGGGCCGGCCGCTCCCGCCGGGATCCGGCGGGGGTGCGGCGGCGGGGTCCTTCCCTGGAGGGGTCACTGGTACAGGGTGCCCGTGTTCACGACCGGCTGCGCGGCACGGTCACCGCAGAGCACGACCATCAGGTTCGACACCATCGCGGCCTTGCGCTCCGGGTCCAGGTCCACGATGTCCTCCTCCGCCAGCCGGGTCAGGGCGAGCTCGACCATGCCGACCGCGCCCTCGACGATCTGGCGCCGGGCCGCGACCACCGCGCCGGCCTGCTGCCGCTGGAGCATCGCGGAGGCGATCTCCGGGGCGTACGCGAGGTGGGTGAAGCGGGACTCGATGATCCGCACGCCCGCCGCGGTGACCCGCGCCGACAGCTCGACGGCCAGCTTCTCGGTGATCTCCTCGGCGTTCTCGCGCAGGGAGAGGACGTCGTCCTCGTGGGCGTCGTACGGGTACTCGATGGCGATGTGCCGGACCGCGGACTCGGCCTGGACCGAGACGAACTCCTCGAAGTCGTCGACCTCGAAGGTGGCCTGCGCGGTGTCCTCGACCTTCCACACCACGACGGCCGCCAGCTCGATCGGGTTGCCGTACGCGTCGTTGACCTTCAGTACGGCCGTCTCGTGGTTGCGCACCCGGGTGGAGATCTTCTCCCGCGAGGTCAGCGGGTTCACCCAGCGCAGGCCGTCGGTGCGGATCGTCCCGCGGTAGCGGCCGAAGAGCTGGACCACCCGGGCCTCGCCGGGAGCCACGGAGTTGAGGCCGCACATCATCACGAAGGCCATCAGTGCCAGCAGGACGCCCGCGACGATCACGGCCGCCTTGCCGCCGCCGGTCAGCGCGGTGGCGCCGAACACCACGAGCAGGACGCCGGCCGTGAGCCCGAGCAGGCCGCACAGCAGTGCGGTGCCGCCGCCGACGCTGTGCGCGGGGAACTCGCGCACCTCCGGGTCGGGCAGGACCGAGTCCACCGCGGTGTCGTTCGGTTCGTTGGTGTTCGTCACGGTCCGCCCCGTTTCAATCGGTCACTCTGCTTAGCAAAGTGATATCACTTTTTTGGCTCACAGCAACCCCCCGCACACTCCATGCGTCGGTTCCATCGGGGTGGGTGCTCATTCTCACGTCCGGAAAAGACCGGATTGGCCGACCTTTGTCCATTCCGTCGGTGTTAGCTTCGTGAGCTGACACCGGGGGTACACGAGCGGAGCAGGAGCGATGGGCCGAGCAGAAGCGCGACGCGCTCAGAAGCAGCGCGGGGCGCGACGGGCGCCGCGTACCCGGGGCCAGAAGAGCGGCATACGCCGGTTCTTCACGTGGAAGAAGGTGCTCGGCACCCTCCTCGGGGCCCTCCTCGTCGGCATGGGCCTGCTGATCGGCTTCTACTTCTACCTGCCCGTGCCGCAGCCCAACGACCAGGCGACCCTGCAGAGCAACATCTACCGGTGGTCCGACGGCTCGGTGATGGCGCGCACCGGCGAGGTCAACCGCGTCATCCTCTCCATCGAGCAGATCCCCAAGCCGATCCAGAACGAGTTCATCGCCGCGGAGAACATGTCCTTCGAGAAGGACAACGGCGTGGACGTGAAGGGCCTCGGCCGCGGCCTCCTCAACACCGTCACCGGCAAGGGCAAGCAGGGTGGTTCGACCATCACCCAGCAGTACGTCAAGAACTACTACCTGAACCAGGAGCAGACGGTCACCCGGAAGCTCAAGGAACTGGTCATCGCCCTCAAGGTCGACCGCAGCATGAAGAAGCCGGAGATCCTCGCCGGCTACATGAACACGAGCTACTACGGGCGGGGCGCGTACGGCATCCAGGCCGCGGCCCAGGCGTACTACGGCGTCAACACCGACAAGCTCACCCTGGAGCAGGGCGCCTACCTCGCCGCGCTCCTCCAGTCGCCCAACGGCTACGACTGGGCCATCGCCACCGAGCGCGGCAAGGCCTTCGCCAAGGAGCGCTGGAACTACGTCCTCGACAACATGGTCAAGATGGGCGAGCTGGACCCCGGCAAGCGCGCCGGCATGCAGTTCCCGGTCCCGATCAAGCCCAAGCCCGCCTCCGGCATGGACGGCCAGAAGGGCTACCTGATCCAGGCCGCCGAGGCGGAGCTGAACCGCCAGGGCATCACGGACGACCAGATCAAGGCCGGCGGCTGGGACATCACCCTCAGCATCGAGAAGAAGAAGCAGGCCGCCCTGGAGAACGCGGTCGAGGAGGAGCTGGAGTCCAAGCTCGACCGCAAGGACCGCAAGGTCGACGCCGCCGTCCAGGCCGGCGCCACCTCCGTGGACCCGAAGACCGGCCGGATCGTCGCGATGTACGGCGGCCGGGGCCAGCAGGAGCACTGGATCAACAACGCGACCCGGCAGGACTACCAGCCGGGCTCGACCTTCAAGCCGATCGTGCTCGCCTCCGCCATCGAGAACGGCGCCACCACCCAGGACGGCCGCCCGATCGCACCGAACACCATCTACGACGGCACCAGCCGCCGCCCGGTCGTCGGCAGCGACACCCCCTTCGCCCCGCAGAACCAGGACGACCAGGACTACGGCAGGCGGATCACCGTCCAGAAGGCGACCAACTCCTCGGTCAACTCCGTCTACGCCCAGATGATCGTGGACGTCGGCCCCAAGGCCGTGAAGAAGACCGCCCTGTCCCTCGGCATGAAGGACCGCGGTGCCTTCGTCGAGCGGCCGGCCATGGCCCTCGGCTCCATGCAGTCCACGACCGTCGACATGGCCGCCGTGTACGCCACCTTCGACAACCACGGCAAGAAGGTCACGCCGTCGATCGTCAAGGCCGCCAAGCACAGCGAGCGCACCTACGAGGAGCTTGAGCCCATCGGCGGCCAGGTGCTGTCCCGCGCCACCGCCGACACCGTCACCAAGGTCCTCACCGGCGTGGTCCGCAACGGCTCCGCCAACGCGGTGTCCTCCAGCGCCTACGAGGCCGCGGGCAAGACCGGTACCACCGAGTCCAACAAGGCCGCCTGGTTCACCGCGTACACCCCCGAGCTGGTCACCGTCGTCGCGATGTTCGGCGAGGAGCCCGGCACCGGCACCCAGGTCACGCTGACCGGCACCGCCGGCGGCGGCCGCGCGGGCGGCTCCAGCTTCCCGGCTGACATCTGGAAGGCGTACACGCTCGCCGCCCTGCAGGGCGTCAGCACGGACACCTTCGACCTGGAGGACGCCGACATGGGCCGCGTCGAGGACCCGGACCCGACGCCCAGCGCCACCCGCTCCAAGAAGGACGACGACCCGAGCCCGTCGCCGAGCCGGTCCAGGAAGCACGACGACGACGGTCCCTCGCCCAAGCCGAGCAAGTCGGACAAGGACCCGGAACCGACGCCCTCGAAGACCCGGACGAGCAAGCCCAAGCCCGACCCGTCCCCGAGCGCCTCGGACGACGACGGCGAGAGGCCGCAGGAAGACGGCGCGCGGCTCAGCGGCTGACGCGCCGGACACGCCGGACACGCCGGAGGGCGGCTCCCCGAGGGGAGCCGCCCTCCGGCGTACGGGAGGCGGTGACGGGACCGGCCCGGCTCAGGACCGGCCGCGCCCGCCCGGCAGCGGCAGTTCGAACCACACGACCTTGCCGCTGCTCAGCCGGGTCGCACCCCACCTGCGGGCCATCCGGTTCACCAGGAACAGGCCCCGGCCGCCCTCGTCGGTGTCCCGCGCCCGGCGCTGGCGCGGCAGCTGCGGCGAGTCGTCGCCGACCTCGCACCGCAGCACGTCCGTACGCAGCAGACGCAGCGTCACCGGCCGCTCGGCGTACCGCACGGCGTTCGTGACCACCTCGCTGACCAGCAGCTCCAGCGAGTCCGACAGCTCCTCCAGACCCCACCGCGACAGGGCACGGCGGGCCAGCCGGCGGGCCCGCCCGGGGGCGGTCTCCTCCGGGTCGAGGAACCAGTACGCCACGTCGCTGGGCGCGATCCCGTCGAACCGGGCCGCCAGCAGCGCGATGTCGTCGTCCCGGTCGCCGGGCCCGAGCATGTCGAGCACGTCGTCGCAGAGCGCCTCCAGCGGCGGCGGGTGGTCCAGGCCCGTTAGCTGGGCGGTGGTGGCCAGCCGCTCGCGCAGCTGCTCGATGCCCGTCCACACGTCCCGCAGCCGGGACTCGACCAGGCCGTCGGTGTACAGCAGCAGGGTGGCCCCGGCGGGCGCGTCCAGCTCCACGGCCTCGAAGTCGACCCCGCCGACGCCGATCGGGGCTCCCGGGGGTACGCGGAGCACCTCCGCGCGGCCGCCGAGGTGGAGCAGCACCGGCGGCGGGTGGCCGGCGTTGGCGATGGTGATCCGGTGCGAGACCGGGTCGTACACCGCGTACAGGCAGGTCGCCATGCGGTCCGAGCCGAGCCGCTGCGCCTGCTCGTCCAGGTGGTGCAGCACCTCGGCCGGGGGCAGGTCGAGCTGGGCCAGGGTCTGCGCGGTGGTGCGCAGCTGGCCCATGATCGCCGCGGAGGTCATGGAGTGGCCCATGACGTCGCCCACGACCAGCGCGACCCGGCTGCCGGGCAGCGGTATGGCGTCGTACCAGTCGCCGCCGACCCGGGCCGTCTCGGCCGCCGGAAGGTAGCGGGAGGCCAGTCGCACGCCCGTGGGCTGCGGCAGGCTGTCCGGCAGCATGGTGCGCTGGAGCTCGTCGGCGATGTACGCCTCGCGGCCGTACAGCACGGCCTTGTCGATGCCGAGGGCGGTGTGCGTGGCCAGCTGGGCCGCCACCAGCAGGTCGTTCTGCTCGAAGGCGGGCCGGTCGGGACGACGCAGGAACACGGCGGCCCCGATCACCCGGCGCCGACCGCGCAGCGGCGCCAGGATGGCCCGCTGCCCGCGCGGTACGGGGTGCTCGGCGCCCAGCAGTTCCGGCAGCGCGGCGCGCGCCGCCGGCGCGGAGCCGAACACCGGGCGGACGCCGCGCAGCACCTCGGCCAGCGCGCCGCCGGGCCGGATCTCGCACAGCTCGGCCGCCGGCAGGTCCCCCTGGGGGCCCAGCAGCGGCAGCTGGCTGAAGTCCAGCTCGGGCGAGGTGCCGTCCGGGGCTGCCGGCTCGGTGAGGTCCTCGATCGGCCGCAGGCGGTCGGTCCGGCGCAGCCTTAAGACGACGGGGCCGACCGGGCGCTCGTCGCCGACCGGCAGCGGATCGCGCAGGTAGACCAGGATCGCGTCCGAGAACGTGGGGACCGTGGCGCGGCACAGGCCCAGGACGATCTCGTCCAGGTCGATGCCGCGCGCGATGCGGCGGGTGGCCGCGCCGACGAAGCGCAGCCGGTCGCCCTCGCGCCGGGCCACGGCGGTGGGGTCGGTGCCCGCGGGCGGTGTGCCGGTGCCGGAGCCGCCGGCGGCGGCGTCCGCCGTGCCGGGTGTGGCGGCCGGGGCGGCTGCGGCGGCCGGGGCGGGTGGTGCAGCCGGGGTGCCGGGGTCGGCGGTGCCGGCGGTGCCGGACGCGGTGCCGGTGGCGGTGGCCGGGGCGCGGCGGGCACCTGGGATGCCCTCGGCACCCGGTGCCGCGCTGCGGGTGGCCTGGCGGGAGGGGGCCGGCGCCTTGTCGTGGCCTTCGGGGTCGGCCGACGCGGTGGCGGAGGTGCGCGGGCCGGGACCGGTGCCCGTGCTCGTACCGGAGGTGGCGGCGGCGGGCCGGCCACCCGGCTGCGCGGGCACGCCGAGACCGCCCGGGGCGTGGTTCGCCGCCGCGCTCGCCGCTGCCCCGGCACCCGGCTGCGGGCCCTCGTGAGAGGTGGGGTACTCCGTCACGCGTGGAATTCCGTCCGTTTGCGCTCGATGTGCGCTGCACACAACTCGGTCAGTCGCGGTATACCCGCTCAGCGGCACGGGCACCGTCGCCCGTCAAACCCGCTCCCCGCTCGTTACCTCTCGCTCGGTTCGGTGACTCCTGGTCAAGTCCTGCGCACAGTATGAGAATTACGGAAGTGCAGCCTTGCGGAGGACGATCCTACGTTTGAACCCCGGGGGCGCATCAAGGGTCTCATGAGGTCATATGCGCCGGGGTCCGGTCCCAGTCCTCCGGAAGGGCCGGGACGGCCCAGCCCGGATCGGGCCGCCAGTCCTGCCAGCGGTCGGAGAACGGCCGCCCCCACGCCGTGATCACGTCGACCGCCGCGCGTCCCGCGTCCCGTACCCGCGCCGCCTGGGCGGGGTCCATCAGGCCGGACCGCTGGGCCTGGGCGAACTCGTCCTCGTCCCGCCACTTCCAGCTGTGGTCCGGGTAGACGGAGATGTCCAGGAAGTGGTCCTCGGAGTCGACGCCGCCGGACCAGCGGACCCGGGGCTCCTCCAGGTTCACGTACCAGCTCTTGAACTCCCAGTCGTGGTCCCAGAACAGCCAGACCGACCAGGGGTCGCCGGGCCGGGCCAGCTTCAGCACGCCGGCGCCCCACCACTTCGAGCGGACGGTGGTGCGGGGCGCGGTGTAGCGGGTGGCGAGCGGCTCCTCGTGGACCGGGGAGCCGTCGGCGAGCACCGGCTTGACGCACTCGGTGCCGGGGGCCATCCAGACCGCGAGGAGGTCGGCGGTGTCCTGCACCACGGTCACGGGGCGGCAGATGTGGACGTGCCCCTTCAGGCCGGGGGCGTTGTCGCGGTAGCGCCAGAGGATGTGGTCCCCGGGTGCCCAGTGCGCTTCCCCGGGCGCGCCGTGCGCGGTGCCTGCCGTACCTGTCATGCGCAGATCTTAGGGGCGGGCGCGCCGGGACCGCTGCGGTGCAGGTCACGGACGTAAATCGGCTGGATTTCGACGGTGCTCCGAGGGCCCGCGGAACCGGCTGGTCCGGGGGTCGCGCCGGGGCCCGTGCCCGGCCCGGGCGCCGGTCCGGCCCTGGTCCGGCCCTGGTCGGGCCCAGGGTCGGGGCCGGGGCGCGGCGCGGTCAGGGGCGGGTCATGCGCAGGACGTCGAGGGCCTCGTCGAGCTGTTCGAGAGTGAGGTCGCCCCGGTCCACATAGCCGGATTCGAGCACGACCTCACGGATGGTCTTCCGTTCCGCGAGCGACCGCTTGGCGACCTTGGCGGCCTCCTCGTAGCCGATGTACTTGTTGAGCGGCGTGACGACCGAGGGCGAGGACTCGGCGTACTCGCGGGCCCGCTCGACGTTGGCGGTGATCCCGTCGACGGTGCGGTCGGCCAGCAGGCGGGCGGCGTTGCCGAGCAGCCGGACCGACTCCAGCAGGTTCTTCGCCATCACCGGCAGCATCACGTTCAGCTCGAAGTTGCCGGCCGCGCCCGCCACGGCCACGGCCGTGTCGTTGCCGGCGACCTGTGCGGCGACCATGAGCACCGCCTCGGGCACGACGGGGTTGACCTTGCCGGGCATGATCGAGGAGCCCGGCTGGAGGTCGGGCAGATTGATTTCGGCCAGTCCGGTGCGCGGTCCCGAGGACATCCAGCGCAGATCGTTGGCGATTTTGGTGAGCGATACGGAGATCGTCCGCAGTTGACCCGAGGTCTCGACGAGCCCGTCGCGGGCGCCCTGGGCCTCGAAGTGGTCCCGGGCCTCGGTCAGGGGGAGACCGGTGGCGGCGGCGACCTCGGCGATCACGGCGGCGGAGAAGCCGGGCGGGGTGTTGATGCCGGTGCCCACGGCCGTGCCGCCGAGGGGGAGTTCGGCGAGCCGGGGGAGCGAGGCGCGCAGGCGCTCGATCCCGTACCGGACCTGGGCGGCGTACCCGCCGAACTCCTGGCCCAGGGTGACCGGGGTGGCGTCCATCAGGTGGGTGCGGCCGGACTTCACGACCTCGGCGAACTCCGCGGACTTCCGCTCCAGCGCCTCGGCGAGGTGGGCCAGGGCCGGGACCAGGTCCTTGGTGACCGCGGCGGTGGCGGCGATGTGGATGCTCGACGGGAAGACGTCGTTGGAGCTCTGCGAGGCGTTGACGTGGTCGTTGGGGTGGACCGGCCGGCCCAGGCGCTCGGCGGCGAGGGTGGCGATCACCTCGTTGGCGTTCATGTTGGACGAGGTGCCCGAGCCCGTCTGGAACACGTCCACCGGAAACTGGTCGTCCCAGCGGCCCTCCGCGACCTCCTCGGCGGCCGCGGCGATGGCGTCCGCCATGTCCTGATCCAGTACCCCCAGGCGGGCGTTGACCTTGGCCGCGGCGGCCTTCACGCGGGCCAGTGCGGCGATGTGCCGGGCCTCGAGCCGCTGTCCGGAGACGGGGAAGTTCTCCACCGCCCGCTGGGTCTGCGCACGCCACTTGGCCTGCGCGGGGACCCGTACCTCGCCCATCGAGTCGCGCTCGATCCGGTGGTCGTCGGTGTGCTGATCGTCGGTCATGTTCGTTGCCTCCCAGAAAAGTTGAGCAATTGTCTTGTTCGAAGTATTCCCAAGTCCCCTACTGGCCAGTAAATACCGTGGGTAACACTGACACCGGGGAGGCGTTCCATGGCGCGTACCACACCCAGAATCAGATCTACCTTCGCCGCGTTCGCGGCGTTCGCGGCCGCTCTCGGCGGCGTGTCGGCCATCACCCCGACGGCCCAGGCGGCCACACCCGCCTCAGCCGTCACACCCCTCTCGCCCGAACTGGAGGCCGTCCGCGCCGCGGAGGCCACCCGCATCTACGGCGACCCGGCCATCCGCCCGATGGCCGACCGCAAGACGGGCCTCATCTCGCTCGGGGACAGCGAGATCTCCGGCGAGGGCGTCGGCAACTACGACCCCGCGACGAACACCTCGTCCAACCAGTGCCACCGCTCGCCCGACACCGCCATCCACCGCACCGGCATCGCCGCGGACCTCACCTTCAACGTGGCCTGCTCCGGCGCGTACACCGGCAACATCCGCATCGGCGGCTCGAAGCAGTACGCCGACGAGCTCGTCCAGAGCGACAGCCTCGCGATCAAGGCCCGCAACACCCGCATCAAGATGGTCCTGCTGGTCGCCGGCGCCAACGACGACCTGCAGTTCGGCCCGGTCATGACCGACTGCGTCACGCGCTGGGTGCTCAGCCAGGGCACCTGCGAGCCGAAGTACGCCCCCGGCTGGCAGGCCAGGGTCGACGGCCTCCGCCCCAAGGTCGAGGCCACCGTCGCCGACCTGCGCACCGTCATGCGGGACGCGGGGTACGCGGACACCGACTACAAGCTCGTGGTCATGGGCTACCCCAGCCCGATCGGCCCCGACTTCTACGACAACCCCGACTTCCCCGGCAAGCTCCCCGGCGGCTGCGCCGGATACGACTCCGACGCCACCTGGGGCCGCAACTACGCCGTGCCGACGTTCGAGAAGGGCATGCGCGCGGCGGCCAGGGCGTCGGGCGCGGTCTACCTCGACAACTCCCGCCTCTTCCACGGCCACGAGGTCTGCATGGAGGACACCTGGGCCCGCGGCCTCTACCTGGACCTCGGTGACCACTTCCCGTGGGACGAGAACACCGCCCGCCAGTCCTTCCACCCGAACTACCGGGGGCACGGCGCGTTCGCGTCCTGCCTGACCCAGCTCTACGACTCGGGGCTGCGCGAGGCGAGCTGCGCCGACCCGGGCTCCACCGGCACCCCCGTCCTGCAGCCGCTGGCCTGGGACGACGCGTTCAAGCCGCTGAAGAACGAGGCCACCGGCACCTGTCTGGACGCCAACGGCGGCGCGAGCGCCAACGGCACCAAGGCCATCGGCTGGGACTGCCACGGCGGCCGCAACCAGGGCTGGTGGTACGACGCGGCCCGCAAGTCGGTGCACGTCGAGCTCACCCACGACCGCTGCCTCGACGTCACGGGCGCCAACTACGCGGCCGGCACGCCGCTGGTCCTGTGGAACTGCCACGGCGGCGCCAACCAGAAGTTCACCCGCGACGGGTCCACCTACCGCCCCGTGGCGGCCCCGTCGATGTGCCTCACCCTGGCCGCCCCCAAGGACCAGGTGAAGCTCCAGCCCTGCAACGGCTCGGCCGCGCAGCGCTTCGCGTAACCGCCACCCGTCACATTCCGCACCCCCCACAGCCCCGGCCGGCGACCCTCCGGCCGGGCGTTGTGTTCTCCGGGGCGGATCACGGGGAGCCGCGAAGGGCCCGGCGGGCTCGCCGGGCGCACTCGCGGGGTGCGGCGGACAATGAAGGAGGCTCGGGGGCCGGACGGGAGAAGCCTGACGCCCAGGAGGCAGTACATGTCCCGCAGCTACAGGAGACTCGGCACGCTCGGGGCCTGCGTGGCCGCCGCCGTCGCCCTCGGCTTCCCGGCGCCTGCATCCGCCGCTGTGGACGACCTCACGATCTACGCCAAGGAGGTTCCGAGCGGCGGGGAGAGCCCCGGCAACGAGGAACCCGAGGTCGGCCAGAGCTTCGCCTTCGCCGACGACCTCTACCGCAAGAAGGGCGGCCCCACCATCGGCCGCGACGGCGTCAGCTGCACCGTCGTACGCGCCGGATCGGGCGGCAACCCCAGTGACATGCAGTGCATCGGCACGCTCACCCTCAACGGCGGCCCCGGCGGCCAGCTCGCCGTCCAGGCGCTCGTCTCGGTCAACCCCGACGACGAGGCCCTGCCGTCCTTCGACGGCGCCATCACCGGCGGCACCGGCGACTTCAAGGACGCCCGCGGCTACATCCGCTTCTCCGACGGGGGCAACGGGTACCAGAAGCTGGAGCTGCACTTCTTCCGCTGACGGCAGGCGGCCGACCGCTCACCGCCCACCACGGGCCGTGGGGCCCCGCCCGGGACCCTACGACCGCGGCACGGCTCAGCCCAGACCGGGACCGCGGACCGGGATGTGGGTGAACGTCGGCTCCGGGGCGGGATTCTGGAAGAAGTCGTTGCCCTTGTCGTCGACCACGATGAAGGCGGGGAAGTCCTCGACCTCGATCTTCCAGACGGCCTCCATGCCGAGCTCCTCGTACTCCAGGACCTCGACCTTCTTGATGCAGTCCTGCGCCAGCCGCGCCGCCGGGCCGCCGATCGAGCCCAGGTAGAAGCCGCCGTGCGTGCCGCACGCGTCCGTCACCTGCTGCGAGCGGTTGCCCTTGGCCAGCATGACCTTCGAGCCGCCGGCCGCCTGGAACTGGGCGACGTACGAGTCCATGCGGCCGGCCGTGGTCGGGCCGAAGGAGCCGGACGCGTAGCCCTCGGGGGTCTTCGCCGGGCCCGCGTAGTAGACCGGGTGGTCCTTCAGGTACTGCGGCATCTCCTCACCGGCGTCCAGCAGTTCCTTGATCTTCGCGTGCGCGATGTCGCGCGCGACGACCAGCGGGCCGGTCAGGGACAGCCGGGTCTTCACCGGGTGCTTGGTCAGCTCGGCGAGGATGTCGTCCATCGGCCGGGTCAGGTCGATCTCGACCACGTCGCCGGACGAGTCCAGATGCTCTTCGGTGGTCTCCGGCAGGAAGCGCGCCGGGTCCTTCTCCAGCTGCTCCAGGAAGACGCCCTCCGCCGTGATCTTGGCGACCGCCTGGCGGTCGGCCGAGCAGGAGACGGCGATGGCCACCGGCAGCGAGGCACCGTGCCGCGGCAGGCGCACCACGCGCACGTCGTGGCAGAAGTACTTGCCGCCGAACTGGGCGCCGATGCCGATCTTCTGCGTCAGCTCGAACACCTGCTGCTCCAGCGCCTCGTCGCGGAAGCCGTGACCCAGGACCGAGCCCTCGCGCGGCAGTTCGTCCAGGTAGTGCGCCGACGCCAGCTTCGCCGTCTTCAGCGCGTGCTCGGCCGAGGTGCCGCCGACCACGATGGCCAGGTGGTAGGGCGGGCAGGCCGCGGTACCCAGCGAACGGATCTTCTCCTCCAGGAACTTCATCATGGACGCCTCGTTGAGGACGGCCTTGGTCTCCTGGTAGAGGAACGACTTGTTGGCCGAGCCGCCGCCCTTGGCCATGAAGAGGAACTTGTACGCGCCGCCGTCGGTCGCGAACAGCTCGATCTGCGCGGGCAGGTTCGAGCCGGTGTTCTTCTCGTCCCACATGGTCAGCGGGGCCATCTGCGAGTACCGCAGGTTGAGCTTGGTGTAGGCGTCGTAGATGCCGCGCGAGAGGGCCTCCTCGTCGCCGCCCTGCGTCAGGACGTTCTGGCCGCGCTTGCCCATCACGATCGCCGTGCCGGTGTCCTGGCACATCGGCAGCACGCCCGCCGCCGCGATGTTCGCGTTCTTCAGCAGGTCCAGCGCCACGAACTTGTCGTTCGACGACGCCTCGGGGTCGTCGATGATGCGGCGCAGCTGCGCGAGGTGCTCCGGGCGCAGGTAGTGCTGGATGTCGTGGATCGCCTCGGCGGCCAGCAGGCGCAGGGCCTCCGGCTCGACCTTGAGGAACGTACGGCCGTCGGCCTCGAAGGTGGAGACACCCTCGGAGGTCACCAGTCGGTAGGGCGTGTTGTCCTCTCCCAGGGGGAGCAGATCGGTGTACGCAAACTCTGGCATCTTTACCGCGGCCATTCCTCACTCGGCAGATGCGCTGACGTCCGTTGGCAGCGCAGTAGACCAGCCTAGGACCTCCTCCGGGAGTCCTGTATGTGAGGTAAGGCTCACTCGGCAGTATCGCGATCTATCGCGTCTCGCTATGCTGGGTCGGTGGACCTCGAAAAGCACCCCGCCGCCGCACCCGCCGACCCGGCCGCCGCGATCCGGGCCTCGGACGCCGACCGCGACCGCATCGCCCACGTCCTCTCCGACGCGCTCGCCGAGGGCCGCCTGACCGCCGAGGAGCACTCCGAGCGGCTCGACGCGCTCTACGCCCGCAAGACGGTCGGCGAGCTGGAGGGGCTGGTACGCGACCTCCCCGGTCCGCACGCCCAGGCCCCGGCCCCCGCCGCCGTCCCGCACTACGCCCCCGCGCCGCCCTACGGCGGTCAGCCGGAGACGCTGCTCGCCGTGTGCTCGGGTGCCACCCGCAAGGGCCGCTGGCGGCCCGGCGCCCGTACCCGCGCGATCAGCGTCATGGGCGACGTGACGATCGACCTCTCCGAGGCCGTCTTCGAGCAGCAGGTCATCGAGATCAGTGCGACGGCGGTGCTCGGCAGCGTCGAGATCAAGGTCCCGGAGAACGTGACGCTGCGCGGGCACGGCAGCGGCGTCCTCGGGAACTTCGAGGTCGCGGACCACGAGGGGACGGACCCCGGGGCACCGGTCGTGATCGTCCGCGGGTTCGCGCTGCTCGGCAACATCGAGGCCAAGCCCCGGCGCGGGCACCGGCTCGTCGACCTGGCCGACCGGCTGCGGAAGCGCCTGGACACCTGACCTGCTGAGGACCGGCGAATTCCGGTCACTTCGTGCCGGATAACGGGCGCCACGGCGGCACGCAGTGCTTAGGGGCACGCACAGCGGGTAGGGACTGTCGCATCGTCTCTCGCTCGCGAATCCGTCGTCAGGAGTAGACCGTGCTTCAACCGCCGCATCAGTCCCTGCAGGTAGCCGCAGCGCCGTCCGTTCCGGCCCCGCGGGTGCCAGCCAGGGAAGAGGACGGCCCATGGCATTCGGAGGCGGTCTGCCGCCGGGACGAGGCGGGACTCTTCTTCGCGCCCTCCAAGGAGCCGACGGCCGCCCGGCTGTCCCGGGAGGAGGCCGCGAAGCGGGTCTGTGCCCGGTGTCCCGTGATGGTCGCCTGCCGTGAGCACGCGCTGCTCCAGCCGGAACCGTACGGCGTGTGGGGCGGTCTGACCGCGGCCGAGCGCCGCGTGGTGCTGGCCAGGCGGCGCCGCCGGGCGGCCGAGCTGCGCCAGGCGCCGGGCGCAGGACCGATCGCGGCAGCGGGCTGACGTACGTACGCGGGCACGCACGACGCGCGTACCGCGGGCATGGCAAAGGGGCGGTCCCCCGCACAGGGACCGCCCCTTGCCGTGCCGCCCCGGCGCTGCCGGGGTGTACCGCTACTGCGCGCGGTCGAAGTCGATGGCGCTGTACGCGCGCAGCTTCGACAGGCGGTGGGTGGAGTCGATCTGCCGGATCGTGCCGGACTTCGAGCGCATCACCAGCGAGGACGTGGTGGCGGTCTCGGAGCGGTAGTGCACGCCGCGGAGCAGCTCGCCGTCGGTGATGCCGGTCGCGACGAAGAAGACGTTGTCGCCCGAAACCAGGTCGCCGGTGTGCAGGACGCGGCCGAGGTCGTGGCCGGCGTCGAGGGCCTTCTGGCGCTCCGCCTCGTCCTTGGGCCACAGCTTGCCCTGGATCGTGCCGCCCAGGCACTTTATGGCGCAGGCCGAGATGATGCCCTCGGGCGTGCCGCCGATGCCCATGAGCAGGTCGACGCCGGTGCCCTCGCGGGCGGCCATGATCGAGCCGGCCACGTCGCCGTCGGAGATGAACTTGATCCGGGCGCCGGTCTCGCGGATCTCCTTGACGATGCCCTCGTGGCGGGGGCGGTCCAGGATGACGACCGTGATGTCCTCGACCGCCATGCTCTTGGCCTTGGCCACGCGGCGGATGTTGACCGAGACGGGGGCGTTGATGTCGACGAAGTCGGCGGCCTCGGGGCCGGTGACGAGCTTCTCCATGTAGAACACCGCGGAGGGGTCGAACATGGTGCCGCGGTCGGCGGCGGCCAGCACGGCGATGGCGTTGGGCATGCCCTTGGCGTTGAGCGTCGTACCGTCGATCGGGTCGACGGCGATGTCGACCTCGGCGCCGGTGCCGTCGCCGACCCGCTCGCCGTTGAACAGCATCGGGGCCTCGTCCTTCTCACCCTCGCCGATGACGACGACGCCGTTCATCGAGACGGTGGAGACGAGGGTGCGCATGGCGCGGACCGCCGCGCCGTCCGCGCCGATCTTGTCGCCGCGACCGACCCAGCGGCCGGCGGCCATGGCTGCGGCCTCGGTGACCCGGACGAGCTCCAGGGCCAGGTTGCGGTCGGGGGCCTCGGGAGAGACCTCGAGCTGGGGCGGCAAGTTGTGCTCGGTCATCGGAGCGCACCTTTCTGTACGACGACGGCCGGAAAGAGAAGAGGGTCCTGCGACTCTATCGTTAGGCCGATAGATTGAGCAGAGCGGGGCACGTATGAGCGGCATATCGGTATCCGCTTGGTATGTGCCCGCTTTGCCCCCTGTCTTTGCCCCACCCTGCCGATGATCGCTCCAGTGGATGGGGGACGATGGTCGCGTGGCAGGTATGAAAGGCAAGCAGACCATCTGGGACATGGTGCGGTCGCTGGCGGTGATCGGCGCCGTCGTGGCCCTCATCTACGTGTTCATTCCGCATGACGAGGACGCCGACCCGACCAGGGTGGTGGACTACCGGGTGGAGCTGATCACGGCCCGGCGCGCGGCGCCGTACCCGGTGGCCGCGCCCCAGGGGCTGTCGGCGGACTGGCGCGCGACCTCGGTGACGTACGAGCGCAGGAACGCCAACTCCTGGCACCTGGGCTTCCTCGACCCCGACGGCCAGTACGTGGCCGTCGAGCAGTCGACCGAGGAGCCCCGGAAGTACGTGCCGCGGGTGACCCAGCGGGCGGAGAAGACCGACGCGACCCGGGCCCTGGGCAACGCGACCTGGCAGGTCTGGGAGGGCGCGAAGTACAACGCCCTGGTGCGCGAGGAGCAGGGCCACACCACCGTGGTGACCGGCACGGCCCCCGTCGACCGGCTCGCCGCGATGGCGCAGGCGCTGGAGGCGAAGAAGGGCTGACGCCCGCCGCCCGTGCCGGCGGCACCGCCGCCAAGGACAAGCGAAAGAGGCCGCCCCCGGAAATCCGGGGAGCGGCCTCTCGTCGCTTCGGGGAGGCCCGGGCTCGGCGGCCCGGGCCGTCGGTCGTCAGACCGTGGTGACGACGTCGTCGTACGCCAGGCGCGGGGAGCGCGGGAACCAGGCGTCATCGCCCGGCTTGCCGATGTTGACGACCATCAGCGGGGTGTGGTCGGCGTCCAGGAACTCCTTCTGCACGCCGCCGAAGTCCAGGCCGGTCATCGGGCCGGCGGCCAGGCCGGCGGCGCGGATGCCCACGATGAAGTAGGCGGCCTGCAGGGCGGCGTTCAGCAGCGCGGACTGCTCGCGGACCGGACGCTCGGCGAAGAAGAGGTCCTTGGCCTGCGGGAAGTGGGGGAGGAGCTGGGGCAGCTCGTCGTGGAACTCGTTGTCCGCGGAGAGGATCGCGACCAGCGGGGCGGTGGCGGTCTTCGGCTGGTTGCCCTCGGCCATGTGCTTCACGAGGCGCTCGCGGGCCTCGGCGGAGCGGACCAGGGTGATGCGCAGCGGCGTCTGGTTGAACGCCGTCGGGCCGAACTTGACCAGGTCGTAGATGGCCTGGATCTGCTCGTCCGTCACCGGCTCGTCCGAGAACGTGTTGGCGGTGCGGGCCTCGCGGAAGAGGAGGTCCTGGGCGGCGGGGTCAAGAACGAGGGACATCTGGGTGCCTTCCATACGTGCTGGTCGAAGCGACGTGAACGACTCTACGACCAGATAGATGAAATTTCAACTAACTGGTGGTTCGTAGTTCAACGAACGGCATCAACCTGCGCACGCAGGTTCCTATTCCCCGGCCCCCGACCCGCCGGATTCACCTCCACCCTCACGCCCCTCCCGTGCGGCCAGCGCGGAGTCCAGCCGGGCCCGCGCCCCCTCCAGCCAGTGCCGGCAGACCTGCGCCAGTTCCTCGCCCCGCTCCCACAGGGCCAGGGACTCCTCAAGCGAGGTGCCGCCCGCTTCCAGGCGACGCACCACCTCGATCAGTTCGTCGCGGGCCTGCTCGTAGCCCAGTGCCGTCTCCGTGCCGGTGTCCGTCTCGGCCATCCGTGATCATCCTAGGTCGGTAGTGTGGCGGAAGGATTGCGTGTGTACGAATAACTACGGTCGAAATCAAGGGACTTGAGACGGTGCGCCAGTCGCGCTTCGAGGCCGCGGCCCGGTCAGCTGCCGGCCCCGTCCCCGCCGGGCTCCCCGGCCACCCGCACGGTGAACTCCCCCTCGGCCACCCGCGCCCTCAGCGGCTCGTCCGCCCCCACCTCCGAGGGCGACCGCACCACGTGCCCGTCGGCCCGCTGGAGCACCGCGTACCCCCGCTCCAGGGTCGCCGCAGGCGAGAGCGCCACCACCCGGGCCCGGGTGTGCGCCAGCTCCGATTCGGCCCGGTCCAGCAGATGCCCCAGCGTCCGGCGGCTCCGCGCCAGCAGCGCCCCGACCTGCTCCTCCCGGTCCTCGACCATCCGCTGCGGGTGCACGAAGACCGGCCGTGCCAGCGCGTGCGCCAGCCCCCGCTCCTCCCGGTCCAGCAGGGCGCGTACGGAGCGCAGCGCGCGGTCGCGGAGCATGCCCACCCGGTCCAGCTCCTCGCCCACGTCCGGCACCACCTTCTTCGCGGCGTCCGTCGGGGTGGACGCGCGCAGGTCCGCCACCAGGTCCAGCAGCGGCGAGTCGGGCTCGTGGCCGATCGCCGACACCACCGGAGTACGGGCCGCCGCGACCGTGCGCACGACCTCCTCGTCCGAGAACGGCAGCAGGTCCTCCACACTGCCCCCGCCGCGGGCCACGATGATCACGTCGACCTCGTCGATCGCGTCCAGCTCCTTGACCGCCCGCACCACCTGCGGCACCGCGTGCACCCCCTGCACCGCGACGTTGCGCACCTCGAACCGCACCGCCGGCCACCGCCGCCGCGCGTTCTCCAGCACGTCCCGCTCGGCCGCCGACGCCCGGCCCACCACCAGCCCGATCAGCTGCGGCAGGAACGGCAGCGGCCGCTTGCGGTCCAGCGCGAACAGCCCCTCGGCGGCCAGCGAGCGCTTGAGCTTCTCCAGCCGGGCCAGCAGCTCGCCGATGCCCACCGGCCGTATCTCCGTGGCCCGCAGCGACAGCTGGCCGCGCACCGCGTACCACTGCGGCTTGGCCAGGACCACGACCCGCGCCCCCTCCTGCACCACGTCGGCGACCTCGTCGAAGACCTCGCGGTAGCAGGTCACGCTCACCGAGATGTCGTGCGACGGGTCGCGCAGGGTCAGGAACACCACCCCCGCGCCCGGACGGCGGTTGAGCTGCGTGATCTGCCCCTCCACCCACACCTGGCCCAGCCGCTCGATCCAGCCCCCGATGAGCCGGGACACCTGGCCGACGGGCAGCGGCGCCTCGGCCGACGTATTCAGACCCATGCAGGCAGGCTAACGGCCCGCACCGACAGGGCCGCCGACCTCCGGGCCGCGCCGCCCACGCTGCACCACCAGCACCACCAGACCCACGGCCAGCCACACCGCCCCCACCAGCTGCGCCGTCCACGCCGCCTCGACGATCACCGCCACCGTCACGCCCGCACCCAGCACCGGCACCAGCACGTGCCGCCACCAGCTGAAGCCGCCCTCCCCGTGCCGCACGACGAACCAGCCCACCACCGACGCGTGCAGCAGCGTGAACGCCACCAGCGCCCCGATGTCCACCACGGACACCAGGTGGTCCAGCCCGTCGTCGCGCCGGGCCGCCCACACCGCAGCCGTCAGCGTCACCGCCGCCGCCACCAGCAGCGCCGGCCGGGGCACCCCGCCCGACGTACGCGCCAGCGCACCCGGCAGCCGCCGCTCCCGCGCCATCGCGAACAGCAGCCGCCCCGCCGCGGCCTGCCCCGCCAGCGCCGCGAACGCCGCCCCCACCGCCTTGCTGACCGCCACCAGATCGTGCAGCCACGACCCCACCGACGCGTCCACCGCGTCGTAGAACGCCGACCCCTGCCGACCCGGAGCGGCCGCCAGCTCCGCCGACGACACCGGCTCCAGCAGCGCCGCCAGGTACGTCTGCACGATGAACAGCACCCCCGTCATGGCCAGGCAGAACAGCAGTGCCCGGGCCACCCGCGCACTGCCCCCGGTCACCTCCTCGGCGAACGACGCGATCGCGTCGAACCCCAGGTACGACAGCACCGCGACCGACACCGCCCCCAGCACCGCCCCCGCGGAGAAGCCCAGCGACCCGTCTCCGGTCAGCGGCGACAGCCAGCCGCGCTGCGCCCCGTCCCGCACCAGCACCGACACGGCGGCCACCAGGAAGACCAGCAGGACGGCGATCTCCATGGCCAGCACCACGAAGCCCACCCGCGCGGCGACCCGTACCCCCGCGAGGTTCAGCAGCGTGGTCACCACCACCGCCAGCGCCGTCCACACCCAGCGGGACACCTCAGGCACCAACGCGTGCATCGCGATGCCGGAGAACAGGTACGCCACCGCCGGGATCAGCAGGTAGTCGAGCATCGCCATCCACCCGGCGACCAGCCCGGGCCCCTCGCCCAGCCCCTTGCGGGCGTACGTGAACACCGACCCGGCCTGCGGCGCCACCCGCACCATCTGCGCGTAACTGAAAGCGGTGAACCCCATCGCCACCGTGGCGACCAGGTAGACCAGCGCGACCGCACCGTGCGACCGGGCGTCCAGGGTGCCGAAGACACCGACCGGCGCCATCGGTGCGATGAACAGCAGCCCGTAGACCACCAGGTCCCGGAAGCCCAGGTTCCGGCGGAGTCCGCCCCGGTCCGCGTCCACTTCCTGCGTCACCGTCATGCTTCCTCCACGAGCCGCCCGTACCCGCCGCGCCCGCCCCCGGGCCCCCCGGCCGGAAGACGATCTTCAGCCACCAGTCTGGGGCAAGGCACGATCTTCGGCGCCCGCTGGACGGCCTTACGATGGACCGCATGACTGCTCCCGCTTCCCGCCGTGTCCTGCTCGCCGCCCCTCGTGGCTACTGCGCGGGCGTGGACCGTGCCGTCATCGCCGTCGAGAAGGCCCTAGAGCAGTACGGCGCCCCCGTCTACGTGCGCCACGAGATCGTGCACAACAAGTACGTCGTGCAGACCCTGGAGAAGAAGGGCGCGATCTTCGTCGAGCGGACGGAGGAGGTGCCCCCGGGCAACATCGTCATGTTCTCCGCCCACGGCGTCGCCCCGGTCGTCCACGAGGAGGCCCGCCAGGGCCGGCTCGCCACCATCGACGCGACCTGCCCGCTGGTCACCAAGGTGCACAAGGAAGCGATCCGCTACGCCAACGAGGACTTCGACATCCTCCTCATCGGCCACGAGGGCCACGAGGAGGTCATCGGCACCTCCGGCGAGGCCCCCGACCACATCACCATCGTCGACGGCCCGCACGACGTCGAGAAGGTCGAGGTCCGCGACGAGTCCAAGGTCGTCTGGCTGTCCCAGACCACCCTCTCCGTCGACGAGACCATGGAGACCGTCGACGCGCTGAAGACCAAGTTCCCGCTGCTGGTCTCCCCGCCGAGCGACGACATCTGCTACGCCACCTCGAACCGCCAGGCCGCCGTCAAGAAGATGGGCGCCGACGCCGACCTCGTGATCGTCGTGGGCTCGAAGAACTCCTCGAACTCCATCCGCCTCGTCGAGGTCGCCCTGGACGCCGGCGCCCGCGCCGCCCACCTGGTCGACTTCGCCCACGAGATCGACGAGGCCTGGCTGGAGGGCGTCACCACCGTCGGCCTCACCTCGGGCGCCTCCGTGCCGGAGGTCCTGGTCGAGGAGGTCCTGGAGTGGCTCGCCACCCGCGGCTACGCGGACGTCGAGCTGGTCAAGACCGCCGAGGAGTCCATCACCTTCTCGCTGCCCAAGGAACTCCGCCGCGACCTGCGCGCCGAGGCCGCGGACCTCGTCGCCGGCGAGTAACAGCCGCCCGGGCGGACCGGCCCCCCGTACGGGTGACGGCCGGCCGCCGACGGGTACCGGCGCGCCGCTCACCGTACGGTGATTCCATGCAGATCTTCGGCGTGGACATCGGCGGATCCGGCATCAAGGGCGCTCCCGTGGACCTGGACCGCGGCGACCTGGCGCGCGAGCGCCACAAGGTCCTCACCCCGCACCCGGCCACCCCGGAAGGCGTGGCCGACGGCGTGGTCGAGGTCGTCTCGCACTTCGGCTGGTCCGGCCCGGTCGGGGTCACCTTCCCCGGCGTGGTCACCGACGGCATCACCCGTACGGCCGCCAACGTCGACCAGGGCTGGGTCGACCTCGACGCACGCGCCCTGCTCTCGGCCCGCCTCGGCGGGCTGCCCGTCACCGTCCTGAACGACGCGGACGCCGCCGGCGTCGCGGAGATGACCTTCGGGGCCGGCCGCGGCCGCACGGGCACGGTCATCCTCCTCACCCTCGGCACGGGCATCGGCAGCGCCGTCTTCACCGACGGCCGGCTGGTGGCCAACACCGAGCTGGGGCACCTGGAGCTGCACGGCCACGACGCCGAGAAGAAGGCCTCCACCCGCGCCAAGGAGGACGAGGACCTCAGCTGGGAGAGGTGGGCCAAGCGGGTGCACCGCTACCTGGCGCACGTGGAGATGCTGTTCTCGCCCGAGCTGTTCATCATCGGCGGCGGCGTCAGCCGCAAGGCCGACAAGTTCCTGCCGCTCCTGGAGGGCATCAGGGCCGAAATCGTGCCGGCCGCCCTCCAGAACAACGCGGGGATCGTGGGCGCGGCGATGGCGGCCAGGCGCTCGGCGGCGATCTGACCGCCACAGGCCCGGCACGGGCCCCTACGGGCCTACGAGCGCCCGGACCGCTGCGGCAGCCGCCGTCGCCCCACCAGCACCGCCTTCCGCACCACCACGATCAGGGCGGCGACCAGCGTCCCGGCGTACAGCCAGCCGGCGTGCAGCGCGAGGGCGGTCACCACCCCCATCAGCTGCCCGCCGAGCCCGCCGGAGCCGCCCGCGATCGGCCAGACCCCGGTCGCGAAGGCGATCGGTACGGCGATGGGCGCGGTGATCAGATCGGCCGGCCGCACCCACAGGGCGGTCGCGGCGGCCACGGGCAGGAACAGCAGCCCGTACGCGAGCATCGAGCCGTCGAAGAGCAGCCAGTCGACCCCGGCGACCAGCGCCATCGCCGCACACGCGAACAGCCCGCCGCCCAGCCCCGTCAGCCGGGGCCGCGGCAGCCTGCGCAGCAGCGGCACCGCCCGGCCCGCCGCGGGCCGGGGGCGCGGCCGGGCCTGCGGCGGCAGCGCCGGGGTACGCCGCGCCTGCGGTCGCCGAGGGTGATACGGGGATCGCGTCCTGTGTTGCTCCACCCCCCAAAACTAGGTGGCGGGGGCCCGCTATCCCCCCTGGACACGTCGACCGGCGGACATCGGAACGTAAACTGTCCGGTGGCCCGTCTCCGGGCCGGGTGTCCATACCCCCCTCCAGCTCACGGGAAGTCGCCAACGTGTCGCTCACGATCGGAATCGTCGGCCTGCCGAATGTCGGCAAGTCGACCCTGTTCAACGCCCTGACCAAGAACGACGTGCTCGCGGCCAACTACCCGTTCGCCACCATCGAGCCGAACGTCGGCGTCGTCGGCGTCCCGGACGCGCGCCTGGCCGTGCTGGCCGGCATCTTCGGCTCGCAGCGCATCCTCCCGGCCACGGTCGACTTCGTCGACATCGCCGGCATCGTCCGCGGCGCGAGCGAGGGCGAGGGCCTGGGCAACAAGTTCCTGGCGAACATCCGCGAGTCGGACGCGATCTGCCAGGTCATCCGCGCCTTCAAGGACGAGAACGTCGTGCACGTCGACGGCAAGGTCTCGCCGAAGGACGACATCGAGACGATCAACACCGAGCTGATCCTCGCCGACCTCCAGTCCATCGAGAAGGCGGAGCCGCGCCTGACGAAGGAGTCCCGCCTCCAGAAGGACAAGGTCGCGGTCCTGGCCGCGGTCGTCGAGGCGCGCAAGATCCTCGAAGAGGGCCACACCCTCTTCTCGAAGGGCATCACCAAGGGCACGGAGCAGGGCGACCTCCTCCACGAGCTGCACCTGCTCACCACCAAGCCCTTCCTCTACGTCTTCAACGTCGACGAGGACGAGCTGACGGACGACGCGTTCAAGGCCGAGCAGTCCGCGCTGGTCGCGCCGGCCGAGGCGATCTTCCTCAACGCCAAGCTGGAGGCGGACCTCGCCGAGCTGGACGACGAGGAGGCCCTTGAGCTCCTCCAGTCCGTCGGCCAGGAGGAGCCGGGCCTGGCGACGCTGGGCCGCGTCGGCTTCGACACCCTGGGCCTGCAGACCTACCTGACGGCCGGCCCGAAGGAAACCCGCGCCTGGACCATCAAGAAGGGCGCCACCGCCCCCGAGGCGGCCGGTGTCATCCACACCGACTTCCAGCGCGGCTTCATCAAGGCCGAGGTCATCTCCTTCGCGGACCTGGTCGAGTGCGGCTCGGTCGCCGAGGCCCGCGCCAAGGGCAAGGCCCGCATGGAGGGCAAGGACTACGTCATGCAGGACGGCGACGTGGTGGAGTTCCGCTTCAACGTCTGAGCGGATGAAATAACACCACGTCGCTGACGTGGCAAACATGCAGGTCAGAAGGGGTTGGGCTCTATCGAGTCCGACCCCTTCGTCGTCACCGTGCTGGATTGGTGCTGGATATTCTGACGCAGGGTCAGCGGCAGTCAGGTCTCGTAGACGGTGGACCGGTGTCCCACGTGAACGACCCAGACCACCAGTTCCCCGTTGTCGATCGTGTAGATGACGCGGTAGTCGCCGACGCGGAGGCGGCGACGTTCGGGCTGGGAGACGAGTGCGGTGGTGTTGGAGCCGAGGGGGTCGGTTTCCAGCTCGGTCAGCTTGGCCAGGATGCGCAGCGCCATGTCACGAGGGATCTTCCGGAGCTCGGCCTGGGCCTCGGGTCGGAAGACGGTTCGGTACTCACTCACTGCGCGCCAGCGTCTCCCTCATGATGTCCTCGATCGGGATGCCGGGTGCGGGGTTGGCCATGCGCTCGTCGATGATCCGATTGATCTCGCGCTCTTCCCACTCCTGGTACTTGCGCAAGACCTCGATGGAGACGACGGCGGCGACTTCCTTGCCTCGACGAGTGATCACCGTGGGCACGTCGTCGCGGTCCGCGCGTTCCACGACTTCCGCCAGGTGTGCTCGCACGTCGCGGATGGACTCTACGGGCAGCGGCTGCGTCATGCGCTCAAGCGTACCGAGTGTCCCATGTGTACACAACGTCGGGCAGCGGTGGCAGGATGCGGGGACACAGCGCGGGCATGCGGTGCTGGTGGCGCAGATCGAGGCGGGCCGGTCCGGTTCGGGATGGTTGCGCTGATCCAGCTTGCTGGTCATCTCGCGGCCGACTCTGGTGTCGGCGGGCACCTGTTCCATGAGCGCGAGAGTGAGCATGGTGACGAGGTGGCCGTGCCACCACCGCTGGGGCGACATCCTGAAGACGAGGGCTCCGTCGATCAGCTCGGTGTGGCTAGGTGCCTCGGGTAGGCGGTCCAAGTCGTCCGCGAACCAGCCTTCCGCGCGAGGCGGGCGCATCCAGTCGGGCGGTGCGGTCACGGCTTCACGGTAGCGGTCGGCAGCTTGAGCCGGAGGTCCAACGATCCCGGTGCGTGGGGTTACGGCAGCCCTGGGTGAGGCGCGGGCCGAAGGTTGACACGGCCCTGCCCGGTCCGTAGTGTTCTCCGAGTTGTCCGACGTGAGCGCCGACTCCGGTCGGTCCCCGGACAGCCATTCCGCAAGCACCCATTCGAACGAACGACGCACTTTGTCG
>NZ_JBITRX010000022.1:0-106977 GCF_044540325.1 Streptomyces sp. NPDC086023
CCGAACGCGGCCTCGTCGACGACGTCATCGACCCCGCCGAGACCCGCGAGGTCCTCGTCAGCGCCCTCGCGATGCTCCGCAACAAGCACGCGGACGTCCCGTCCCGCAAGCACGGCAACCCCCCGCAGTAACGGAGCACTCGATGGCACGGCAGGAACGCGCGTTGCGCACCCGGGAAGCCCTGGTCAGGTCCGCGGCAGAGGTCGTGGACCGGGACGGCTTCGCGGTCGCGTCGCTGGCCGAGATCAGCACGCGGGCCGGGGTGAGCAACGGTGCGTTGCACTTCCACTTCGCCAGCAAGACGGCCTTGGCGGAGGCCGTCGAGGCGGCTGCGCTGGCGCGGCTGGAAGCGCTGCTCGGTGAGGAGCCGCCGGGTGCGGGGAGCCGGCTGCAGCACCTCGTCGACGTCACGCACGCGCTGGCGCGCGGGCTGACGTCGGACGTGGTGCTGCGGGCCGGGTTCGTGCTCTGCGGCGACACGGCCTGGGTGTCGGCGGCCGATCCGCGCACCCGCTGGCAGCGGTGGGTCGAGGGCCTCGTCCGGGAGGCCGGCGCGGTGGGCGAACTGCGTTCCGGCGCCGAGCTGGAGGGGATCGTGGCGGCGGTGGTGGGGGCGACCGTGGGCTTCGAGGTGCTCGGTGCCCGGGACGCGGTCTGGCTGGCCCCTCGCACGATCACGCAGTTCTGGGAACTGCTGCTGACGACGCTGGCGACGCCGGAGCTGCTCGTGACGCTGGACGCCAAGGGTGGCGTCTGAGCCTGAAACGACCGCCCCCAGGCCACCCGGCAGCCCCGGCGGCCCCCGGCGTTCCCCTTGCATCCCTTGAGGAACCCTCAGGAGCCGTCAGGGCCCCACTGGAGACCGGGCGGTCTCTTTGGTTTCGTCCCGCCGGTGATCCCCCTTGAGGAGCTCATCGGCTCTCAAAAGCCCTGTTCATGGCGGGTGTTGAGGGTGCCCCGAGATCTGCGTGCTGCGCGGGTCTCGGGGTTTTGCGTGGAGGGGCAACGCACCCTCCGGCCTAGCCCTGGGATTGACAAACCGACTATGCTGTTTTTTTATCAGGGAGTCGGGTCGTGCTATGGCGACCGGGCCCCGGCAGAGCGGCCAACGCGGGACGGGTAACGCGCCGAACGCGGCGGGCCGGCCACCGGCCACCAAGTGATCTTTGGGGGAAGTACGTGGACATCAACCTGCTCGGAGCGCTGTCCGTCACCGAGAACGGGCTGTCCGTCACGCCGACCGCCCCGAAGCCGCGTCAGGTCCTGGCCCTGCTCGCGCTCCACGCCGACCAGGTGGTCTCGGTGGCGACGCTGATCGAGGAGCTGTGGGGCAAGAACCCGCCGCGCAGCGCCCGTACGACGCTGCAGACGTACGTGCTCCAGCTCCGCGAGCTGATCGGCGAGGCGCTCGCCCGCGACGAGAACGAGCGCTGCACGGCCAAGGACATCCTGGCCACCCTCCCGGGCGGCTACCGGCTGGAGTCCCGCGGCGGGACCGTGGACTACCGGGAGTTCGAGCGCCGGGCCGGCACCGGCTACCGCGCGATGGACGCCGACGACCACCAGGGCGCCTCGCGCTGGCTCACGGACGCCCTGTCGCTGTGGACCGGGCCCGCGCTCACCGACGTCCAGGTCGGCAGCCAGATCCAGATGGAGGTCCAGCGCCTGGAGGAGGCCCGGCTGTGCGCGCTCGACCAGCGCATCGAGGCCGACCTCCGGCTGGGCCGGCACCGCGAACTGCTGTCGGAGCTCACGGTCCTGGTCAACCAGTACCGGATGCACGAGAGCCTGCACGGCCAGTTCATGCTGGCGCTGCACCGCTCGGGGCGGCGCGGCGAGGCGCTCAACGTCTACCAGCGGCTGCGCACGACGCTCGTGTCGGAGCTGGGCCTTGAGCCCTCGGCCGCGCTGAGCCGGCTGCAGCGGTTCATCCTCACGGCGCACCCCGAGACGGTGTCGCCGGCCGCGGCCGCCGGAGCCGCCGGTGGGCGGCTCGTGGCGCGGTGAGCGGGCCGTGAGACCGGCGGGGACGGACCGGTGCGGTGGCCGCCCCGCCTTCCGGCGCGCGGCGCCGTACCACCCCCGGAGCTCTTCCTCGGGCCTGCGTGACGCGGGCCGGGGGAAGAGCTCCGGCGTTTCCGGGTGGTCCCGTGCCGCCGGGCGGGCGGCGTCAGGCGCCGGCCGCGTGGGCCGCGGTGAGCGCCTCCAGGCGGCACATCAGGTCCTGCTGCTCGCGGGTGAGGCGCTCGACGTGGCTGCGCAGGCTGGCGAGTTCCGCGTGCAGCAGGCGTACGTTCGGCCCGTCGTCCGCGGCGGGCGCCCGTACCGGCCGTGCGGCCGGGGAGCCTGCGGGCAGGGCCGCCGAGGGGTCCTGGTGGTGCAGGATCGCCTCCATGCGGTCGCGCAGGACCGGGCCCGGCTCGACCCCCAGGTCGTGGACGAGCCGACGGCGCGCGCGGTCGTACACCCGCAGCGCCTCCGCCTGGCGCCCGCACCGGTACAGGGCGGTCATCAGCAGCTCGTAGAAGCGCTCGCGCAGCGGGTGGGCGGCGGTGAGCTCCTCCAGCTCGCCCGTGATCTCGCCGGCCCGCCCGGCCCGCAGGCACGCGTCGTACAGCGACTCCAGGGCGACGAGCCGGCTCTCCTCCAGCAGCGAGGCCTCGACGGAGCAGATGGTGCCGCGGCCGCTGCCCTGCAGGGCGGGGCCGCGCCACAGCCCCAGGGCCCTGCGCAGTACGTCGGCCGAGCGGCCGGGGTCGGTACGGGCGAGCTCGCGCCCCTCGGCGGCGAGCCGGTGGAACTGCCGGGCGTCGGTGCCGGCGTCCCCCAGCCGCAGGACGTAGCCCAGCGGGCTGGTCGCCAGCCACTCGTGGTGCGGCTCCCCGGAGCCGGGGGCCGGGACGGGCAGCAGCCGGCGCAGCCGCGCCACATGGGCCTGGAGGGCGTTGGCGGCGTTGGCGGGAGGGTGCTCGCTCCACAGCTCGTCCACGAGCCGGTCGGCGGAGACGACCTGGCCCGCCTTCACGACGAGCGCGCTGAGCAGCGCGCGCTGTTTGGCTCCCGCCGGCACGATCAGGACGCCGGTGCGTTCGTCGAAGACCTGCACGGGACCCAGGATCCGAAACTTCATCTCATCCTCGCACAGGAAGGCTTGAGAGGTCTGCCGCCGGAGGTCTGCCGCCGGTATTCCCCTCGGAATAGCCGCGGGTCCTCCCCATCTCGTCGGAGCGTAGGTGCTTTCGCTGTGCGATGCCCTGTGCGTGCCGCCCGTGCCGGGAATCGTGGATGGTTTCTCGAGGTGTTTTCAGGCTTCCGCGGGCCGGCCCGGCGCGCGCTGGCGGAATTGTTCGGCCGTCAGATCGGGGAAGCCCACCTGGACCCCCCGGCAGTGACTGGTTCCCAGCATGCCCAGCAGGACCTGCGGGCCGGGCAGCCCCGGCAGGTCCGTCAGCCCCGGGGTGGCTCCCGGGCCGATGAGCAAGCGGGTCAGCGGGTCCGCGCAACGTGCCGTCGTGTCGGTCGCCATGGCCGGAAAACTAACAGCGCGCGCGATGCTCGGGAAGGTGCCGGGAAAGGTGACGGCTGTTCACGGAGTGTTTGTCAGCGCTTTGTCAGTGCCGTGTCAGCAGCCCGGCGGCGGCGCATCTCGGCATTTCTTGGAGAAGGGCTAGAGCCGGACTCGACCATCACAGGGGGGCGGGTTGTCGAAAGATATGGTGCCCCTGGCCTTGGGTCCAGCCAATGACAGAAAAGGCCGGAATGCGACTGTATCGAAAGGTTCACAACCGGTCAGAGAGCGATGGCGGCCTGACAAGGCTGGGAGGGGAATCATGAAAATTAAAGTTCTGGGTCCATTGGATGCGGAAGTCAATGGGGTTTCCATCGTCCCGACGGCCGGCAAGCCCCGCCAGATCCTGGCGCTGCTCGCCCTCTACCCGGGCCGGGTCGTGCCCGTGCCCACCCTGATGGAGGAGATCTGGGGCGCCGACCTGCCCCAGAGCGCGCTGACCACGCTCCAGACGTACATCCTTCAACTGCGCCGCCGCCTTGGCACCGCGATGGGCCCGGACGTCCCGGGCTCCGCCAAGGACGTGCTGGCCACCCGCTACGGCGGCTACATGCTCCAGGTGCCGGCCGAATCCGTCGACGTGCACGCGTACGAGCGCCTGGTGGCCGAGGGCCAGCAGGCCTTCGAGAACGGGGAGGACGGACACTCCTCCAAGTGCCTGCGCGAGGCCCTCGACCTGTGGGAGGGACCCGCCCTGGTCGACGTGCGGGTGGGCCCGATCCTCGACATCGAGGTCATGCGCCTGGAGGAGAGCCGGCTGGTGACGCGCGAGCGCAGGATCGACGCGGACCTGCGCCTGGGCCGGCACGTCGAACTGATTGCCGAACTCACCGACCTGATCGCCCGCCACCCCCAGCACGAGGGGCTGCACTCGCAGGCGATGGTCGCGCTCTACCGGTCCGGCCGGCAGGCGTCGGCCCTCGACGTCTACCGCCGGCTGCGCCAGCGGCTGATAGACGAACTCGGCGTCGAGCCGTCGCCCCAGCTCCAGCGGCTCCACCAGGCGATGCTCACAGTGGACCCGCGCCTGGACGTGGTCGCGGGGCCGCGCCACACCTCCACCTTCGACCTGTACGCGGCCTGATCCGACGGCCGGCCGCGGATCCGTACGGCGTGCCGGCCCTCCGAGTGCCGGCCGCGGATCCGTACGGCGTGCCGGCCGTCGTTCCGTACGCGGCACCGGCGGGTGCGCCATACCCGGCGGGAGTCGAGTCCCGCTCCAGCCGGGCTGGCGAGACTCGGGGCGCATCCGGTGCGCCGTCCGGCGGCGCGCCGGAACAGCTTCCCGGAGGAGGGCGACGCATGACTTCCCTGACGAGGGTCGACGAGGCGGTGGAGCCGCGTGTTCGGCTCCACTGCCTCGCGCACGCGGGCGCGGGCGTGGCCAGCTACCGCCGCTGGCCCGTCGCGGCCGGCCCCGCGGTGGACGTGGCGGCCGTGCTGCTGCCGGGCCGGGGCAACCGCCGGCGCGAACCGCGCGTGACCGATCGCTCCGGCCTCCTGGCCGACCTGCTCGGCCCGCTGTTGGAGGCTGCGCAGTCCGGCCCGTACGCGTTGTACGGCCACAGCCTGGGCGCGCTCGTCGCCTACACCCTGACCCGCGCCCTGGCCGACGCGGGTGCGCCCCCGCCTTTGTTCCTCGCGGTCGGAGCCTGCCTGCCGCCGCACGCGACGGCCGCGCTGGTGAGCGCGGCGGAAGCCCCCGACGAGCAGCTGCTGCCGCTCCTCGGAGACCTCGGCTCGCTGCCGAAGGGGGCTGCCGCCCGGCCCGGCGGGATGTGGCACCGCTCCGTCCTGCCCGTCCTGCGCGACGACCTGCGGCTGGCCAAGGCCCTCCGGCAGGCGGCGATGGACCCCGCCACCGGAGGACCCGTGAACGTGCCCCTGCTCGTCTTCGCCGGCAGCGACGACCCGCTGGCCGTCCCCAACGCCCTGCAGGAGTGGCGGCAGTGGACGACCGGACCCATCACCGTGCGCACCCTGGTCGGCGACCACTTCTTCGCCGGGGACGACGCGCTGCCCGCTCTGATCGGGGCCGCCTGCCGGGAGCACGCGGCCCTCGGGCCGGGTGCTCCGGGCCCGGGTGCTCCCGAGCCGGGCGCTCCGGGACCGGGTGCTCCCGAGCCGGGCGCTCCCGAACTCGGTACGTCCGGACCCGCGACGTCCGGACCCGGTGCGGCCGGGGCCCGGCCGGTCGCGGTCCGCACCGCGTGCGGTGTCCGGTGAAGCGCGTCGTCATCACCGGTGTGGGCGTGGTGGCACCCGGCGCCATCGGCACCGGGGACTTCTGGTCGCTCCTGACGTCCGGGCGTACGGCGACCCGCGGCGTCACCCTCTTCGACGCCTCCGGCCACCGCTCGCAGGTGGCCGCCGAGGTGGACTTCGACGCCGCCCGGCACGGCTTCACCCTCGCCGACACCGAGCGCCTGGACCGCGCCGCACAGTTCGCGCTGGTCAGCGCCCGTGAGGCGGTGGCCGACAGCGGCCTGGCCGACGTCCTGGCGACCGGGAACCCGCTGCGCACCGGTGTGAGCCTCGGCAGCGCGGCCGGCTGCACCACGGGACTGGCCACCCAGTACGCCATGCTCAGTGACTTCGGTGCGACCTGGACGGTGGACCACTCCAAGGCAGCCGAGCACCTCTACGACTACCTCGTGCCCAGCTCGCTCGCGGCGGTGGTGGCACGGGACAGCGGCGCGCAGGGACCGGTGGGCGCGGTCTCCAGCGGCTGCACCTCTGGCCTGGACGCCATCGGCCACGCCGCCGAGCTGATCCGCGAGGGCAGTGCGGACGTGATGGTCGCGGGCGGGGCGGAGGCGCCGATCTCCCCGATCGTCATGGCCTGCTTCGACCGGATCCGGCTCACCAGCCCGCGCAAGGAGGACCCGGCGACCGCCTGCCGGCCCTTCGACCGGACGCGGGACGGCTTCGTACTCGGCGAGGGCGCGGCGGTGGTGGTGCTGGAGGAACTGGAGCACGCCCGGCGGCGGGGGGCCCGGGTGTACGCGGAGCTCTCCGGCTTCGCCTCGTACAGCAGCGCCCACCACATGACGGGGCTGCGGCCGGGCGGTGAGGAGATGGCCGACGCCATCCGGGCGGCGCTCGACGAGGCGCGCCTGAACCCGGTGGACGTGGACTACGTCAACGCGCACGGCGCGGGCACGCGGCACAACGACCGGCACGAGACGCACGCCTTCAAGCGGGGGCTCGGCGACCACGCCCGGCGGGTCCCGGTCAGCTCCATCAAGTCGATGATCGGACACGCCCTGGGGGCGGCGGGTGCCCTGGACGTGGTGGCCAGCGTGCTGGCCATCCAGCACAGCACGGTGCCGCCGACGGCGAACCTGCGGGAGCCGGACCCGACCTGCGACCTGGACTACACGCCGCTGTTCGCGCGCGAGCACCGCACCAGCACGGTGCTGAGCGTGGCCAGCGGTTTCGGAGGCTTCCACACGGCGACGGTGCTGACCCGGCCGCGGCTGAAGGAGGCGGCGTGAGGGACGGGAGCGGCGTGTGGGGTGGCAGGGGCGTCAACGGCGTTAACGGCGTTAACGGTCTGTCGGGTTCGCGGGGCGCGGGCGGGCCGGGCACCGACGAGTCGGGGCGGGCCGGCGCGGCCGACGGACGGCCGGCCGCCGAGGTGGTCGTCACCGGCATCGGCGTGGTCGCCCCCAACGGGCTCGGCACCGGGGCGTGGTGGCGCGCGCTGCTGGCGGGGACCACCGGCATCCGCCCGATCGGCCGGTTCGACGCCTCCGGCTATCCGGTGCGGATCGCGGGCGAGATCGCCGGGTTCGTCGACGAGGACCACATCCCCAGCCGGCTGCTGCCCTCCACCGACCGGGTCACCCGCCTGGGGCTGGTCGCGGCGAAGGAGGCGCTGGAGGACTCCGGCGCCGACCCGGCGGCCCTGCCCGGCTACGGTGCGGGCGTCATCACCGCGAGTGCCACCGGCGGCACCGAGTTCGGGCAGCGCGGGCTGGAGGCGCTGTGGGGCAAGGGTGCGACGTATGTGAGCGCGTACCAGTCCTTCGCGTGGTTCCACGCCGCCAACACCGCGCAGATCTCCATCCGGCACACGCTGCGCGGCCCGGGCACCGCCGTCGTCAGCGAGCAGGCCGGCGGCATCGACGCCATCGCCCGGGCCCGCCGGGAGATCCGCAAGGGCGCGAGCCTGATGGTGGCCGGCGGTGTCGACTCGGCGCTGTGCCCCTGGGGCTGGGCGGCCCATCTGGCGGACGGCCGGATGACCACGGCCGCCGACCCGGAGCGCGCCTACCTGCCCTTCGACGCGGCCGCGGGAGGCCATGTGGTGGGCGAGGGCGGGGCGCTGCTGGTCCTGGAGGACGCTTCCGCCGTCGCGGCGCGCGGGGCGACCGGATACGGCGTGGTGGCCGGCTGCGCCGCCACCTTCGACGGCGGCCCGGACCTGCCGCGGCTGCGGGAGGCGGCCGAACTCGCGCTCGCCGACGCGGGGGTGGAGCCGCACGAGGTGGACGTCGTGTTCGCGGACGCGGCCGGAGAGCGGGCCGCGGACCGGGTCGAGGCGGCGGCGCTGGCCGCGCTGTTCGGTCCGTACGGGGTGCCCGTGACGGCGCCGAAGTCGATGACCGGGCGGCTGGGCGCGGGTGGCTCCTCGCTCGACGTGGCGGCCGCGCTGTTCGCGCTGCGCGAGGGCGTCGTGCCGCCGACGACCGGGACCGTACGGGCCGCCGCGGACTACGGGCTGGACCTGGTGACCGGGGCGCCGCGGGCGCTGCCCGGGCTGCGTACGGCGCTGGTGCTCGCGCGGGGGCGGGGCGGGTTCAACTCCGGCGCCGTGGTGCGGGCCGTGGGGGCCTGACGGGCGGGTCTGCCGCTCCTCGGCTCAGCCGCTCCTCGGCTCAGCCGCTCCTCGGCTCAGCCGCCCATCTGCCCCGCGGCCCGTCTGCCCACCCGCCTGCCCGCTCGGCTACCGGCGCGGCCGCCCCTCGGCTCGGCCGCCCGCCGGGTCAGCCCGCCCCGGGAGCGTGCCGCAGCTGGCGCAGCAGCCTGAGCTCCACGCCGCTCAACGGCACTTCGGGGCACAGGCGCTCGGGGTGGCCGGGCGGCGGGGCGTCGTACACGGGGTCCCGGTCCAGGCAGCCCTCGGGCCCCCTCTCGCCGACGGCGTGCAGGAGCCCGAGGACGACGAACCCGTCCCACAGGGCGCGGACGATGCCGAACGGGTTCATGGGGCTCACCTTCTGTGGTCGTCCGCCGGTCGGCGGGGCGGCGCGGCGCGCGGGGATGCGGCGCGGGCGCCGGGGACGGTGCCCTGGCGCGCCGGAGGCCCCGGCGCCGGCAGCCGGGCCGTCGGCCGTGGTGCCGCGACGAGCCGCGTGCGGCCACGGTCCGCCCGGGTGCTGGAGGTCCGGCCCAGGCGGGCTGGAGCGGGGCCGGAGGCGGGTACGGGCCTACGGCGTCGGCAGCCGCGGACCGCGCGGAACCGGCGTAACCGGCGTACGGGCCCTGACGGGCGGATGAGCGCCCCGTCGAGTGGCCGGCCCGGTCGCGGCCCGTGACGCCCGACGCCCGGTGCCGCCCACCGGGACGGGGGAGGCCCGGGTGGGCGGCCGGGGCGGCGGGCACGGCCGGACCAGGACCCGGCTCCGGGGCTCCGGCGGAGGCGCCCGTCAGGGTGACGCCGCCCGAGCTGCCCGCGGGACGAGTCTCGGAGGTCCGGCTGGAGGAACGCTCAAGCCCCGGGCCGGGCAGGACCCTTCCGACCTGCCCGCCCCCAGCCGGGCTCCAGGCGGATTCGAGCCGGGCACGGCCGGTCCACGAGCGGTTCCGGACAGGGTCGTTGACATGCCCGCCAAGCCGAGGCGGATCCCGGTACTGCCTGCCGTGGGCCTCGACGCGCGGCAGAGGGGCGTCACGGTGTGAGGGACACCAAGACAGGTGGATCCGTGCCGGCCGAGGGCCGGAGCCCGACCGGCACGGCCACGGGACCCCGCCCGCACGCGGCGGTCCGAGCCGGCTGGAGTACCGAACGAGGAGGGTGTGGAAGATGTCGGATGCGCGAGTGCACCGCACGGTCCACGAAGTGACTGCGGAGGCCCCGGCCGGTGTGCTGTACGGGCTGATCGCGGACGCCACACGGTGGCCGTTGTTCTTCCCGCCCTGTGTCCACGTCGAACAGCTCGACTTCGACGGGACGCGGGAGCGGCTGCGCATGTGGGCCACGGCGGGCGACACCGTCAAGTCCTGGGTCTCCAGCCGGCGTCTGGACGTTCAGCGGCTGCGCGTGGAGTTCACCATGGACGTGCCCGCCGCACCCGCCCGGTCCATGAACGGGGTGTGGACCGTGGAGCCGCTCGCCGGCGACCGCTCGCGGGTGACCCTGGAGCACTTCTTCACCGTCGAAGGAGACGCTCCCGCCGACGTCGCCTGGATCGAGGACGTCACGGCCGCCAACAGCAGCTCCCAGCTCGACCGGCTGGCCGAGATCGCCCGGCGCTGGACCCGGCTGGACGACCTCGTGTGGTCCTTCGAGGACACCCTCCACGTCAACGCGCCCGCCGAGCTGATCTTCGACTTCCTGTACCAGGCCGACGACTGGCCGGCCGAACTGCCCCACGTCACCCGCCTCGACCTGGTCGAGGACGAGCCGGGCGTGCAGCTGATGTCCATGGGCAGCATGTCCATCGACGGCGGCACGCACAACACCGAGTCCGTGCGCATCTGCTTCCCCGGCGCCCAGCGCATCGTCTACAAGCAGACCCGCACCTCGCCGCTGCTCACCGCGCACTCCGGCGAGTGGTCCATCGAGCCCGACGCGACGGGCGTGAACCTGACGGCCCGCCACCACGTGCTGCTCGACGAGGACAGCATCGAGCGGGTCCTCGGCGAGGGCACCGACGCCGTCGCCGCCGGCCACCACCTGCGCGACGCGCTCGGCCAGGCCGGCCTCTCCGTACTGCGGTACGCCACGCAGTACGCCCTCGGTGCGGTCCGCGTCCTGTGAGCGCGGCCGGTACCGACCAAGCCCCTGTGCGGGACACCCACGCCCCCGCACAGGACATCCTTCCGGCGGCCGCGGAATCGCCGGCCGCGGAGCCGCCGGCGGCCGCCGAACCGCTGCGCGCCACCGAACCGCTGAGGGCGGCCCGGCTGGAGGCCGCGCTCGGCGACCCGTTCGACCCCGCGAACCCGCACGGGCACCTCGCCCTGCTCCGCGCCGACGAGGCTCGCGAGATGCCCGAGGCCACCGAGGCGCTGCTCGCCGAGGCCGGGATGGCCGCCGAGTTCGTACCCCTGGACCTCGGCGGCCGGCTCGCCGGCCTGGAGGAACTGGCCCGTGTCCTGCGGCCGCTGTTCCGCCGCGACCTGTCCCTGGGCTACGGCTTCGGCATGACGTCCCTCTTCGCGGCCTCCTCGGTGTGGACCGCGGGGGACGAGGCGCAACGGCGCTCGCTGGCCGACGTGCTCCTCGGCGGCGGCCGCGTGACGATCGTGCACCGCGAGGTGGCGCACGCCAACGCGATCCTGCGCAACGAGATGGGCGCCGCCCGGCGCCCCGGCGGCGGGTGGCTGGTCGGCGGCCGCAAGGACGTGGTCATCAACGCCCACCGCGCCGACGCCTTCGTCATGTACGCACGCACCTCCCGCGAGGACGGGCCGCGCAGCCACTCCGTACTGGTGCTCGGCCCCGGAGCGCCGGTCGAGGGCGAGGTACGCCGGCTCGGCCGGGTGGAGATGCCCGGCATGCGCGGGGCGCACTTCTCCGGCCTCGAACTCGACGGCGTGGCAGTGCCGGACGACGCGCTGGTCGGCGCGGTCGGCGACGGGGTGTCGCTGGCCCTGCGCAGCTTCCAGACCAGCCACTGCCTGATCCCCGGCACCGTCCTCGCGGGCGTCGACAGCGTGCTGCGGTCGGCGGTGCGCGCGGCCACCGAGAACCGGCCGGACGGGCGTCCCTCCCGCCGCTGGCAGAAGGTGCTCGCCGGGGTCTTCGCCGACCTGCTGGCCTGCGACGCCATGGCGGTCACCGGGATGCGGGCGATGAGCCTGCTGCCCGAGCAGTCGTACCTGCTGGGCGCGGCCGTGAAGTACACCATGCCGGACCTGCTGCGCGAGGACCTGGAGGAGCTGGCCACCGTGCTCGGCGGCCGCGGCTACGACCGCGGCCCGCTGTACGGCGGCTTCCAGAAGCTCGTGCGCGACCTGCCGGTGGCCGGCCTCGGGCACGCGGGCACCGCCGTCTGCCAGGCGGTGATCGTGCCGCAGCTGCCGGCCCTGGCCCGCAGCGCCTGGTTCCGCACCCAGGAGCCGCCCGCCGAACTGTTCCGGCCGGGCGCGCCGCTGCCCCCGTTCGACCACCGGCGGCTGGCCCACTCCGGTACGGACGACCTGCTCACCGCCACGCTGGTGGGGGTCGCGGGCCGCCTGGAGGGGCGTACCGGACAGGGTTCGGCGGCGGCACTGGCCGAGCTCGCACGGGCCTTCGTGGCGGAGCTGCGGGTGCTGCGCGCCCGGTGCGCCGCGATCAGCGGCGACTTCGAACCGCAGGCCTGCGCCCTGGCCGACCGGTACGCACTGGTGCTGTCCGCAGCCGCGGTGCTGGGGGTCTGGGAGGGGCAGGCAGGGGCGGGCGACCCGTTCCTCGGGGAGCCGGCCTGGGCGGTGCTCGCCCTCAGCCGCATCGGCCGCCGGCTGGGCATCCCGGTCGCGGACCTGCCCGACGGGGTCGTCGAGGAAGTGCTGGGCGAGGCGTTGGACCGCTGCCGGCAGCATCGCAGCCTCGACCTGTACGGGACGCGGCTCGCGGGCTGACGGAACGCGGGGCCCGGGGCCCGGCGGCCCCGGGCCGACCCGCTCCGCACTGCCGCCGCGCACGGACGTGCCCCACGCGGGGCCGCCGGGGCGTCGGACGAGCGCCTCGGCCCGACGACGGCCGCTGCCGCGGGACGGGGCGGCCGTCACGACATGGGAGGCGATGGATGAACCAGGTGACGTGTGCCGTACCGGTGCACGTGCCACGGCCGGACGGGCCGTGGCACGGAGTGCAGGACACCCTGGCGGAGCTCGGCAACGCGCTGGTCTACACGACGTGGACCGAATGGCTGCCGAGCGTCCTGACGGCCCCCCGGCTGCGCGAGCTGCTGGGATCGGACTGGGACCGCTATCGCCGCACCCCCGACCCCGCCGTCCGCTACCGCTTCGCCGCCGCCCGGCTGCTCATCAAGTGCACGGCCGGGGCCGCCCTCGGGATCGAGCCGGAGCACCTGGACCTGGCCTACCGGCTCGGCGGGCGCCCGTACCTGCGCGGCTTCGACCAGATCGAGCTGAGCCTGTCGCACACCGGGGACCTGATGGCCGTGGGGCTCAGCCGCACCGGCCGGATCGGGGTGGACGTGGAGCCGGCCGGGCGCACGGTCCGGCTGGACCTCCTGGAGGCGCAGATCCTGACCGCCACCGAGGCGGCGGAGATCGCGGAGCTGCCGGAGGAGCAGCGGGTGCCGCACGCGCTGCGGCTGTGGACGCTGAAGGAGGCGTACACCAAGGCGCTGGGACAGGGACTGCGGCTCGGCTTCAAGGAGTTCGGCTTCGGGCAGGGCCTGAAGCTGCACGCCCCGGACGGCAGTGCCGCCACCCGGGGCGAGTGGGGGTTCGCCACGCACGAGGTGATGGGCCGCTACCTGGTGAGCACCGCCTGCCACGACGCGGGCCTCGGCACCGCGGACGACACGTCCGTGGGCACCATGCTCGACCAGGGCTTCCTGTCGGCGATGAGCCTGAACGGGAGCTGACTCGGGCGGTTCCCCAGCGGTTCTGCGGCGCCGTCCTAGCCGCGTCAGCGGCCGGTCAGCGGCCCGGCAGCGGTGTGCGCCACGGTGGGCCCGGGAGTCCCGCGTCCTGCGCGGCCGGGTGCTCCCCGGGGCCCGGCCGACCTCCGGCCGCCCGTACGGGACGAGCGCCTGAGGAGGCGGACGTGGCGATGCCCAGCCGCCCGGGCGCGGAGCAGGGACGCGAGGGCCGTGGTGCGGCCGGAGCCGGGGCCGCCGACTCCCCGGATCCGCGCGCCGGTGCTCCCGTGGAGCCGCCCGCCCTGCCGGTGACCTGGCAGCAGCACGACCTGCTGCTGGACTCGTTCGGGCACCGCGGCACCGGCCGCCACGTCGAGCAGGTCTCCTGGCGCTGGCGCGGCCCGCTGGACGCGGAGCGGTTCACGGCCTCCTGGCAGTCGGTGGTCGACCGCGAGACGGTGCTGCGGGCCGCCTTCGCCTGGGACCCCGAGCCGCACGTCGTCCTGCACGAGCGGGCCGCCGCCGAGGTGGTGTGCCACCCCGCCGGCAGCGTCGGCTGGGACGAGCTGGTCGAACGCGAGCGGCTGCGCGGCTTCGACCTGCGCCGCCCCGGCCCGCTGCGCATCACGCTGCTGGAGGAGCCGCCCGGCGGCGCGGGCGAACCGGCCGGCGCCGGGTCCGCCGGGGGTCCCGGCCCGTCCGCCGGAGCGGACGCGGACGCGGACGAGGCCGTCACCCGCGTGCTGCTCACCTTCCACCACGGGCTGCTCGACGCCTGGAGCGTCTTCGTCCTCATCGACGAGTTCTACCGGGCGTACCTGGCCGGCGGCGCGCTCCCGGGCGGCGAGCGGCGCCCCGACGTGCGGGACTGGTCGCGGTGGCTCAGCCGCCAGGACCCGGGCGTCGCCCGGGAGTTCTGGACCCGGACCGTGCCGGCCGGGACCCCCGCCGTACTGCCCGCAGCGCCGGGACCCGACACCCTGGAGAGCGGCTGCGGGCGTGCCGAGGCGCGCCTGACCCCCGCCGAGGCCGACCGGCTGCACCGCTGGGCCGCGGCCCAGGCGCTGCCCGACTCCAGCGCGCTGCAGGCGGTGTGGGCCCTGCTGCTCCACCGTGCCACGGGCGCGTCCGGTCCCGCGCAGGTCGGCTTCGGCGTCACCGTCTCCGGGCGCGGGATCACCCTGGACGGCGTCGAACGGCTGCCCGGCCCGCTGCGCAACTGCCTGCCGATGTCGGTGCGGGTCGACCCGGGGCAGCGGTTCCTGCGGCTGCTGACCGGGTTGCGGGACCGCGCCCTCGACATGGCCGCGTACGAATGGGTCTCGGCCGGCCAGATCCACGAGTGGACCGGCCGCGCCACCTGCGGCGGCCGACTGCTGGAGAGCCTCGTCGCGGTCGAGCGCGCGCCGCGCCGGCCGACGGAGGCGCACACCGCCGGCGGGGTACGGGTGGACCCGCCGCGGGCGAGCGGGGTGCACACCGAGTTCCCGGTGGCCCTGTTCGCGCACTGCGAGCCCGACGGCGGGCTGACCCTGAGCGCGCTGCACGACCGGGCCCGGATCTCGGCCGCCGACGCGCGCCGGCTGGTCGGCCACTGCGTGCGGCTGCTGACCGCGCTGCCGCGCACGGACGAACGGACCACCGTCGCCGAGGTGCTCGCCGTGCTCGCCGGCCAGGCGCTGCCGCGGATCGCCGTGCGGCGCCGCCCGGAGCCGGCCGCCCGCCCCCGGCTGCACTCGATCGGGGGGCGAGCCGCTGTCGAGCCGGTCACGAGCCGGTCTTGACACCGTGGGGCGACACACCGTGAAGGAGCCGCCCATGGACACCCAGGAGTATCGCGACGAGATCGAGCTGGCCCAGTTCGGGATTCTCCCGGTGGGCACGGCTCCGCCGCTGCGGCTGGCCGGCGAGGACCTCGACGACGACGCGGCGTCCTTCTTCACCATCGTCCGCGGCATCGACTAGCCGATGTCCCAGCCATGTCTGCCGGCGGAGGCGTTCGTCGGCCACCTGGCCTTCCTTCCGCAGGAGCAGTCCCGGCAGGGCGCCGGACGCGGGCGGGTGACCCGCCCGGCGTACGAGGCGTTCCAGGCCGGCAGGGCCTACCCGGCCTTCCAGGCCCGCGCGGCGCACCCGGGTGGTGCGGACCGGCAGCCCCGGACGGGGTACCCGGCCGGCGGGGCGTACCCGGCGGGCGGGGCGTACCCGGCGGGCGGGGCGCACCCGGCCCTCCCGTCGGCGGAGCAGGCCGCCCTGGCAGTGCGGGTGGCCGCGGCCCGGCTGCGCCGGGCCGCGTGGTGCGTCGTCCGGGGCCGGATCCCGCCGGCTCCGGCGCCGGCCGCCATGGCCGCCTGCCCGGCGGCCGCCGACCGGGCCGGCCTCGCCCCCGCGGCACGGGAGGCGGGCCGGCACGACGTGTCCGGCCGGCCGCCGTCCTCCGCCTGGTCGCCCTTCTCCTGGTCCTCTCCATGAGGCGCGGGCGGACTTCCGCCCCGGCCCGAGGACCGGGCGGTCCCGATGAGTTCAGAGAAAGGACGACCCGCACGATGTCGCTGTCGAAGCAGGGCCGCGGACCCGAGGTGTCCGCCTCGGTCGAGGCGTTCCTCGACGCCCCCCAGCACGTTGCCGCGCTCACCACCGTACGGCCCGACGGGACGCTCCACATGGCGCCCGTCCGGTTCACCTGGGACGCGGCCGCCAGCCTCGTCCGCGTCATGACGGTGGCGTCCTCGCGCAAGGCCAGGAACCTGCTCGCGGCCCCGGGCAGCCGGGTCGCGCTGTGCCAGGTGCACGGGTTCACCTGGGTCACGCTGGAGGGCACCGGCACCGTCGTGACGGACCCCGCGCGGGTGGCCGAGGGGGCCAGGCGGTACGCCGGCCGGTACTACTCGCCGCCGCCGAACCCGCCCGGCCGGGTGGTCATCGAGATCGAGGTGGACCGGGTGCTCAGCCTCAACGCGTGACCCGCGTCCCGTCCCCCCTGCGCACCCCCCGCCGGGCGCGGTTCACGCGTCCTTCGGGGGCGGGCAGCCGTCCGCCCACAGCAGCCGGAAGGACAGCTGGGTCAGCCGCCAGCCCTGCGGGGTCCGCCGGGCCTCGCCGTTGACGAACGTGCCGGTGGCGAACAGCGGCGGCAGGTCACCCTGCGGGCGGGCGTGGTGCGGGTGGTGCACGTGCGTGGACAGCATGTTGGCCTTCAGCGTCGCCCGGTCGCCGTCGAGGACGACCAGGGCGGGGGAGCCCAGGTGCTGGGTGGCGGCGAAGGCCGACAGCGCGGTGCGGTGGAACTCCGCCATGCCCTCGGCGCCCTGATGGCGGCTCATCGGCGGGAAGACGACGACGGCGTCCGGGGCGAACAGCTCCGCGGCCCAGGCGTCGTCGAGTTCCCCCTCGTCGAGCGAGAGCAGGTAGCGGTCGAGCAGCGACGCCACGAGGGCCCGGGACTCCGCAGCGGTCTCCGCAGCGGTTCCGGTGCCGGAACCGGCGAGGGTGTGAGTGGAGGTCATGGACGAGAATGCGCCCGCGCGCACCCGTGCGGGCAACCCCGCCTGACAAAGATCTGACGTAGCGGACGTTTTTCTGTCATTGCTTTTCAAAGGCCTGTAGGGATCGCTATTTACGCCCCGATCGGGCCCTCGCAATACTGGGCGCTCACCAGTGGGAAGAGGGCAGATGAGCACCTTTGATACGGACGTCATTGTCGTGGGAGCCGGTCCCACCGGACTCATGCTCGCGGGCGAACTGAGGCTCAATGGAGTCTCCGTCGTCGTCCTTGACAAGCTCGTGGAGCCCATTCAGGAATCCCGAGCCCTCGGATTCTCGGCGCGTACGATCGAAGAATTCGCTCAGCGCGGCCTGATATCCCGCTTCGGAGAGGTCGGCGTCATTCCCGTCGGCCACTTCGGCGGCGTGCCGCTCGACTACCAGGTGCTGGAGGGCGGGTCCTACGGCGCCCGCGGCATCCCGCAGGCCCGCACCGAGGGCATCCTCGGCGGCTGGGCCCGGGAGCTGGGCGCCGAGGTCCGCCGCGGCGTCGAGGTCATCGGCCTGGAGCAGGACGCCGACGGCGTCACCGTGACCGGCGCGACCGCGGACGGCACCGTCACCCTGCGCGCCCGGCACGTGGTGGGCGCCGACGGCGCCCGCAGCATCGTCCGCAAGCTCGCCGGCATCGACTTCCCCGGTACCGAGCCGGCCATCGAGCTGCGCTTCGCCGACGTCGCCGGCATCCAGCTGCGCCCCCGCTTCAGCGGCGAGCGCGTCCCCGGCGGCATGGTGATGGTCATCCCCATGGGACCGGACCGCGCCCGCGTCATCTACTTCGACAGCGCCCAGCCGCTGCGCACCGCCGAGGGCCCGATCACCTTCGACGAGGTCGTCGAGGCCTGGCAGCGCCTGACCGGCGAGGACATCTCCGGCGCCACCCCGCTGTGGGTCAGCTCCACCACCGACAACTCCCGGCAGGCGGCCGAGTACCGGCGCGGCCGGGTCTTCCTGGCCGGCGACGCCGCGCACATCCACCTGCCCATCGGCGCGCAGGGCATGAGCGCGGGCGTCCAGGACGCCGTCAACCTCGGCTGGAAGCTGGCCCTCGACGTGAAGGGCCAGGCCCCCGAGGGCCTCCTCGACACCTACCACGCCGAGCGGCACCCGGTCGGCGCACGCATTCTGACCAACACGCTCGCCCAGCGCATCCTCTACCTCGGCGGGGACGACATCACCCCGCTGCGCGAGGTCTTCGGCGAGCTGGTCGAGAACCACGAGTCGGTCCGCCGCCACCTGGTCGGCATGGTCACCGGCCTCGACATCCGCCACGCGACCGTCCCGGGCGAACACCCCCTGCTCGGCCGTCGCCTGCCCGACCGCGAGCTGGCCGCCGACGGGGAGAAGACCTCCGCCTTCGCGCTGCTGGCGGCGGGGCGGGCCGTGGTGCTGGAGCTCGGTGACGGCCTCGGCCTGCGCGAGGCGGCCGCCGGCTGGGCCGACCGCGTCGACGTGATCCGCGTCGACTACCCCGACTGCGCCGCGCCGGTGGACGCCATCCTCGTCCGCCCCGACGGCTACGTGGCCTGGGTCTCGCCGCTCGGCGCCGGCTCGGACGGTCTCACCGAAGCCCTCTCCCACTGGTTCGGCCCCGCCAAGTAGGCGCGCTCCGTCCGGTCTCGTCCCACTTTCCAAAGGAAGCGAAGAAGAATGCCTTTCATCTCCGTCGAGGACAAGCACCTCACCGTCCTCAACCTCTTCACGACCGACAAGCCCGAGAACCAGGACAAGCTGATCGAGGAGATGACGAAGATCGTCAACGCGGCGACGTACGAGGGCTGGATGTCCTCGACCGTCCACGCCGGCGTCGACGCGCCGGGCACCGCGAACTTCATCCAGTGGCGCAGTGGCGAGGACCTGGAGAAGCGCTACGAGGGTGAGGAGTTCAAGCACCGCACCATGCCGGTCTTCTCCGAGATCACCACCTCGATCCGGCTCCTCCAGAACGAGGTCGCCTACGTGCTGACCTCCGACGAGCTCGGCGGCAAGGTAGAGGTCGGCCCGCACCTCGACGACTACACCTCCATCACCGTCTTCTCGGTCAAGGCCGACGGACAGGACGAGGCCATCGACGCCCTGGGCGCCGGCCAGGAGTTCATCAAGGACTTCCCGGGCTTCCGCTCGAACATCGTGCTCAAGGGCCTGCGGGCCCGCGGCCTCGACGGCGCCTTCGTCGTCACCTACTCGCAGTGGGCCAGCAAGGAGGCCTTCGAGGCCTTCCGCGACCAGGACCCGGAGCAGCACTCCGAGGCCCGCAAGGCCGCCGTGGCCCGGCTCCGCGCCGTGATCGACGGCGCCCCGAGCACCAACACCTACAAGGTCGTCCACACCCGCGCCGCCGGCGAGTGATCCGGCGCGCCCCCACGGCGCGCCCGCCCGCACGACGCCGCTGCCCGCACACACCCCCCGGACGCCCGGCTCCCCGCTTCGGGAGCCGGGCGTCCCGCGCACGCGCCCGCGCCCGCGCCGTGCCGCTCCGGTGGAATTCGAGAATCCTCCGGGCACGGCCCTACCGGCATGCGGGACCGTCGAGATGGCTGGCGAATGCAATTTCGGCCACGGAATGCCTGGGCCTCGGCCTGACCGCGATTCCCTCCCACGCAACCGCTGAGGAGCTACACCCTATGCACAGCACGCTGATTGTCGCCCGGATGGCAGCGGCATCCGCCACCGATGTGGCCAAGCTGTTCTCCGACTTCGATGAGACGGACATGCCTCACCGGATGGGGACGCGCCGCCGCCAGCTGTTCTCCTACCGGGGCCTGTACTTCCACCTCCAGGACTTCGACGAGGACAACGGGGGCGAGCTGATCGAGCAGGCGAAGTCCGACTCGCGCTTCATACAGATCAGCGAGGACCTCAAGCCCTTCATCGAGGCCTACGACCCCAAGACCTGGCGCTCGCCGGCCGACGCCATGGCGCAGCGCTTCTACAACTGGGAGGCGAAGGCGTGACCCGGCGACGCGTAGTCATCACCGGAATCGAGGTGATCGCGCCCGGCGGTGTCGGCAAGGAGAACTTCTGGAGCCTGCTGAGCGAGGGCCGTACGGCCACTCGCGGGATCACCTTCTTCGATCCGGCCCAGTTCCGCTCCCGGGTGGCCGCCGAGGTCGACTTCGACCCGCACGCGCACGGCCTGACCCCGCAGGAGGTGCGCCGCCTGGACCGGGCCGCGCAGTTCGCGGTCGTCGCCTCGCGCGGTGCGGTCGCCGACAGCGGCATCGACCTCGGCGGGTACGACCCGCACCGCATCGGCGTCACCGTCGGCAGCGCAGTCGGCGCCACGATGGGCCTCGACCAGGAGTACCGGGTCGTCTCCGACGGCGGCCGGCTCGACCTGGTCGACCACGCGTACGCGGTGCCGCACCTGTACGACTACATGGTGCCCAGCTCCTTCGCGGCCGAGGTCGCCTGGGCCGTCGGCGCCGAGGGCCCCTCCACGGTGGTCTCCACCGGCTGCACCTCCGGCATCGACTCGGTGGGCTACGCCATCGAGCTGGTGCGCGAGGGCACCGCGGACGTCGTGATCGCCGGCTCGTCCGACGCGCCGATCTCGCCCATCACCATGGCCTGTTTCGACGCGATCAAGGCGACCACCCCGCGGTTCGACGAGCCCGAGCGCGCCTCGCGTCCCTTCGACGGCACCCGCAACGGCTTCGTCCTGGGCGAGGGCACCGCCTTCTTCGTCCTGGAGGAGCTGGAGAGCGCCAAGAAGCGCGGCGCCCACATCTACGCGGAGATCGCCGGCTACGCCACCCGCTCGAACGCGTACCACATGACCGGCCTGCGGCCCGACGGCGTCGAGATGTCCGAGGCGATCAACCTCGCGCTCGCCGAGGCCCGGCTCAACCCCGAGGCCATCGACTACATCAACGCGCACGGCTCGGGCACCAAGCAGAACGACCGCCACGAGACCGCCGCGTTCAAGCGCAGCCTCGGCGACCACGCGTACCGCACACCGGTCAGCTCCATCAAGTCGATGGTCGGGCACTCGCTCGGCGCCATCGGCTCCATCGAGATCGCCGCGTCGGCACTGGCCATGGAGTACGACGTCGTGCCCCCGACGGCCAACCTCACCACGCCCGACCCCGAGTGCGACCTCGACTACGTCCCCGTGACCGCGCGCGACCAGCTCGTCGACGCGGTCCTCACGGTCGGCAGCGGATTCGGCGGCTTCCAGAGCGCCATGGTGCTGGCCAGCCCCGAAAGGAGCCTCGTATGACCACGTCGGTGGTGGTCACCGGCCTGGGCATCGCCTCCCCCAACGGGCTCGGTGCCGAGGACTACTGGAACGCGACCCTCGGCGGGAAGAACGGCATCGGCCGGATCACCCGCTTCGACCCGGCCGGCTACCCGGCCAAGCTGGCGGGCGAGGTGCCCGGCTTCACCGCCGAGGACCACCTGCCCAGCCGCCTGCTGCCGCAGACGGACCGGGTCACCCGGCTCGCGCTGGTCGCCACGGACTGGGCGCTGGCCGACGCGGGCGTCGACCCCAAGGAGCAGCCCGAGTTCGACATGGGCGTCATCACGGCGTCCGCGGCCGGCGGCTTCGAGTTCGGCCAGGGCGAGCTGCAGAGCCTGTGGGCCCGCGGCAGCCAGTACGTCTCGGCGTACCAGTCCTTCGCCTGGTTCTACGCCGTCAACAGCGGCCAGATCTCCATCCGCAACGGCATGAAGGGCCCCTCCGGCGTCGTCGTCAGCGAGGGCGCCGGCGGTCTCGACGCGGTCGCCCAGGCCCGTCGCCAGATCCGCAAGGGCACCTCGCTGATCGTCACCGGCGGCATCGACGCCTCGGTCTGCACCTGGGGCTGGGTGGCGCAGCTGTCCACGGGCAAGCTCAGCACCAGCGACGAGCCCACCCGCGCCTACCTGCCCTTCGACCGCGAGGCCTGCGGCTACGTGCCCGGCGAGGGCGGCGCGATCCTCATCGCCGAGGACGCCGACGCGGCCCGCGCCCGCGGCGCGCACATCTACGGCGAGATCGCCGGCTACGGCGCGACGATCGACCCCAGGCCGGGCAGCGGCCGCGAGCCGGGCCTGCGCAAGGCGATCCAGATCGCGCTGGCCGACGCCGGGGTGCCCTCCAGCGAGGTGGACGTGGTCTTCGCCGACGGCGCCGGAGACCCGGCCCTGGACCGGATCGAGGCCGAGGCGATCAGCGCCGTCTTCGGGCCGCGCGCGGTCCCGGTGACGGTGCCCAAGACCATGACGGGCCGCCTGTACTCGGGCGCCTCGCCGCTGGACCTGGCCGCCGCGTTCTTCTCGATCCGCGACGGGGTGATCCCCCCGACCGTGCACGTCCAGCCGTGCCCGGACTACCCGCTGGACCTGGTCCTCGGCCAGCCGCGCAAGGCCGAGGTGCGCACCGCCCTGGTCCTGGCCCGCGGCAGCGGCGGCTTCAACTCCGCCATGGTCGTGCGGGCCGCCGACTAGCCACGCGGCCGGCCGGCCGCCCCGGTCCCGTCGTCCCGGCCCCGTCGCCCCCCACGGCCGGGCGGCGCGGCGCTGTACGCGCCCACCGAACCCACACCAGCTCACGGATGAAAAGGACTTCCACCATGGCCACCAAGGCGTTCACCCTCGACGACCTCAAGCGCATCCTGCAGGAGGCCGCGGGCGTGGCCGAGGGCGTCGACCTGGACGGCGACATCCTCGACACCGAGTTCGACGTGCTCGGCTACGAGTCCCTCGCGCTCCTGGAGGCCGGCAGCCTCATCGAGCGCGAGTACGGCATATCCCTCGACGAGGAGGCCGTGAACGACGCGAACACCCCGCGGGCCTTCATCGAGGTCGTCAACGCCCAGCTCGTGCCGGCCACGGCTGCCTGAGGAGATCCGGACATGACGCAGCACACCACCACCCGGGTCGCCCTCGTCACCGGCGGCACCAGCGGCATCGGCCTCGCCTCGGCGCGGCTGCTGGCCCAGCAGGGCCACCAGGTGTACATCGGCGCCCGCAACGCCGAGAACATCGCCGAGACCGTCAAGGAGCTCCAGGCCGAGGGCCTGGACGTGGACGGCGCGGTCGTCGACGTCCGCGACACCGAGTCCGTCAACGGCTGGGTCCAGGGCGCGGTCGACCGCTTCGGCTCCGTCGACGTCGTGGTCAACAACGCCGGCCGGTCCGGCGGCGGCCCCACCGCCGACATCGCGGACGACCTGTGGGACGACGTGATCGACACGAACCTCAACAGCGTCTTCCGCGTCACCCGCGCCGCCCTGACGGTCGGCGGGATGCGCGCCAAGGACCGCGGCCGGATCATCAACATCGCCTCGACGGCGGGCAAGCAGGGTGTCGTCCTCGGCGCCCCGTACTCGGCCTCGAAGCACGGCGTGGTCGGCTTCACCAAGGCGCTGGGCAACGAGCTGGCGCCCACCGGGATCACCGTGAACGCGGTCTGCCCCGGCTACGTCGAGACGCCGATGGCCCAGCGCGTCCGCCAGGGCTACGCGGCCGCCTACGACACCTCCGAGGACGCCATCCTCCAGAAGTTCCAGGCCAAGATCCCGCTCGGCCGCTACTCCACCCCGGAGGAGGTCGCCGGCCTCGTCGGCTACCTGGCCTCCGACACCGCCGCCTCCATCACCTCCCAGGCGCTCAACGTCTGCGGCGGCCTGGGCAACTTCTAGCAGCCCGCCCCACGCACCCACCGAACACCACCCGAGGAGAACCCGCCATGACCACGCGTGAGGTCGAGCACGAGATCACCATCGGTGCCCCGGCAGCCGCCGTGTACCAGCTGCTCGCGGACGTGACCAACTGGCCGCGCATCTTCCCGCCCACCATCCACGTGGACCGGGTCGAGGCAGAGGGAGCCGAGGAGAAGATCCGGATCTGGGCGACCGCCAACGGCCAGCCGAAGAACTGGACCTCGCGCCGCACCCTGGACCCGGAGGGCCTGCGCATCACCTTCCGCCAGGAGGTCCCGGCGGAGCCCGTCAAGCACATGGGCGGCACGTGGATCATCGAGCCGCTCGGCGAGGCGGAGTCCCGCGTCCGGCTGCTGCACGACTACAGCGCGGTCGACGACGACCCGCACGACCTGCTCTGGATCGAGCGGGCGGTGGACAAGAACAGCACCTCCGAGCTGGCCGCGCTCAAGGTCAACGTCGAGGCGGCGCACGCCGCCGAGACCGAGGAGCTGACCTTCTCCTTCACCGACACCGTCCAGATCGAGGGCTCCGCCAAGGACGTGTTCGACTTCATCAACGAGGCCCAGCTGTGGGCCGAGCGGCTCCCGCACGTGGCCGTGGTGCGCCTCACGGAGGACGCCCCGGGCCTGCAGGAGCTGGAGATGGACACCCGCGCCAAGGACGGCTCGGTGCACACCACCAAGTCGTACCGGGTGGTCTTCCCCCACGACAAGATCGTCTACAAGCAGGTCACCCTGCCGGCGCTGATGACCCTGCACACCGGCGAGTGGACCTTCGTCGAGACCGACGGGGGCACCGCCGCCTCCTCGCAGCACACCGTCACCCTCAACACCGAGAACATCGCGCGCATCCTCGGCGCCGAGGCCACCGTCGCCGACGCCCGCGCGTACGTGCACACGGCGCTGTCCACCAACAGCTGCGCCACCCTCGCCCACGCGAAGGCGTACGCCGAGTCGAAGGCCTCCTGAGCATGGCGCCCGACCCAGCGGCGGGCGGTACGGAGCCGGCGCCGGGCGGCGCCGGCCACCCGGACCGGCTCGACGCCGAGGTGCTCGTCGTCGGTGCCGGCCCCGTCGGACTGATGCTCGCCGCCGAACTCGCCCGCGGCGGCGTGGACGTGGTCGTGGTCGAGCAGCGCAAGGCCCCCTCCACCGAGTCCCGGGCCTCCACGCTGCACGCCCGCACCATGGAGATCCTCGACGCGCGGGAGCTGCTGCCCGACGTCGGCACGCCGCCCCACGAGCCGCGCGGCCACTTCGGCGGCCTCCCGCTCGACCTCACCCTGCCCAGCAGCCACCCGGGCCAGTGGAAGGTGCCGCAGACCAAGACCGAGGGGGTCCTGGAGGAGTGGGCGATCTCGCGCGGCGTGGACATCCGGTGCGGCCACGAACTGGTCGCCGCCGGTGAGGTCGGCGAGTACGTCGAGGCCGAGGCCCTCGGACGGGACGGCGTCCTGCGGCTGCGCGCCCGCTACCTGGTGGCCTGCGACGGCGAGGCCAGCACCGTACGGCGGCTGACCGGGGCGGACTTCCCCGGCCACGACGCAGGCCGGGAACTGCTGCGGGCCGACGTCGAGGGCATCGACGTCCCCAACCGGCGTTTCCAGCGCCTGGAGCGGGGGTTGGCCATCGCCTGGCGCAACGACAAGGGCGTCACCCGCGTCATGGTGCACGAGTTCGGCTCGACGGCCCGCCCCCGGACCGCGGAACCCTCGTTCGAGGAGGTCGCCACCGTCTGGAAGCGGGTCACCAGAGAGGACATCAGCGGCGGCACCCCGCTGTGGGTGAACTCCTTCGGCGACGCCTCCCGGCAGCTCGCCTCCTACCGGCACGGGCGCGTCCTCTTCGCGGGGGACGCCGCCCACCTGCAGATGCCGGTCGGCGGCCAGGCCCTCAACCTCGGCCTCCAGGACGCCTTCAACCTCGGCTGGAAGCTCGCGCTCACCGTGCGCGGGCTGGCTCCCGAGAGCCTCCTCGACACCTACCACGAGGAGCGGCACGAGGTCGGCCGCCGGGTCCTGGCCAACATCCGGGCCCAGGCCCTGCTGCTGCTCGGCGGCCCCGAGGTGGAGCCGCTGCGCGAGCTGGTGGGCGAACTGGCCGGACTGGAGGAGGCACGGGCCCACCTGGCCGGGATGATCAGCGCGCTCGACGTGCGCTACCCGGTGCCCGGTCCCGCGCACCCGCTGCTCGGCGCCCGGCTGCCGCACACCGTCGTGCGGTCCGGCGGGCGTGAACTCGGCAGCACCGCCACGCTGCTGCGCGCCCCCGGCGGCCTGCTCCTCGACCTGGCCGGGACCGGCGTACGGGTCCCCGCGGGCTGGGCCGACCGCGTCACCGCGGTGGCCGGCGCCCCGGAGCCCGGCTCGCTCCCCGGCGAACCGGGAGCCCTGCTCGTACGGCCCGACGGCCACGTGGCGTGGGTGGGCCGGGACGAGGCCGGGCTGGCCGAGGCGCTCGACCGGTGGTTCGGCCCCGCCCGCCCACCGGCCCCCTAGAACGGATCCACGAGCACGCTCCGGGCCGGGGACGTGTCCGCACCCTCTCGAACACGTCTCCACCGGTACGGCCGCACCCCCCACACCCACAGACAAGCCAGTCCCCAGTGATCCCCACTGCCAGGAAGGACAACCATGGAAGGGACAGCGGTGGACACCGACGTCATCGTCGTCGGCGCCGGCCCGACCGGACTGATGCTCGCCGGCGAACTGCGCCTGGGCGGAGCCCGCGTCGTCGTCATCGAGAAGCTGGCCGCACCGACCGGACAGTCCCGTGGCCTGGGCTTCACCGCCCGTGCCATGGAGGTGTTCGACGAGCGCGGGCTGCTGCCCCGGTTCGGCCAGGGCGAGACGCTCGCCACCAGCCCCGTGGGCCACTTCGGCGGGGCCCAGTTCGACTTCACCGTCCTCGAGGACGCCCACTTCGGCGCCCGCGGCATCCCGCAGGGCCAGACCGAGGCCGTCCTGGAGGACTGGGCCGTCGAGCTCGGCGCCGACATCCGGCGCGGCTGGGAGTTCGTCTCCCTCGCCGACGGACACCTCGACGGGGACCACGCCGAGATCACCGTCCGTACGCCCGAGGGCGACGAGCAGCGGCTGCGGGCCGCCTACCTGGTGGGCGCCGACGGCGGCTCCAGCCGCGTCCGCAAGGCGGCCGGCTTCGAGTTCCCCGGCACCGACGCCACCCAGGGCATGTACCTCGCCGACGTCACCGGCTGCTCCCTGCGGCCGCGGTTCCTCGGCGAGCGCCTGAACAACGGCATGGTGATGGCCGCCCCGCTCGCCGAGGGCGTGGACCGGATCATCGTCTGCCCCGACGGCACCCCCGCCCACGACCGCGAGCGGACCGTCACCTTCGAGGAGGTGGCCGAGGCCTGGAAGTCCATCACCGGCGAGGACATCTCGCACGGCGGCGCCGACTGGGTCTCCTCCTTCACCAACGCCACCCGCCAGGCCTCCGAGTACCGGCGCGGCCGGGTGTTCGTCGCCGGCGACGCGGCGCACATCCACCTGCCGGCCGGCGGCCAGGGTCTCAGCACCGGCGTGCAGGACGCGGCCAACCTCGGCTGGAAGCTGGCCGCCGTGGTCCGCGGCGACGCCCCCGAGGCGCTGCTGGACACCTACCACGCCGAGCGCTGGCCGGTCGGCCGCCGCCTGCTGGCCAACACCCGCGCCCAGGGGATCGTCTTCCTCGGCGGCGAGGAGTCGGACCCGCTGCGCGAGCTGTTCGCCGAGCTGGTCCGGTACGACGACGTCAAGCGGCACCTGGCCGGCGCGGTCAGCCACCTCGACATCCGCTACGACTTCGGGCAGGGCGAGGACGCCCACGCGCTGGTCGGCCGCCGGATGCCGCCGCGGCTGCTGGTCGGCGCGGACGGCGAGCAGCGCATCGCTGCGCTGCTGCGCACGGGCCGGGCCGTGCTGCTCGACCTCGCCGACGATGCCGGGGCGCGCGCCACGGCGGCCGGCTGGCAGGGCCGCCTCGACGTGCACACCGTGTCCGCCAAGCCGGTCGACGGCCCGGACGTGCTGGCCGGCGTGGCCGCGCTGCTGGTCCGCCCCGACGGGTACGTGGCCTGGGCGGGCGACCCCGCGCAGGGCCTCGCGGCGGCGCTGGAGCAGTGGCTGGGAGCCGCTTCCTCCTGAACCTCCCGAACCTCCTGAGGGGCATCGGAGCCTCCGTCCCGCCGGGCCGACCGGCGGGACGGGGGCTCCCGTGTGTCCGGCGCCGGCCCCACCCGCGAACGGCCTGAACCCTCCTGCGTCGGCGCTCCGCCGACTTCCCCCGGGTGCCCCAGGACCCCCCGGTCCTGGGGCCCTTCGCCGTGCCTCTGGCCTGGGGATTTCCGAGTGCGTCAGCTTGTTGCAGGCCCGGTGCAGCATGCTGACACCGACTTTCGGCCAGCACCCCCCGTCCCGCTGGCATCGTCTTCCTCAGCGGAAACGCGAGTGAAAAAAGATGACGACTCAGGGGGACACAGTGGGGAACCGATTCGCTTCGGCAGCAGCCTGTCTGGCTCTTGCGATCGCCGGTCTCACCGCCACGGCGGGCAGCGCGGCAGCCGACGAGCAGGGCGACGCCCGGACCACCGTCCAGGTCTCCGCGCAGGACGCGGGCCGCGGCGGCGCGGGTCAGCAGCAGCCGCCCGTACCGGGCGAGGTCACCGAGCTGATCTGCCGGATCCAGGCGAGCCTGCCGAATCCGGTCCTGCTCCCGCCCTGTCTGGTCAACGGCTGGCAGTAGTCCCCCCTTTCTCCGACTGCCGATTCGAAAGGGCGAGAAAAGAGATGGCCATGACCAGCCAGCTCCCCCGGGCCGCGGAGTTCCGGGGAAGTCCGGAACACGTACTCGAAGTGGCCGACCTGAGGGTGAGATACGCCGACGTCGAGGCGGTGGGGGGCATTTCGTTCTCCGTCGCCCCGGGCGAGATCTTCGGTCTCCTCGGCCGCAACGGAGCCGGCAAGACCAGCACCATCTCGGCCATCGCCGGCCTGCGCCGCCCCGACGCGGGGCAGGTCCGCATCCTCGGTGAGGACGCGCTGGCCCGGCCCGACGTGCTGCGTGCCTCCCTCGCCCTCCAGCCCCAGCAGGCCAGCCTCTTCCCGCGGCTGAAGGTGCGGGAGACGCTGGAGACCTGGGCCGCGCTCTACCCCGCGCCGCGGGACGTGGACGCGCTGCTCGACGAGATCGGCCTGGCCGAGAAGGCCGGCGCGCGCTCCGCCCGGCTCTCCGGCGGCCAGCAGCAGAGGCTGCTGCTGGCGACGGCGCTGGTCGGCGACACACCCGTGGTCGTCCTGGACGAGCCCACCACCGGGCTCGACCCGCACGCCCGGCACGCCGTCTGGGACCTGATCCGCAGGGCCCAGGCGGGCGGCACCACCTTCCTGCTCACCACGCACGCCATGGCCGAGGCCGAGGAGATGTGCGACCGGCTGGCCGTGATGCACGAAGGGCGGATGGTGGCGGCCGGCTCCCCCGCGGAGCTGATCGCCCGGCACGCCCCGGGCGGCGTCGTGTCCGTACGGACCGGCCAGGCCGGCCTCGCCGAGCGGGTGCGCGAGCGCTTCGGCGCGGCGGTGACCGCCGTCGAGTCGACCGGCCGCTCGGGCCGGATGCGGTTCGAGGTGACGGCGGACGAGCCGTACGCCACCGCCGAGTGGATCACGGGGATCGATGCCGCGGCCGATGTCCGGCCGCGCCCCGCGACCTTGGAGGACGTGTTCCTCCGCCTCACCGGAACCTCGCCGGAACCGGGACCGGAACAGGAGGAGAAGCGATGACCCCCGTCTGCCTCAGCGCACCACCCGTCTCGACGACGCGCCAGTGGAAGGCGCTCTCCCGGGCCATGACCCGGCAGCTGCTGCGCGATCCGGCGGCACTCTTCTTCAGCGTGGTCTTCCCGCTGCTGATGGCGGTGTTCTTCGTCGTCCTCATGCAGCTCACGTGGGTACGGGGCCCCTTCGACCTCGCCGTCGTCGGCCCCGCCGGCCAGGCGGCGGCCCTGCAGGAGGCACTGGGCGACGGCAGCACCGCCGTCGCCGTCGGCGAGGCGGGTCCCCAGCCGGACAAGGCGGCGGTGATCGTCCCGGACGCGGCCTCCCGCACCCTGCGGATGGCCGTGGACCCGGAGCAGCCCTCGGTGGTCGCCGCGGTGCGCGGCGCGCTGGACGCCGCCGGCTGGAAGGGCTGGGAGGTCACGGCCGTCGGCAGCGACGGCTCCGCCCTCTTCGACCCCATGGCCTTCGTCATCCCCGGCGTGCTCGCCTTTGCGCTGCTCTCGCTCGCCCTGACCGGTACCGCCTCCGCCCTCGTGGCGATGCGGGCCAGCGGCACCCTGCGGTTGCTGTCCACCACACCGGCCCGGCGGCCGGCCGTGCTCCTCTCGCTGCTTCCGGGCCGAGGGCTGCTGGCGCTGGCCGTACTGGCCCTGATGGGAACGGGCGCCGTCGCCGGCGGACTCCTGGAGCCCGCCTCGATGCTGCGGCTGCTGCTGACCACGGCCATCGGACTGGTGATGCTGCTCGCGCTCGGCTACCTGCTCGGCGGCCTGCTCTCCTCGCCCGAGGTGACCAACGCGATCTCCGGGCTGCTCACCCCGGTCCTCCTGATGAGCACCGGACTGCTCTTCCCCCTCGAACTCCTCCCCGACCCGGTGGCCGGGCCGCTCTCCTGGACCCCGCTCGCGATGTTCGGAGACGCCCTGCGCCACGACGTGGTCGGCGGGATCACCCGCCACGCCCTGTGGCTCGACTGGACAGTGATGGCGGCGACGGCCGCGGGGCTGACGGCCCTCGCGGCACGGACGTTCCGCTGGGACACGGAGCGTGCATGATGACGACGTACACGACGGCCGGCACCACGACCGGCGCCCGCACGGAGCGGGAGCACCCGCCCGTACCCGACTCGCTGCTGCGGATCGGACAGCTCGCCTCCGCCTACGGCCTGGTGAACCGGGTGACCCGGCTCCCCGTCGCCGAGGGCGAACCGGACTTCCCCATCTTCACGGCCTCGCTGGGCAACCCCGGCGAAGTCCTCAGCGAACAGAGCGGCTGGGAGCACAACCCCAGCGCCGGGAACTTCGACGGAGCCGGCGGCGACCTCGACCCGGAGCGTGCCGCGCACCTCGCGGTCGCCGAATCGCTGGAACGCTACTCCTCCTGCGCCCGGGACCCCGAGCAGATCGTCTGGGCGACCGCCGCCGAACTCGGCGATGACGCCATCCCCAGCGACCGCTGGCCCCGGTGCTCGCCCGCCGAACTGGCCGACCCGCGCAGCGGGCTGGTCCCCACCGACCCCGACGGGCCGATGCGCTGGGTGCGGGGCTGGTCCTTCACCCGCAACCGTCCGGTGTACGTGCCGGCCATGCAGGTCTGGCTGAAGAACCCGGTGGAGTCCATGGCGGAGCGCTACGTCCACCCGGTCTCGACCGGCTGCGCCGCGCACTCCGACCCGGCCGCCGCCGTCGTCAACGGCATCCTGGAGATCGTCGAACGCGACGCCATCGCGCTGACCTGGCTCCAGCGGTTGCGGCTCCCCAGGCTGGAGTTCGACCCGGCCGAACTGGCCCCGGAGTACCGGGCCTTCGTGGAGCGGGGCAGCAGCGAACGGCTGCGGACCCACCTCTACGACGCCACCACCGACCTCGGGATCCCGGTGATCTACGGGGTGCAGCTCGCCGACGACGACCGGGTCATCGCCCAGCTCGTCGCGGCGACCGCGGAGCTGGACCCCGGCAAGGGGATCGCCAAGCTCTACCGGGAGGCCTCCTCCCTGCGGATCGCCCTGCGCCACATGGCTCGGGCCGCCGAGAAGGACGCCGCCACCGCCCCCGCGGCGGAGGAGGACATCGTCAGCGTCGTCGACGGCGCCCTGCTGTCCGGTCCGCTGTCCCAGCGGCACCGCTTCGACTTCCTGCTGGAGGGCGAGCGGCCGGTGCACGGACTGCGAGACCTCCCCCGGGCCCCGTCCGAAGAGCCGCTGCCCGCCCTGGCATGGCTGCTGGAGCGGCTGCACGCCGCCGGCTGCGAGGTCGTCGCCGTCGACCTCACCACCGACGAGGCGGAGCAGGTCGGAGCGACCGTCGTGCGGATGCTCATCCCCGAACTCATGCCGCTGTCCTTCGTCCACCGCGCCCGCTACCTGGCGCACCCGCGGCTCTACGCGGCCCCCGCCGCCATGGGCCACCCGGTGCGGGGCGAGGCCGACGTCAACCCTCACCCCCAGCCGTTCGCCTGATCGCGACAAGGAGTCAGAAGATGACCGATCCGCGCCTGCTGATCCTGACCGCGGGAGCGTTCGGCGCGGCCGTCGCCGAAGGACTGGCCGCCCGCCACCCCGGGTCGACCGTCCTCGACGTGAGCCAGGGCTCCCACCCCAGCCTGTGGCCCGACAGCGACCTGATCGTGCTGGCCACCGGCGAGGGCCGGGAGGTGCTGGCCGACATGGTGGACGCCAGCGCCCACGCCTGGAAGCGGCCCTGGTTCCCCGTCCAGGCGGGCCCGCTCGACCTGCGGTGCGGACCGGTGGTCGTGCCCGGCCGCACCGCGTGCCACCGGTGTTACACCCGCCGCCGCGCCCAGCACACCGCCCCGACGGCGGACGGGCACCCGGCCGGGGCGGCCACGGCGCCCCCCGTCTCCGGATACGCGCCGCACCACGTCGCCATCGCGGTGGGCCTGGCGGAGCAGGCGGTACACGAGGCCCTGGCCGAGCCCGGCGGGCCCGGCGCGGCCGAGGGCATCGGCGCCACCGTCCGCAGCTTCGGCCTGGTGGAGGGCGTCACCTCCGCGTCGGCGGTCGTCGCCGTCGACCGGTGCTCCCGGTGCCGGCCGGCCCGCACCCCCGAGAGCCGCCTGGAGCGGTTCGAGGAACTCGCGGCGCAGCTCGCGGCCCTCCCCGGCCGGTGACCCCCGGCCGCGCAGGGCACGCCCCGTACGACCCGCAGTCACGTCCTGAACCGGAAAGGAGGCCTCGATGCCGGACCACTCTGTGATCACCGCCGAAGCCATGGCCTCGGCCGCCCTGAACGACCCGCAGTTCCACGTCCCGGCACGCCCCAGGCTCCGGCGCGGGCTCTCCCTGCAGCACACGCCCGAGGCGCTCGTCGTCGAGGGGACCCCGAAGAAGCAGCTGCTGCGCGGCGCCGCCGCCCGGGACCTGCTGCCCCGCATGCTTCCGCTGCTCGACGGCAGCCGCGGCCACGAGGACGTGGCCGACGCCCTGGGGATACCGGCCGGCACCGTCTTCAAGGCCCTCTCCCTGCTGTGGACCTGCGGCCTGGTCGAGGAGGCCGCCTCCGCGGAGCGGGCGGCCCGCGCCGCCGACGTGCCCGGCACCCTGGCCGACTTCCTCTCCCGCATCGGAGACTCCACCGGGGCCAACCACGCCTGGGAGGAGGCGCTGGACCGGCTGGCGCGGGCCCGCGTCGAGGTCTTCGGCACCGGCTCCCTGGCCGCCGCCGCCCGCCGCCACCTCGCCGACTCGCTCGTGGACACCGGAGCCGGGAGCGGGACGGAACCCGCGCCCGGAACCACCCTCGCGGTCGCCGCCGGCCTGGACCCGGACGACTCCGCGGCACTCGCCGCCTCCTGCGCCCTGGCGGGCGTGCCGCTGGTCCGCCTCGCCCTCACCGGCCGTACCGCCCACCTCGGGCCGTACGTGGACCTGGCCTTCACCCCCTGCCTGGCCTGCCGCACCGCCGAGGACCCTGCGGACGACCGGGCCCCGCTGCCCGGCGACGCCGAACTGGCCGCCGCGCTCTTTGCCCGGGACCTGTTCGCGCTGCTCTCACGGAGCACGCCCGGCCCGCTGCCGTCCCAGTGGCGCACCGTCGACCTGGCGGACCTCTCCCAGCAGCGCCGCTCGGCCGCCACCCGGCCCGGCTGCCCGCACTGCTCGGCGGCCCCCGGCGACCCGGTCGACCCCCCGCTGGCCGCCCGCTACGAGGCCGCGATCGCCTTCCCCCCGCGCGAGTACGCCGACGGCAAGGCCCACCAGGCCCACTACAAGCCCTCGAACATCGCCCTGCAGAACGATGAGAAGACCTGGCCCGTCGCGGCGCCGGTGCCCCTTGTGGACCCCCCGCTCGAATCGCTGAGGTCCGCGCGGCCCGCGCCGCTCGACGACCGCACCGCCTCCCTCCTGCTGGCCGTCACCGCCGGCCGCAGGGGCCTGCTGCCCGGCCGCGTGCAGCGCTGGACCGCCAGCGGCGGCAACATCGGCTCGGTCGTCGCCCACCTCGTGGTCCGCGACGTCCCCGGCCTGGAGCCCGGCGTCTACGGCTACGTGCCGTCCGCGCACCGGCTGGCCAGGCTCGCGGCCGACCCCGCCGCGGTACCCGGCACGGCACCGGCGACGGTCGTCCTCACCGGCGACTTCACCAAGGTCGCCAAGAAGTACGCCGCGTTCGCCCTGCGCATCGTCCTGCTCGACGCCGGCTGCGCCACCACCACGCTGCGCACCGCGGCGGCCGCGCTGGACCTGCCCTGCGCGATCCGCACCCGCTGGGACGACCTCGCCCTGGCATCGGCCCTCGGGGTCGACCCCGACCTGGAGCCGGTCACCGCCGTCGTGGACCTGGGAGGAGCCCCGTGAGCACACCGCACGAACTGGCCATGGACGTACTGGCGTCCTTCCGCGAGCAGCGCGGCGCCACCGGAACGGCACTCGCCGAGCGCCCCGCGCCGACGCCGGAGGCCATCGGACCGGCCGTCACCGTCGGCCCGTACACCCCGCAGACCGCGCCGCACGACCTGCTGACCACCCTGGAGCACCGGCGCTCGCTGCGCGGCTTCTCACCGGACCCGCTGCCGGCCGGGCTGCTGGCCGACATCATGGCCCGCGCCCTGGCGGCGGACCCGGACGAGGACGCCGCCGGCCACCCGCTGGAACTCACCGTCGTCGCCAACCGGCTGACCGGGGTCACCCCCGCCATCCACCGCTTCGACGCCGCCGCCCGCTCCTTCACCCCGGTGATGGTGCTGCCCACGGGAGCGGCCCGCTACGGGCTGACGCTGCAGCCGGAGTTCTCCGACGCCGCCGCGATCATCTCCATCGGAGTGGGACTGGACGCCGCGGTCCGGCGCCACGGCGGGCACGGCTACCGGCTGCAGATGACCCGCGCAGGCTCCACCGCGTACGCGATGTGGCTGGACGGCGTTGCCCACGGCCTGGTCGGCAGCGTCTTCGCCGGGTTCATCCCGGCCGCCGTGCGCGGCCCGCTGCTCAGCGACGGAACCACCCGCCAGCAGGTCTTCGCGCTGGCCCTGGGCCTGCCGCCGGCCCCCTGAGACTTCCGCCCCGACCCGGGGCGGTGACCCCGAACCGACCCACGACACACAGGAGGTGCCTCCCATGGAGGACATCGAGCTGTACGCCGTCGACACGGAGGAACTGGCGATCGAGGAGCTGCCCGAGGGCAACGCCCTCGCGAGCTGGGCGTCCGCCGGCTCCGCCTCGACCGCGTCCTGCCCGGCGACGTCCGCGTCGTCCGTCAGCAGCGCTTCCACCTACGGGTGATCCGCGGCTCCCGCCGCGCACCCCGCCCCGTGCCCCCGAAGGAGGTGAACACCATGGAGAACAACCTCGAGCTCTACGTCATCGACGGTGACGAGCTGGCCATCGAGGAGCTCCCGGAGGGCAACGCCCTCGGCTGCTTCTTCTGCGCCGGATCCGCCTCGACCGCGTCCTGCCCCGGTACGTCCGCGGCCACCGCGTCGTCCGCGTCCACCATCGGCTGATCCCGGCCGCACCCGGCCGGAACCACCCAAGAAAAGGAAGGAAGTTCCGTGCAGAACTTCGACGACCTCGAACTCGACCTGTCCGCCGACGAGCTCGCCTCGGACGCGCTGGGCCTGGAGCCCCTGAAGGAGGGCGTCGCCCTCGGCACCTGGGCGACCGCCGGCACCGCCTCGTCGGCCTCGTGCCCGACGAGCACCGCCTCGTCGTCCGCGAGCGCCTCCAGCTTCGGTTAGAGCGCCCCGGCACCACCCGTACGACCCGATCCACCTGCACAGGCAGGTGACAGGAAGGAAGTGAGACGCCATGAACGAGAACCTCGACACCGAGCTCGAGCTCTGGTCCGAGTCCCTTGACCTGGAGGTCCTCCAGGACGCCGTCAGCCCCGGCTTCACCACCGCGTTCTGCGGTGCCTGCGCCGGCTCCGCCAGCTGCCCCGTCGGCTGCGTCGGCTCGATGAGCAGCGTCTCCAGCCAGGGCGGCTGATCAGCCCGGCGAATCCCTGGGCTCCGGGGTGGTCGTAGTACCCCGGGGCCCAGGGTCCCCAGTCCGGTCCGCTTGCTCCGAACCGGACTGCACCCCACCAGATTAAAGCCAGGCGACCCGGGACCGGTAGCGGGCCGGGACGCCGTCGCGGAGGGAGGAACCGCGCCGTGGACGTGTGCACTGCACCCAAACTCCGGGAGGATCTGGAGATCATCCGGGGGATGGACGACCACCCCCTGGTGTTCGACCCGCAGGGAGGGACCTACCACCGGCTGACGAAATCGGCGGCGGCCCTGCTGCGGCAGTTCGACGGAACGCACTCGATGGACGAGCTCTCGGCCCTGATGGCCGAGCGCCGCGGAGTGGCCGCCGAGGGCGTGCGCCGCGAACTCGACACGTTCGTACAGGATCTGACGCGCAGCGGCCTGCTCGTCGGTACGGAGGCCGAGCGCCCCGTCAAGAAGCGCGCCGGCGGCCGCTTCGGCACCAACATGCTGATGCCGCGCTTCGTCGTGACCCGCTCGCTCCCGGCCGTCCTGGAGCCCGTCGCCCGGCTGCTCCGCCGCATTCCGGCCCGGCTCTCGGCCGGCGTCTTCGCCGCCGGCGGGGTGCTCGGCATCCTGCTCGGCCTGTACACGGTCCTGACGTCGGCGCCGCCGGCCGAGGACCTGCTGGGCACCGGCACCCTGATCGCCATCGCCCTGATGCTCTTCCAGATCCTCGTGCACGAGAGCGCGCACGCGATGGTCTGCCAGGTCCTCAAGGTCCCGGTCCGGGGCCTCGGAGTGGCGCTGCTCTTCTACTTCATGCCGCTCGCCTACGTCGACCGCACCGACGCCTACCGGGTCCGCTCCCGCGGCGGCCGGGTGCTGCTGGCCCTCGCCGGACCACTCAGCGACGGCTGGTTCACCGGCGCCGCCGCCCTGCTCGTGCTCACCGCGGACGGACCGGTCGCCCAGGTGGCCGGGGCGCTGCTGCTGTTCCAGATGCTCAACCTGGTCACGAACATCAACCCGATGCTCCCGAGCGACGGTTACGCCGCGATCGAGGCGGGGTTCGGCCTCGTCGACGCCCGGGGCCGCGCCTTCGCCCTGCTGAAGCACCACCTGCTGGGCCGCGCACTGCCCGGCTTCCTGGAGCGGATGCCCGCCCGCAGCCGCCGGCTCCACCTCGTGTACGGGCTCGTGTGCAGCGTCTACACCGTCGCCCTCGGCTACTTCGTCGTCCAGTCCCTGATCTGGTCGTTCGCCCTCGTCGGGCGGTCGATGCCATGACCTCCCCCGTGATCTCCGGGCCGCTGCTCACCCGGGTCGGCGGCCTGCCCACCGAAGCCCTGGAGCTCACCGGCCGCGGAACGCGGCAGGCCGTAGGCGAGGCCGCCGACGCCCACGCCGAGCTGGAGCGCCTCCGGCCCGCGCTGGAGGACGTCTGCTTCTCGCTGGTCCCGCTGCTGGACGACGAGGTGCCGCTGCGCCGGCAGGTGCTCGCCGCCAAGCGGGCCGTACACCGCCTCCGGGCCCTGCCGTGGGGGGACGAACTGCCGCCGCGGATCGCCGAGCTGACCGGGACCACGGCCTTCGCTGCGTGGCAGACCGCCGTCCAGCTGCGCGACGAGACCACCCGGCGGCTGGCAGCCCTGCTGGCCGAGGACCGCTCGGCCGCCCCGGCCGCGCTCGCCGCCCACCTCGCCGACACCGGCTTCGCCCACGCCGCCGCGCTGGCCGCCCCCGACTGGCTGCGGCACGGCCGTCCGCGCCGCCGCCCGTCCGAGACGCGCAACCTGCGCACCCTGTACTCGTACGTGTCCAGGGCCGCCGTGAAGACCAGCCCGTTCTCCACGCTCACGACCGTGGGCGAGGGCGGCCAGGCAGGCAGTACCGGGCAGGAATCCCCCGCCGCCCACAGCTACGCCGCCACCGCCCTCGCCCACCTGGCCCTGCGGTGCCTGGCCCGCGAGGCCGGCACCGCCGGTCTGCTGCGCTATCGGCTCGCGCCGGTCCGGCCCGGTGGACCCGACGCCCCGGGCGGCCTCGTCCTGCTTCCCGAGCCCGTCGCCGACGGCGGTCTGGCCTGGCGGCTCGACCGGGTGGTGGAGGCCGATCACGCGGCGCCCTGGCTCTCCGGCTTCGCGCCCGACGCCGAACACTCCCTGGAGGAGCTGCTGTCCGGACTCGGCGGACCGGAGCCCTTCCGGCGCTTCCGGCGGCTGCTGGACACCGGGCTGATCACGCCCGTACCGCCCTGGCGGCGCGGCGGCGACCCGGTGGGTGCCGTGGCCGAGCTGCTCGCGGACCGGCCGGGCGACGGCATCGCGGCCGAGGTGCGCGAACTGCGGGAATCCGCCGCCGCCCTCGCCGCCGCCGCGGAGGAGGAGCGGGCCGAGACCGTCACCCGGGCGCGCCGCACGGCCGGGCGCTGGGCCGGGCGGGCCGGACTCGACCGGTTCGCCTCCGGCGAGCTGCTCTACGAGGACGTCCGGAGCGGCCTGGCCCTGCCCGATGTGCTGAGCGTGCCGCAGGTCCGCGCCGACCTGATCGAACTGGGCCGCCGCATGCGCCCGTACCTCTTCCGCTCGCACCTGTACGACGTGCTCGTGGACCGTTTCACCGCCGCGTACGGACCGGGCGGGACCTGCACCGACGTGCTCGGCTTCCTGATGCGCGTCGCCGTCGACGGGGACGCGCAGCCCGACCTCGACCGGGCCGCCGTCGCCGACCGCGCCGAGCGGGGGACCCCGGGGGAGCGGGCCTGGCTGCCGGTCGGACCCACCAGTGCGCCGCCCGGCGCGGCCGTGCTGTTCCAGCTCGCGGCCGACAGCCACCGGGCGGTGCAGGACGGCGACTACGCGATGGTCGTGAACCAGTTCAACCCCGGCACCGGCGGGCTCGTCACACGCTTCGGACGGCTGCTCGGCGAGGGCTTCCGGGAACGGCTGCACGAGCACGTCCGCGCCTGCTGGCCCGGCCGTGCCTGCCGCGAACTCGTCCTGTGGACGGAGGTCAACACCGCCCAGTCGCGGTCGGCCGGACTGCTTCCGCCCCTGCTGCTGCCCGGCGAGACACCGGCGGCCGACGGGCTGGACCTCACCGACACCGTCCTCACCCACGACGCCGGCCAGGGCACGCTCGCCCTGCGCGACCGCACGGGCGAGGCGGTGGGGCTGGCCTACCTCGGGCTCGTCCCGCCGCACCTCTTCCCGCCGTTCGCCCGGCTGCTGGCGGTGCTCGCCGACCCGTGGGTCAACGGATCACCCCACTCGGACTACGTCCTGCCGTTCGGGCTCCAGGAGGAGCGGCGCGACGAGGTCGTGCCGCTGCCGCGCTCCGCCTTCGGCCGGGTCACCGTCAACCGCGCCTCCTGGGTCGTGCCGGCCGCGGAGCTGCCGCTGCCGCGGCCGGGCGAGAGCGACGCCGAGACGACCCTGCGCGCCGAGGCGTTCCGGCGGGCGCACGGCATGCCGGAGGAGGTCTTCTGCCACCGGCTGACCGGCTTCGGACCGGGTGAACAGGGCGCCGACCGCAAACCCCTGTGGGTCTCGCTCACCTCGCCGCTCTCGCTGTCGGTGCTCGCCCAGTGGGCCGGCTCGGACGGCGGCCACCTGCGCCTCGTCGAGGCGCTGCCGGGCAGGTCGGAGCATCCCCTGCGGGACGGGGCGGGCGGCACCCGGGCCGCCGAGCACATCTCGCTGCTGCGCTGGCGGCGACCGGAGGAGGAGTCATGAACGTGGCGGTTCCCGAGCGGGACTGGTGGTACGTACGGGTCTACCCGGGCGGTCCCGGCCGCATGGACGCGGCGGTCCGCACCCTCGTGCCGTGGCTGGCCGGCCAGGCCCGGCGGCTGGGCAGCGAGGAGTGGTTCTTCATCCGGTACTGGGACGCCACCGGCCACCACCTGCGGCTGCGGCTGCGCGCCGGGGCAGCGGAGGTGGACGCGCTGGACGCCGTCGCCCGCGGGGAGCTGACCGGTCTGCTGGACACGCTGGAGGAGCGCCCCGAGGACGCCGTCGGCCTGCTGCCCGGCGCCCTGCCGCCCGGCTCCCCGGCCCGCGGGGTGGTGCCCTCGCTGTACGCGCCCGAGCTGGCCAAGTACGGCGGCCCGGAGGGCGTGGCCGCCGCCGAACGCATCTTCCACCTGGACAGCGCGTTCTGCGCGGCACTCGACCTCGCCGCCCTGCCCCGCCGCTACGAGCGGGCCGCGCACGCGGTCCACTTCGCCCGTGCCCTCACCGCCCGGGTGCTGACGGAGGAGGAGCGGGACGTCTTCTGGGTCCACCACCGGACCCGGTGGGGCTGGCAGTTGCGCATGGCCGCCGCCGGCGAGCAGTTGCGGCCCTTGCTGGCCGGCGTCTCGGCCGGGGTGCGGGAGCGGGGTGCTCCGGCGCCGGGCGTGCGGGAACGCCTCGAAGCGCACGCCGACGCGCTCGCCGGGCTCGTCCTTCAGGCACCCGGACCGCGTCCGCACCAGTTGCTCCACCACCTGCACATGGTGATGAACCGGCTGGGCTTCCCCCCGGGCGAGGAGGCGGCGCTCGGAATGCTGGCCGCGCAGCCCGTCAGGTCTCCGGCGGCGGCCGCCCGTGCCGGCGCGGTGCCCGTATGAGGGCGAGGCCCCTCCGTCCCCCTTCCATACACGTGAATCCGTCCTTCCGACAGAAAGACCGAGGCCAACCCGAAATGAACCGATCGATGCTGCGCGCCCTGCCCGGTGCCGTCCTGGCCGGTGCCGCGCTGACCGCCGCGCTCACCCTGGGCGCGCCCCAGGCCCTCGCCGCGTCCGGCGGGGCCCCGGCGGACGAGCCGACCCTGAGCCGGGTCACGGGTCTTCCCGGGGACTACGTCCGCCAGGGGTTCACCGGTCTTCCGGCCGGCTGCGAGGCGGCCGGCCGCGCCGGCGTCGCGGACGGAAGGTGGAGCGCCTACCTCTGCCACCGCGACCTCCCCTTCTCCGCCTTCGTGAACCTCTACGTCAAGAAGTGAGGACGGGCCGGACGCGCGGCGTCATGATCAAGCCACATTTCGATCATGGAGCCGCGCGTTCGCGTTACCCGGGCGTTACGATGCACCCCACCATCCGGACGCGCGGCCGCAACCGTCTGACCAGCGAGCACGGGCCGCGTCCACAAGGGCTTGGGGGTGCTCGAGATGGTCTCAACAAGCATGCGCGTGCTTGGCCTTTCCGACCTGGAGGAGGGCGTCTACCGTCATTTCCTGCGTAATCCGGACACCACCGACGGGGGTATCCACCTGCTGCTCCGCGCGGACCGCGAGGCCGTGGCCAGCGCCCAGGCGCTCCTCTGCGAGCTCGGGCTGCTGTACCCGACCGACCGGCAGACGCTGATTCCGGCCGATCCGGCCATCGCCGTGGACCGCCTCACCGACCTGCGGCTGCGCCAACTGCACCAGGAGCTGCAGGAGGTCACGCGCTCCCGGCACCTGGTGGCCGAGCTGCGCGAGGAGCAGTCTCCGACGCTTGCCTCGCAGCAGGCCGTCGAGCGGATCGAGGAGGTGGCGAAGATCCGCAGCCGGATCGACGACCTCGCGTTCTTCGCCCGCGAGGAGATCCTGTCCGTCGAGCCGTACACGGCACTCACGCCCGAGAACATCGAGCACTCGCGCCCGCTGGACATGCGCTGCCTGCGGCGGGGCGTCCGGATCCGCAGCGTGGTGCTCAAGGAAGCCCTGACGGACCCACTGACCGTCAGCTACCTGCGCGAACTCATCGCCAGGGGGGCGCAGATCCGGGCGGCGGACGACATCTCGGAGCGGATGCTCGTCTACGACCGCCGCACCGCCCTGGTGCCGATCGACCCCGAGGACACCTCGCGGGGAGCCCTCGTGGCGCAGGAGACCGGACTGGTCTCCAGCATCCTCGCGCTGTTCGAGAAGATCTGGGGCCAGGCCACCGACCTGTCCTCGATCATCGCGGACGCGGACGCGGACGACGTCCCCGGCGGGCTGGCCGACACCGAACGCGAAGTCCTGAGGTCCATGTGCCACGTGGGCAAGGACGAGATCGGAGCCCGGCAGCTGGGCATGTCCGTGCGCACCTACCGGCGCCACGTGGCCGACCTGCTGCGCGTCCTGGGTGCGTCCAGCCGTCCGCACGCCGCCCTGCTGGCGCGCGAACGTGGCTGGATCTGACGGCTCCCGGCGCCACTACGCCGAGGAGGCCGCGCCCTGGAGGTCCTGGAACGCCCGCTGCACGGCGGCGGACACGGGGGCCGCGTCCGCGGACAGGACCGCCAGCCGGTCCTTCAGCACGCGCCGCCGGTCGGCGGGCAGCGCCGTGGCCAGCCGGCCGCCGGCGTGCGCGATGCCCGCCAGGAGCGCCGCCCGGGTGCGGCCCTCGGCCGCGCCCTCGGCGGCGGCGACCACCGCCGCCCGCACCTCGCGGGCGGCGGCGAGGCCGTCCGGGGTGAGCCCGGCCCGGTCCAGGGGGAAGACACCGAAGACCCGGCTGGAGCTCTGCTCCACCAGACCGTCCTTCTCCAGGCCGCGCAGCACCTGGCGGATCGACTCACGGCCGTCCTTGCGGACCCAGTGCAGCCACTTCCTGTCCGGCTCCGCCGCGATCCGCTGCCACACCTGCCGCAGCACGGCGTCCTGCGGGGCCGCGCCCGCCGTACGGGCCGTGCCCGCCAGGTCCGCCACGGCGCCGGAGTCGAGCAACTCGGCGAGCAGCGCACCGCGCACCGCGGGCGCCAGTGCCTGCCGTACGGGAAGCCTGCCGCCCTCCGCGTCGAAGGCGAGCAGCACCATCTCGTCCGCCAGGGTCCTCACACCACGTTCCTCTCGTCCGCGCCGCACCTCGGTCACCGACCGTGCCGGGACGGGCAACGCGGCGCGCAGGCATCGGGGTTCACGCCTCCTGCCGCCATGAGCCTATCCACCGGGTTCCGGGGGTCCCGCCGGGCACCGCACCATCCGGCCAACGGGGCGACGGGCACGCGGAAGGCCCCGGCCCCGCGTCAGGGGGACGCGGAACCGGGGCCCGTTCAGGGGCGGTCCGTCAGACCGCGACGGCCTCCACGACCGAGACGGCCGCGGCCGTCTCCACGACCCGCTCCAGCTTGAAGCCGGCCTTCGCCACCAGCTCCGCGTACTGCGACCGGGTGCGCTCCTTGCCGCCCACGAGCAGCAGCAGCCACAGGTCGACGAGCTTGCCCGAGTGCGGCTCGTCGCCCTCCTCCGGGACCACCATCTCCACCAGCAGCAGCTTGCCGCCCGGCTTGATCGCGGCGCGCACGTTCCGGAGGATCTGCAGCGCCTGCTCCTCCGGCCAGTCGTGCACGATGTGCTTGAGGACGTACGCGTCCGCGCCCGACGGCATCGGCTCGAACAGGTCGCCGTCGGCCAGGGTCACCCGGTCGGCGACGCCCTGCGAGGCGAGGAACTCGGCGGCGCCGTTCCCGGCGACGCGCGGGTCCGAGAGGATGCCCTTGGTGTCCGGCGCGCTGTTGAGGATGCCGGCCAGCAGGGCGCCGTTGGCCCCGCAGAAGTCCAGCACCGTGCCGAACTGCGAGAAGTCGTACGCGGCCACGACCGGCGCGGTCTCGGTGGCGGACATGTTCCCCATGCCGCCGATGAACACCGCACCGTACTCCGGGTTCTGCATCAGGTACTCGAAGGCGCCCATGCCGCGCCGCTTCGGCAGGCTCGGCTCGCCGGTCCGCACCGCGTCCAGGAAGCCGTTCCAGTCGTCCCAGTGCGTCGGGTGGCCCATCAGCACGCACAGGTCGCGCATCGTCACCGGGTGGTCGGCGCGCAGCGCGTCGGCCATCGGCGTCAGCGCCCAGCGGCCGTCGTCCTGGCGGGTGAACACGCCCTGGGAGGCGAGCAGGCGCAGCACCCGGCCCAGCGCCCCGGCGTCCGCACCGACCTCCGCCGCCAGGTCCTCGATCGCCCGCGGACCGGCCTGCAGGGCCTCGGCCACGCGCAGTTCGGCGGCGGCGTACAGGGCCTGGGTCACCATGGAACCCATGGCCAGCTCAAGCAGGGCGAACGGGGGCGGGGCCAGCTCCCGGACCTGCTTCTGCAGATCCGCCCGGGTCTTCTCCGCGGCGCGGACGACTTCGGGGGGCGGCAAAGCGGGCATGTCTTTCCTCCAGGGCAGGAAGCGCGAGTTCTGTCCCAACCGCCGGAAGGGACCCGTCCCGCCACGGTAGGGAAAAGCGATGGACCCGCCCTGGAATGCGGCTCGGGCCCACGTGGAGCCGGGGCCTGCGGCTCGTGGGCTCCTGGAGTCCCGCTCGCTTTTCCGTCGCCCCGGGAATTCGCCCGGTTATGCGGCCCGGATTTCCCGCCTAATGTGGCGCAGGTTTCGAGCCTGCTCCCGAGGAATAGGGGGGAGCGCGCGACACACGGCGAGGGAGAGAAATGATTTCAGGCAAGTACGGGAAGAAGGCGGTCCTCGCGGCGGCCGCCGCGGCCGTCGCCGCCGCCCCGCTGATCGCCGCGCCGGCGCACGCGGAGGGCACCCCCGAGGCGACCGTCGAGGTCATCGCCACCGGCCTGGCCAACCCGCGCGACATCACCTACACCTGGGACGGCTCCCTGCTCGTCGCCGAGTCCGGCGCCGGCAAGCCGGGCTGTGCCGTGGGCGAGAAGTGCGTGGGCGCCACCGGCGGCATCTACAAGGTCAAGGGCGGTTACCAGGGCCGCGTCGTGTCGGGCCTCGCCTCCGTCGCCGTGGGCGCCGCCCCCGGCGCGCCCGTCATCGCCACCGGCCCGGTCCAGGCCGTGCCCGACCCGGCCGGCGGCTACACCGTCCTGAGCGGCCTCGGCGGCACCAACGAGTCGCGTGCCGCGCTCGGCGCCGGCTCGAACACCCTGGGCACCCTGTTCCGCACGCGCGACGGCAAGGTCCTCGCGGACCTGGTCGACCACGAGACCCGGCTGAACCCCGACGGCGGCGACGTCCACGCCAACCCGTGGGCCTTCGTCCGCAGCGGCCCGGACTACCTCTTCACCGACGCGGGCAGCAACACGGTCGTGCGCGCCAAGCGGGACGGCACCACCTCCACCGCGTACGTGTGGCCGAAGGCCGAGGTCAACGGCCAGAGCGTCGAGGGCGTCCCCACCGGCATCGCCAGGGACCCGTGGACCGGCACGGTCTACGTCGCCGACATGCCCGGCATGCGCCCGGGGGCCGCCCGCGTCTTCAGGATCGAGCCGGGCCGGCAGCCGGAGCTGCTCGTCAGCGGGCTCACCAACCTGATCGACCTGGAGGTCACCCCGGACGGCAACCTGCTCGCGCTGTCCTACACCCGCGGCTTCGGGCCGACCGGCCCGACGCCGGGCTACCTCGCCAAGATCGACGTGGACACCAGGCAGGTCACCGAGATCAACACCGGGGACAAGCTCACCGCGCCGACCGGCCTGGAGGTAGACCCGTGGGGCCGTACGTACGTGACGGTCAACTCCACGGGCAGTGACGGCAAGCTGGTGCGCGTGCGCCACTGACGGTGCGCTGCCGGCCGCCCCTCCGGGCGCGCGGCACGACGGCCCCGCCGGTCCTCGGACCGGCGGGGCCGTCGGCCGTTCGGGCGGGCGGCGGCTCGTACGGGGGCGGCTCGTACGGGGGGCGGGCGGGGCGTCCGTACGGAGACCGTGCGGGACGGCGTGGGCGGGGCGCGCGGGACGTCGTACTCGCGCGGGGGCCGTCGTACCGGTGCCGTACGCGGTGACGGTCGGCTCCCGGCCGGGAACGGCTCGGCGGCCGCTCGACCCGCAACGGAGAGACGCCCGTTGGGGACGAGGCACTCGGCATCCTTGCCCTGGCATCCCCGTACGACGTCCGTCCCTGGAGGCTGTCCGTGTCCCTTCACGCCGAGACCCCCGTTGCCGGTGCCCGGACCGGTGTGTGGCTGGTCGGGGCCCGCGGCTCCGTCGCCACCACGGTCGTGGCGGGCTGCGCCGCCGTCGCCGCCGGACTGGTGGCGCCCACCGGCCTGGTCACCGAGACCGAAGCCTTCGCCGGGGCCGGCCTGCCACCGCTGCCCTCCCTGGTCTTCGGCGGCCACGACGTCGTGACCACCCCGCTGCCCAAGCGCGCCGAGGAACTCGCCGGGCAGGGCGTGCTGCCGCACTGGCTGCCGGACGCGGTGCGTGCCGAACTGGCCGCCGCCGACGAGCGGATCCGCCCCGGCGGGCCGGTGCCGGGCGACGAGCGCGACTGCGAAACGCTGATCAAGTCCTTCGCCCGGGACCTCCGCGAGTTCGCCCGCGAGACGGGGGCCGCCCGGGTCGTCGTGGTGAACGTCGCCACCACCGAGCCGGTCGCGGACGAGGAGGTCCTGCCGGCCAGCACCAAGTACGCGGCCGCCGCCCTGCAGGCCGGCTGCGGCTACGTGAACTTCACGCCCTCGGTGGGCATGCACCACCCGGTGCTCGCCGAGGCCGCGCTCTCCTCCGCCCTGCCCTACACCGGGCGCGACGGCAAGACCGGGCAGACGCTGCTGCGGGCCGTGCTCGCGCCGATGTTCCACCAGCGGGCCCTGGAGGTGCGGGCCTGGTCCGGCACGAACCTGCTGGGCGGGGGCGACGGGGCCGCACTGGCGGACCCGGCCGCCGCCGCCGCGAAGAACGCCGGCAAGGAGCGGGTGCTCGCCGACAACCTCGGCACCGCGCCCGAGGGCCGGGTGCACATCGACGACGTCCCGGCGCTGGGCGACTGGAAGACCGCCTGGGACCACGTGGCCTTCGACGGGTTCCTCGGCACCCGGATGGTGCTCCAGACGATCTGGCAGGGCTGCGACTCGGCGCTCGCCGCGCCGCTGGTCCTGGACCTGGCCCGACTGGTGGCCCGCGCCCACGAGCTCGGGCTGTCGGGCCCCCGCCCCGAACTCGGCTTCTACTTCAAGGACCCGGACGGCCACTCCGCGGCCGCCCTGGCGGAGCAGTACGCGGCCCTGCTGGGCTTCGCCGAGCGCCTGGCGCGCGTCCCCGCGGGGGTCCGGCGATGACCGCCGCCACCCCGGCACGGCGGGATGGCGCGAGGCCGGGCGGCGCGCGCGAGCAGGTGCGGGTGTGGGCCGAGCTGCTCGGGTTCGGACCGGCCGCGGCGGGCCCCGGCGGCGCCTCTCCCGTGCGCCGGGGCCGGCTCGCCCCGGTTCCGGCGGACCCCGAAGGCCCCGGCACCGGCCGGGAACCCGCCCCCGCGTCCGCCCCCCATCCGGCACCCACCCCGCCCGGGGGCCCCTCCACGACGGGCCGGCTGCGGGCGTGGACAGAACCGCCGCCCGCCCCGGCGGCGTCCACGGCGCCCGGGGACGCGTCCAGGCGTGCGAACACATCGCCACCGCGGCCCGACCCCGACACCGCTCTGACCGGTTCCCCGGCCGGCCGGCCCCCGGCGGTGTCCACCGTGCCCGGGGACGCGTTCGCCGGTACGGCAGCAGCGGCCGTGCGGCCCGCAGGCGAGACCGCTTTGGGTGGTCGGCCCTCCTCTGCCGGCCTGCCTTCCCCGGCCGGCGGGCACCCGGAGGTGTTCACGGTGCCCGGGGATGCGTTCGCTGGTGCGGAGGGATCGGCGGTGCGGCACGGCGGCGACACGGCTCTGGCCGGTCGGCCTTCGTCGGGTGGTCGGCCCGGCGCGGTGGGACGGTTGCGGGCGTGGGCGGAACTGCTGCGTGTGCCTGCCGTGTTCACCGTGCCCGGGGACGCGCTCGCCGGTGCGGCGGCCGCGGCGGTGCGGCCGGGCCGGGGCACCGGTCTGGCCGTCGCCGCCTCCCTGTGTCTGTACGAGGCGGGCATGGCACTCAACGACTGGGCGGACCGCGACGAGGACGCCGTCGCCCGTCCGCACCGCCCGCTGCCCTCGGGGCGCATCCGCCCCAACGCCGCCCTCGCCGCCGCCGGTGGTCTCACCGCGGCGGGCCTGGCCCTGGCTGCCCGGGCCGGCAGGCCCGCCCTGGCCGTCGCCGCGCCCCTGGCCGCCACCGTGTGGGCGTACGACCTCAAGCTCAAGCACACCCCGGCGGGCCCCGCGGCCATGGCTGCCGCCCGTTCCCTCGACCTGCTGCTCGGCGCGGCCGCGTCGGCGGGCACCGTACGTCCCGCCCTGCGCCCGGCGTTGCTGCTCGGCGGGCACACGTACGCCGTCACCCAGGTCTCCCGCCGCGAGGCGGAAGGCGGATCCACCGCCGCCCCCCTCGCCGCACTGGCGGCCACCACGGTGCTGGCCGCCCTGCTGGGCCGTGGCCCGGGACCTCGCCGGACGCAGGCCGCCGCCACGACGGCCGCCACCTCGGCGAGCGCTCCCGCCCCCGCTCCGACGGCCCTCGCGCAGAGGTCGGTGACTTCCGCGCAGGGCCCGTCGGCTTCCGGACGGACCGCGCCCGCTTCCGCGCAGACCGCGCCCGCTTCCGCACGGACTCCGATGGCCGCCGCGCAGGCCGCGTCGGCTTCTGTGCGGGCCATGCCGGTACCCGCGCCGACCACGTCGGCTCCCGCACGGACCCCTGTGGCTTCCGGACGGACCGTGCCGGCACCCGTGCAGGCCGTGTCGGCCCTGGTACGTGCCGGGTGCGGTCCGCAGGCGGACCTGGTGGGCCGCCGGTTCGGTGCGGGTGTCCGCCCGGGTCCACCGACCCCCGGCCCGCTCCGCCCGGGGGTCGGTGACCTCATACGCGTCGGGCTGGCGGCCGCCTACTGGCGCGGGTTCGCGAAGCCGCTCGGGCACGCCGTGCTCAACCCGTCGCCCGTGCTCACCCAGCGGGCCGTCGGAGGCGGCATCCGGTCGATGATCCCGCTCCAGGGAGCGCTCATGGCGGGAGCCGGGGCGCCCCTCGCCGGAGTCGCCACCCTCGTGCTCGCGCCCGTCGCCGCGCGGCTCGCGCGGAAGGTGAGCACCACGTGACGCACGGACTCCGCCTCGGGTACGGCACCAACGGCCTCACCGACCTGCGCCTGGAGGACGCCCTCGCCCTCCTCGCCGACCTCGGCTACGACGGCGTCGGGCTGACCCTCGACCACATGCACCTCGACCCCTGCGCCCCCGACCTGGCCGCCCGTACCGCCCGCATCGCCCGCCGCCTCGGGGAACTCGGGCTCGCGGTCACCGTCGAGACCGGCGCCCGCTACGTGCTCGACCCGCGCCGCAAGCACGGCCCCACCCTGCTGGAGGCCGACGCCGGCGACCGCTGGTCCCGGATCCGGCTGCTGGTGCGGGCGGTGCGGATCGCCGCCGACCTCGGTGCGCACGCCGTGCACTGCTTCAGCGGGATCCTCCCGGCGGGCGAGAGCGCCGAGGACGGCTGGAAGCGGCTCGCGGACGGCCTCGGCGTGGTCCTCGACGCCGCCGAGGAGACCGGCGTACCGCTCGCCGTCGAGCCCGAGCCCGGCCACCTCGTCGAGAGCCTCGCCGACTTCCACCGGCTGCGCGCCGAGCTCGGCGGCCCGGACCCGCTCGGCCTGACCCTCGACATCGGGCACTGCCAGTGCCTGGAGCCGGCGTCGCCCGCCGACTGCGTGCGCGAGGCCGCGCCCTGGCTGCGGCACGTACAGATCGAGGACATGCGCCGCGGCGTCCACGAGCACCTGCCCTTCGGCGAGGGCGAGATCGACTTCCCGCCGGTCCTGGCGGCCCTCGCCGACTCCGGCTACCAGGGGCTGACCGTGGTCGAGCTGCCCCGCCACTCCCACGCCGGCCCCGAACTCGCCGCGCACTCGGTGCGGTTCCTGCGCAACGGAGGCACCCGATGACGACCGCCCCCGCCCCCACGACGGCCGCGGCCCCCACGACCGCCGCGGCCCCCGCGACCGGCGCCGGCCACCCCGATCTCGACGCGCTCGCCGCCGCCCTCGACGCCGAGGGCCGCGGCTGGCTGGCGGCCGCCCGTGCCGACGCGGCCTGGGAGCGGCGCTTCGCCGAGGCCGGCCGCCGCACCGGCGCCCCCGACGAGGCCCGCATCCTGCTCCTGCTGGCGGTCGGACCCACCGACGCCACCGTCGTCCGCCTCTACCGCCAGGGCAGCGCCGCCGAGCGGCGCGCCGTCCTGCGCGCCCTGCCGTACCTCGGCCTCGACCCCGCCCACGGGGTGCCGCTGGTGGAGGACGCGCTGCGCGCCAACGACACCCGCCTGGTGGCCGCCGCCGTCGGCCCGTACGCCGCCCGCCACCTGCCCGCCCACGCCTGGCGGCACGCCGTCCTCAAGTGCCTCTTCACCGGCGTCCCCCTCGCCGTCGTCGCCGCCCTGGCCGACCGCGCCCGCGGCGACGCCGAACTGGCCCGCATGCTCACCGACTACGCCGCCGAACGCACCGCCGCCGGCCGCACGGTCCCCGCCGACCTGCGCCGCGCCCTGGCCCTGACCGAGGAGCAGTAACGTGCGCATCTTCGACCCGCACATCCACATGACCTCGCGCACCACCGACGACTACGAGGCCATGTACGCCGCCGGGGTGCGCGCCGTCGTCGAGCCGTCCTTCTGGCTGGGCCAGCCCCGCACGTCGCCCGAGTCCTTCCACGACTACTTCGACGCGCTCCTCGGCTGGGAGCCGTTCCGCGCCGCCCAGTACGGCATCGCCCACCACTGCACCATCGCGCTCAACCCCAAGGAGGCCAACGACCCGCGGTGCACCCCGGTCCTCGACGACCTGGACCGCTTCCTCGTCAAGGACCAGGTCGTCGCGGTCGGCGAGATCGGGTACGACTCGATGACGGCCGCCGAGGACGCGGCCATGGAGCGCCAGCTCCAGCTCGCCGCCGACCACGGCCTGCCCGCTCTCGTGCACACCCCGCACCGCGACAAGCTCGCGGGGCTGCGCCGCACGATCGACGTCGTGCGCGCCTCCGCCCTCGACGTCGGGCACGCCCTGCTGGACCACCTGAACGAGGCCACCGTCAAGGAGGCCAAGGACAGTGGCGCCTGGCTCGGCTTCTCCGTCTACCCCGACACCAAGATGGACGAGGAGCGCATGGTCGCCCTCCTGAAGGAGTACGGGCCGCAGAAGGTGCTCGTGAACTCGGCCGCCGACTGGGGCAGGAGCGACCCTCTCAAGACCCGCAGGGTCGGCGAGGCGATGCTGGCGGCCGGCTTCGACGAGGACACCGTGGACCTGGTGCTGTGGCGCAACCCCGTGGCCTTCTACGCGCTCAGCGGCCGGCTCGGGCTCGGCACCCCGGTCGCCGCCCCGGCAGCCACCCACGAAGGCAACTCGATCCTGCGCGGCGCGCCGAAGGACGCCCCGCGGGACCTTCCGGAGGGCGCCCCGGAGGCCCCTGCGGGAGCCGCGGGAGCCCCCACTGCCGCGCCGCCGCGCGAGGCGGCCGGGTCCGCCCACGGCCGCCCCGCCCCCGGCCGCCCCGCCCCCGTCCGGGCCCGGGTGTAGCCCCATGCGCTTCCGCCACCACGACGGCACCACCGTCCACCTCGCGTACTGCACCAACGTGCACCCCGCCGAGACCCTCGACGGGGTCCTCGCCCAGCTGAGCGCGTACTGCGAGCCGGTACGCCACCGGCTGGGCCGGGAGCGGCTCGGCATCGGGCTGTGGCTGGCCGTGGACGCCGCCCGCACCCTCGACGCCGATCCCCGCGCCCTCGCCGACCTGCGCGCCGAGCTCGACCGCCGGGGCCTGGAGGTCGTCACCCTCAACGGCTTCCCGTACCAGGGCTTCGGGGCCGAGCGGGTCAAGTACCGCGTCTACCACCCCGACTGGGCCCACGCCGACCGGTACGCGTACACCCTCGCCCTCGCCCGGATCCTGGCCGCCCTGCTGCCGGAGGACGCCGAGGAGGGCACCGTCTCCACCCTCCCGCTGGCCTGGCACACCGTGTACGACGACGAGCGCGCGGCCCGTGCCCGGGCGGCCCTGACCGAGCTGGGCCACCGCCTCGACGACCTCGCCGAGGCCACCGGCCGCTCCGTGCGCATCGCCCTGGAGCCCGAACCCGGCTGCGCCGTCGAGACCACCGCCGACGCCATCGCGCCGCTGCGCGCCATCGGCCACGACCGGATCGGCGTCTGCGTCGACACCTGCCACCTGGCCACCTCCTTCGAGGAGCCGGGCCCCGCGCTCGCGGCCCTGGCCGCCGCCGGCGTCCCGGTCGTCAAGAGCCAGCTGTCGGCCGCCCTGCACGCCGAGCGCCCCGGCCGGCCCGAGGTGCGCCAGGCCCTCGCGGGCTTCGACGAGCCCCGGTTCCTGCACCAGACCCGCACCCGCGCGGGCGGCGGGCTGTGGGGATGCGACGACCTCGGCCCCGCCCTGGCCGGCGGGGTGCTGCCCGAGACCGGGCCCTGGCGCGCCCACTTCCACGTACCGCTGCACGCGGCCCCCGCCGCACCCCTGACCGCCACCCTGCCCGTCCTGGACGAGGCGCTGGAGCACCTGGTCGGCGGCAAGCGACCGCTGACCCGGCACCTGGAGGTGGAGACCTACACCTGGGAGGCCCTGCCGCCCGCGCTGCGCCCGCGCACCCCGGACGACCTCGCCGACGGCATCGCCGCCGAACTCACCCTCGCCCGCGACCTGCTGACGGCCCACGGCCTGAAGGAGCTGCCATGACCACCGCCCCCGCCGCCCCGGCGGCCGCCGGCACGCCGACGGCCCCCGCGCCCGGGCGGCCCGTCCCGCTCCTCGTCCTGGACGTCGTCGGCCTCACGCCCCGCCTGCTGGCGCACATGCCCCACCTCGCCGGCCTCGCCGCGGGCGGCTCCCGGGCGGCCCTCTCCACCGTGCTGCCCGCGGTGACCTGCTCCGTCCAGGCCACGCTCCTGACCGGCACCACGCCCGCCGAGCACGGCATCGTCGGCAACGGCTGGTACTTCCGCGAGCTCGGCGAGGTGCTGCTGTGGCGGCAGAGCCACCGGCTCATCGAGGGGGAGCGGGTCTGGGACGCCGCCCGCCGCCGCCACCCCGGCTACACCGTCGCCAACATCTGCTGGTGGTACGCGATGGGCGCCGAGGTGGACTGGACCGTCACGCCCCGCCCCGTCTACTACGCCGACGGCCGCAAGGAACCCGACTGCTACACCCGCCCCGCCGCCCTGCACGGTGAACTGACCGAGCGCCTGGGCACCTTCCCCCTCTTCACCTACTGGGGGCCCGGTGCCGGCCTGCCCTCCTCCCAGTGGATCATCGACGCCACCCGGCACGTCATGGCCACCCGCGAGCCCGACCTCACGCTCGCCTACCTGCCCCACCTGGACTACGACCTCCAGCGCTTCGGCCCCGACGACCCGCGCTCCCACCGCGCCGCAGCGGACCTCGACGCCGCCTTGGCGCCGCTGCTGGCCGACGCCCGCGCGCAGGGCCGCACCGTGGTCGCCCTCTCCGAGTACGGCATCACGAACGCCCGCCGCCCCGTCGACGTCAACCGGGCGCTGCGCCGGGCCGGCCTCCTGGAGGTGCACACCCAGGACGGCATGGAGTACCTCGACCCGCACGCCTCGCGCGCCTTCGCCGTCGCCGACCACCAGATCGCCCACGTCTACGTGCGCCGCCCCGGGGACCTGCCCGCCGTCCGCGAGGCCCTCGCCGGACTGCCGGGCCTGGCGCGGCTGCTCGACGAGGAGGGCAAGCGCGCCCACGGCCTGGACCACCCCCGCTCCGGGGAACTCGTCGCACTCGCCGAGCCCGACGCCTGGTTCACGTACTACTACTGGCTCGACGACGACCGTGCCCCCGACTTCGCCCGGCTCGTCGACATCCACCGCAAGCCCGGCTACGACCCCGCCGAGCTGTTCATGGACCCCGAGGACCCGTACGTACGCCTGACCGCCGCCACGGCGCTGGCGCGCAAGAAGCTCGGCATGCGCTACCGCATGGCCGTGGTGCCGCTGGACCCCGCACCGGTGCGCGGCAGCCACGGCCTGCCGCCCGCCGACCCCGCCGACGGGCCGGTGCTGCTGTGCTCCGCCCCCGGCGCCGTCGCCGGCACGGTGGCGGCCACCGACGTCAAGGCACTGCTGCTCGACCTCGCCTCGGCGGGCACGGCACCCGGCGCGCACCCCGCACGGGCGGCCGCCGCGCGCGGTGAGGGGCGGACCTCAAGGATCGCTTGAGCGATCCTGCGGTCCCGCTGCACCGCCCTTCGACCCCCCTGGTCTTCCCTGGTGATCAATCGTCTGTATGGAGGAATCGAAATGGCAAAGAGCGCGATCATCGTGGGCGCCGGGCCGGTCGGTCTGATGCTCGCGGGTGAGCTGCGGCTCGGCGGCGCGGACGTCGTCGTCTACGACAAGCTGCCCGCCCCCAGCGGCGAGTCGCGCGGCCTCGGATTCACCAGCCGTACCGCGGAGGTCTTCGACCAGCGCGGACTGCTCGGCCGGCTCGGCGACATCCGCTGGGGCAAGCAGGGCCACTACGGCGGCATCCGCATCGACTTCTCCCTCCTGGACGAGAGCCACTTCGGCGTCATGGGCCTGGCCCAGTCCGTCACCGAGGACATGCTCGGCCGCTGGGTCGAGGAACTCGGCGTCGAGGTCCGCCGCGGCCACCAGCTGACCACCCTGACCGAGACCGAGGACGGCGTGGTCCTCGGCTTCCAGGGCCCCGACGGCTACACCGAGGCCACCGCCACGTACGTGGTCGGCTGCGACGGCGGCAAGTCCACCGTGCGCACCCTGGCCGAGATCGACTTCCCCGGCGACGAGGCCACCCGCGGCATGTACCTGGCCGACGTCGTCGGCGCGGACGTGCGCATGCGGCCCATCGGCGAGCGCATCGAGGGCGGCGGCATGGTCCTGTCCGTCACCCTGGAGCCGGGTGTGGACCGCATCGTCATCCACGAGGCCGGCGTCCGCCCGCACCACGGCGAGGGCGAGCTGGAGTTCTCGGAGCTCGCCGACGCCTGGCAGCGCCTGACCGGCGAGGACATCCACGGCGCCTCCGCCTCCTGGATGTGCGCCCTCACCAACGCCACAGGCCTGGCCACCCAGTACCGCAAGGGCCGCGTCTTCCTGGCCGGCGACTCCGCCCACGACCACGCCCCGCTCGGCGCCCAGGGCGTCAGCGTCGGCCTCCAGGACGCCGTCAACCTCGGCTGGAAGCTCGCCGCCGTGCTCGGGGACCGCGCCCCCGAGTCCCTGCTCGACACCTACCACGCGGAGCGCCACCCGATCGGCGAGCAGCTGATGCGCGACGTGCACTCCATGTCGCTGCTGTACCTCGCCGGCGAGGAGATGGAGCCGCTGCGCGCCGTCGTGCGCGAGCTCGTCACCCTGCCCGAGGCCGCCAGGCGGCTCGCGGGCCGCGTCTCCGGCCTGCACATCAAGTACGACCTGGGCGACGGGGACCACCCCTCCCTCGGCATGCGCCTGGCCCCGCACCGGGCCGTCGAGCGCGCCGACGGCACCCGCACGAAGGTCGCCGAACTGCTGCACGCCGCCCGCGGCGTGCTCATCGTCACGGACGGGGACGGCGCCCCGGCCGAGCTCGCCGCCCGCTGGGCCGACCGCGTGGACGTCGTCACCGGCACCTGGGCCGACCAGGAGGCCGGCCACCAGGACGCCCCGCGGGCCGTGCTGGTCCGCCCCGACGGCTACATCGCCTGGGCGGCGCCGGACGGCGGCGACCTCGAAGCCGCCCTCACCCGTTGGTTCGGAGCGCCCGCGGCCGCCTGACGCCCGCCGCACGACACCCCCGGCCCCACCCGCAGTTGAGGAGTAGGACATGGCAAAGGGCGCGATCATCGTAGGCGCCGGGCCGGTCGGGCTGATGCTCGCCGGCGAACTGAAACTGGGCGGCGTGGACGTCGTCGTCTTCGAGAAGCTCCCCGCCCCCAGCGGCGAGTCCCGCGGCGTGGGCTTCACCCGCCGCGCGGCCGAGGTCTTCGACCAGCGCGGCCTGCTGGAGCGCTTCGGCGACGTCGAATGGGCCCAGGGCCACTTCGGCGGGGTCCACATCGACTTCTCCAAGCTGGACGACAACCACTTCAGCGTCCGTGGCATCCCGCAGTACCGCACCGAGGAGATCCTCGAGGGCTGGCTGACGGAGCTGGGCGTCGAGATCCGCCGCGAGCACGAGGTGCTCGGCTTCCGCGAGACCGAGGACGGCGTCGTCGTCGAGTACGAGGGCCCCGCCGGCCACGGCGAGGAGAGCGCGGGCTACCTGATCGGCTGTGACGGCGCCCGGAGCATCGTCCGCCGCCTCGCCGGCATCGACTTCCCCGGCTGGGAGCCCACCCGCGGGATGTACATGGCCGACATCGTCGGGGCGGACATCCGCCAGCGCCCCATCGGCGAGCGCGTGCCCGGCGGCATGGTGATGGCCTTCAACCTGGAGGACGGCGTCCACCGGATCGTCATCCACAACGAGTCGCTGCGCCCGCCGGAGGACAAGAGCGGCCTGACGTTCGAGACCATCGCCGACGCCTGGCAGGACATGACCGGCGAGCGCCTGCACGACGCACAGGTCCGCTGGATCAGCTCCTTCACCGACACCACCCGCCAGGCCGCCCAGTACCGCAAGGGCCGGATCTTCCTGGCCGGCGACGCCACCCACATCCACATGCCGGCCGGCGCGCAGGGCATGAGCGTGGGCGTGCAGGACGCGGTGAACCTCGGCTGGAAGCTCGCGGCCGCCGTCAACGGCTGGGCTCCCGAGGGCCTGCTCGACACCTTCCAGTCCGAGCGGCACCCGGTCGGGGAACTGCTCATGCGCAACACCCGCGCCCAGACCAAGCTCTACCTCTCCGGCGAGGAGATGGAGCCGCTGCGCGCGGTCATGCAGGAACTCGTCCAGGACGTCGCGGTGGCCCGCCACCTGGCCGGCCAGGTCTCCGGCCTCGACGTCCGCTACGACATGGGCCCCGGCAGCCACCCGCGGCTCGGCCTGCGGCTGCGCCCCGACACCCCGGTCAAGCTCACCGACGGCAGCCCCGCCACCGTGCGGGACCTGCTCAAGCCGGCCCGCGGCGTGCTGTTCGTGACGCCCGCGGCAGCCGACTCCGACGCGCTGCGCGCCACCGCCGCGCGCTGGGCCGGGCGGGTGGACACCGTCACCGGCGACTGGGCCGAGGGCGAGGGGGACGCGCCGGACGCGCCGCACGCGCTGCTGGTCCGCCCCGACGGCTACATCGCCTGGGCCGCCCCCGACGAGGCCGGCCTCCAGGACGCGCTGGAGCGGTGGTTCGGCACCGCCTGAGCCGTCCCGCGCCTCCGCCGGACCTTCCGGCCCGAAAGCACCCCTCGCGCCACGCGAGGGGTGCTTCGGCGTGTCACGGGGCCGGTACGCGGAGGCATGGACGCGGACGCATGGCGCCGTACGCGTTCCCGACCGGCCCGGAAGGCACCCGAAACCGGTCCAGGACGGGTCTTCCACCCATATCCGAGCCCTGGTTGAGCGGCGGGACCGACCGTTGGCCGACACCACCCTGACCCCCGGGGAGCAGGCCGGACCGGCACACCGGCGGGGCCGACGCGGCGGCGCCGCGGTCCGGCCGTCCCCCGTCCCCTGAGCGGAGTGCTTTGTGAGCAGCGGACGTTTGGAAGTGTGCCTCGTCGGCGCCGGACCTCGCGGGCTGTCCGTCCTGGAACGGCTCTGTGCGCAGGAGCGCAAGTCCCCCCGCTGGGACCGGCTGACCGTGCACGTCGTGGAACCGGATCCGCCGGGCTCCGGCCGGGTCTGGCGCCCCTCCCAGTCCCGGCACCTCCTGATGAACACCGTCGCCTGTCAGGTCACGGTCTACACCGACGCCAGCGTGGCCATCGAGGGGCCGCTGGAGGAGGGCCCGAGCCTGTACCAGTGGGCCAAGGCGCTGGGCCCCAGCGCGCTGACACCCGGGGCGGGCACCCCGTACGACGACGAGACCCTCGCCGAGGCGCGGGACCTGGGGCCGGACACGTACCCCACCCGCGCCCTGTACGGCCAGTACCTGACCTGGGTGTTCGGCCGGGTGACCGCCAGCGCGGCCGCGCACACCACGGTCCGCGTGCACGCCTCGCGCGCCGTGGCCCTGGAGGACGAGGAGCCCGGCGCGGGTCCCGGCGGGGCGCAGACCGTGCTTCTGGAGGACGGCACCCGGCTGACGGGCCTGGGCGCCGTGGTCCTCGCGCAGGGCCACGTGCAGGTCCGGCCGACCGACACGGAGCGGGAGTTCGCCGCGTACGCCGCCCGGCACGGGCTGACGTACATCCCGCCGAGCAACCCGGCGGACGTCGACCTGTCCGCGGTCGCCCCCGGCGAGACGGTGCTGCTGCGCGGCCTGGGCCTGAACTTCTTCGACTACATGGCGCTGTTCACCCACGCCCGCGGCGGGCTGTTCGAGCGCGTCGACGGCCGCCTGGTGTACCGCCCCTCGGGCCGCGAGCCGCGGCTGTACGCGGGCTCCCGCCGCGGCGTGCCGTACCAGGCGCGGGGCGAGAACGAGAAGGGAGCGCACGGCCGCTACCACCCGCGGCTGCTGACCACCTCCTTCGTGGCGTCCCTGCGCGCCCGGGGACGGGCCGGGGAGCCGATCCGCTTCGGCGCCGAACTGTGGCCGCTGGTCTCCAAGGAAGTGCGCACCGTCTACTACGAGACGCTGCTCGCGCAGCGCGCGGAGCCGGCCGCGGTGGCCGCCTTCGCGGAGGCGTTCCTGCGGGCGGAGGACGACGGGGCCGAGGACGTGCTGCTCACGGCGGCCGGCATCGGCGACGACGAGCGCTGGGACTGGGACACCGTCGCCCGACCCTACGGCGAGCAGGTCTTCCGGGACCTGGCCTCCTTCCGCGGCTGGCTGCGCGGCTACCTCGACGAGGACCTGCGCCGGGCCCGCGAGGGCAACGTCAGCGGCCCGTTCAAGGCGGCCCTCGACCTGCTGCGGGACCTGCGCAACGAGCTGCGCCTGGCGATCGACCACGGCGGACTCGACGCCGACTCCCACCGCGACGAGCTCGACCGCTGGTACACGCCGCTCAACGCCTACCTGTCGATCGGCCCGCCGGCCTCCCGCATCGAGGAGATGGCCGCCCTGATCGACGCGGGCGTCCTCGACGTCACCGGTCCCGGGCTGCAGGTGACCGCCGACCCTCACGACCCCGCGGGCCCGGCCTTCGTCGGCACCTCCCCCGACGTCACCGGCCTGCGGGTGCGGGCCACCGTCCTGATCGAGGCCCGGCTGCCGGAGATCGACGTACGGCGCACCGCCGATCCGCTCATGGACCGGCTGCTGAGCACCGGTCAGGCCCGGACCCACCGCATCGCCGGCGCGGACGGCTCGTCGTACGAGACCGGCGGCCTGGCCGTCTCGGAGCGCCCCTACCACCTGCTCGACGGCCAGGGGGTGCCGCACCTCCGGCGGTTCGCGTACGGGGTGCCCACCGAGGCCGTGCACTGGGTGACCGCGGCCGGCATCCGGCCGGGCGTGGGCTCGGTGACCCTGGAGGACTCCGACGCCATCGCGGCGGCGGTGCTGGCGCTGCCGGAGCCGCGCCCCGCGCTGCGCAGGTCCGGGACACCGGCGGTCGCGGCGGGCCCGGCGCTGTCCGGCAACGCGGGTGCGGGAGCGGTCGCGTGAGCCGTACCGCCGACCGCCCCGCCGGCCCGGACACGGGACTGCTGTCCCCGGTCCGGGCCGGCACCCCCGTCGAGGCCGCCGTCGCCGACGGCGCCTGGATCCAGGCGATGCTGGACGCGGAGGCAGCACTGGCCCGCGCCCAGGCGCGGTGCGGCACGGTCCCGCCCGCGGCCGCCGCCGCCATCACCGCCGCCGCCCGGGCCGCGGACTTCGACGCCAGGGAACTGGCGCTGGCCTCGCGCGAGACCGCCAATCCGGTGGTGGGCCTGGTCGCGGCGCTCACCGCGCGGGTCGCGGCCCGCGCGCCGGAGGCCGCCGAGTACGTGCACCGCGGCTCCACGAGCCAGGACGTCTTCGACACCGGCGCGATGCTGGTGGCCACCCGGGCCCTGCGGCTGATCGTCGCGGACCTCGGGGCGGTCGCCGAGGCCCTCGCCTGCCTGGCCGTCGGCCACCGGGACACGGTGATGGCCGGACGCACCCTCGCCCTGCACGCCGTACCCACCACCTTCGGGCTGAAGGCGGCGGGCTGGCGCCAGCTGGTCCTGGAATCCGCCGAGCGGCTGGAGCGGCTGGCCGACGGCGGCCTGCCGGTCTCCCTGGGAGGCGCGGCCGGCACGCTGGCCGGCTACCTCCAGTACGCGGGCGACGACGCCGACCCGGCCGCCGTCCTGGCGGAGCTGACGGCCGCCTTCGCGGACGAGACCGGCCTGGCCGCACCGGTGCTCCCCTGGCACGCGCTGCGCACGCCGGTCGCCGACCTGGGCGCGGCCCTCGCGCACACCGCCGGGGCACTGGGGAAGATCGCCGCCGACGTGCTCGTCCTGGCCCGCACCGAGATCGGGGAGGTGGCCGAGCCGGCCGTCGCCGGACGGGGCGCCTCCTCGGCGATGCCGCACAAGCGCAACCCGGTGCTGTCGACGCTGATCCGCTCCGCCGCCCTCCAGGTCCCGGCGCTGGCCGCCGTCCTCGCGCAGTGCCTGCCGCACGAGGACGAGCGGTCGGCGGGTGTCTGGCACGCCGAATGGCAGCCGCTGCGCGAGGCCCTGCGGCTGACCGGCGGGGCCGCGCACACCGCCGTGGAACTGGTCCGCGGCCTCACCGTGCACCCCGGGCGGATGGCGGCCAACCTGGAGGCCACCGGCGGGCAGCTCGTCTCCGAGCGGGTCTCCGCCGTGCTCGCCCCGCGGCTGGGCAAGGCGGCCGCGAAGGAGCTGCTGACCCGGGCGTCGCTGCGGGCGGCCGAGACCGCCCGCCCGCTGGCCGGCGTACTCGCGGAGTCCGACGCACTGCGGGATGTGCTCACACCCGCGGAGCTCACCGCATTGCTCGACCCGGCCGGCTACACCGGCACGGCCGGCCCACTGGTCGACCGCGCGCTGGCCGCGGGCCCCGGCCGGGTGCGGCCCGAACCGAAGGACCCGGGCCCAAGGCGGTGACCGGACGCGCCTCGGGCACCCCTCGCGACGCTGCGAGAGGTGCCCGAGGAGTGTGGGGAGGACGGGGAGTTCAGACGGTGCCGAGGCGGAAGCCGACGCCGCGGACGGTGACGATCCAGCCGGGGTGGCCCAGCTTGCCGCGCACACTGCTGACGTGGGTGTCCACGGTGCGGCGCGACCAGGAGTCGCCCCACACCTGCTGGAGCAGCTGCCGGCGCGGGACCACGGCGTCGGGATGCTGCGCCAGCAGGCGCAGCAGGTCGAACTCCTTGCGGGTCAGGGCGACCGGCACGCCGTCGACGGTCACCTCGCGGGAGCCCACGTCGATGTGCAGCCTGCCGTGCCGGATCTCCTGGGCCGGTCCCGCGGCGGCCGCGGACTGCCACTGGGTGCGGCGCATGACGGCCTCGATCCGGGCCATCAGCTCGCGCATCCCGAAGGGCCTGGTGACGTAGTCGTCCGCGCCCGCCTGGAGCCCGAGCACACAGTCGATCTCGGACTCGCGGGAGGTGACGATGATGAGCGGCACGCGGCTGACCGACCGGATCGCCCGGCACACCTCCAGCCCGTCCAGGTCCGGCAGTTCGAGGTCGAGCAGGACGAGGTCGGCGCTGCCGTAGGCCTGCAGGGCCGCGCCGCCGTGCGGTGCCCTGGTGCAGGTGTGGCCGTGCCGGCGCAGCTGGTGGGCCAGCCCGTCCCCGGCGTCGGCGCCCACGACCAGGATGCGCCGCCCGGAGACCGCGGGCGCGGTCCGGGGGGCGGCCCCGCCCAGTACGTCCCGCAACGACGTGTGGCCGGGGTCGCCCGGTCCGGGGACGCCGCCGAACGCGTGCTGGCCGGGGGGCCGCGAGTCGACGGGGCACGGCAGCCGCGCCCCCCGGACCAGTGCGGTGGCCCGCGGCCCGTCGTGCTCGGGGTGCGGAGTGGACGTCTGGTGCTCCAGCAGTGCCTGCGCCTGAACCTGACTCATGCCTCCCCCGGGGGGTCGTGGCGGGTCCGGACCGGTCCGGCCGCCCTCCGCGCCGACGCTAGCGGCGCGCGGTCGAGGCCTGGTGCAGCGCCGGTCCAGATGCCGCCGGGGCGCCCGCCGGTCACCGGCCGGCGCCCGCCCCCCTACACCGCGAAGACCTCGGTGGCGGCATGGTTGGGATCGCCGGCCCGCAGGTGCAGCTCGCCCTCCCCGGGCAGCATGACCACGGAGGCCACCGTCCGCTCCAGGCGGTAGATGCCGTGGTCGGGGATGCACACCGGCGGCCGGGACAGCACGGCGAAGTGCTCCTCCGGACCGGCCTGCGGGCCGAGTCCGGCCAGCCCCTTCGTCACGGCCTCCAGCCGCTCGTCGGAGTTGACCCGGTCGGGGGCCGACTGCCGGTCGTGCGGCACGAAGTCCGCGTGCAGGTAGTGGTTGGTGTGCGCGGCCTCCCGCCCGGCCGGCTCGGTCACCCGCAGCTCGGTCCCGCACAGCTCGGCGTACACCGCGCGCCGCCGGTCGCACAGCACCAGGTTGCGCGAGCTGGACAGGGTGAGCCCGGCCAGCATCTCCAGGGCCTCGTCCACGCTCCCGGCCCCGTCCAGCAGGTGGCGGATGGCCAGGTACGGGGTGAGGCCCGGCCGCCACAGGCCGTCGGTCACCAGGTTCAGCCCGATCGCCAGGCCGTCGCTGTTCATACCCAGGTAGCCGAGCAGGCCGGCGAAGCTGAGCACCGTCACGCGGCGCGGCGACCCCGCCCGGGCCAGCGACAGCACCGCGATGTGGCTGTCGACGCCCGCGTTGAGGTCCACCGTCTGCGCGAGCACCGGCCGGGCGGCCGGCCCGGTGCGCGCGTACGTCGTGCAGTCCCCGGCAGTCGGCACCCCGGTGTAGCCCATCACCTCGCGGCGCAGCTGCAGCAGCCACGCCTCGTCCTCGGAGATCCCCGCCCCGGCCGCCAGTCCCGCCACCTCGGCGGCCAGGTCGGGGACCGCCGCCGTGATCTCCGCACGGTACGCGGAGATCGACGGCAGCAGCCCCGCGAACGTCAGCGGCCGGTCGGTGAGGCGACCCAGCCGCGCCAGGCCGTCACCGAGGAAGGCGCGCAGCGGGCCGGCGAGCGCCGCCCCGTGGGCGCGGCCCAGCTCGAAGGGGGTGCCGACGGCCTGGACGTACGAGGTGCTCATGCGGAGCCGGATGCCTTCTTGGGGCCCTGGGAGAGGGCGGCGAGGACCTGCGGCCACTCGGCGCGCAGGATGCTGTAGAACACCGCGTCCCGGCGGCGGCCGCCCGGCATGTAGTTGTAGGAGCGGGCGGTGCCCTCCTCGGTGGCGCCGATGTTGCGCAGGCCCTTGCGGGCCTGGACGTTGAGCTCGTCCGTCTTGAACTCCACGCGCTCGGCCTCCAGCACCTCGAAGCAGTGCTGGAGCAGCAGCAGCTTCGCCCAGTGGTTGATGCCCTTGCCGCGGAAGTCGTGGCCCAGCCAGGAGGCCCCGATCTCCAGCCGGCGGTCCTTCTCGGCGAAGCTCAGCAGGCTCATGCTGCCCGCCACGCGGCCGCTCTTCTTGTCCCGGATCACGTAGACGGCGCGGCGGCCGGCCGCGTGCTCGGCGAGGTTCGAGTCGAAGAACGTCTCGAAGTCCGCGTCGTCGCCGACGACGACGGTGAAGTACCGCCAGATCTCGGGGTCCATGGCGACCGCGCGGATGTCCTCGCGGTCGGGCGCGCAGAGCGGGGTCAGCAGGACGTGCTCGTTCTCCAGGTGGGTGGAGACCTTCTCGGACCAGCTCATGGGGGAACTCCTGTGGGCGAGTAGCGAAGGGGGAAGGTCAGTGTGGACGGCCGGGGGAGACCGTTCCAAGATCAGACGGTGCTCACTCAGCCAGCTCGCGAAGCTTCTCCAACCGGCTGTGCACCACGCCGTGGTTGACGAGGAAGTCCTCGGGCTTCCGCGGGCTGCTCTCGACGCCCTCCTCGGCCAGGGCCTCGCCGAAGTTCTGCCCGTACTCCGCGGTCCGCTTGGCCGCGGCCTGCACCGCCCGGTACGCCTGGTCGCGCTCGACGCCCGCCTCCAGCAGCTCCACCAGCACCGACGACGAGCACACCAGCCCGTGGGTGGCGGCGATCGACTCCCGCATGCGGTCCGGGTCGATCCGCAGGTTCTCCAGCAGCTCCGTGGCCTTGACCGTCTGGAAGTGCGCCACGGTCAGCGCGTCCGGCAGCAGCACCTTCTCGACCGCCTGGTGGGCCAGGTCCCGCTCGTGCCACAGCGCCACGTTCTCCAGCGCCGTGTTGGCGTACCCGCGCAGCAGCCGCGCCAGCCCGCACAGCAGCTCGCTGCCGGTCGGGTTGGCCTTGTGGGGCATGGCGCTGGAGCCCTGGTACGCCTCCACGCGCTGCTCCTCCACCTCGCGCACCTCGGTGCGCTGGAGCAGCCGCAGTTCCAGTGCGATCTGCTCGATGCAGGCGCCCAGCGCGGCCACCGCCTGGAGCAGCTGCGCGTGCCGGTCGCGGGCCACGACCTGGCTGGGGGACTGCTCCACGCCCAGGCCCAGCTGCTCGCACACGTACTCCTCCACGGCCGGGTCGATGAGCGAGTACGTGCCCACCGCGCCGGATACGGTGCCCACCGCGACGGCCTCGCGGGCGGCCGCCAGCCGCTGGAGGGACCGCTCGATGGCGAACGCGAAGCCGCCCAGCTTGTGGCCGAACGTGGTGGGTTCGGCGTGCACGCCGTGGGTGCGGCCCACCGTGACGGTGTCCCAGTGCTCGAAGGCCCGCTCGACCAGTACCGCGCGCAGCCGCTGCACCGCGGCGGCCAGGACGTCCGAGGCCTGCGCCAGCGTGAAGCCGAGGGCCGTGTCGACCAGGTCGTAGCTGGTCATGCCCAGGTGGACCCAGCGGGCCGACGACTCCGGCATCTGCTCCGTGTAGGCCGTCAGGAACGAGATCACCTCGTGGTCGCGTTCCTTCTGGATCTCCACGACCCGGGACGGCAGCGGGGCCCTGGCCGCTCGCATGTCGTCGAGGACCTCGGCCGGTACGCGGCCCAGCCGCACCTGTGCCTCGGTCGCGAGGATCTCCACGCGGACGTAGGTCTCGTACCGGTGCTCGTCCGAGAAGAGGTGCGCCATCTCGGGCAGGGTGAAACGAGGAATCATGGGACAGCCTTCGGTGGTGGTGGTCGGTGGGGCGGCGGACGGTGGGGGCCGGCGGTGCGCCCGCCCCGCGGGATCCGGGTGCGGGGCGTCAGAAGGCCGCGAAGTACTCGCGCTGCTCCCATGCGGTGACCTGGCCCGGCACCGGCGCGGCCGTCAGGGCCCACTCCTCGTACCGGCGCACCTCGCTCTCCTTGAGCCTGGTCAGACAGGCGGCCAGCGGGTCGCCCAGCAGCCGGGCGGCCCGGCCCGCGGTGAAGGCCTCCAGCGCCTCGCGCAGCGACTGGGGCACGATGTCGCGGCCGGGCTCCCGCACCGCGGCACCGGCCGCACCGGCACCCGGCCCGGCCGCGCCCTCCCCGCCCGCCGGACCCTCCAGGGACTCCAGGCCCTCCAGGCCCGCGAACAGCTGGGCGGCGATGTTCAGGTACGGGTTCGCGCTCGGCTCGCCGATGCGGTTCTCGATGTGCGCGCCTGCCCCCGAGCCGACCACGCGCAGCATGGCCGTGCGCGACTCCAGGCTCAGGCCCACCCGGGTCGGGGACAGGGCGTGCTGCGTGCCCAGGCGCTGGTAGCCGTTGACCGTGGGCACCGACAGCAGGAACAGGTCGCGCAGCCAGTCCTGCAGGCCCTCGGCGTACGCCTTGCTCGTGGGGGAGAGCCCCACCGAGAGGCCCTCGGCGCTGAAGACGTTGCGGCCGGTCGCGGTCTCCAGGACGGACTGGTTCAGGTGCCAGCCGCTCGGGTCCGCGCCGGCGATCGCAGGCTGCGACATGAACGACGCGTGCAGGCCCCGGGCCGCGCACCAGCGCTTGGTGAAGACGCGGAAGAACAGCATCGCGTCCGCCGTGTCCAGCGCCGACATGGGGTCGAACGTGGTCTCCACCTGCCCCGGGCCCATCTCGTGCTCCATCGACCGCACCGGCAGCCCCAGGCCCAGCAGGGCGAGGGCCAGCGGGTCGGTGACCGGGGCGACCGTGTCGTACGCGGCGTCCAGGTTGAACTGGTAGCCGGCGTTCATCGCGGCCACCCGCGGGGCCGGGCCCTGCAGGCCGAAGCCGTTGCCCTCGTTGCCCGGATCGTCGTCCAGGCGGCGCGCCAGGTACCACTCGACCTCCAGGCCGAGTACGGGAGTCAGCCCGCGGCCGGCGTAGCGGTCCAGCACCCGGTGCAGCACGTGCCGCGAGGACAGCGGGTGGGGGCGGCCGTCGCGCAGGTACTCGTCGCCGATCACCCAGGCCGTGCGCGCCCCCTCGCCGGGCAGCACCAGGAAGGTCAGCGGGTCGGGCACCAGCACGAAGTTGCCCAGGCCGGCGATCTCGTCGACGCCGATGCCGTGCTCGCCCCGGTAGTCCACCGCGGTGGTGCAGGCGGTGTCCTTCAGGAACGGACCGGGGCTGTAGTTCATGCCGTTGCGCAGCACCCCGCGGAAGGTCCGGGCGGTCAGCGTCTTGGAGCGCACCAGGCCGTGCGGGTCGCCCCACACCAGGCGGACGAGGTCGACGTCGTCCAGCCCCGCCTCGATGCGCTCGGCGGCCGCCAGCCGGGCGTCGTCCCACAGCCCGTGGTCGGCGACGAACGCGTGGCTGCCGACGCTGCCCTCCGCTGCGGGGGTCGACCATGACCTGGAATACATGACGGGGAGGGTCCTTTCGTCAGGGGGGCGGCTCGTCAGACGGTCGACAGGGGTCCGACCCGGGGCCGGGCCGGCTCCGGGCCGGCCGCCTCGACCGGGGTGCCGGTGACGGTCCGCCAGTGCCAGCCGGAGTCGAAGGCCGTCACCTCGGCCTGCTCGCCCTGCTCGGCGAGCACCGCCGCCTGCTGCGTCATCCGGGCGATGAAGGCGGCCACCTGGTGCGCCGCGAGCATCTCCTGCTCGGTGTACGGCTCGCCGTCGGCGCGGACGATGCGCAGGTCCATGAACCCGTTGAAGGGGCGTCCGCACACCTCGACCGCGTGGGGGCTGCGGATCGTGAACCGCACCATGTTGTTGACGTGCCCGTGGTGGTGCTGGTCGGAGAAGTGGGCGATGTCGGGGATGGTGGGCGGCACGAAGTGGTCGCGCTCCAGGACCTTCTCGGTCCGCGGCAGGTTGCCGGCGATGAAGTGCCAGGAGTTGTACTGCATGCGCGAGGACATCGCCCAGGCGGTGTCGGCGAGCGTGGCGAGCGAGTCGCCGTAGTGCCGCCGGGCCTCCTGCGCGGGGACCACGCAGCAGAAGAAGTCGGTGATGCCCCAGGTGGTGATCTCGTCCCAGGACTCGGCGCGCAGCGCGCGGACCAGCTCCGGCAGCGACCGGATGCCGCGGCTCATCGCGAAGTCGGCCGAGAACGCGGCGGTGGTCGCGGCGACCGCCTCGTACACGACCGCCTCCAGACCGGTGCCGAACTCGCCGTACGGCCGGGCCAGCCAGGCCGTGTCGGTGCCGTCCGCGAGCCGCAGCTCGGCCAGCCGGTCGCCGGTCACGGGCAGCGTGGCGCGCAGGTGTTCGGTGACCTGCCGGTCCCGGTCCGCGGCCACCTCGCCGTACGGGGCCGCGACCTTCTCCACCTTGTGGATCAGGGCGCCGTGGATCTCGCGGTACAGCTGGACGGTGCGGGCCACCTCGGGGCGGTGCAGGCCGAGCGCCGTGGCCAGGGCCATCAGCGCGTCGATGCCGGCGTCGGGCCCGGCCGCGGGGATCCGCTCCTCGCCCAGGGCGTCGTTGTAGTTGCGGCGGGTGCGCTCCAGCAGGCGGCCCACGTTGTCCGGGGTGAGCTGCGAGCCGTTGGCCTCCTCGATGCGGCCGTACCCGGCCGAGCGGATGAGCAGGGTGATGCCCACGACCAGCAGGGCGTCGTGGTCCGACCACAGCTCCAGCGGCAGGCCGGTCAGGCTGCCGAACACGCAGTCCGGGTGGCCCGGCCACAGCGTCTTGCCCACGACCGTGTTGGTGTCGCGGAAGTTCGTGTACTGCCTGTCCTCGACGTAGAGCATGAACGGGGCGGTGCGCTGCGCGGCCTCGGTCAGCTGCGCCAGCAGCGCCTTGCGCCCCTCGTCGCCCTGCTCCGCGAGCCAGCGGCGGCTGTCGGCCGCGTGGCGGTCGAACCGCTCCTGAGCCGCCGTCACCTCGCGCCGGTACTCGTCCAGGTGCCGCTGCGTCCACGGCACCCGCAGCACACCGGCGACCAGCGTGTGCTGCTTGGCGAGCGGCTGCTGGGAGGGGACGCGGACGACGACCCGGCCGCCGGTGGTCAGGCCGATCTCGCCGAGGAACGCGGTGCGCTCCGCGGGGTCGGCGACGGCCCCGGCCGGCTCCCGGCCGTCCAGGGACAGGCCGGCGACGACCTTCAGCGCGGCGGCGTCCGCGGTGCGCAGACCGCCCGCCTGGACCTCCGCCGGCACGTGTCCGTCGAGGGTGAGCAGGGTGTCCAGGGCCGCGTGCAGGTCGGGCGCGGCCGAGGCCTTGCGCCACACCCGGGCCAGCAGCCCGGGGAACCCGGCGTCCTCCTCGCGCACCCGGTCCGGCTTGGGCGTGGCGCCGGCCGCCAGGCCCAGGCGGCTGGGCCGCCGGCTCTGGCGCTTGCGGGCGTTGGCGGCGCGGCGGGAGCCGTCGCGGTCTACGGGCGCGGTCATGAGGCACCTTCCCCGGTGAGTGCGATGTGGCTCCACATCGCGTCGTCGGTGGGCGTCCAGTCCTCGTCGACGTAGATGCAGTCGACCGGGCACTCCAGGACGCAGACGGGGCAGCCCGAGCACAGCTCGGGGATGATCACGACGTCGAGTCCGCGGTCGAAGATCGCGCCGAACTTCTCCGGACAGCTGCGCAGGCAGGTGTCGCAGGTGATGCACTCGGACTTCTCGATGCGGCGTGGGGGCTTGGTCCAGTTGGCCGCGCGGCTGCGCGTGGCGATCCTCATGGCTCGGTCGGACGTGGCATCCGACGGAGCGTTGTTTTCCACGGGCATGGGACCCCTTAGACGTCGTGTCGATGACGGCTCGAACGGACGCTCCGAGCATCCGGGGTTCCTCTCGACCAACTCCTGAACCGGGGTCGGGGCGTAGTGGAGCGCCCGTGCCCGCGGCGGCGGGCCCGCCCGCGCACCGCGGCGTGCGGTGCGGGGTGCCGCGGTCCGGTGGCGTGCCCGGAATGTCGGCTCCGGATCCCTAGTGCCGCTCAAGCTGAGCGCGATGCGGGCACCTCAGGCTGCTGGCCGGTCTACACGTAGCGAGGTGCGTATGGATACGGCTGTGGAACGGGCGATCGCGTGTATTCGGGAGCATTACGGTGAGCCCCTGGCCCTGGCGCGGATCGCGGAGAGCGCCCTGCTCAGCCGGTTCTACTTCGCGCGGCTGTTCAAGGAGGAGACCGGGCTGACCCCCGGCAGGTTCCTGGCGGCGGTCCGCATCCACGAGGCGAAGCGGCTGATCGAGACCACCTCGATGAGCATCACGGACGTGTCCTGCGCGGTCGGTTACAGCAGTCTCGGCTCGTTCACCAACTGCTTCACGGCCGGCGTCGGGGTGTCGCCCGGCCGGTTCCGCCGGCTGGCGCGGGACGGCGGGGCGGGGCTGCCGGTACCGGTGCCGGAGCCCGAGCCGTGGTCGGGACGGGGCACGGTCGGCGGGACGATCAGCCTGCCCGCGGGCCAGGGCAACGCCCGGGTGTTCCTGGGCGCGTTCGCCACGCCCGTCGTCCAGCACCCGTGCGTCGCCTCCGCCGTCTTCGACGTACCGAGCGGCCGGCCGTCCTGCTACTCCCTGAAGGACGTCCCCGAGGGGACCTGGCACCTGCTCGCGGTGGCGGTGGCCGACGGCCCCGGGCCCGCCGGTGCGGCCCACCGGACCCCGCTGGTCGGCGGGCGGGGCGTGCTGCCCGTGACGGTGACCGCCGACGGCGTCACGAGCGCGGCGGTGCGGCTGCGCCCGGAGCGGCGGACCGATCCGCCGGTCCTGCTGGCGCTGCCCGAACTCGTGCCCCCGGCCACCTTCGTACCGCCGCCCGGATGCCCCTCCACCGCGCTCCACGGCACCGAAGGACGGCGCCCGGCCGCGGGCCGGCTCCGGCTGGTGCCCGCGGCACCGGTGCCGTGACGGGAGCGCCCGCGGGCCGGGTCACGGCATCAGGTCCTGCTTGGTCTTGAGCCGCTCGGCGAGCTGGCTCCACTCCGCGCCGATGCGCTCGGCGATCGGGGCGATGACGCCGAGCCAGTGGGCCGGGACCGCGTCGACCAGCTCCCGCCAGCCCTCGTCGGGCTCGGTGGCGTGCAGCTGCATCCAGCGGAGGAACTCCCGGCCGCCGGCGGTGTAGCGGATGGCGGGATCGGTCGCCATCTTCGCCGCCACCGTCGTCCAGGCCGGCACCTCCTCGGTACGGTTCCTGCGCTGCGGCGTGCCGTTCACGGCCGGTGCCACGCGCAGCGGGACCCGGGCCGCGCCACCGGGCTGCGCGCCGCCGGGCGCTGCCGGGAGGGCCCGCGACGGTTCCCCGGCCGGCCGCGCGGGATCCACGGAGGGGACGGGCGGGACGGACCTCAGGGGCCCCGGCGCCGCGTCGGGCGTCCGACGGCCGCTGCGCTCGGGGCTTTCGCCGCGCCGCAGCCGGGCGCTCACGTCGTGGACCGTGCCGAGCGACACGTCGGTCTCCCTGGCCACCTGGCGGAGCGGGGCGTTCGGGTGCGCGGCGATGTACTCGGCGGCCCGCCGCCGGCCCTCGCCCGGACCCACCGGACGCCGCCGGCCGTCCCGGCCGATGCGCTTGCCGTCGAGCGGCGTGCCCTCCGCCGGCTTCTCGCGCATCGAGGCGATCGTCTTCGCGCTCAGTCCGGTGATGCCGGCGACGGCACGGTCGGACCAGTCGGGGTGGGAACGCAGGACGCGCTGGGCCCCGGAGACGCGGTCGGCCTTCGACAGCGGCAGTCCGTGCGTGCCGTTCGCCTTCATGGCGATGACGAGCGCCTCGGAGTTCGAGCAGTCGACCAGGCGGGCCTTGATGGTGCTGTCACCGCGCAGCCTGGCGGCCTCCAGGCGGTGCAGGCCGTCGATGACGCGGTAGCCGTCGATCTGGACCAGGATGGGCGGCAGCTCCGTGGAGCCGGCCGCGTCGACGAGGTGCTGGACGTGCGCGGCGTCCATGCCGCTCTGGCGCAGCGGAGCGCCCGCCGAGAGGGCGCCGACGGGGACGTCGCGGGCCGGAATCTGCTCGAAGTGCTTCAGGTCGAATTCGCTGCGGCCCGACGCGTCGACGGTCTCCGTGCTGACGGAGCCGAACGCGTTCGTGATCAAGATGGCCTGGGCACTGCTCGGAGCCATTCCTTCACTTCCTCTCTGCTGCCGCTGCCGACGAGCGTCGCAGGAGGGGCTCCAGCAGCAGTCGAGGGGGGATTGACGTTCCCTGGAAATGCGCTGTAGGGGCCTCCTTCTGTGGTACCAGGAAAGCCGCCCCGTTCAGTAGGTGCAGGTCCGCCGGGTTCTGAACCATGGCCGCCGCTTCGCGCACACGGTTACGTTGGCCGTGCCGGCCGTTCGTGGCGGCGGTTGTTTCATCTGCCCAATTTCCTCAGTTGAACCCGGAAATCCGTGAAGGTGGTTATGGAATCGGTCATGAATGGTTCGGCGAGCACGGGGCGGCCGGTGATCGGGATCTGTGCGCGGACCGCGCCGGTCACGTTCCAGGGCAGCGACATGGTCGTCAGCTTCGCGCTCCAGGCCCACCTGGGCTTCCTGGCCGCGGCGGGCTGCACGCCCCTGCTGCTGCCGCTGCTGCCCGGCGTCGAGGCCCTGGCGGACCGGATCGACGGCCTGCTGATCCCCGGCGGCCCCGACCTGGACCCCACGCTGTACGGCGAGGAGCCGCACCCCGGCACCTGGGCGGCGACCCCGGACGCCGACCGCGTCGAGCTGGGCCTGATCCGGGCGGCACTCGACGCCGAGCTGCCCGTACTCGCCATCTGCCGCGGCATGCAGCTGCTCAACGTGCTGCACGGGGGCTCGCTCCACCAGCACCTGCCCGAGGTCACCGGCCACGACGGCCACCGCCCGGACACGCCGTCCTTCACCCTCGGCTCGCAGCCGCTGAAGCTGGAGCCGGGCAGCCGGATCGCCGCCGTCCTCGACGAGGACGAGCCGGTGACGGCCTGTCACCACCACCAGGCCGTCAACCGGCTGGGCACCGGCCTCACCGCCACCGGCTGGGCGGCGGACGGGACCGTCGAGGCCATCGAGGTCACGGACCACCCCTTCGCCGTCGGAGTGCAGTGGGAGGCGGGGTTCACGCCCGACCGGCGGCTTCACCAGGCACTCGTGAGCGCCGCCGGACGGCGCTGAACCCGGGCGTCAGCCCCGCAGCGTGGCGATGGCCTTCTCGATGCGCCGCTGCCGCGTCTCCGGCAGCTTCGCGCTCTCGATGGCGCGCACGTGCTCGCGCTTGCGGCTCTGCGTGAGGTTGTCGAAGGCGGCGCGGGCGGCCGGCTCGGCGTCCAGGGCCTGCGTGAAGTCCTCGGGCTCGACCACGACGCGCGGCTCGGTGTCGAGCTCCAGCTCGACCTCGATCTCCTCGCCGATCTCGACCTCCGAGGCCCGCCGGTTGGCGTGGCTGAGGCCGATCAGGTGGCGCCCGCGCAGGTAGGCGACCCGGCTCTTCCAGGAATGCCCGTTGATCGTGATCGTCACCGGCGGCCGTGAGCCCTCGCCGAGCGCTTCCACCACCTCGGGCGGAACCAGCAGCCCCCGCATGGGCTCGGGCGGTTCCACGACGGACCGAAACTTCAAGGTCTTCTCCTGTTCATCCTGCCGGGTTCACCACGGATCCCGGCCGTCCGGGACGGAAGCGGCACGCGCCCGCCGTCCCGGACGGCTCCGGGACGATGGCCGCGGCTATTCGGCGTACGGCTGGTCTTCGCCCTGGGCGCTGTAGCCGAGGCTCCAGATATAGCCCTCCGGGTCGGCGAACGTCCCGCCGTACCCGCCCCACGGCAGCGCTCCGGCGGGCTTGAGCACCTTGGCGCCGGCGTTCTGGGCCTCCGCCATGACCTCGTCGACCCGCGCCTCGCTGCGGACGACGTAGGTCAGCACCAGGCCGCTGAAGCCGCTGCCCTCCTGGTCGGTGCCCACCTGGTCGGCCAGGCCCTCGCGGCCGTAGAAGCCGACGGGCGAGGCGCCGTCCGATTCGAAGAACACCGAGATGCCGTAGTCGTTCTTGATCTTCCAGCCGAGCCCCTCGGTGTAGAACCGCTTGGCCCGGTCCATGTCCCGGACACCAAGAAGGATCGAGCTGACGTGCGCTTTCATGCCTTGCTCCTCGAACTGTGGGTGATGCGTGCCGAAGGCCCTCGCTCAGCAGGCTAGGGGCGGCCCCGTGAGCCGCGCTTCTCGATTCCTGATCGATCCGGACCGCACCCCCGACGCGCCTCGCCCCGTCAGCCGGTCCTCCGGATTCCAGCCGCATTCCGGCGAAATTACCGGAATGGAGCTTATCGGTTCGTGTCGACTCCAGCAGGTTTTGAGCCAATTTCGACCTTTGCCGAAGAGCCCCTTGCCACCCTGTGACCGCCGTGCATTCAGAAGGGGAATCCATGAAAAAGCTCGCACTGGTCACTGCGGTGATCGTGACCGGCCTGTCGCTCCCGGCCGTCACCCCCGTGGCAGTGGCCGAAGAGGCTGCCGCGCCGGCCGCCGGAACGATCGCCTGGGCGCCGTGTCCCGACGCCGACCCGAACCTCGGCGCGTTGCTCAAGGGCCTGGAGTGCGGCTCGCTGGAGGTCCCGCTGGACCACGCCCAGCCCGACGGCCAGAAGATCAAGCTGGCGCTGACCCGCGCCAGGCACACGGTCCCCGACGACCAGTACAAGGGCGTCGTGCTGCTGCACCGCGGCCAGTGGCCCGGCCCGATCAGCCGCGACATGCCGACCCGGTACGCCAAGGGCACGAGCGGGCTGGCGAAGGACGTCGGCCCCGCCTACGACTGGATCGGCATGGACCCGCGCGGCGTCGGGGCCAGCGAGCCGTCGATCGTGTGCGACGCGTCCTACATCAACCCGCTGCTGCCCGACCCGGTGCCGAAGACGGCGGCGGACGAGCAGGCGTCCGTGGCCCGTGCCCAGGCGTACGCCAAGAGCTGCGGCGACAAGTACGGCGACACGCTCAACCACTTCACCACCAAGGACTCCGCGCGCGACCTCGACCGCATACGCATCGCGCTGGGCCAGGAGCAGATCAGCTACTACGGCATCGACTGGGGCGCCTACCTCGGCTCGGTCTACGCGTCGATGTACCCGGCCCGGGTGAAGCGCATGGTGCTCGACAGCGTGCCCAGCCCCAGCGGCGTGGGCTACCAGAACCAGATGGCCAAGAACTTCACGGCCGAGCACAGCGGCGGGCTCTTCTTCGCCTGGGTCGCCAAGTACGACTCCGTCTACCACCTGGGCACGACCGCGGAAGAGGTCGAGGACAAGTACTACGCGGCCCTGGAGACCCTCCGTACGACGCCCGTCGACGGCAGGATCGGACCGGGTGAGTGGACGAACGTCTTCGAGCAGGTCGTCTACCGCAGCTGGACCTGGGTGAGCCGCGCGAAGATCTTCTCCGACTTCGTGGTGCGCGGTGACGCGACGGCGCTCCGGGCCGACTCCCCGACTCCGGGCTTCCCGCAGCAGAACCGTGTCGCCATGACCAGCGCCGTCAACTGCTCCGAAGGCCCGTGGCCGAAGAACTGGAACGTCTGGAGCGCCACCCTGGCCGGCCAGTACGCCGCCGGGAACAAGCTCCTGACCTGGAGCAACGCCTGGTACAGCGCGCCGTGCGCCTTCTGGCCGGCGCAGTCGCAGGCCCCGGCCCAGGTGGGCAACAGCAGCGTCAACATCCTGCTGGTGCAGCCCCAGTACGACCCCTCGCACGGGATGTTCGGCGCCCTCGACATGCGCGTCCGGTTCCCCAACTCCCGTCTCATCGTGGAGCTGGGCGGCCACAACCTCGGCTCGACGCTGACGGCCAACAACAACGCCTGCCTCAACACGTACGCCAGTGACTACTTCCGGGACGGCACCCGTCCCACCTCGTGGTGGGGCATCGACGCCACCTGCCAGGCGGCCGCGGACCCGGTGCCGCCGACCACCTGATCCTCCGTCGCAGCGGGCCCCGCACGGTCACCGTGCGGGGCCCGCCGCATGCCTCAGCGCGTCGCGGAGACCGGCCGTTGGGCTTCGGCCTGCGCGGCCTGCTCCGTCTGTTGGGCCTGCTCCGTCTGTTCGGCCGGCCCCTTCTGTTCGGCCTGCTTCGCCCGCCAGGACCGCCGGGTGTCCGCGGTCGCGGCGGTCACCAGGACCGTGACGCCGGCGACCACGAAGGCCGCGGCCAGCGGGCCGGCGAGGTCGGACAGCGCGCCGATGACGAGGATGGACACCGCCACGCCCGAGGGCAGCAGCGTCGCCCGCAGCGTCACCACCGACGGGAGCTCCTCGTCGGACGCCGAGGCCAGCAGCTTGTTGTTGTAGTGGACGAACGCCACCTCGAACAGCACCAGGAACAGCGCGTACAGCACGATCGTCGGCACCGTCCGGCCGACCGCCACCGCCGCCAGCAGGGGCACCAGGGGCACCAGCACCCACGTGGTCGAGGGCACGTGGGCGAGGTACCGCTGGGCCGGCAGGGCGGCGAGCGAGCCGGCGAAGACGGCGACCGCCGACACCGCGACGAAGATGCCCACCAGGCGGGTTCCGCCACCCAGCACGTGGAGCGGGATCACGGTCACGGCCACCGTGTGGAACCCCTGCCAGAAGGCCACCAGGAGGAACCGGGCGAAGAGCCTGCGCAGTACGGGGTCCTGGACGCGCAGCCGTGCGCCGGTCCCGGAATCCGCGCCGCTCTTCGCGCCGGCCGAGGATCCCCCGGGGGCCGACGGAAGGGCCCAGGCGAGGAGCGCCGAGACCGCCAGCGTCGCGGCGTTCACGGCGATCAGGCCCCGCAGCGACAGGACCGACGAGAGCGGTCCGGCCAGCGCCGCCCCGACGCTGACACCGGTCAGCTTGCAGATCTCGGCGACGGTGTTGGCCTGGTCAAGCCGTTCCGACGGGACTATGTTGCGCAGTACGACCGACGTGGCCGAGCGGGTGACCGCCTCGAAGAACCCGCGGGCGACCACGAGCGAAGCGGCCACCGCGAGCAGCGCCCCGCCCGGTGCCAGCAGCGCGGCCACGGTCACCGCCAGGCTCGCCGCCTCGGCCAGCCGGACGAGGACTTCCGGGGGACGCCTGGTGAGCAGCCGGTTGAGCGGGGCGGCCAGCAGCAGCGCGGGGAGCCACGGCGCGCTGAGCACCGCTCCGGCGAGCAGTCCCGACCCGGTCGTCGAGCCCACGTGCGTGGACAGCGCCACGAGGACCAGGAAATTGCCGCAGGTATTGACGAACAGCAATGCGGGCGTGAAATGCGGCGAGCGAATCCTCGCCAAATAAGATGTCATCGGCTCATCCTCCAGGCTCGGAGGATGGCAGAGCTGAACGGATTTCGGCGAGCGGTGGCCCTGTCTATGTTGAACTCATGACAGCAGACAATCAGAGCAACCCGTGCATCGTGATGGTCGACGCCTACGCCGCGGTCCGTTCGCTGGTTCTGAAATTCCTGGAACAGGGCTGTTCCATCGTCCGCGTGCAGAGTACGCGTGAGGTTCCGTACGTGTACCGCGCGGCGCCGTACGTCCCGGACGACTTCATCGCCGACATCGTCCACGAAGGAGACCTGGAGGCCACGGCCGAAGCCGTCGCGGCGTTCTCCCCGATCGCGGTGATCTCGGGCGGCGAGCTCGGCGTGGAGCTCGCGGACCTGCTCGCCCAGCGGCTCGGCCTGCCCGGCAACGGCACCGAACTCAGCGCCGCGCGGCGCGACAAGCACCTCATGGTCGAGACCGTGCGCGCCGCCGGGCTCCGCGCGGCCCGCCAGCTGCGGGCCACCGACGCGGACGAGCTCGCCGCCTGGCACCGCGAGCTCGGCGGCCGCGTCGTCCTCAAGCCGCCGCGGAGCGCCGGCAGCCAGGGCGTCTCCTTCTGCGACACCCCGGAGGAGTCCGTCGCCGCGTTCCACGCCCTCGCCCCCGCCGACGACGTCTTCTCCCAGCCCAACAACGGGGCCGTGGCGCAGGAGTACCTCGCGGGCACCGAGTACATGGTGAACACCGTCAGCCGCGACGGCCGGCACCACCTGTGCGACGTCTGGCGGACCACCCGCGTCAGCGCCAACGGCGTCGTCGACCTCTGCGACGCCCTCCTGCTGATCGACTCGGGGGAGCGGGTCGTGGACTCCCTCAGGGAGTACGCCTTCCAGGTCCTGGACGCCCTCGGCATCCGGCACGGACCCGCCCACGTGGAGATCCGGATGACCCCCGCCGGACCCTGCCTGGTGGAGGTCGGCGCCCGGATAGCCGGCGGCGGCATCCCGGCCGGCGCAAGCCTCGGCATCGGCGAGTCGCAGCTGGAGTGGACCGTGGACGCGTACCTGCGCCCCGAGCGGTTCCACGCCCGCGCCGGAACCCCGTACGAGGTGCGGAAGTTCTGCGGGATCGTCGGCATGGTCTCGCCGGTGGAGGGCGTGCTCAGCGAGTACCGGGGCATCGAGGAGATCGAGCTGCTGGAGGGCTTCCACACCCTGATCACGCTGGCCAAGCCCGGACAGGAGATCCGCCGGACGGTCGACGACCTCACCTACCCCGTCATCGTGACGCTGCTGCACGACCTCGAAGAGGTCGTGCAGCGCGACCTGAACACGATCCGCCACCTCGACGGCACCGGGTTCTACGTCCTCGACGGCGGGGCGGGCTGACGGAGCTCACCCCCGTTCGACTGAGGAACCGCCGCGGTCGAACGTCACGCCGCGACCGCGGCCGGCTCCAGCCGCGACCACGGCGTCCGCGGCACCCTGTAGACGAAGCTGACCGCGGTACGGGGCTCCGACGCCGTGGTGTTGGGCGCCGAGCGGTGCACCACCAGGCCGTCGAACATCACGGCCGAACCGGGTTCGAGGGGCACGGCCACCGGTTCGGCCGTACGGGGCAGGTGCGCGTCCGCGATGTGCGGCTCGACCGCCTTCGCCAGCCGCGCCTCGCCCGCCAGCCGCTCACGGTCCCCGCTGTGCGGGAACAGCCCGAGCACGTGGGACCCGGGGATGAACTCAAGGCAGCCGTTGCGCGTGGTCGCCGGCTCCAGCGCGATCCAGATCGTCACGATGCCGTGCTCCTCCGCGTCGAAGGCGGGCGGCGCGAAGGCGATGTCCTGGTGCCAGGGCTTGGCCGAGCCCACGACGGGCGGCTTGGCCCACAGGAACGAGTTGACCAGCTCGCCGGGGGCGCCCACGCCCCGCGCGACCGGCCCGTCGGCCAGGCCCAGCGAGCGTTCCACGTCGCCGAACTCCGGTACGTGCTCGTGGATCCGGTCGGCCGACCTGAGCACCCCCTTGAGGGCGCCGGTGCCCTGCTGCCAGGCCGCCCACCCGCCGACGCCGGGCGCCTCCAGGACGAACTCCCCGCCGGAGGCCGTGCGGTCGGCGGCGAGCTCCTCGATCCGGCCGACCGCGCGCCGGAGCCGGGCGAGCGCGTCGCCGGACGCGAGCCCCGGGAGCTGCGTGAACCCGTTCTCCCGTATCTCCCGGGAAGCGGTGTCAACCATTCTTTTCCTCCTTCTCCGGACGTCCTTCCTGAACGCCAAGATCGCGATCAACCTACTCGGAGGTTATCGAGGAATGCTCTTTTCCTGGTTCACCGTTGCGGCTCCCATCGCGGCCTGCGTTACTTGAGTCGTGAGGCCGACCGGCCGCACAAACGCGGACTCGGGAATCCCGATACCCCGGGAATCCCCGATGCAGAAGGGAGATGAAAATGAGCGACCGTGACTTCATCGAGACCCGTGACGCCAAGCAGGAGTGCTCCAAGTGGTAACACGCTGAGCCGCGAATGAGCCGCCCGTACGGAGAAACTCCGTGCGGGCGGCTCGCCGTCCGAGAGAGGTAAAGATGGTAGGTAATCAGGTTTCCGAAGTCATCGAGGTTCCCGCCGACCTGCTGGAGATCGACGAGTCCACCGACGCCCGCTACTGGGCTTCGGTGCAGCGCGTCATCGACCTGGCCGAGGAGAAGGGTCGCGCCGCCGACGGCATACCGCTGCTGGCAAGCCTCGTGGTCGCCCACCCCGAGTGGCCGGTACGCGCCGGCGCGGTGCGGCTGCTGGCCGCGCACCACGCGGGCGACGCCGCCGCCGACACCGCCGTCGCCTCCGCGACGCACGACACGGTCGACTGGGTCGCCTTCACCGCCCTCAAGGTCATCACGGAACACCGGATCGCCGCCGCCGTCCCCGACCTCATCCGCATCTCGGGCTGGCCCAGCAACTTCACCCGCCCCGACTGGGCGCGGAAGCCCGTCGGCTGCGGGGCCGCGCTCACCAAGCGCGCCCTGATCGCCATCTTCGGCACCCGCGACCCCGCCGAACTCCGGCGCCTGGAAGACGAGTACTTCACGGACATGCGGGCCCGGGTCGACGCCGTCCGCACCCGCCCCCGGCGCAACGAGGACGTCGTCCTCGTGCCGGCCGGACCGGCGATCATCGGTGCCGACGAGCAGCCCGACGCGTTCCGCATGGCGCAGGACGACACCACGCTCCGCGCGGTGGACGTGCCCGCCTTCCTCATCGACCGCACCACCGTGACCAACGCCCGCTACCGCGAGTTCCTCGAAGAGGTGGGCGACTCCGGCGAGTTCGACCACCCCGACCAGCCGCTCGGCGGCTCCCACCGCCCCGCGCACTGGCACGACCCCCGCTTCAACGCGCCCGACATGCCGGTCGTCGGCATCGACTGGTACGACGCGTACGCCTTCGCCAAGTGGGCCGGCGGCGCGCTGCCCAGCGAGGTCCAGTGGGAGAAGGCCGCCCGTGGCGTGGACGGACGGCGCTTCCCCTGGGGCAACGACTGGGACCCCGACCGGGTGAACTACGTGGAGCGGTCGTTCGGCCAGGCCGTCGCCGACCTCGACTCCCTCGAAGCGCTCCTCGTCACCATCGAGCAGGGGGAGAACCCCGCCCACCCGGTGCTGGCCGCCGACGCGCTCCCGGCCGGCGCCAGCCCGTACGGCGTCCTGCAGATGTCGGGCAACGTCTGGGAGCTGACCCGGACCAACTTCTACACCGGCGAGGACATGGACCCCTTCTTCCGGGGACGCCACCCGCTGGACTTCATGAACCGCAAGGAAGCCTTCCACGTGCTGCGCGGCGGCACCTTCACCTCGCCGCCCGCCTGCCTCACCACGTTCTACCGCGGCAAGGACCTGATCACCGACCGACACATGGAGGTCGGCTTCCGCTGCGTGTACGAGGGGAACCTCTGATGCGACTGACCTCCCTCGGCCACGCGGCCGTCCTCATCGACACGGGGACGGAGCGGATCCTCTTCGACCCGTGGCTCACCCAGCGCCTGGACCGCTTCTGGGAACACCACCCGCCGCTGCCCGACGACCTGGTCCGCACGGTGCTCGACGAAGGCGTCGACTACGTGGTCCTCAGCCACCACCACTACGACCACCACCACTTCCCCTCCCTGCTCCGCCTGGTCGACGGCGCCGACGTCGACTTCGACGACAGCCCGCGGCAGAGCTCCGAGGTCACCTGCGTCTACCCCGCCGGACCGGTCCCGCCCGTGCTCACCGCCTCCGGACTCGGACACCAGGCGATCTCCTGGACCCTGCGCCGCTTCGGCTTCGAGCGCCTGCGCCCGGTCACGCCGGGCGACACGCTCACCACCCCGGGCGGCACGATCCTGCGGACCTTCCCCTCGGCCGTGTCGTTCCCCGAGATGAGCGTGCTCGTGCAGACCGCCGACGCGGCCGTCATGCTGTGCGGCGACGCGCTCCTCCACGACGACACCGTCGAGGCCTTCGCGCGCGACGACGCGCCGCGGGTCGACGCCGTGTTCGTCCCCGCGCACAGCATCTCGCCGCCCGGCGTCCTCACCGAGCGCCGCCCGCTGACCGACGCAGACGCGATCCGCGCCCGCGCCGTCGCGAACTTCGACCGGTACATCGCCTCGATCCCGGCGACCGTGACCGTGCCCTCCTCGTTCGGCTGGCGCATCAGCGGCGACGGCGAGCGCGACTACTCCTGGTGCAACAAGACGATGTTCCCCTTCACCCCGGCCCAGGCCCTGCGCCGGCTGGACGAGCTGGGCCGCGACGGCCTGCTGTGGGGCCCCGGCCAGGTGCTGGAGGTGGCCCACGGCAAGGCCGCCCTGGTCGACGGGCCGGTCGCGCCCGACGCGTACGACTTCGACGAGGTCTACTCCGCGATCACGCTCGACCCGGCCACGCACGTGCCGGCCTTCGACGCCTCCCTCGACCGGTACGGCGTCCAGACCCGCAGCAGCGAGGACATGCTCCGTGAGCTGCTGGACCGGCTCGTGGCGACCGACTACTGGTACCGCGCCCTGGACGACGGCGCCGGACGGCACGTCGTCTCGCTGTACGAGGACGACGGCACCGAGACCTCGTTCCTCCTCGACCCGGTCGCCGACCGGGTGGTACGGCTCGGCCCCGGCACCGCCCGCAACCACGTCACCGGCGCCGAGGGCTGGACCGAGATGGCGGCGAGCACCCTGGAGGCCATGCTCGGCGCCGAACTCCTGATCGGCAGCTCCTACAGCCTGTGGGCCAGCGACGGCGTACTGCTCTCCGCGGTCTTCCACCACCCGTCCTTCTACACGCGCCACGTGGAGCGCGCCCTGCGGGAGGCGAGCGAGGCATGAGCAGCCCGGTCGTGCTGGAGCACGAGAGCACCAGCCTGCGCGGCAACCCCCTCGGCGACCCCCACCGGCGCCGCATCGAGGTGCACCTGCCGCCCGGCTACGACGGCGTCCGGCGGTTCCCGGTCGTGTACTGGCTGCCCGGGTACGGCGCCAACCCCAGCCTCGCCGGCAAGGCCCTCGCCTTCGGCGCGTCCGTCGCCGACCGCCTCCGCGAGGCGATGACGGACGGCCGCGTGCCGCCCGCGCTGCTCGTCGTGCCCGACTGCACGACCGCCTACGGCGGCTCGCAGTACATCGACTCCGCCGCCTCCGGCGCGTACGCCGGCTACCTGGCCGAGGTCGTCGCCGAGATCGACGCGCGCTTCGTCACCCGCGCGGAACCGGCCTGGCGCACCATCGGCGGCAAGTCCAGCGGCGGCTACGGCGCCCTCGTCGCCGGCATGACCTCCGACCTGTTCGGGTCCGTGATCGCCTGCTCGCCCGACGCCGGGTTCGAGCACAGCTACCTGCCCCTGCTGCCCCGTACGCTCGACACCGTCCGGGCCGCCGGCGGCGTCGACGCGCTGCTCGCCCGCCGCGACACCGGCCCGCACGACGTCCCCTTCATGGTCGCGATGAGCATCATCGCCATGGGCATGTGCTACGCCGACGACCCCCGGACCACCGCGTCGGACGCGCTGCCGTGCGACCCCGAGACCGGCGTGTTCCGCGACGAGGTGTGGCAGCGCTGGCTCACCCACGACCCGGTCCGGATGCTCCCCGCGTACGCCGACCGGCTCGCCGGACTCGGCCTGCTGCACCTCAGCGTCGGGCAGCGCGACGAGTACGGCATGCACTGGGGCGCCCGCGCCCTCCACGCAGCCCTCGACGCCCACCGGGTCCCCCACCTCTACCGCGAGCACGAGGGCGGCCACCAGGGCATCGAGCACGTCTACACCGAGGCTCTGGCGGAGCTCTGGAAGGTGTGGGGGGAACCGGAGGGGGACGCATGTGCGGCATAGCGGGCTTCATCAGCTTCGAAGGACGGCGCGATCCCGCCTGGCTGGACGCGCTCGGCCGGACCATGACCGACGCCATGGCACACCGCGGCGAGGCGGCCTGCGCCCCGTACGTCTCGCCCTGCGGCACCGTCATGCTCTGCGCCACACGGCTCGCCATCCGCGACCGCAGCCACGCCGGCGACCAGCCGATGGCCTCCCCCGACGGCCGGATCGTGCTGGTGCACAACGGCGAGGTCTACGGCTCCCGCTCGCCTGCGCCGCCGCTGTGGCCCCGCCGCACCACCTGTGACACCGAGTTCGCCCTCCAGCAGGTCTGCCGCGAGCCCGCCGACCCGGCCGCCGCGCTGCGCCCGCTGGACGGCATGTTCGCGCTCGCCTGGCACGACACCTGGACCGGACGCGTCGTACTGGCCCGCGACCACTTCGGCGTGAAGCCGCTGTTCTACGCCTTCACCGACGGCGGCCTGCTGTTCGCCTCCGAACAGGGGGTGCTGCTCGCCACCGGCCTCGTCACCCCCGAGGTGGACCGCGAGGAGTACCTGCTGCGCTCCTGGATCCGGATGGACGCCGCGGACGACCGCACCTGGCTGCGCGGCATCGAGACCCTGCCGCCCGCCGAATACCTCGTCATCGACCGGCCCCACACGACCAGGCACCGCTACTGGCACCCCGTGGCGGTGGACCGCCCGATCGAGGCCGAGGAGATCCGGGCCGCCTTCGACCGGGCGATCGAGCAGCGGTCGGTCTCCGACGTCCCCCGGGCGGCGGTGCTCAGCGGCGGCGTCGACAGCACGGCCGTCGTCGCCGGCCTGACCCGCCAGGGGCTGCCGGTCGACACCTACGTACTGCGCTACCAGGACGGCATCGGCGGCTCGGGCGACGACGTCGTGCACGCCACCGAGGCCGCCGAGCACCTGGGCGTACCGCTGACCGTCCTCGACCTCGACCGGCACGCCGCCGCCGAGCTGCTCCCGGTCCTGCCCACCCGGCTGCACCGCCCGCTGCTGCACGGCGCCGAACTGGCGATGCACCACCTCTACCGGGCCATCGCCGCCGACGGGAAGGTCGTCGTCTACTCGGGGCACGGAGCCGACGAGCTCTGGGGGTACCAGGCCGGCCGGTACTTCCCCGTCGTCGACCCCTACGCGCCCACCTTCATCCACGGGCGCCACTACCTGACGCACCGCCTCCACGCCGACGAACGTCCCGTCTGGGCCCGGCTCGTCGAGTGGATGGCCCACGAACTCGACGTCGACATGACGACGGTGACCGACATGGTGTGGGAGCGCACCATGGCCGAGTACCGGGCCCTCAAGACGGCATCGCCGCTCAAACGCGGCAGGCACCACCTGATGCGGCGCTTCCTGGTCTACGTCAACGACATGGTGGACGCCACCTCGTCGACCTTCACCCTGGAGGACCGGCCCGTCTTCCAGGACGTCACCCTCGCCGAGCTGTCCTTCCGCTGCCCCGAACACCTGAAGGACACCAACGAGCCCGGCACCCACAAGGGACTGCTGAAGGCCGCCCTCGCCGACCTGCTGCCCGAATCGATCCGCAACCGCCGCAAGCAGGGCTTCCCGACCCCCACCGACCCCGCCTACGTCCGCCAGCTGACCGACCTGGCCGACGGGCTCGGCACCCCCTTCGGGCTACCGCAGCTGCCGGCCGGACTCCGCGCCGAGCTGGGCGTCGGCGAATGGATGTTCCTTGCCTCAACCTCCGCCTGGCTCGACCACCTCGCGGAGCTCCGAACCCACCCGAGGAGTCACGGTGAGCAGTCCCGTCCCCCACTGGCGCTGGCACATCCTGGAGAGCGCGGCCGACCTTGACCCGCTGCCGCCGGTGATCACGGAGGAGCTCGCCCAGGACGGGTGCAACTTCGTGGTGTGGCGGCCGTCCGAGCTGCCCGCGGGATGCGACACCAGCACCGGCACCATCCGCCGCGAGGCGCCCCCCGGCCGCGTCGAGGCCGAGGGCCGCAGCCCGTGGAGCGACGCCAACCCGTCCGGCTACCGCACCGAGATCTCCGGCGGCGGACGACGGCTGCGGCTGAAGCAGTTCCTGTACGACTGGGCGTTCCCCGCCGCGGACCACCCCTGCCTGTGGGGCAGCGACGCCCGGCCGTACGAGATCGGCGAGGGCCGGGTCGTCTGGCTCGGCACCGACTACATGGGACACCGGGCCGCCAGCGCCCGGATGGCCCGCACCACGGTCGAGCTCTCGGTGCTGGAGGGGGAGTTCACCGACGAGGAACTCGTCGCGCTCTACGCCGCCCTGCGCCCGGCCGTACCGGAGGCGGTCCCCCGGGTGCTGGCCACCCCGTTCGCCGAACTGAGCTACTGGGCCCGGCAGCCGGCCGAGATGGTGTCCGTACCCACCGGCGTCTTCTCCTTCCACCGGCGCGACCGGCAGCACGAGGGCGACTGGGTCGCCGCCGCGGACCTCCCCGCCTTCCTCACCGGACAGGGCGTGCCGCTGTCCGTCGGCGCGTACCGCGCCGACAGCGCCGCGACGTTCGGCGACGGCGCCGCCGTCCGCGAGCTCGACGTCGTCTACGCCTCCGCGTCCGGCGGCGAACTGCGCCTGACCGCGCAGCGCACCGGCGGCGGACGCCTGGTCTTCCCGCCGGAGCGCGACAAGCACCCCGCCACCGCCGAACTCCTCGACCTCGGCGGCCGCCCGCTGCACCTGGGCTACTCCGACGCCCGGTACGGAGCCTGCGACGCCTGGTGGCAGCACCCCGACGGCCACGAGCTCAGGCTGCTCGGCAGCTCGGGCACCGGCCTGGGCCGGGACGCCTTCGTGGACCTGGTCACCGAACTCGACGCCGGCCTCCGCCTGGGCGGCCGCGCCGGGACCCTGGGGTGACCCCGGTGGGACGCCCGATCCTCGACCCCGCCACCGGGCTCGCCTTCGACCACGTACCGGACACGTCCGGTCCCGGCGTCGGCGACGCCGTGGCCCGGGCGGCTTCGGCGTTCCACGACGGCTGGGCCGACACCTCACCGGCCCAGCGCTCCGGCCACCTGCGCGAGCTCGCCGCCCTGCTGCGCGACGACCGCGACACCCTCGCGGCCCTGGAGCAGCGCAACGCGGGCAAGCCCACGGCACGCGCCCTCGGCGAGGTCGACTTCGCAGCGCAGGCCGTCGACTGGTTCGCCGCGGCGGCCCGGTACCCGGTGGGCGAGACCCACCCGGCCGGCCCCGGCATGCGCACGTACACCGACCGCGTGCCGGTCGGGGTGTGCGCCGCCATCGCCCCGAACAACTACCCGCTCCTGCTGGCCGTCTGGAAGATCGCCGCAGCGCTCGCGTACGGCAACACCGTCGTCGTCAAGCCGGCGCCCGAGACCCCGCTGTCGACCCGACGGCTCGTCGAGCGCGCCGCCGAGGTGCTCCCCGAAGGCGTGCTCACCGCCGTCTACGGCGGAGCCGACACCGGCCGGCTGCTGTGCGACCACCCGGACGTCGGCATGGTCTCCTTCACCGGCTCGACGGCGGCGGGGCGCGACGTCGCGCGCCGCTGCGCCGACGGCCTCAAGCCCGCCTCACTGGAGCTCGGCGGCAAGAGCCCCGTCGTCGTCTTCCGCGACGCCGACCTCGACGCGGCCGCCCATGCCGTCGTCACGGGCTTCACCGGCAACACCGGCCAGATGTGCGTGGCCGGGACGCGCCTCGTCGTCGACCGGGCCGTGCACGCCGAGTTCACCGGCCGCGTCGCCGAGCTGGCGGCCGGGCTCCGCGTCGGCCTGCCCGAGGACCCCGCCACCGACCTCGGCCCGCTGATCAGCCGGGCGGCCGTCCGGCGCGCCGCCGAGATCGTCGACGAGGCCGAGCTGCGGGGGGCGAAGGTCATCGTGCCGCCCGGCCGGTCCGGGATCGTGCACGAACTCGGCGGCGGCTTCTTCGTCAACCCGGTCGTCCTGGACGGCACGCCGGCCGACAGCCGCGCCTGGCGCGAGGAGATCTTCGCCCCGGTGCTGTCCGTGACGGCCTTCGACACCGACGCCGAGGCGCTGTCCCTCGCCCACGACACGGCGTACGGCCTGTCGGCGTCCGTCTGGACCTCCGACGCCCACCGGGCCGAGTCCTTCGGCCGGGCCCTGCGCGCCGGCATGGTCTGGGTCAACACCTGGGGCGACACCGAGGAGACGGTCAGCGTCTCGGGCCTCGGCCAGTCCGGATACGGCCGCGAGCTCGGCATCCACGCGGTGGAGGGCTACACCAGGCCCCGCGCCGTCTGGGTCGCCCACCGGGCACGGGGGTAGGCCGTGACGCAGCCAGCCGACCCCCGGCTCGACTTCCGCAGCGACACCCGCACCGTGCCGGACGCGCGCATGCGCGCGGCGATGACCGCGGCCGAGGTCGGGGACGACGTGTACGGGGACGACCCCACCGTCGCCCTCCTCGAAGCGCGGGTCGCCGACCTGCTCGGCACCGAGGACGCGCTGCTCACGCCCACCGGCACCATGTCGAACCTGCTCGCCGCGCTCGCCGCGGCCGGTTCCCACGGACCGCGCGGCGCGCCGCTGCTGGTCGTCGGCGAGGACACCCACATGGCCTTCCTCGAAGCCGACGGGCTGCGCCAGTTCGCCGGGATCGAGCTGCTGCCGGTGCCGCAGCGCCCCGACGGCCTGCCCGACCCCGACGCCGTGGCCGCGGTGCTCGCCGCCGGAGGCGGCCGGCCCGCCGTGGTCTGCCTGGAGAACACGAGCATGATGCGCTCCGGCAACGCCCTCGACGCGGCGGCCACCCGCGCCCTGGCCGACCTGGCCCACCGGTACGGCGCCCACGTCCACCTCGACGGTGCCCGGCTCGCCAACGCGGCCGTGGCGCTCGGGGTCCCTCCCGCGGAGCTGGCAGCCCCCGTGGACAGCGTCGCCTTCTCCGTCTCCAAGGGACTCGGCGCGCCGGTCGGCGGGCTGCTGTGCGGGACGCACGCGTACGTCGCACGCGCCCGCGAGGTACGGTCCGCGCTGGGCGGCTCGATGCACCAGTCCGGCGTCATCGCGGCCCCCGCCCTCGTCGCCCTGGACCGCCTGCCCGAGCTGGCGGCCGACCACGCCACGGCCGCCGCGCTCGCCGCCGGCTTCGCGACGGTGCCCGGCGCCGGCCTCCTGCGCCCGCCGCGGCCGACCAACATGGTCATGGCCCGCGTCGCCGGGCTGACCCCGGAGGAATGCGCCCGCCGCCTCGCCGGACACGGGGTGCGCGTCCTGCCGCTGCCCAACGGCTTCGTGCGCTTCGCTGTGCACCGGGCACACGACATGATCGGTGTGCGTGCGGCCGTCGATGCACTGGCGGCCGTCGCGGCCACCGCGCCGGTGGCCCGTACGACGAGCGAAGGAGCCCCCGCCGGCCGGGGACTCACCACGACTGCTTGGACGGAGGAATCTTGACGTCCTCGCCGCCCTGGCGGGCGGGGATTCCCGCCTGCCGGCCGGTGGTGACCGGCTGAGGCTTCGGGTGGGTTCCCCGTCCGACGGGCCGTGCCTGGCGTGGGATTTCCACGCCAGGGCTTACCGGCCCTCCGGGGGCGTTCAGCCTCTCCGCCCGTCCGGCGGCGAGGATCACTCGCGACGCATTGAGGTCACGAACATGTTCGGTACCGCAGCACTCGCACCGCCAGGTGCGCACGTGCAGCGGCTTCCTTCCGTCCACGGTCCAGCACACGTGGCAGGTCTGGGAGGACGGCAGCCACCGCGACACGATGCCGACGTGTCGGCCGTACCTGGCGGCCTTCTCCTCCGGGATGCGGCGGAACATGCCCCATGCGGCGTCGTGGACGGACTTGGCGAGGCGGGTGCGTGCCAGAGCGGAGACCGCCAGGTCTTCGAGGTAGACCGCTTGGTTGTCGCGGATCAGCCTCGAAGCGGTCTGGTGGCACCAGTCCTTGCGCGCGTCGGCCGCCCGGGCATGGGTACGGTCGACCTTGACCCGGGCCTCGGCCCGGTTTTTCGACCCCTTGCCCTTCCGGCTCAGGTTCTGCTGAGCCTTGCGCAGCCGGCGCTCGGCACGGCGCAGGAAGCGGGGGTTGCCGATCACCGTGCCGTCGGACAACACGAAGTACCGGCCCGACGCGTCCTTGACCACCGTCACCGACGACGGGGCACAGGGCAGGGGCCGGGACCAGCGGACCCGGACGTCACCGATCTTCGCGAGGTTGAGCCGGCCGTTCTCCCGCAGCCGGAACCCGTTCTTCGAGAAGCGGACCGACTGCCGACTGCCCTTCTTCGACTTGAACGCCGGCAGACCCATCCGCCGGCCACGGCGCTTGCCCGCCACCCAGGCGAAGGAATTCGTGTACGCGCTGTCCAGGTCGCGGAGGGAGGACTGCAGGGCGTCCACGGACACCTCCGCCAGCCACGCCCGCTCGGGTGTCTTCTTCGCTTCGGTGATCACCCGCTTCGCCAGAGCCCCGGTCGGGATCCTCGACCGGTCCGCCTGCCAGGTCTCCTTCCGGACGGCCAGCGCATCGTTGAAGACCACACGGGCGCAACCGAACGTCCGTGCCAACGCTATGCGCTGACTGGGAGTCGGCTCGATCCGGAACGAGTACCTCAGATGCATGCGCGTAACCTGACAACCGCCACTGACAACGCCGCTCCGCCCAAGGGCCGAACCGGCATTGGGCGGGTCTTCGCTCTTCCCCTAGCGGATGCCGGGGGCATACCCGAAAGGACTCCGATGACGGCTGTGCCACCGCGTGGGCTGGAAGAACGCCTGGAGGACACTCGCAAGAGACTGGAGAACGACGTCGATCTCTGGGTCTCCTCGGCGGGTGACCCGGGCGGTCCGTACCTCATCCCGCTCTCCTTCCTCTGGGACGGGACCGCGTTCCTCGTCTCGACGCCGCGTTCCTCCGTCACCGGCCGCAACCTGCTGGCGGACGGCCGGGTGCGCGTCGCCCTCGGCCCGACGCGCGACGTCGTGATCGTGGAGGGCACCGCGGAGCCGGTGGACGTGGCGGAACTGGGCGGGACGGCCGACGCCTTCGCGGCCAAGACCGGGTTCGACCCGCGCGAACTGACCCAGCCCTACCAGTACTTCCGCATAAGGCCCCAGCGCATCCAGGCCTGGCGGGAGGCCAACGAGCTGTCCGGTCGCACGCTGATGAGCGACGGCGTCTGGCTCGGCTGAGCACTGGCAGAACACCGGAGGGACCCCTTCCCCCGAGGCACGCAACCGGCCGGTCACCCGTGGGACCGGCCGGCGGCGTTTCGGAGTCCAGTCGTCCTTGACCAGGGTTACGGACGACGTTGTCAGGCTGTGCGGGAGAAGCCATCTGAATTCTGGAAGGGCGAACATGACGTCTATCGAGGTTCCGGTCCTGATCGTGGGCGGCGGCGGGTGTGGCCTGTCCGCCTCCGTCTTCCTCTCCGACCAGGGCGTCGACCACCTGCTGGTGGAGCGGCACGCGGACACGTCGAGGGTGCCGAAGGCGCACTACCTCAACCAGCGGACGATGGAGATCTTCCGCCAGCACGGGATCCGCGACGACGTCCTCGCGGAGGCGGCCCCGCTGGACAAGTTCGGCAAGGTGCGCTGGGCGACCACGTTCGCCGGCGACGGCCCGCTGGACGCCCGCCAGATCCACGAGATGGACGCCTTCGGTGGCGGCGAGCTGACGGAGAAGTACGCGGCGGCCGGCCCGGAGCTGCCCTCGAAGCTGCCGCAGATGTGGCTGGAGCCGATCCTGCGCCGCCACGCGGAGGAGCGGAACCCGGGGCGGATCCTCTTCAGCCACGAGGTCGTCGACTTCTCCGACGAGGGCGACCACGTGGCCGCCGAGGTGCGCAACCTGGAGACCGGCGAGACCATCACGGTCAAGGCGAAGTACCTCCTCGGCGCCGACGGCGGCCGCTTCGTCGGCTCCAAGGTCGGCATCCAGATGCAGGGCCCGCCCAGCGACGTCAACACCACGACCGTGTACTTCTCCGCCGACCTGTCGCAGTGGTGGGAGGAGGGCACGCTCATCACGCACTACCTCAGCCCGGAGGACCCCGACCTGTCGGTCAACCTCATCGAGATGGGCCCGAGCTGGGGCAAGGCCTGTGAGCAGTGGGGCCTGCACATGGCCCCCGGCCCGGCCGGCCGCTGGAACAACGAGACGGTCGTCGACCGCATCCGCGAGGTGCTGAAGGTCCCGGACCTGGAAGTGACCGTGCACAAGGTCACGGACTGGATCGTGAACGCGATCCTCGCCGACAAGTACCGGGTCGGCCGGGTGCTGATCGCCGGCGACGCCGCGCACAAGCAGCCGCCCGCCGTGGGCCTCGGCCTCAACACCGGCATCCAGGACGCGCACAACATCGCGTGGAAGCTGGCCGCGGTGCTGAACGGCAGCGCGCCCGAGAGCCTGATCGACACCTACGAGGCCGAGCGCCGGCCGATCGGCCGCGAGAACGTCGACTGGGCGGTCTCCGCCGCCCAGCACCACCAGGTGGTCATCGACGCCATAGGCGGCGGCCACAACATCCCGGCGGGGCGCCGCGGCCAGCGTCTGGCGGCGTACTTCGACCCGTCCCCGCTCGGCGACACCGTCCGCGCGCGGGCCCTGGAGGTGTTCCACACCCACCGCGGCGGCTGCCAGTCCTTCGACATGGAGATCGGCTTCGCCTACGAGCAGGGCGCGGTCATCTCCGACGGCACCGAACGCCCGGCCCGTCCGCCGATGCGCGACGAGCACGTCCCGACGTCGCGCCCCGGCCACCGGCTGCCGCACGCCTGGATCACCCGGGACGGCGAGCGCCTGTCCACCCTCGACCTCACCGGCCGGACCGGCTTCACGCTGATCACCGGCCCGGAGGGGACCGCCTGGACCGAGGCGGCCGCGCGCGTGGCGGAGAAGTTCTCCGTCCCGGTCAACGCGGTCCGCATCGGCGAGGGCGGCGAGTACGCCGACGTGGACGGCGGTTGGGAGGCCGTCCGGCAGATCACCGGTGCCGGCGCGCTCCTGATCCGTCCCGACCAGCACGTGGCCTGGCGCAGCACCGGTGCCGCCGAGGACGCGGAGCAGGCGCTGACGGACGTCTTCGCCACCATCCTGGACCGCTGATCCGGCCGGGGGTCCGGTCGGCGATGCGATCGCCGACCGGACCTCTTGCCGACCGGACCTCCTGCTGACCGGACCCTGGTGACGAGAAGGGGCCGTGCCCGATCGGGCACGGCCCCTTCTCGTCACCAGGAGATCCGGCGCACACATGCCGGATCCCCCGGCGCGATCGCTTCGGGATCGCGCCGGGGGACCCCGATCCGGCTCAGACCCCGGCCGCGACCGAGGAAGCGGCGGCGGCCGCCTTCCTCACGAAGGGGAGGATCTGGTCGACGGCCCGGCGCGAGGTCATCATGCAGACGCCGACGCCCACACCGTCGTACACCGCACCACACACCGCCAGTCCGGGCTGGGTCGCCACGGCCTCACGGATCTGCCGCACCCGCTCGACGTGGCCGACGGTGTACTGCGGCAGGGCGCTCTCCCAGCGGCTCACCCGGGTCGCCACCGGGGCACCGGACACGCCGGTGGCCTCGGCGAGCTCGGCCGTCGCCAGCTTGACCAGGTCGGCGTCGTCGAGCTGGAGCAGGTGCTCCTCGCCGAACCGGCCGATCGAGCAGCGCACGATCTCCACCTCGCCCGCCAGGTGCGGCCACTTCACCGTGGTGAACGTGACCTCCTTGACGGCCTTGCCCTCCTCCGCCGGCACCCGGTAGCCGGCGTAGCCGCGGCCCGTGAGCCCGCCGGGGAACGCCCCCTTCGGGAAGGCGAGCGTGACCATGGCCACGCTGGAGTACGGCACCTCGGAGAGCGCCGAGACGGCGGAGGCCGTACCGGGGACGCCCGCGAGCAGGCTGCCCGTCGGGCCGGCCGGGGTGGCGATGACGACCGCGTCGGCGTCGATGACCTCCGCGTCGGCACCCGACCCGACGGTCACGCGCCAGCCCTCGCCGTTGCGCGCCAGCTCCCGGACGGAGGCGCCGGTGCGCAGGGCCGTGTCAGGCGCGGCGTCCAGCACCTGCTGGATGATCGCGGCGGGCAGCGTGCCGAAGCCGCCCTCGATGGTGGCGACGCTGATCGGCGGGAGCTTCTCGCCCTCCTGGAGGACCGGCACCAGCGAGCCGGCCGCGTCCGCGAGCGAGATGTGGTCGCGGGACGCACGCGCCAGCGGGGTCAGGGTGGCCTCGAACGACAGGTCCGCGGCACGCCCGGCGAACACACCGGCGAGGAACGGCTCGACGAGGCGGTCCACGACCTCCTGGCCGAACCGGCCGCCGACGAAGGACGCGACCGAGACGTCGCCCTCCAGGTCGAAGGAGGGCAGCACGAGGTCCTGCCGCGCCCGCTCCACGCCCTCGGCCGACAGCACGCCGGACCGGGCGAGGTCGTCCATGTCGCAGGGCACACCCATGAACTGACGGTCGGGCTGGTGCTTGATCGCACCCTGGGTCCAGATCGCCGACGCGGTGACCGGGCCCGCGGACACGATCTGCTCGCCGAGCCCCGCCTCCTTGATGAGGCCGGTGGTCTTCTTCCGGTTGGCGTACAGCGACTCGGCGCCCTCGTCGACCGGGACCCCCGCCACGTCGGAGACCAGCAGCTTTCCGCCCAGCCGGGACGAGCTCTCGAGGAGCGTCACCCGCACCGGCTCGTTCCGCAGGTGGAACGCCGCCGCCAGTCCCGAGATACCGCCACCGACGATGACCACGTGGGGCTTACCGCTCGCCTGAGCCTGTTCGCTCCCAGTCATTCCACCAGCTCCTTCATGGTTACGGTGTTGTAAGACCTGCCGACGGACGACGACGGTCGGCGCCGACACAGGCGTGGGCAGTCTGGCCGGGCGCCCCGGATCCCGGGTGGAGGCCGCCTCGAAAGGCCGGACCGTCTCTCGCGATTGCGCGCCGGCCGCCCGTTCAACTGCGGACCCGCGGCGTTTGAACACGGTGTTTCCGGCGGCGGCACCGCCGGCCGCCCGGGCGTTTGCGTTTCATACCGTGAACGTATTAATTCGTTCCTCGAAAACCGGGCGCACGACGTTCCGCTCGCCGCCTCTTCCCATCCGGCGAAGTGGCGTTCCGGGGGCAGTGCCACCTGGACCTCACGAAAGGAAAAGACGTGCCGGTCGAGAAGATCGCGCTCATTACGGGCGCCAACAAGGGCATCGGATTCGCCATCGCGCGGCAGCTCGGCGAGCAGGGGATCACCGTTCTCGTCGGCGCCCGGGACGAGGTGCTCGGCAAGCAGGCCGCCGACGCGCTTGCGGGCGACGGCATCACGGCCGTGCCGCTCCGGCTCGACGTGACGGACCCGGCCTCCGTGGCGGAGGCCGCCCGCGAGATCGAGAGCCGGTTCGGGCGCCTGGACATCCTGGTCAACAACGCCGGCATCGCGGGCGGTTTCACCGGGGCGCCCAGCGAGGCGACCGCCGCCGACCTGCGGGAGGTCTACGAGACCAACGTGTTCGGGGTGGTCACCGTGACCCACACGTTGCTGCCGCTGCTGCGCCGTTCCCCGGCCGGCCGCATCGTCAACCTGTCCAGCCACGTGGCCTCGCTGACGCTGGGCTCGGCCCCGAGCGGCCCGCTGGCGAACGTCAGCATGATCGCCTACCAGTCCTCGAAGACCGCCCTGAACGCGGTGACCCTCGCGTACGCGAAGGAGCTGCGGGAGACCCCGGTCAAGGTCAACGCGGCGCTGCCCGGAGTGGTGGCCACCGACATCAACGGACACCGCGGGTTCCGGTCGCCCGCCGAGGGCGCGGAGATCGCCGTCCGGCTCGCCACGCTGCCCGAGGACGGCCCGACGGGCCAGTGCCTGGCGGACGACGGCCCCGTCCCGTGGTAGCGCGCGGCGTCACCACGCAGAGGACGCCCGGCGCGGAAGAGCCGGCGGCCTGATCCCGCAAGGGACCGCGGCCGTTCGCGGCCATCACACCGATCGCCGGGCCGGGCGAGGCCCGGCGGGCACACGACATGGAGGCAGACAGTGGCGGATGCACAGACGATCCTGGTGACGGGCGGCACCGGCCGGCAGGGCGGGGCGGTCGCCCGCGACCTGCTGCGGCGCGGTTTCACCGTACGCGCCCTGGTCCGCGACCCGCAGAAGGCGCAGGCGCGGGCGCTGGAGGAGGCGGGCGCGGTCCTCGTCCGCGGTGACATGGAGGACGCGGCGTCGCTGGACGCGGCGATGGAGGGCGTATACGGCGTCTTCAGCGTGCAGACCTTCCGCGGCCCCGGCGGCGTCGAGGCCGAGATCCGCCAGGGCAAGGCGGTGGCCGACGCCGCGGTGCGGGCCGGGGTCAAGCACTACGTGTACAGCTCGGTCGGCGGTGCGGACCGGGACACCCGCGTCCCGCACTTCGAGAGCAAGCTGGTGGGCGAGCAGTACCTGGCCACGCTCGACCTGCCGACCACGATCCTCCGGCCGGCGATGTTCCACGACATCCTGCTCGACATCAAGCCGCGCCCGGTGCAGGGCGAGCTCGTCCTGGCCATGTGGCTCGACCCCGAGACCCCGGTGCAGGTCATCGCGACGAGCGACATCGGCGCCTTCGCCGCGGACGCCTTCGAGAACCCGGAGGCGTGGCTCGGCCGGACGGTCGACATCGCCAGCGAGGAGCTGACCGGGCCGCAGATGGCGGCGGCGTTCGAGGCCGCCTCCGGCATCCCGACCCGCTTCCAGCAGCTGCCCATCGAGCCGCTGCGCGCCGGCCGCCCGGACCTCGCCAACATGTTCGACTGGTTCGAGCGGGACGGCTTCCAGGCCGACCTGCCCGAGCTGCGCAAGGGCCGGCCGAACCTGCTCTCCCTGGAGGCCTGGCTCAAGGACAACTGGACCCCGCCGGAGATCCCGGCCCGCGGCTGACGCCGCCGGCCGCGGGCCGGCCGGGTACGGAACCGGGACTCAGGCGAAGATCGGGTCCCGGGTCCGGGTGCGCTTGAGCTCGAAGAACCCGTCGGTCTCGGCCACGGCGAGCACACCGTCCCAGAGCTTCACCGCGGCCTCCCCGCGCGGCGTGGGCGTCACCACGGGCCCGAAGAAGGCCACGTCCCCCACGGCGATGACGGGGGTGCCGACATCGGTGCCGACGCGGCCGATGCCGTCGTGGTGCGAAGCGCGCACCGCGGTGTCGTACGCGTCGGACCCGGCGGCGTCGGCCAGGGCGGGGTCGAGGCCCGCGGCGGCCAGGGCCTCCGCGTAGGTGACCCGGTCCTTGGGCGCCTTCTCCAGGTGGAACCGGTTGCCGAGCTCCGTGTAGAGCCGGCCCAGCACCCCGGGTCCGTACGCGCGCTCGGCAGCGGCGCAGACCCGTACCGGCTCCATCCGCAGGGCCAGGTTCCGGTGCCAGCGCTCGTCCAGGTCCGCGCGGCCCTCGTTGAGCACCGTCAGGCTCATGATGTGCCAGCGGATGTCCAGGGGCCGTCGCTCTGCGACCTCGAGGACCCATCGGGAAGTCATCCAAGCCCAGGGGCAGGTCGGGTCGAACCAGAAATCCACCGGGGTCGGGGTGTCGTGCGCCAACGTCGGCCTCCTCAAGGCGACTGCAAGGTCGCGGTCGGCACAGCCTGACAAGCGGGCTCGGATTCCCGGTCGAGCGTCAATAGAGGTGGCCTCCGTTCAAACGCGAGAATTCCCCGTGCCGGACATTCACGTCAACGATTTGAGAAAATCGGCCGGTTGCGGCGGGGAGAAGCGCCGACCTATCGTCTGGAATCCGTGAAAAGACACTCCGAGGGGAAATCGATGTCCGCATCGGCCGAGGTCCGCGACCAGTCGGATTCCTACGCGCTGCTCGATTTGATTCAGGGTGCCGTCATCACCCAGGCGATCTCCGTCGCAGCCAGGCTCGGCATCGCGGACGTGCTCGCCGACGCGCCGATGTCCGCCGAGGACATAGCGCAGCGGGTCGAAGCCCACCCGGGGGCCACCCACCGGCTGCTGCGCGCGCTGACCGGCCACGGGGTCTTCGCGGTCCGTCCGGACGGCCGGTACGAGAACACCGCCCTGTCCGACAAGCTCCGCGAGGACGCCCAGGACTCGATGCGGAAGTTCGCCGTGCTGATGAGCGACCCGCTGCTCCACGAGGAGTGGGGCCACCTGCTCACCACCGTGCGGACCGGCGAGGCCAACCTCCCCAAGCTGCGCGGCATGAGCACGCTGGACTTCTTCCACGCGAACCCCGCCTACGCCGCCACCTTCTTCCAGGCCTTCGGCAAGGTCTCGGAGTCGGAGACCGACCCGGTCCTGGCCGCCTACGACTTCTCGCAGTTCGGCACCGTCGTCGACGTCATCGGCGGCCGCGGCTACCTCCTGGCGGCCGTCCTCCAGCAGGCGCCGGACGCCAAGGGGGTGCTGTACGACTTCGAGATCGCGACCGTGGACTCGGCCTCGCTCTTCGAGGAGGCCGGCGTCGCGGACCGCTACACCATCGAGCACGGCAGCTACCTCGGCAAGCTCCCCAAGGGCGCCGACGCGTACCTGTACAAGCGCATCATCCACAACTTCTCCGAGGAAGACGCCCTGACCGCCCTGCGCAACGCGCGCGAGGCGATCGGCCCCGACGGCAAGCTGCTCTGCATCGAGTACCTGCTGCCCGAGAACAACGAGCGCCACATCGGCCACACCATCGACCTCTGGCTGATGCTGATGATCGGCTCCCAGGACCGCACCCTCGCGCAGTACACCGAGCTCTTCGCCAAGGCCGGCTTCAAGGTCACCAGGGCGATCCCCACCGCGTCCCCGATCTCGATCATCGAGGCGATCCCGGTCTGACGGCCCCTCCGACGGCCCCGCCCGACGGACCCTCCGGCAGTTCCGCCCGACGGCCCGTCCGACGTCGTTCCACCTTCCAGCGCACCCTCACCACACAGGAGAACTCCCGATGGCTCCACGGATGGACAACCCCTCCCTGGTCGTTCCCGGCGCCCTGCAGCCCCTGCTCGACCTGTCCGAGGTCATCGGCAAGGTCGGCGTGCCGCAGTCCACCCTCGACTTCATCCGGCTGCGCGTCGCCTCGCTCAACGGCCGCGTCTACACGTTCCCGGCCGAGCCCGCGGACAAGCGCCTGCTGCTGGTGGACGAGTGGCGGACCGAGGCCTCCTTCACCGACGCCGAGCGCGCCGCGCTGGAGCTGGCCGAGGCCGTCACCCTGCAGACCGACGCCGCGAACGCCCCGACGGACGAGGTCTGGGGCAATGCGTCGAAGCACTACACCGACGTGCAGCTCGGCGCCCTGGTGATGCACATCAGCCTGGTCAACTTCTGGAACCGGGTGAACGTCGCCACCCACCAGGACGACGCGGTCTGGCGCTGAGGAAGAGGACACACCCGTGCTGAAGCTCATCAACGCCGGCCTCGGCAGGACCGGCACGACATCGCTCCAGGTGGCCCTGGAGCGGCTCGGCCTCGGCCCCTGCTTCCACATGTTCGACGTCGTCGACGACGACGAGCGCCTCGCGCAGTGGGAGCGGATCATCTGCGACGGCGAGCGCCCCGACTGGGCCGCGCTGTACGACGGCTACGCCTCCGCGGTCGACGGCCCCTCCACCGTCTACTACCGGCAGATCAGCGAGGCGCTCCCCGAGACCAAGGTGGTCCTCACGGTGCGCGACGCCGAGGGCTGGTACAAGAGCACCCACGACACGCTGTACCAGTTCGCGCTGCGGACCAGGCAGAACCCGCCCGAGCCGGGCTCCCGGCAGGCCCGGCTGTTCCGCGTCGTCAACGCCCTGGTCTGGGACGGCCTCTTCGACGGCCGCTTCGAGGACAAGGACCACGCCATCGCGGTCTACCACCGGCACACCGAGGACGTCGTACGCGCCCTCGGCGCGGACAACGTCCTCGTGTACGACGTGCAGCAGGGGTGGGAGCCCCTCTGCGCGTTCCTCGGGGTCGACGTCCCCGACGAGGAGTTCCCGCGCGCCAACAGCTCCGAGGAGATGCGCCGGCGGATAGCCCAGGCCACCGGCGCCGGCCAGGCCCCCGCCGCCTGAGCCCCCGCGTCCCGGACCGGGACGGGAAGAACGGCCCGTGGGCCCGCGCCGGACACCGGCGCGGGCCCACGGCGTTGTGCGTCAGTGGTGACCGTGGCCCCCGCCGCCCGCCTGCAGATGGGCGGCCGGCGACACCACCAGGGGCCGCACCATGTGCTGCTCGTGCTCCAGCATGTGGCAGTGGTGGACGCCCCTGCCGACGACGGGGAACCGGACCGCCACGGTGACCAGCTCGCCCACGGTCGCGTTCGGCCCGATCTGGCCGGCCGTACCCACCCGGATGACGTCCTTCTCCCCGAGCTCGTGCGCCTCCAGCGCCGCCGCGGCCTTGAACGCGATGGGCCGGGACGAGCCGCGGGTGGCCCGGTCGAACCCGCTGATGTCGTAGTTCTCGCGGGACAGCACCTGGAAGTGTGACAGGTGGATGTGCATGGGGTGCGGGGACGCCGCGAGGTTGAGGTACTTCCAGACCTCCGTGCTGCCGTGCGCGACGGTGAACGCGTTGCCGTCGTCGTACGCCGTCGCCGTCCTGCGCAGCGTGACGATCGCGCCCTCGGCGTCCCGGACCTGGACGACCCCGGCGGCCGGGAAGGTGAGCCCCGCCGGGTCGACCTCCTCCATCTCCCACAGTTCGGGAACGTTCGTCGAGCCGGGGCCGACCACGACCACCCACCGGGGGGCGCGGTCGTGCGGCACGTCCTCGTGGGTGAGCCGCTTGAAGGTGGGCGAGAGGGCCTCCGGCAGCACGAACCTGCCGGACGGCCGCTGGTCCGCGACGCGGAACTGCATCACGTCGGGCTCCAGCAGGTCGTTGAGCTTGTTGGAGGCACCGGGCACGATGCCCTCCAGCGTGTTGACCAGCTTCAGGGCCTGCCCCCGGAACGCGCTGAAGTCGACCAGTACGTCCACGCGCTCGCCGGGGGAGAGGTTGAGCGCCCCCTCGACCGCCAGCGGCTTGTCGATCAGGCCCTGGTCGGTCCCGATCACCTTCAGCGCTCCCGGTACGGGCTTGCCGTCCGCCAGCAGCATCAGCCGGTACATCCGGGAGTTCGCGGCGTTGGCGATCCGGAACCGGTACCAGCGCGGCGCGACGTCCAGGTACGGCCAGACCACCCCGTTGACCAGGGTGTACGGGGCCGCGTGGGCGCGCATGAGCTTCTGCGGGCCGATCATCTCCACCTTGTGGACCAGCCGGCCGACGAGGGCACCGGACTCGTCCACGTCGAAGTTGCGGTCGCTGAGGACCAGCGGCACGTCGCGGGCGCCCTCGGGCAGACCGAGCGCTTCCTCCTCCTCGTTGCGCGAGAGGAACAGGCCCGCGAGGCCGGCGTACACGCTGAAGCGGCTCACGTGGTGGGTGTGGTCGTGGTACCAGAGCGTCGTCGCGGCCTGGTCGTTCGGATAGGCCGACAGCTGCACGTCGCCCGGGCCGATGAGGTTCTCCATCCAGCCGTCGTTGCCGCCGCCGGTCAGCATGCCGTGCAGGTGCACCGCGGCCCACGGCTCCAGGCCCGCCACGCCGGCGACCTCCTGGGTCCCCGCCGTGCCGGGGTAGTTGGTGAGCGGGTCGGGCGCGCGGCCCGTGGGCGAGACGAAGTCGACGGCCTTGACGGGTATGTTGCCCGACAGCCGGTTCTCCCAGACGACCCGCAGCGGACGCCCGCTGACCGTCTTGATCGTCGGACCGGGGAAGACGCCCTCGTACGTCCACATCGTCACCGGCGGCATCTCCGAGTGCACGGTGACGTCGGCGGTGCGCATCCGGACGGTCAGCTCGTCGTGGTCGCCGCGGTCGCGGGGGCGGAGCACGGGCGGTATGCGCAGCGGATCCCGGAACTTGGTCAGCTTCAGCTCGGGCGCCGACGGCTCGGGCCCGCCGGCGCTCGCGGCGACGGCGACCGCGCCTTGCGACTTGAGGAGGGGGGCGGCGGCCACCAGGGCGCCCAGGCCGGCCATGGTGCCGCACCGCAGCAGCGCGCGGCGGTTCAGCCCGGAGGGCTCGAATGCTTCGGAAGCTGTGGGTTCCATTCCCCCGACGCTAGGGGCGGCCGCTCTCGACGGACTCGAACTCGGCTCCAGACCGGCGGGGTCGGTCCGTGGAGCCGGGCCCGGGCCCGCCGAGCGCGGCGTCAGACCGCGATCGGCTCGCTGTCCCGGTTGACGAGCGTCGCGTAGTGGCCGGCGCGCAGGAGCAGCTCGTCGTGGGTGCCGCGCTCCGAGATCCGGCCGCGGTCCAGCACGATGATCTCGTCGGCGTTGCGGACGGTCGACAGCCGGTGGGCGACCGTGATGGTCGTACGGCCCACGCTGGCCGCGTCGATGGCCTGCTGGACGGCCTGCTCGGTCTGGGTGTCCAGGGCGCTGGTGGCCTCGTCGAGCACCAGGATGGGCGGGTCGCGCAGGATGGTGCGGGCGATCGCCAGCCGCTGCTTCTCACCGCCGGAGAACCGGTACCCGCGCTCGCCGACCACCGTGTCGTAGCCGTCGGGCAGCAGCATCAGGTAGTCGTGGATGTGGGCGATCCGCGCCGCCGCGTACAGCTCCTCGTCGGTCGCGTCGGGCTTGGCGAACCGCAGGTTCTCCGCGACCGTGGCGTGGAAGAGGTACGTCTCCTGGGCGACCACGCCGACCGCCGACGTGAGGGTGTCGAAGGACATGTCGCGCACGTCGACCCCGTCGATCGTGACCGATCCGGACGTGACGTCGTAGAGCCGCGGGATGAGGTAGCTCAGCGTGCTCTTGCCCGAGCCGGTCTCGCCGACGATCGCGAGGCTGCGGCCCGCGGGGACCGTGACGTCCACGCCGGCCAGCGTCGCCTGGTCCGCGCCCGCGTAGGAGAAGCCGACCCCCCGCATCCGCACCTCGCCGCGCAGGACGGCCGGCTTCACCGGATGCTCCGGCTCGGCGATGTCGACGGGCAGGTCGATGTACTCGAAGATGCGGCCGAAGAGCTCCAGGGAGCCCTGGATCTCGATGCCGACGGTCAGCAGGCGCTGAGCGGGACGGAACAGGCTCTGCTGGAGGGACGTGAAGGCCACCAGGGAGCCGATGGAGATGGCCATGTGCCCGTTGTTGGACGTCAGCCCCGCGACCCAGTAGATGACCGCCGGCATCGAGGCGATGACGACCCAGATCGTGGACTGGTACCACAGGCCCGCCGTGGTGACGCGCACCTCGACGTCGGTGAGCTTGCGCGACTGCCGCGCGAAGTTGTCGGTCAGGGAGCGGGAGCGGCCCATGGTGTGGCTGAGCAGGATCCCGCTGATGGACAGCGACTCCTGCATGGTCGACGACAGCTCGGCGAGCCGGTTCTGCCGGTCGCGGGTGATGTGCCGCCGCTCGTTGCCGACGCGCCGGCTCACCAGCGCGAACATCGGCAGCATCAGCATCGACGCGAGCGTCAGCCGCCAGTCGAGCATGAACATGGCGGTGGTCGCGGCGATGACGATCGTGATGTCGGACAGCAGCGCCGTGGCGGTGGTCGTGATGGTGACCTGCATCCCGCCGATGTCGTTGGCGATGCGCGACTGCACCTCGCCGGTACGCGTGCGGGCGAAGAAGGCCAGCGACATCCGCTGGAGATGGGCGTACACCGCCGTGCGCAGGTCGTGCATGACGAGCTGGCCCACGGTGGCCGAGATGTGCGTCTGCCAGACGTTGAACGTACTGGTCGTGACGGACACCAGGATCATGCCGAGGGAGAGCAGGGACAGCAGACCGAGCCGGTCCTGCGGCAGCGCCACGTCCATGATCTCGCGGATCAGGAACGGGTTGACCAGGGCGATCAGAGAGGAGCCGGCGACCAGCAGCACGACGGACAGCAGCTTCCTCCGGTACGGGCGGAACAGCCCGAGGACGCGTCGGATCTCGCCTTGTTTCAGTGCCTGGGGACGCGTGGTGCCCGAACTGGCGCGGCTCACCCTGGCCTCCTTCTCTCTTGGGTCGGTTCCGGTCGACGGAACGCAGGACGACAGCGGAGTCGAAGCCGCTGGAGGGCGCCTATCGCAGTTGCCTGACCAGCGCCGCCCACTGGGCTTGCTCCTCCCGCGACAGCGCCGGCGGGAGCGGCTCGTCGGCAGGCGGGGCGGTGGCTTCCTCCCATGCGCAGGGAGGACACAGGCCGTTCCACGCGAACCCCGTCCACATGAGGCCCTCACCGAACTTCTTCCATACGGATCGCATAGCGGACCTGGGCCGCGTGCCCATCTCGGTCTCCATTCGCTGGGGAACGCCCGACGTCATCCTTCGCAACGCGCCTCGACGGGACATCGGGACCGTGTCGAGTGCCACTGGAGGCCGCCTCAGCGCGCGGCCAGCAGTCCGCGGCTGCGCAGCACCCGGCGCTCCAGCGGGGAGAAGAGCAGCAGGTCGATGGCGACGCCGACGACGAAGATCAGGAGGATGCCGAGCATCACACCCGGCATGTCGGAGAACTCCCGCTGGTTCTGCAGGAAGCGGCCGAGGCCGAGCCCCAGATCGGGGGAGGAGGCGATGAGCTCGGCGGCCATCAGCGACCGCCAGGAGAACGCCCAGCCCTGCTTCAGACCGGCCAGGTACCCGGGCAGCGCGCCGGGCAGCAGCACGTGCCGGGCGCCGCGCAGACCGCTCGCGCCGAGCGTACGGCCGGCCCGCAGGAACAGCGGCGACACCTGGTCGACCCCGGCGATCAGGCCGTTGGCGATCGAGGGCACCGCGCCCAGCAGGATCACGGCGTACATGGCCGAGTTGTTGATGCCGAGCCAGATCACGGCGGCCGGCACCCAGGCGACCGAGGGCAGCGACTGCAGGCCGGCCAGCACCGGCCCGATGGCGGCCCGCACCGGTTTGATCTGGGCGACGATCAGGCCGATCGGCGTACCGATCACAACGGCTGCCACGAAGCCCGAGACGCCGCGCCAGAGGCTGGTCCAGACGACGGAGAACAGGGTGCCCTCGCCCCAGAGGACGGTGAGCGCATGCCACACGTCGGCCGGACTCGGCAGCTTCTCGGGGCTGGTCAGGTGCAGGCTGTAGGCGAGCTGCCAGAGCCCGACGACCAGGACCACGCCCAGGACCGGCGGCAGTACCTTCGCCCGCAGCACCTGGCGGTACGAGGTGCGCTGCACGGGGCCGGTCTCCAGCGCGTCGAGGCCGGCCCCGAGCGTGTCGAGGCCGCCCCCCACGACGGCGCGGCGGGCGGCGCGGTCGCTCGGCGCGTACAGGGTGTCAGTGCTGGACATGGCGGCGGATCTCCCCACGCAGGTGCTCGGTGATTTCGATGGACAGCTCCGCTACCTCGCGGGACTCGCCCCGCAGCGAATGCGGCAGGTCGACGCGCCACTCCCGGGAGATCCGGCCGGGCCGGGACGAGAGCAGGACGACCCGCTGGGCGAGGCGCACGGCCTCTCTCACGTTGTGGGTGACGAACAGGACGGTGAGCCGGCGCTCGTTCCAGATCCGGGTGATCTCCTCGTGCAGGACGTCCCGCGTGATGGCGTCGAGCGCCGCGAACGGCTCGTCCATCAGCAGGACGGTGCCGCCCTGGGCGAGCGCCCGCGCCATGGCCACGCGCTGGCGCATGCCGCCGGAGAGCTCGTGCACCCGCTTGCGGTACGCCCCGCCGAGGCGGACCAGCTCCAGCAGCCGCTCCGCCTCGGGCCTGCGGTCCTCGCGCGGCACGCCGGCCAGGCGCAGCGCCAGCTCGATGTTCTTGCCCGCGGACAGCCACGGGAACAGCGCGTGGTCCTGGAACATCAGCGCCGGACGGGTGCCGGGCACCTCGATGCTGCCGGCGCTGGGCTCGTCGAGCCCGGCCACCAGGTTCAACAGCGTGGACTTGCCACAGCCGGACGCCCCGAGCAGGGTGACGAACTCGCCCGGCGCCACGTCCAGGCTGATGTCGTCGAGCACGACGGGGCCCGCGCCGGGGCGGCCGAAGCCCTTCGAGACGTGCGAGAGCCGGACCGCCGGGCACTCGTCCGTGGTGGTCTCGACGACGGGTGCGCACTGCGGGACGGTCAGTGCCGTGGTCATTTCGGACACCTCCTGCGGGAGTGGACGGGGGCCTGCGCGGAGCTACGGGGTGCGGGCCGTCACCTGACGCCGAGTCCGGCGTCGGCCGCGGCGGGCCGGCCCGCCGCCGTGAGGACCTTGTTGAGCAGGGTCAGGTCGACGATCCCGGCGAGGTCGGGCTTCTTGAGCAGGCCCGCGGCCACCGCGTGGTCGGCCCCGGCCTGCAGGGTGCTGGCCAGCGGGTCGTCGATGAAGTCGATGCTGCGCCAGGCGGGGTCGAGGATCTCGGGCGGCAGCGCCTTGCCCGTGTCGGCCTTGATGCGCAGGTTGGCGTCGGCCTTCGCCTTCTCCGGGTCGGCCTTGATGAAGGCGTTGGCCGCCAGCGAGCCGCGCAGCACGGCCTCGACCACGTCGGGGTGGGCGGCCAGGAACTTCTGCGAGACGATGATGTTGGTGGTCACGAACTTGCCGCCCGGCCACAGCGTCTTCTCGTCCAGCAGGACCTTCGCGCCGAGCGTGACCAGCCTGGAGGCGGTCGGCTCGGGCACCCAGGCGCCGTCGATGGAGCCGGACTTGTACGCCTCGGGCGCGACCTTGTTCTCCGTGCGGACCACGCTGACGTCACCCGCGCCGGAGGCCGGGTCCACCTTGTAGCCCTTGCCGGCCAGGTAGTTGAGCAGGGCGACGTCCTGGGTGCCGCCCAGCTGCGGGGTGGCGATCTTCTTGCCCCGGAGGTCGTCCAGCGAGCGGACCTTCGCCGGGTTGACCACCAGCTTCACGCCGCCGGAGGCCGCACCGCCGATGATCCGCAGGGACGTGCCGTGCGATTTGGCGTAGCTGTTGATCGCCGAGTTCGGGCCGATCCAGCCGATGTCGATCGATCCGGCGTTGAGCGCCTCGATCTCGGCCGGGCCGGCATTGAAGAACTGGGACTTGATCCGGGTCGACCCCAGCTCTTTCTGGAAGAACCCGTCCTGCAGGCCCACCAGGGCGGTCCCGTGCGTGAGGTTCGGGAAGTAGCCGATCTTCACGGTGTCGGCGGAGAGCTTGGCACCCGATCCGCCCACGGTCTGGTCCACCGGGGCGTCGTCGGCGCTGGCGCCGTAGCCACAGCTCGTCAGCAGCCCTGCGGCCGCGGTCACTGCGACGGCCGCCATGGCCACGCGCCCTCTCGTGTGGTGGAACATCAGACCCAGTCCTCCTCGTGTGGTGCCGCGGCCGGGGCGGCCGGGCGGCGTACGGTCTCGAAGGGCTCGCCCGCCATGCCGGCGGCGAGGGTGGTGCCGTCGGCCGGGTCGATCAGCAGGAACGAGCCCGTCCGCCGGTTGTCGGCGTAGGGGTCCAGCGCGAGCGGCTCGGCCGTGCGCAGCACGACGTGGCCGATGTCGTTGACCTGCAGGCCCTCGGCGCCGGGGCGGCGCTCGAGCGTGCCGATGTCGATCCGGTACGAGATGTCCTTGACCAGGGCGCGCACGGTACGGGTGGTGTGCTTGACCAGCACCTTGGCGCCCACGTGCAGCGGCCGCTCGTTGAGGTGGCAGACGCTCGCCTCGATGTCCTGGGTGGGCGCCGCGGCCGTTCCCCTGGCCGCGATCAGGTCGCCGCGCGAGACGTCGACGTCGTCGGTGAGCCGGACGGTGACGGACTGGGGAGCCCAGGCGACGTCCGTCCGCGCGCCGAGCGCGTCGATGGCCGCGACGGCCGTGGTGCGGCCGGAGGGCAGGACGGTGACGGCGTCCCCGACGCGCAGCACGCCGGAGGCGATCTGGCCGGCGTAGCCCCGGTAGTCGTGGTGCTCGGCGGTCTGCGGACGGATCACGTACTGGACCGGGAAGCGGGCGGGCTCTTCCCTGGGGTCGCTGCCGACCGGGACGGTCTCCAGGTGCTCCAGCAGCGTCCGGCCGCCGTACCAGTCCATGTTGGCGGAGGGCTCGACGACGTTGTCGCCGGCCAGCGCCGAGAGCGGGATCGCGACGACGTTCCTGACCCCGAGCGTGGCCGCGTACGAGGTGAACTCCTGGGCGATCTTCGCGAAGACCGCCTCGTCGTAGCCGACCAGGTCCATCTTGTTGACGGCCAGCACCACGTGCGGCACCCGCAGCAGGGCGGCGACCGCGGTGTGCCGGCGGGTCTGCTCGACCATCCCGTTGCGGGCGTCGACGAGGACGACCGCGAGCTCGGCGGTGGAGGCCCCGGTGACCATGTTCCGGGTGTACTCCACGTGCCCGGGGGTGTCGGCCAGGATGAACCGGCGCCGGGCGGTGGCGAAGTACCGGTAGGCGACGTCGATCGTGATGCCCTGCTCCCGCTCGGCCCGCAGGCCGTCGGTCAGCAGGGCCAGGTCCGGGGCACCCTGGCCGCGGTCGGCGGAGACCCGCTGCACGGCCTCCAGCTGGTCCTCCAGGACCGACTTGGAGTCGTGCAGCAGCCGGCCGACCAGGGTGGACTTGCCGTCGTCGACGGAGCCCGCGGTGGCGAAGCGCAG
>NZ_JBITRX010000023.1:0-104831 GCF_044540325.1 Streptomyces sp. NPDC086023
GCTGGTCCGGAGGCAGGCCCGGGCCTGGGGTGGCCGAAGGCCAGGGCGAAGCCCCGAAGCCCCAGGGGTGGGCCTGCCGCTGGGCCTGCAGGCCACGACGCCTCAAGCACCGAGGGGACCCACACACCACACGACCCACCCCCGAAGCAGGCTTCGGCCGGCCCCGTCGCCGGAGTGACCAGACCTCCCCCGCTCGCGGGCACGGGTTCCGCAGCCGCACCCGCACCCGTCACCGCACCCGCAACCACACCCGTCACCGCACCCACACCCGCACCCACACCCGTCACCGCACCCACACCCGCATCCGCCCCCGCGACCACATCCACACCCGCATCCGCCCCCGCGGTAGCCGGCGCAGGACGATAGAGGTTCATCCGGTGGCCTCCTCACCGGCAGCACCAGAGGTCGCAGTCGGGCCGACCGTGGCCGACTCCCGATCACCACCCCGATCACCACCCGGCTCACCACCCCAATCCCCACCCGGCCCCGTCTCGTGCCGGGCCGACGCGACGACCGCCCACAGGACCCAGGCCACGCCCAGCAGGCCGCGGATCCAGGCGGGGCCGAGCGGGATCCACGGGATCATCAGCACCGCCTTGTCGAAGGCGTCCAGCAGGGTCAGCGCGCCCAGCACCACCGTCGTCCAGCCGAGCCACGGGCGTCCGCCCCGCCGCAGCGCCAGGCCCATTCCGGTCCAGCCGGCGCCGAGGAGCAGCAGCCCGAGCGCGGGGACGGGCGTGCCCAGCAGCGCGGTCGTGGAGCCGGCCACGTCCAGCGCGAGCCCGGCCAGGCCCAGTGCGGCGGAGACGGTGCCGAGCCGGCTCCCCCGCAGCCTGCGCCACCACAGCACCCCGCCGACCAGCGTCAGTACGGCGGCCACGCCCAGCGCGAGCTGCGTCTCGACCCGCTCCAGGCCGGTGGCGCCGTACCAGTCGCAGCCCGCCGGCAGCCGCCGGGCCTGCACGTTGTAGTCGGCGCAGACCAGCAGCTGCACCAGCTTCACGGGCTCGCCGGCCAGCCGTGCCGAGCCGCCGGACACGTCCCCGCGGGCCGGCCCGCACTCGGGCAGGGTGCCCGGGGTGGAGCCGTCGGGCCCCTGCTGCCAGCAGTTGCCCCTGCCCTGGCCGTCCCACCACACGTCCATGCCGTTCGGGCGGGAGGCGCCGGAGCGGTCCACGCCCAGGTGGTTGCGGGCGTACCGGTTGTGGTGCGAGGTGTCGGCCTGCTTGGACCAGCGCTCCTCGCCGCGGATGAAGGCGGGGACGGCGCTGAGGAAGAAGGCGGCGCGGTCGTGGCCGTAGACCCAGTTGTCCTCGTAGATGTTCCAGTTGCCGCCGGCGGTGATGATGCCGGTGCCGGGCGGCATGGAGATCTGCGGGCAGACCACGCCCTGCTCGTAGCCGCGCAGGGCGGGCGGCTTGGCGCAGGTGCCGTCGGCGACGTACCGGTAGTAGTCCTGGTTGTTGTCGTGGATCAGGTTCCGCTCGAACTTGGCGTGGTTCTGGGGCAGTCCGGGGTGGCCGGGGAAGGCGCTGTCCATGGAGGCGCCGCCCATGTTGTGGTCGAACTCGTTGTCGTGGGCCCAGACGGAGTCGCCGGCCGTGCCGGAGTAGCCGACCATGTTGTGGTGGCTGCGGCAGCCGGTGATCTCGATGGAGTGCCGGGGGACGTCGTAGCCGCGGCCGTCGTTGATGTCCGAGGCGCTGCCGGGGTAGATGCCGGAGTCGCCGTTGCCGTACGACTCGCAGTTCTTGTAGAGGCCGTGGTCGCTGGCGAAGGTCAGGAAGCCGTACTCGTCGTTCCAGCGGGTCAGCACGTCGTCGATGACGAAGCCGTCGCCGGCCAGCACGTACAGGGAGTTGAAGGTGGTGCGCTGGGCGGTGAAGTTGCGGAAGTAGATGCCGTTGGACCGGTCGGCGCGGATGCCGTTGAGCTTCTGGTACTTGGCGTCGATGACCACGTCCGTGCGGGCGGCGCCGGTGCCCTCGATCTGGAGGTTCGTCTTGCCGAGGATGGCCACCAGGTTCTGGTTGTGGCGGCACTGGACCTGCTGCTCGTACGACAGGATCTGGTAGCCCAGCGAGGAGTTGGGGGCCTTGAGGCGGGCGCAGGCGCCGGCCGGCTTGGGGAGGGAGGGCTCCTCCTCGTAGAGGCCCGGCAGGATCGCGATGTTCATGCCCGGCCGGTCGACGGCGTCGACGGCCTGCTGGAGGTGGCGGTGGCCGCTCTTGAGGCAGCGTTCGAAGAGGGCCAGGTTCCGCTGCTTCAGCGCGGCGGGGAAGGCGGCGGTCCGGCGTTCGAACTCGGCCCGGTCGGTCTTGCAGACCAGCAGGTCGGGTTCGGCGGCCCGGTACACGGGGACCGATCCGGAACCGTCGGGGAAGGTGACGGGCCGCTCCTCGTGCGCCTGGGCGGCGGGGGCGGCGGCGAGCACTCCGAGGAGCGCGAGGAGGGCGGCGACGAGCGCCGCCGGAACGGCAGGGAACCTGCGGATCCACGACATGCGCGAGAGAGTAGAGCAATGTTCATCTTTTGGGAGCCCCCTCTGCGCCACCGATCCGACGGACTTTCGAATGCCGCACCCGCCCGACCCGCAGGGGGACCCCGTTGACGGACGGGGCCGGGAATCCTACTGTCGAACATAGGATTCCTTCGGCAGAGCGGGAGCACGTACATGGGCGCGGGCATGGGCGCGGGCGTTGAGCAGGCCAGGAAGACGGCGGAGGGACTGGTCTACCAGTCCGGTTTCGGCAACGAGCACAGCTCGGAAGCCGTCCCGGGCGCGCTGCCGATCGGCCGGAACTCCCCCCAGATCGCCCCGCTGGGCCTGTACGCCGAGCAGCTGAGCGGCAGCGCGTTCACCGAGCCGCGCACGCACAACCGGCGGTCGTGGCTCTACCGCATCCGCCCGTCGGCCGCGCACCCGCCGTTCACCCGGATCGACAACGGCGCGCTGCGCTCCGCGCCCTTCGCCGAGACCGTCCCGGACCCGAACCGGCTGCGCTGGAACCCCCTGCCGGAGCCGGCGCCGGGCACCGACTTCCTGGCCGGCCTGTGGACGGTCGGCGGAAACGGTGACGTGTCACAGCGCACCGGCATGGCCATCCACCTCTACGCCGCGAACGCCCCGATGGAGCGGGTGTTCAGCGACTCCGACGGCGAGCTGCTGATCGTCCCCGAGCGCGGCGGGCTGCTGCTCCGCACCGAGCTGGGCCTGCTGCGCGTCGAGCCGGGGCAGATGGCTCTGGTCCCGCGCGGGGTGCGCTTCCGCGTCGACCTCCTCGACGCCGCGCCGGACGGCGGGCAGAGCCCGGCGGCCCGCGGCTACGTGTGCGAGAACTACGGCCAGCCCTTCGAGCTGCCGAACCTGGGCCCGATCGGCGCCAACGGCCTGGCGAACGCCCGCGACTTCCTCGCGCCCGTGGCGGCGTACGAGGACGTCGAGGGCCCGGTGGACGTGGTCAACAAGTTCTGCGGGAACCTGTGGGCCGCCACGTACGGCCACTCGCCGCTGGACGTCGTCGCCTGGCACGGCAACCACGTGCCGTACGTCTACGACCTGCGCCGCTTCAACGTCATCGGCAGCATCAGCTACGACCACCCGGACCCGTCGATCTTCACGGTGCTGACCTCGCCGTCCGACACCCCCGGGCTGGCCGGCGTCGACTTCGTGGTCTTCGCGCCGCGCTGGCTGGTCGGCGAGGACACCTTCCGGCCGCCGTACTTCCACCGGAACGTGATGAGCGAGTACATGGGCCTGATCGAGGGCGCGTACGACGCCAAGGCCGAGGGCTTCGTGCCCGGCGGCGGCTCGCTGCACAACATGATGTCCGCGCACGGTCCGGACCGGGAGACCTTCGACAGGGCCAGCGCCGCCGAGCTGAAGCCGCAGAAGATCGACGACGGCCTTGCCTTCATGTTCGAGACCCGCTGGCCGGTCACCGCGACCGCCCAGGCCGCGGGCGCCGACCACCTGCAGCGCGGGTACGACGACGTGTGGCAGGGTCTGGAGCGGCACTTCCGGCCGTAGGCTGCCTGCACGTCGCCCCGCCCGTACGGAGAACACCGCGTGACCGCTTTCGCCCCCGACTCGCTGGTCCTGAACCGCAAGCTGCCCTTGTGGTACCAGGTGTCGCAGTCGCTGCGCGCCTCGATACTGGGGCGCACCCCGGACGCCTCGCTGCGGCTGCCCACCGAGGAGCAGCTCGCCGAGCACTACGGGGTGAGCGTGCTGACCATGCGCCAGGCCCTCAAGGAGCTGGAGCAGGAGGGGCTGATCAGCCGGCACCGTCGGCGGGGCACGTTCATCGAGCCGGGTGCGCAGCGCGGCGCCCCGGTACGTCTGCTGGGCTCGGTCGACGCGATCGTGGCCCAGCAGTCGGGCGAGCGGACCACGGTCCTCGGGCACGGGTCGGGGCCGGTGCCCGGGGAGCTGGCCGAGTTCTTCGGCGGGCTGCCCGAGGTGGTCACGTACCGGCGGCTGCGGCGCGACGGCGGCACCGGCGAGCCGACCAACTGGGCGGAGAACGCGGTCCGGCCCGAGCTGGCGGACGCCATCGACGTGGCCGACCTGGAGCGGTGGCCGATGACGAAGGTGCTGCGGGACGTGGTCGGCGTACGGATCAGCCGGATCACGGACACCGTGGAGGCGCGGCTGGCGGACCCGGTCACGGCGGAGCTGCTCCAGGTGCCGCTGCTGAGCCCGATCCTGCACTACACGGGCGTGACGTACGACGAGGACGGGCGGGTGGTGGACGTGGCGCGGATCCGGTACCGCGGGGACCGCTTCTCGTTCACGGTGACGGTCGAGGCGCGGTAGCGGCGGGACCGCGGCGCGGCGGGGCCCGGCACCCTCACGGGGAGGCCCGGCACCCTCACGGGAGGGGACGGGCCCTGCCGTGCGTTGGGGGCGCCGTCGTCGGGTCCGGGGGTAGCCGGGTCCGGCGGGTCGTCCGGGCTTCGCGTGGTCGGGCCGTCGGGGCGTCAGGACTCTTCGTCGGCGCTGCGCTCGCCCTCGGCCTGCGACGGGGTGGTGCGCGCGGTCATCGGGTGCGCGCGCTGCTTGCGCTCCTTCTCGTCCATGTCCTCGTCGAGCCGCTCGCCCTCCGCCTGGGAGGGGGTGGAGTACTCGTCGTACTGGCTCATGGCTGCCTCCTCGCCCGTACGCGCGGGCGCGGTCCCCCGTGCGCACATTTGCGTATATATGGAGCCTAGCGCGCCTCATCGGGTGGGGCCGGTGGAGCGGTGACCGCGGCTAGCATGCCTGGCGTGAGCGACGAGCCGCAGCCCGCCGGGGCGCCCCTGCTGGACGATCTGATGCCGTGGTCGGTGCCGCCGCTGCGGCTGGGCCGGTCGTGGGTGCTGGCGCCCGACGCGCGGACGCTGCGGGCGCGGTGGGACGCACTGGTGGCGGCCGAGGGGGCGGAGCGGGAGCGGCTGTTCCGGCCGAGCCGGGCGCGCGGGGTGCGGTCCGGGGTGGCGGCGCTGCCCGGGCAGTCCACCGGGACCGTGCGGCTGGCGCGGGAGGCGGGGCCCTGCCCGGAGCCGGTGCGGGTGCTGCACGAGCCGTTCGACGAGCAGTGGCTGCTGCCCGACCACCGGCTGATCGACGTGGCGCGGCCGGAGCTGTGGCGGATCGCGGACGACCGGCAGCTGTTCGTGCTGGAGCCGGGGTACGTGAGCCAGTCGGCCGGGCCCGCCCTGCTGGCCGGGGCGCTGCTGCCGGAAGGCCGCTCGCCGGGTGGGCGGCCGGGGCGGATCCGCCCGCTGTACCGGCGGCCGGAGGGCCGGGAGCCGAACCTGGCGCCGGGGCTGGTGGCACTGCTGTGTGACGTGTACCAGTGCAATGTCACACCCGAGGACATGCTGGCCTGGGCGCTGGCCGCCGCCCGGCCCGGCCCGTCGGGGGCCCTGGTCCCGCTGCCGGCCGGTACCGGAACGTGGCGGGCGGGGGTGGAGCTGGGGCGCGGGCTGCTGGCCCTCCAGCTGCGGGGCGCGCGCGGGGGCGAGGTGCCCCGGCTGCCGGGCGGCCGGCGGCCGTACGTGCGGGCCGCGGTCCCAGCGTGGCCCGAGCCCCCGGCGTACGACCCGGAGACGGAGACCCTGCACCTGGGCGCGGGGCAGATCTCGCCCGTGCCCGCCGGCGCCTGGGAGTTCGAGGTGTCGGGGGTGCGGGTGCTGGAGCGGTGGTTCGAGCGCCGGGTGGCGCACCGGGGCGCGGACGGGCTGGAGGCCCTGGGCCCGGCGGCCTGGCCCCAGGAGTGGACCTCGGAGCTGCTGTCCCTGGTCACCGTGCTGGCCCTGCTGGCGGAACGGGCCCCGGAGCGGGCCGCGCTGGCCGAGGCCCTGGACGGTTCCCCCGGCCCGGACGCGGCGGCGCTGCGCGCCGCGGGCGTGCTGCCTCCCCCGCCGTCGGCCCGCCGCCCGGCCTCGGTCCTGGACCACCAGGAGGAAGGCCCGGACGGGCAGTTCGCGCTGCTCTAGCCGGGAGGTGCACGCGGCCCCCGGGCGGGTCCGCCCGCCGTCGCAGGGGCTCCGGTCCGCCGGCGAGGAGGCTGCGCGGTCCGCCGTCCAGGAGGCTCCGGCTCGCGGTCAGGCGGCACCCGGCCCGTGGTCGATCCGCGCCCGGTCCGCGGTCGATCGGGGCCCGTCTCGCGGTCGAGCGGGTTCCGGTCCGCCGTCGAGGGGTGACAAGCCGGGGTCCGAGGAGGTAGGTGTGCCTGCCATGAGCATCGAGCCCCTCCCCCTCGACGGCATCACCGTCGTCGCCGTCGAACAGGCCGTCTCGGCCCCCTTCGCCACCCGCCAGCTCGCGGACCTCGGCGCCCGGGTGATCAAGGTCGAGCGCCCCGACGGCGGCGACTTCGCCCGCGGCTACGACACGGCCGCGCAGGGCCTCGCCTCGCACTTCGTCTGGGCCAATCGCGGCAAGGAGTCCATCGCCCTGGACCTGAAGGACCCGCGCGGCCTGGAGGTCCTCGAAGGACTGCTGGCCGGCGCCGACGTGTTCGTGCAGAACCTGGCCCAGGGCGCGGCCGCCCGGCTGGGGCTGGACGCGGCGGCGCTCTGCGCGCGGCACCCGCGGCTGGTGGCCGTGGACGTCTCGGGGTACGGGGCGGAGGGCCCGTACGCGCACAAGCGGACGTACGACATGCTGGTGCAGTGTGAAGCGGGGCTGGTGTCGGTGACCGGCACGCCGGACCGGCCGGTCAAGGCGGGGATCCCCGCGGCCGACATCGCGGCGGCGATGTACGCGTTCTCCGGGGTGCTCGCGGCGCTGCTGCGGCGGGGCACCACCGGCCGGGGCGGCCCGGTGGAGGTGTCGATGCTGGACGCGCTCGCCGAGTGGATGGGGCATCCCCTGCACCACACGATGCACGGGGGCCGGCAGCCGGAGCGGACCGGTCTGGCCCATGCCGTGATCGCGCCGTACGACGCCTACGGCACGGCCGGCGGCGGGCAGGTGCTGCTGTCGGTGCAGAACGACCGGGAGTGGCGGCGGCTGGCCGAACAGGTGCTGGAGCGGCCCGAGTTGGCCGACGATCCGGAGTTCGCGACGAATGCGGCGCGTACCGGGCGCCGGGAGAAGACCGACGCGGTGGTGGCGGAGGCGCTGGCCGTGCTGGACGCGGACGAGGCGGTACGGCGGCTGGAGGCGGCCGGGATCGCGTGCGCGCGGCTGAACTCGGTGGCGGAGCTGGCCGCGCACCCCCAGCTGGCGGCCCGTGACCGCTGGCGGGAGGTGGATTCACCGGCCGGACCGCTGCGCGCCCTGCTGCCGCCCATCGGGTTGCCGGGCGGCGCGGAGGCGCGCATGGGTGCGGTTCCCGCGCTCGGCGAGCACACCGATGCGCTGCTGCGCGCCCTGGGGATGGCGGACGCGCAGATCACGGCGTTGCGCCGGGACGGTGTGGTCGCCTGAGGCCGGTTGCCGGACGGGGGTCCCCCAGCGGGGGCTGGGGGCGGGTGCGGTGCCGCGTCAGCCGCGGCTGCCGAAGAGCGAACGGCGCAGGCGGCGCAGCGGGGCGAAGAGCGAGACGCGTGCGCTCCTGCTCCGGTGGCCGTGCGAACGGTCGCGCGTGGTCAGCTCGCGCATCAGCAGGGTGGCCTCGGCGGCCTCGCGCTGCGGGATGGCGGGGCCACCCAGCACGGCGAGGTGTCGGTCGAGGCGCGTGCTGGTCGCCTTGCTGCCGCAGGTGATGGCAGGCACGCGTGGCGGCCTGCTGCGCATTGCTATCTGTTCCATGTCTCTCCCCACCCGTACGAGGGCCCGGCCCGGGCAGGTTAACCCTATCGTCCCCGTATCGCAGTGCGGTATCCCGGGAGGGGTGATTGACCACGCACTCACCAGGTTTGACGGTCACTCACCGAATTCGATCGTTACTCTCCGAACACAATCGGCCTTCGGGTCGAATTCGGCGCCCTCTTGCGGGAGTTGTCGGCAGTTCCGACGACGTGGGGTGGCAGGAACGGCACGGAGGGCTAACGTGGAGTGATCACCCTGGAGGCACCGCCACCGACCGGTGGCCGGCGGAGGATGGGGGCTCGCGTGAGCGGAGTTCCGAGTGGTGGGCCCGACCGCGTGGTCGCGGGCCGGTACCGCCTGCTGGCCCCGCTGGGCCGGGGCGGCATGGGCGTGGTCTGGCGGGCGCGCGACGAGGTCCTGGGCCGCGAGGTGGCGGTCAAGGAGGTGCGGGCGCCGGCGGGCCTCGACGAGGCCGAGGTGCGGCGGATGTACGCGCGGCTGGAGCGGGAGGCGTGGGCGGCGGCCCGGGTGTCACACCGCGGGGTGGTCACGGTGTACGACGTGGTCACCGAGGACGGACGGCCGTGGATCGTGATGGAGCTGGTCCGGGGTCTGTCGCTGGCGGAGGTGCTGGAGGCGGAGGGGCCGCTGCCGCCGCACCGGGCGGCGCACATCGGCGAGCAGGTGCTGACCGCGCTGCGTGCCGCGCACGAGGCGGGGGTGCTGCACCGGGACGTGAAGCCGGCCAATGTGCTGGTGGCCAATGACGGCCGGGTGGTGCTGGGCGACTTCGGGATCGCGCGCCTGGAGGGCAGTTCGGCACTGACGATGACCGGCGAGGTGGTGGGGTCTCCCGAATTCCTGGCCCCGGAGCGGGCGTTGGGCCGGGAGCCGGGGCCCGAGTCGGATCTGTGGTCGCTGGGCGTGCTGCTGTACGCGGCGGTGGAGGGGGTGTCGCCGTTCCGGCAGGGCACCCCACTGGCCACGCTGCGCGCGGTGGTGGACGAGGAGCTGCCGCCGCCGCGCCGGGCCGGGGAGCTGGCCCCGGTGATCGAGGGGCTGCTGCGGAAGGAGCCTGCGGCGCGGCTGTCGGCGGCCGAGGCGGGCCGGATGCTGCGGATCGTGGGCGCGGGCGGTTCGGTACGGGCGTCGGGCGGGCCGGTGTCGGGGCGCGGCGGCGGTCCGCCGCGGGCCTCGGGGGCGTCGGCGGACGCTCCGACGGTGGGTGCCGGGGTTGCGGCGGGCGGTGCGGGCACGGGTGCCGGCGGGCCGGACGGGTCCGGCGGGGGCTTCGGCCCGCCCGGGCCGGTGCCGGGCGGGCGGCCGGAGCGCGGGTCGCGGGCGGGGGTGGTGCTGACCGCGGGGATCCTGGTCCTGCTGCTGGGGCTGGCCGCGCTGGCCTGGGCGCTGTACGACCGGGCGCAGCGGGACGGTGCGGGGTCCTCCGGGGGGTCCGGCGGGGCGACGAGCGCCCCGGCGACCGTGCCCGGGGCGACGACGGGTGCGCCGCCCTCGTCCGCGTCGCCGGGCGGGCCGAGCGCGAGCCGGAGCGGGAGCACGACGGCGCCGGGGCAGGGCGTCCGGGTGGCGGTGCACGCGGTGCGCGCGCACTACGCGGGGCCCTGTCCGCCGCCCTCGGGGTCCGGGCCGGAGTTCACGGGCACGGTCGAGGTGGTGCGGCTGCCGGCGCGGGTCGAGTACCGGTGGGTGACGCGGGGCTCCGCGCACTCCCCGGGTGGGTGGCAGGCGGAGGTGTACGGGGCGGACGGGGGCCGGTCGCGGACGTTCGCGTACGCGGTGTCCGGGCTGCGGCCCGGGGACGCGGTGGAGGACGCGGTCCGGCTGGAGGTGCGGCTGCCGGTGCGCGGGGAGTCGGCGTGGGTGGCGTACACGGTGACATGTGATATGGAGACCCCGACGGGCGGGGTCTCCCCTACCTACGGCCCGTCCGGCACGCCCGCTCCCGGTCCCTCGTAGGGATCCGGTGCCGTGCCGGCGGGGGGGGCCGGTTCTCAGGCCGCGGAGCTGAACGGCGGGAGGTAGCCGCCGGACTGTCCGGCGGCGGTCGGGTGGTACGAGTCGCCGATGTTGAGCCAGTTGACGCTGTGCAGCCACGCGCTGCCGGAGCAGATCTCGTGGCCGGTGAAGGAGCCGACGACGGAGGCGAAGGTGAAGCCGTGGTCGGCGGCGCGCTTGGCGGTGGCGTTGTTGAGGTAGTCGGAGGCGTCGTTGATGGCCTTGCGCTCGGTTTCGGAGAGCCCGGCGGTGCAGGTGCCGTTGAGCTTGTAGAAGCGGGGGTAGCCGAGGACGACGACGCGGGCGGCCGGGGCCTTGCCGCGGATGGCGGAGTACACCTGGTCGAGCTTGCCGGGCAGGGTGGTGTCGACGTATGCCCTGGCCTGGTTGATGCGGCTGAGGCAGCTGGATTCGGACTGGAGGACGCAGGTGGTCATGACGTCGGAGAAGCCGGCGTCGTTGCCGCCGATGGTGATGCTGACGAGGTCGGTGCCGGTGTTGAGCGGGCCGAGCTGGCTCGCGGTGACATCACCCGTACGAGCGCCCGAGCAGGCGGTGAACGCGAACGTCGAGGGTGAATGCGCGGCGGCCCACAGGCGGGGGTAGGCCTTGGTGCTGCGCTTGCAGTTGCCGCTGGCGCTGTCGTAGCTGCCGGCGCCGACGCCGGAGGAGTACGAGTCGCCGAGCGCCACGTAGTCGGTGGAAGCGGCCTCGGAGGCGGCCGAGGCCGGTGCCGCGCCCATGAGGGCGGCGGTCGCGGCGAGGAGCAACGAGCTTGAGAGTGCCGCGAGTCGGGACAGTTTCATGGACCCTCCCTTAGCAGGACTTCTGCCCCTTTTTTCGTAGCGCCGGACTCCACCCGCTGGAAGTGTCCATGCCAAGAATGTTGCGCGGAGGAATGCGGAGGAACCTTCACCGGACCGGGGTTTGGGCACTCGTGTTCGGGGGCCGAACCGGCGAAACCCGGGTGCACGGGAGGAGTTCGTGCCGGATCATGGCGACCATGTCAGACACCCCGGGCGACCCGCGGCACGCCCTGCCGATCCGGCTCAACGTGGACGACAGCGACTCGCCCTCCGACGTGGTCGACGCCCTGTTCCTGGGGCGGTTCGCCAACGGCGAGCAGCCGTACTCCCAGAGCGTGACCATCGAGCGCGTCAAACCCGGGGCCACCCTCCTGCCGCCCGCCGCGAAGGTGGTCCGCTCCGCCCGCGACACCGACCGCAGCGCCACCCTCGCCGAGGGCGAGGGCTGGACCGTCCTCGTCTCGCGCTGGAACCGCGGCGCCGACGTGACCGTCACCGCCGTCACCGACGAACTCGCCGCCTCCGTCCTCGGCGAGGCCACCGACGGCGCCCAGGACGAGCCCGAACCGCAGCCCGAGAACGTCACGATGGGCTTCTGGTACGTGTCACCGCGCCGCGGCCCGCACCGCACCACCCGGCAGATCGGCGCCGGCACCTGGGCCGAGGTCCGCCCCAACTACACCGCGCCGGTGGCCGAGGCGATGGACCGCCTGATGAAGATCACCCCGGACGACATCGCGGGCCGGCTGCTCCTGCTGCACGGCCCGCCGGGCACCGGCAAGACCTCCGCCCTGCGCACCCTCGCCCGGTCCTGGCGGGACTGGTGCCAGGTGGACTGCGTACTGGACCCCGAGCGGCTCTTCAACGACGTCGGCTACCTGATGGACATCGCCATCGGCGAGGACGAGGGCACCAGCCGGGGCCGCTGGCGCCTGCTGCTGCTGGAGGACTGCGACGAGCTGATCCGCGGCGAGGCCCGGCACACCGCGGGACAGGCCCTGTCCCGGCTGCTGAACCTCACCGACGGCCTGCTCGGCCAGGGCCGCAACGTCCTGGTCGGGGTCACCACCAACGAGGACCTGGAGCGCCTGCACCCCGCGGTCGTCCGCCCGGGCCGCTGCCTGGCCCGCATCGAGGTCGGCCGGCTGACCCACCGCGAGTCGGTGGACTGGCTCGGCACCGAGGAGGGCGTCGCCCGCGAAGGGGCCACGCTGGCCGAGCTGTTCGCACTGCGCCGCGGCAGCGGCCCCGCCTCCGTACCGGCCCAGGACAAGGGCGCGGACGCGGGCCTGTACCTCTGAGACGGGCCCGCACAGGGCGACGCGCCCGCACGGGCGACGGGCCCGCCCCCGAGGCGGTTCCGAGCCCGGCTAGCCGAGGGCCCGCAGGGCGTCCCGTACGAGGGCCAGCGCGGCCTCCCGGTCCAGGCCGAGCCGCGTCACGCGCTCGGCGTACGCCTGCGCGGCGGCCGCCGCCTCCCGTGCGGCGGCGTCGCCCGCGGCGGCGACGAACGTGCCGTTGCGGCCGCGGGTCTCGACCACTCCGTCCGTCTCCAGGGCGCGGTAGGCCTTGGCCACGGTGTTGGCGGCCAGGCCGAGCTCCTCCGCCAGGCCGCGTACGGTCGGCAGCTTGAAGCCGACCGGCAGGCGGCCCGAGCGGGCCTGGTCGGCGATCTGGGCGCGCAGCTGCTCGTACGGGGCCGCTGCCGCGGCCGGGTCGATGGTGATCTTCACGTGCGTCTGGACGTTCTTCGAGGTCACGCGGCGATTGTGGCCCACCGGCGGGAAAATGGCAGGCGTCGCGCCCGGGTTCGCACGTAACGTCCCCTCACGTGACCGTACTCATCCGTGATCTCCGCTCCGACGACCCGGCCGACGCCGAGGCCGTGGTCCGCGTCCGGCGCGCGGCCCTGCCTTTCATGATCGCCACCCCGGCCGGCATCGCCTTCGAGGCGGTGAGCCATCCGCCCGAGGCGCGGTTCCGGGTGCTGGTCGCCGAGGTGGACGGCACGGTCGTGGGCACCGCCCAGGCGGGCTTCGCGTACGACAGCCCCGAGCCGGGCCGGGCCTTCGTCAACCCCTACGTCCACCCGGCCTTCCGCGGCCGGGGCGCCGGCACGGCGCTGCTGCGGGCCGGCGAGGAGTACCTGACGGAGGCGGGGGCGACCGCCCTGTTCTCCTGGGTGCTGGACGAGCCCGCGCACACGGCGTACGCGGAGCGCCGCGGGTACGAGCGGCGGCGTTCGGCGCACTTCCTGCGGCTGGACCTGACCGCGGGGCTGCCGGAGCGGACGGCGCCGCCGCCGGGAGTGGAGCTGCTGCCCGCCTCGGTGTTCGCGGACGACCCGCGGCCGCTGTACGAGGCGGACGCGGAGGCCACCGGCGACGAGCCCGGCGACATCGGCGCCGAGATGTCCGACTACGAGGACTGGCTGGCCACGGTGTGGGCGGACCCGACGCTGGACCGCGAACTGACCGTGGCCGCCGTCGTGGACGGCGAGGTGGCGTCGTTCAGCGCGGCCCGCACGGACGGCGTGGACCGCTACGGCACGGCGATGACCGGCACGCGGCGCGCGTACCGGGGCCGGGGCCTGGCGAAGCTCGCCAAGAACGCCTCGCTGCACCTGGCCCGGGAGGCCGGCTACCGGGAGGCGTTCACCGGGAACGACGCGGAGAACGGTCCGATGCTGGCCATCAACCGGTGGTTCGGCTACGAGATCTGCGCCACGGAGGCGCGGTACGTGAAGGAGGCGGGCGGATCGTGACGGACGGCACGGCGGTCCTCGCGGCCGGGGGCACCCTGACGGTGAGCCTGGTCAAGGCGGGCCGGGAGAAGCTGGCGTACCCGGCCGAGGTGGTCGCCGACGACGGGCTGCGGATCACGGTCCGCGCGCCCTGGGCGGCGGACGGCGTGCGGGACTTCGGCTTCGTGCGGTTCGAGCCGGGGGACGTGTTCACCGAGCACTTCTGGCGGGACCGCTGGTACGCGGTCAAGGAGGTGCGCAGCGGCGAGGGCGTGCTGAAGGGCTGGTACTGCGACGTCACCCGGCCGGCGGTGGTCGGGGACGGGCGGATCGTGGCGGAGGACCTCGATCTGGACCTCTGGGTTTCGGCCGACGCCTCGGCCGTACTGCGTCTGGACGAGGACGAGTTCGCGGCGAGCGGCCTGGCGGAGCGCGACCCGGAGGCCGCGTCCGAGGCCGCGGACGCGCTGGACGAACTGGAACTCCTGGCCCGCCTGGGCAAGTTCTGGCAACTGATCGACTGATGAGTCGTCAATTCCCTTCTCGGCCGACCGCCTTCCGGTAGTGCATGCGGTCGTAGACGCCATCGATCCTGCGCTCGGTGCACTCGCAGCCGAACCGCGGGTAGAGCCGCTGGTTCTCCCACATCAGGGCGTTGGTGTAGAGCCGGATCTCGGGGAGCCCGAGGGCACGTGCCCGCTCCTCGGCGTACTCCAGCAACTGCCGCCCCAGGCCGGTGCCGTGGGCGTCGGGGTGGACGGCGATGCTGTCGAGGAAGAGGTGGTCGCCGCGGGGCACCAGGACCACGACACCGGCCACGGGGGTGCCGGTGACGTGGACGTGCCCGGCGGCGATCTCCGCCGCGTGGTCGGCGTCCATGGGCGCGGGTCGGATCCCGATCCGCGCGACGTAGTGCCCGTACGCGGCGTCGGTAACGGCCCGCACGGCATCCAGATCACCGGCCACGGCCACCCGCGGCCTCGCCGTGGAACTCATCCCGCTCCCCTTTCCGGCCTTTCCTTAAGGGCGTCCTAAAGATCTCTCTCCCGCCGCTTAAGCAGGCGGTTTTCGGGTTTTTCCGGGGCTAGTTTGCTGTTCGCGACGGGATGGGTCGCGGCGCCGCGCGTACGGGGTGCGGCGCCGTACGACTCGGTCCCGTCCGTCGACCTGTGCGCCGCCCTCAAGGAGATCAGCCCCATGACCGCTCGCCGTCGTACCGCCCTCGCGCTTTCCGCGCTGGCCGCCGCCGGACCGCTGGCGCTGGTGCCCGCGGGTCCTGCCGCCGCGCACGGATCGATGACCGATCCGGTGAGCCGGGTGGCGGCCTGCTACGCGGAAGGGCCCGAGGCGCCGAAGTCGGCGGCCTGCAAGGCCGCCGTGGCGGCGGGCGGGACGCAGCCCCTCTACGACTGGAACGGCGTCAACATCGCCAACGCCGCCGGGAAGCACCGGTCGTTGATCCCGGACGGGAAGCTGTGCTCCGCGGGCAACGCGAAGTACCGGGGTCTCGATCTGGCCCGGGCCGACTGGCCGGCCAGCCGGATATCGGCCGGTGCGCACACGTTCCGCTACCGGGGGACGGCCCCGCACCGCGGTTCGTTCGCGCTGTACATCACCCGGGACGGGTACGACCCGTCGCGGCCGCTGAAGTGGTCCGACCTGGAGTCGAAGCCGTTCGCGAAGGTCACCGACCCGCGGATGCAGGGCGGGGACTACATGTTCACCGGCAAGGTGCCGCGGAAGTCCGGCCGGCACCTGATCTACAGCATCTGGCAGCGCTCGGACAGCCCGGAGGCCTTCTACACCTGCTCCGACGTGGTGTTCGGTGCCGGTGGTGGGGGCGGGGGGACGAGCGGCGGTTCCGGTGGTACTTCCGGTGGTTCCGCCGGTTCGACGGGTGGTACGTCCGGGGGTGCCACGGGTGGCTCCGGGGGTGTAACCGGGGGTGCGGGCGGGGCTGGTGGCCCCGGGACGCCGGCTCCCTCCACCCCGCCGGCCGACGGCGGCTCGGCGACCGGCGGGCACGGGGGGCACGGCGGGCACGGCGGTGCCGGGGCCTCACCGGTACCGTCGGCGAGCCCGTCTGTGCCGGCCGCCAACGCGCCCGACGCCGACGGCGGCGGCGCCTCACCGATCCCGTCCGCGGCCGGTGACCTGGCCGAGACGGGTGGCGACTCCGCCACCCCGATGATCGCGGTCGGCGGCGCCGGGGCGCTGGCCGTCGGCGCGGCGGTGCTGTTCGCGACGGTCCGCCGCCGGTCCGTCACCGGCGGCGGACGCCACGGCCGCTGACCCTCAGCCGAGGACCGAGGCGCACGTGGTGGGTTCCGCGTGCGCCGGGTCCAGGGCGTTGACCGCCTCGTGGTAGGCGATCCGGTCGGTCAGACCGATGGCGACGTGCTCCGAGAGGTCGAGCGGGCAGAGGTCCTGGACCACGACGTTCCGTACGCCGGGCCCGTCGAGGAACTGGCTGCGGTACGGGGTGACCACCTGGTCGTACCGGGTGGAGATCACCGTGTACGTGACTCCGGGGACGGTGTCGCCGCCCTCGTTGAGCCTGGTCAGGAAGGCGGAGCCGGCGATCTGGTCGGCGAGTCCCGGGGTGGCCGCGCTGATCAGGTCCTCGGCGCCGGGGAAGTACGGCAGGAGTCGGGTCAGCCCGAGGAGGGTGGTCCCGTGGTTGTCGGGGGCCAGGCCGACGAGGGCGTTGACCTTCTCGGCGCCGCCGAGGAACTTCAGGTACCAGCGCGGCATCATGCCGCCCTGGGAGTGGCCGACGAGGTCGGCCTTGGCGGCGCCGGTCGCGGCGAGGACCTTGTCGACGAAGGCGTCGAGCTGGCCGGCGGACTTCTCGATGGGGCCGAGGCCGTGGAAGAAGGGCACGCCGGGCAGCTGCCCGTAGTCGAGCGAGAAGACGCAGTAGCCGCGGTGCACCAGGTACGGGGCGAAGGCGAGCCAGTTGTCGACGGAGTTGCCGAGGGTCCCGTGGACGAGCACCACGGGACGGGGGTGGGCGGCGGAGGGCTTGCAGGTGTAGTCGTTCCAGCCGGAGCTGGGGGCGGTGGCGGCCTGGGCCGCGGTGGGGGTGAGGGCGGCGCCGGCCAGCATCAGGGCGGCCAGGGATCCGAGCAGTCGTCGCCAGGGCAGCATCGGGTGGTCTCCTTGCGGTCAAGGGGATGCGATGTGGGGATTCGCCCGTGATCCGGATCACAAGGTCGAGCTGCACCGGTCAAATTACGGGTGGGTAGCAAAACTGGGAAGTTACGCGTCGGTAAAATTACGCCGCCCGAGTGAGCCGGGTACGACGGCGCCGGGACCGAACTTCGCCCGCACCCGGTCCACGACCGCCTCGATCCGCCGGGACTTCTCGTCATCGGGGTCGAAGCTGAGCTGCCGGGCGGCGCGTTCGGCCGGCAGCAGCCCCTCGGCCCGCAGCGACAGGGCGCGCACCCGGGCCCGCTGGAGGCCGAGGGACCCGTATACGGCGTAGGCGGCGGCGGTGAGCGCCGCGGAGTGGGCCGTGGGTTCGGGCAGGGCCTTGGTGCGGGTGAGCGTGGTGCGGTCGGCGCAGCGCACGGTGAGGGCGAGGGAGCGGCAGGCCTGGCCCTCGGCTCGCAGCCGGGCACCCAGTTCCTCGGTGAGGGAGAGCAGGGCGCGGCGGTGGCGTTCGGGGTCGATCTCGTCGCGGCCGAAGGGGCGTTCGGCCGCCAGGGAGCGGGCGGTGGCGCCGGGGACGACGGGGGTGCGGTCGATGCCGTGGGCGCGCTCGTGGAGTTCGCGTCCGGCCCTGGCGCCGAGGATGCGCTGGAGGGCGGGGAGCGGGGCCGCGGCGATCCGGCCGACGGTGTCGAGCCCGTACGCGCCCAGGGTGCGGGCGGTGGCGGTGCCGACGCCGTCGAGGGCGACGGCGGGCTTGCGGGCCAGGAACTCCCGTACGGCGGCGGGCTCGTCGGGGACGAGCAGGGTCCGGCCGGGGCGGGCCTCGCGGGCGGCCATCCGGGCGAGCATGGGGCTGGGGGCGGCGCCGATGGAGCTGTCCACGCCGTGCAGGGCGAGGGCGCGGACCCGGATGACCGCCGCCAGCCGTGCGGTGTCACAGGTGAAGTAGCGCAGTGCGCCGCGGACGTCGGCGAGGGCGCCGTCCGGGGGCAGCGCCTGCACCACCGGGGTGAGCCCGGAGAGCAGGTCGAGCAGGCCGGCGTGGGTGTCGGCGGGCAGGGGCGCGCCGTCGAGCGGCCGGAACCGGACACAGAGCACGGTCGCGCCGGCCCCGTACGGGGCTTCGTCGGCTGCGGGGTGGCAGGCAGGCGCCGGGCGGAGCGCAGGGCCGGTGCCGCGTGCCGGGTGGTGCGTCGTCTCGGGTGCGGGGCGGCTCGCGGTTCCGGCTGCCGGGCGGGGTGCCGGGCCGGTGCCGGGCGCTCGGCGGCGGGCCGTGGGGGCCTGGGTGGTGGTCTGGGGTGTCATCCCGCGCTCCCCGGGCTGGAGTGCCAGAGCTTGCGGCCGGTGGCCGGGCCCGAGCCGGGGGGCTGGAGGTCGGCCCACGGGTTCAGTTCGTAGCCGGTGGACAGGTGGATGCGGCGGCCGCTGTCGGCGCCGTGGCGGCCGTCGGGGGCGGGACGGCCTTCGGGGGCGGGACGGCCTTCGGGGGCGGGTGCGGACCCGTCGCCCGTCGCGTCGCCGCCCGTCGCACCGCCGCCGGCCGGCCCGCCGCCGGAAGGACCCGAAGCGTCGGGGCCACCGGGGCCGCCGGACGCGCCGGACGGACCGGCGGCGGGTTCGGCGAGGCGGGCCGCGACCGCGTCCAGGCCGCCCTCGCGCCGGAGTTCGGCCAGTTCCGCGAGGTTCCAGGCGGCCTCGCCGACCACGCTGAGGCTCTGCGGCCCCCGGCGCTGCACCACGCCGCGGACCAGCAGCAGCCAGGAGTGGAAGACGGTGTGCGCGCACCGCTCGTGGCTGTCGTCGAAGAAGGCGAGGTCGACCAGGCCGGTCCCGTCGTCGAGGGTGGTGAAGATGACCCGCCGGCCGGACCGGATGGGCGGGGTCTGGGTGGCCGCCTTGGCGCCCGCGACCAGCACGGTCCTGCCGTGTTCGGCCTCGCGCAGCCGCCGGGCGGGGACGGCGCCGAGTTCGGCGAGGAAGGCGTGGTGGTCGTCCATCAGGTGGCGGGAGGCGTCCATGCCGAGGACGCCGAGTTCGGCGCTGAGGCGCTCGGCCTCGTTGAGGTCGGGCAGGCCCACGGGCGCGGTCCGGCGGCCGCCGTCCAGCGGGAGTTGGCCGCCGTGCGCGGCGAGTCCCCTGCGGGAGCGGTGGAGTTCGGACAGGTGCAGCAACAGGTCCCGGCGGTTGGCGCCGAAGGAGTCCAACGCGCCGACCTGAGCGAGGCGTTCGGCGACGGGGCGGCCGGGGTGGGCGCGGTCCCAGAAGTCGAGCAGGGAGGCGTAGGGCTGACCCTCCTCGATCCGGGCGGCCTCGGCCTCGCTGATTCCGTGGACGTCGCCGAGGGCGAGGCGGAGGCCCCACCGCTCCGGCGAACCGGACACCAGTTCGATTCGATGGGCCACGGCGGAGCGGTTCACGTCCAGGGGCAGTACGGGCACCCCGCGCCGCCGCGCGTCCGCGAGCAGCAGCCGCTTGGGGTACATGCCGGGGTCGTGGGTGAGCAGGCCGGCGTAGAAGGCGGCGGGGTGGTGGGTCTTGAGCCAGGCGGACTGGTAGGTCGGGACGGCGAAGGCCACCGCGTGGGCCTTGCAGAAGCCGTAGCTGCCGAAGGCCTCGACGATCTCCCAGGTGCGGGCGACGACCTCCGGCGCGTAGCCCTTCTCCTCGGCGCAGCGGGTGAACCAGGCCTTGATGCGGCCCTGCGACTCGGGGTCGGAGAGGCCCCGGCGCACCCGGTCGGCCTCGTCCCGGCCGCAGCCCGTCATGATGTCGACGATCCGGATGATCTGCTCGTGGAAGACGACGACGCCGTAGGTCTCGCGCAGCGGTTCCTCCAGGTCGGGGTGCGGGTAGCGGACGGGTGCGCGGCCGTGCCGGGCCTCGATGAAGGGCCGGACCATGTCGGCGGCGACCGGGCCGGGGCGGAACAGCGAGATGTCCACGACGAGGTCGTGGAAGGTGGCGGGCTGGAGCCGGCCGACCAGGTCGCGCTGGCCGGGGGACTCGATCTGGAAGCAGCCGAGGGTCTCGGCGGAGCGGATCAGCCGGTACGTCGCCTCGTCGCCCGGGGGCAGCTGCGCGGGGTCGTCGAGGTCGACCTCCTCCCCCGTGGCGCGGCGGATCTCCGCGACGGCGTGGGCCATCGCGGACTGCATGCGGACGCCGAGGACGTCGAGTTTGAGCAGCCCGAGGTCCTCGACGTCGTCCTTGTCGAACTGGGACATCGGGATCGGTGCGCTGCCCAGGCCGGGACCGAGGGGGACCTCGCCGCTGGTGGGCACGACGGGGGTGCGGGCGAGCAGGGTGGAGTCGGACAGCAGCACGCCGCAGGGGTGCATGGCGATCCCGCGCGGGAGCGCGTCGAGCGCCTCGACGAGTTCCCACAGCCGGCCGTACCGCTCCCCGTCGACCTGCCGGAGTTCGGGGAGTTCGGCCAGGGCGGCGCGGGCGTCGCGGGCGCGGATGTGGGGGAAGGCCTTGGCGAGCCGGTCGGTCTCGGCGGGGTCCAGGGACAGGGCGGCGCCCACGTCGCGGATGGCGTGCCGGACCCGGTAGGTCTCGGGCATGGCGACGGCGGCGACGCGTTCGGGGCCGAACCGGTCGAGGATGGCCCGGTAGACCTCCAGGCGGCGGGCGGATTCGACGTCGATGTCGATGTCGGGCAGCACGGGGCGGCGTTTGGACAGGAAGCGCTCCATGAGCAGGTCCTGTTCCACCGGGTCGGCGTGCGCGATGCCGAGCAGGTGGTTGACGAGGGAGCCGGCTCCGGAGCCGCGGGCGGCCACCCGGATGCCCATGTCCCGTACGTCGTCCACGACCTGAGCGACGGTCAGGAAGTAGCTGGCGAAGTCGTGGTGGGCGATGATGTCCAGCTCGTGGTGCATCCGGTCCCAGTACGCGCGCCGGCCGGCGTAGCCGCGGAGCACCATGCCGGCGGCACAGCGGGAGGCGAGGACCCGCTGGGCGGTGCGGCGGCCGGCGCCGACCAGGCCCGGTTCGGGGAAGTGCACGGATCCCATGCCCAGGTCGTCCTCGGGGTCGACGGCGCAGGCCTCGGCGGTGTGCCGGGTCTCGGCCAGCAGCCGGTGCGCGCCGTCGCGGCGCAGGCCGGCCGCCTCGGCGACGCGTTCGGCGGCGGCGGCCATGGCGCGGGGGTCCTTGAGCCAGCGTTCGCCGCCGTCCAGGCCCTTGCGGGGGTCGATGGGCACGAGGCGGCGGGCGGCGTCGAGGACGTCGGCGACGGGGCCCTGGCCGGAGTCGGCGTACCGGACGGCGTTGCTGAGGACGGCGCGTACGCCCTGTTCGGCGGCGAAGCCGACGGTACGGGCGGCCAGGCGGAGGGATCCGGGGCCGGTGCCCGGTACGCCGTGGTGGACGGCCTCCAGGCGCAGGGCGTCGCCGTAGACCTCCCGCCAGGGGGCGAGCAGGCGGGCGGCGCGGTCGGGGCGGCCGGCGGCGAGGGCGCGGCCGACCTCGGAGTCGGGGCCGAGCAGGACGAAGAGGCCCTCGGCGTGGTTGTGGGGCCAGGGCAGGCGGGGCGGGGCGGTGGTGCCGGGGGTGCGGGCGTGGGCGGCGGTGACCAGGCGGCACAGGTCGGCCCAGCCGGCGGCGCCGTCGCGGGCCAGGAAGACGGCGCGGGGGGCGGACTCGTCGACGAAGGCGCCGCCCTTGACCGGGGTGCGGCGGCGCTGGGTGGTGTGCGGGGTGACATGTGACACTGCGGTGTCACCGGTGACGGGGGCCGGGTCGACGGCCAGGCCGGTGCCGAACAGCGGCCGGATCCCGGCCGCGGCGCAGGCCTTGGCGAACCGGACCGCGCCCGCGAGGGTGTCGCGGTCGGTGAGGGCGAGGGCGTCCATGCCCCGCTCGGCGGCACGCTCCGCCAGCCGTTCCGGGTGCGAGGCTCCGTACCGCGCGGAGAACCCGGAAACGGTGTGCAGATGCGTAAAACCGGGCACCCGCGCCTCCTGCTTCCCTCGATGACCGCCTCCCCCTCTTCCACCATAGACCAGTTTCGAACGCACGTACGACACAAATGTTCGACCGGGAAGGCGGGCCTCCGGTCATCCGTTCGGACCCTTCCTGCTGTCGCCGCACGGGCCCTGCACCGAGCGTGGACGGTATGACTCAGCGCACCTCAGACGCCCCGGCGGGGCCGCCCCCCGGTTTTCTCGCCGAAGTGAAGGACGCCGTCACCACCCGGGCCGCGCTGCTGCTCATCGGGGTGCTGGCGCTCCAGCTCGCCTTCATCGCCTCGTACATCGGTGCCTTCCACCAGCCCAAGCCGCACGAGATCAAGCTCGCCGTGGTCACCCCGGCGGCCCAGATCACCGACCAGGCCGTCCAGCGGCTCGACGCCCTCCCGGGCGACCCGCTCGACGCCAGCGCCGTCGCGGACGAGGCCACCGCCGTCGACCGGATCAAGGACCGGCAGGTCGACGGGGCCCTGCTCATCGACCCCCGCGGCACCACCGACCGGCTGCTGGTGGCCGGCGGCGCCGGCGCCTCCCTCTCCCAGGCGCTCCAGGAGGTCGTACAGGCGGTCGAGGCGGCCCAGCGGCGGAACCTGGTGACCGTCGACGTGGCACCCGCCGCCAAGGGCGACGCGCGCGGCCTGTCCTCCTTCTACCTGGTCGTCGGCTGGTGCGTGGGCGGCTACCTGTGTGCGGCGATCCTCGCCATCAGCGCCGGGGCCCGCCCCGCGAACCCGGCCCGCGCCCTGATCCGGCTCGGCGCGCTGCTGCTGTACGCGGTGGTGGCCGGCCTGCTGGGCGCGCTGATCGCGGGACCGGTGCTGGACGCCCTGCCCGGCAGCCTGATGGCCCTGTGGGGGCTGGGCACGCTGCTGGTCTTCGCGGTCGGCGCGCTGACGCTGGCGCTCCAGGGCCTGGCCGGTGTGATCGGCATCGGCCTGGCGATCCTGATCGTGGTGGTGCTGGGCAACCCCAGCGCGGGCGGCGCCTACCCGTGGCCGCTGCTGCCGCCGTTCTGGCGGGCGATCGGGCCCTGGTTCCCGCCGGGCGCGGGCACGTACGCGGCGCGCTCGGTCGCGTACTTCAAGGGCAACGACATGACCTTCTCGATGCTGGTGCTGGCCGGCTGGGCGGTCCTGGGCGCGGCGGTGACCATGGCCTGCGCGCTCCTCCGCAAGGGCGGCGGCCAGGGCCCGGCCGGGACCGCGGTGCACGGGGCCACGACACCCGCGGGCACGACACCCACGGCCGCGACGCCCGGGGGCGCCGCACCCGGTGACACCGCGGCGCCCGGCAGCCGCCCGTGACGGGGAACGTGCTGCGGCACCGGCAGGGGCCCGCCGAGCAGTCGATCTCCGTCAAGCGGATGGAGCCGACCGCGCAGGCGCAGCTGGGTCCGCTGGGCCTGACCGGGTTCATCGTGGTGACGGTCATCGCCACCGGCATCGACGCGGGGGTCTTCCCGGAGAAGCTCGCCCATTCGGTGCTGCCGGTGGTGGGCTTCTTCGTCGGCGGGCTGGCGCAGCTGCTGGCCGGGCTGTTCCAGGCGCAGCGCGGCGACACCTGGCACGCCACGGTGTTCGGCGGGTTCGGCACCTTCTGGATGGCCAAGGCGGCGCTGCTCCAGTGGGTGCTGCCGGCCACCGACCCGGCGCTGCGCGGGGACGTGTCGGGGCTGTTCGCCCTGCCGTGGGTGTTCGTGGTGTTCGTGCTGTGGCTGGGGAGCTGGCGGATCCACCTGGCCCTGCTGGCGACCTTCACCTGCGTCCTGGTCGTCTTCGTCGGCATGACCGTCCACGGCTTCACCGGCGACGTGCTCTGGAACAGGATCGCGGGCTGGTCCGGGCTGCTGGCCGCGCTCGGAGCGACGTACCTGCTGGCGGGCCAGATCCTCGCGAGCACCTGGGGCCGCCCGGTGCTGCCGATGGGCCGCTTCCTCGCCCCGGAGGACGCCCCCGAGGCGTGATCACCACCCTGGCTGGAGGTCGCGGGGCGGGAGGGGGCCGCTGGGCGAGCCGCTCTGGTACTGGCCGAAGAAGTGACCGACGGGCGGCGAAAGGCCCGGGGCCTGTCCGGCGCGGCTGCGCCGGACAGGCCCCGGGCCTGCTGTCTGCCGTCGGTCACCTCTCGCCAGGGGCTCCCTCCCGGTTCCCGTAGTAGGCCTGGCGCATGAGCCGCTGCATGTCGTCGATCATCGGCATCCGCGGATTGGCGGGGGCGCACTGGTCGGCGTAGGCGTTCACGGCCTGCTGCGGGAGGGCTTCGATGAAGGCCCGCTCGTCGACGCCCGCCTCGGCGAAGGAGGCCGGGATGCCGCAGCGGCGGCGCAGGTCCTCGACGGCCGAGGCGTAGGCCTCCACGCCCTGTTCGGGGGTGTCGGCCGGGAGGCCGAGCATGCGGGCGATCTCCTGGAAGCGTTCCGGTGCCCGGTAGACCTCGGCCTTGGGCCAGGGGGTGGCCTTGTGGGAGACGGTGCCGTTGTGGCGGATGACGTGGGGCAGGAGGAGGGCGTTGGTGCGGCCGTGGGCGATGTGGAAGGTGTTGCCGAGGGTGTGTGCCATGGCGTGGACGAGGCCGAGGAAGGCGTTGGCGAAGGCCATGCCGGCGACGGTCGAGGCGTTGTGCATCTTCTCGCGGGCCTCGGGGGCGCGGGGGCCGTCGGTGACGCACCGTTCCAGGTTCTCGAAGATCAGCTTGATGGCCTGGAGGCAGAGGCCGTCGGTGTAGTCGTTGGAGTACGCGGAGACGTAGGCCTCGGTGGCGTGGGTGAGGGCGTCGAAGCCGGAGTCGGCGGTGACGGTGGGCGGGAGGTTCATCGGGAGGACCGGGTCGACGATGGCGACGTCGGGGGTGAGCGCGTAGTCGGCGAGGGGGTACTTCTGGGCGGCGGCGGGGTCGGAGATGACGGCGAAGGGGGTGACCTCGGAGCCGGTGCCGGAGGTGGTGGGGATGGCGACGAGCTTCGCCTTCTCGCCGAGCCTGGGGAAGGTGTAGGCGCGCTTGCGGATGTCGAAGAACTTCTCCTTGGTGTCGGCGAATTCGACCTCGGGGCGCTCGTACATCAGCCACATGATCTTCGCGGCGTCCATCGGGGAGCCGCCGCCGAGGCCGATGATGGTGTCGGGGCGGAACTCGCGCATCAGGGCGGCGCCGGCCTGGACGGTGGACAGTTCGGGGTTGGGCTCGACGTCGGCGATGACCTGGACGGCCACGGCGTCCGGGCGGGCCTGGAGGATGTCGGTGACCTTCCGGACGAAGCCGAGGTCGACCATGGTCCTGTCGGTGACGATGGAGACGCGGCTGATGCCGTCCATCTCGGCGAGGTAGCGGATGGAGTTGCGCTCGAAGTAGATCTTCGGGGGCACCTTGAACCACTGCATGTTGTTGTTGCGCCGTCCGATCCGCTTGATGTTGACGAGGTTGACCGCGGTGACGTTGTTCGACACCGAGTTGTGCCCGTAGCTGCCGCAGCCGAGGGTGAGGGAGGGCAGGAAGGCGTTGTAGACGTCGCCGATGCCGCCGAAGGTGGAGGGCGAGTTGGCGATGACGCGGACGGCCTTGACCTTCCGGCCGAACTCCTCGACGAGGTCCTCGTCCTCGGCGTGGATGGCGGCGCTGTGGCCGAGGCCGTGGAACTCGACCATGCGCGCGGCGAGTTCGAGTCCGTGCTCGGTGCTGTCGGCCTTGAGGGCGGCGAGGACCGGGGAGAGCTTCTCGCGGGTCAGCGGTTCGCCCTCGCCGACCTCGGCGCATTCGGCGAGGAGGATCGAGGTGCCGTCGGGGACGGTGAAGCCGGCCTGTTCGGCGATCCAGCGGGCGGACTTGCCGACCACGGCGGGGTTGAGCTTTGCGCCGGAGCAGTTCGCGGCGAACGCGGTGGCGCCGAAGACGTACTCCTCCAGCTTGGTCTTCTCGGCGGCGGTGACGATGTGGGCGCCGAGCCGCCGGAACTCGGCCAGGCCCTGTTCGTAGATCTCGGCGTCGAGGACGACGGCCTGCTCGGAGGCGCAGATCATGCCGTTGTCGAAGGCCTTGGACAGGACGATGTCGTGGACGGCGCGGTTGAGCTTGGCGGTCTTGTGCACGTAGGCGGGGACGTTGCCGGCGCCGACGCCGAGGGCGGGCTTGCCGCAGGAGTAGGCGGCCTTGACCATCGCGTTGCCGCCGGTGGCGAGGATCGTGGAGACGCCCGGGTGGTTCATGAGGGCGCCGGTGGCCTCCATGGAGGGCTGTGCGACCCACTGGACGCAGTGCTCGGGGGCGCCGGCGGCGATCGCGGCGTCGCGCACGATGCGGGCGGCCTCGGCCGAGCAGTTCTGCGCGGAGGGGTGGAAGGCGAAGATGATCGGGTTGCGGGTCTTGAGGGCGATCAGCGCCTTGAAGACCGTGGTCGAGGTCGGGTTGGTGACGGGGGTCATCGCGCAGACCACGCCGACGGGTTCGGCGATCTCGGTGATGCCGTTGAGTTCGTCGCGGCGGATGACGCCGGCGGTCTTCAGGCCGCGCATCGAGTTGACGACGTGTTCGCAGGCGAAGAGGTTCTTGACGGCCTTGTCCTCGAAGAGGCCGCGGCCGGTCTCCTCGACGGCGAGCCGGGCGAGTTCGCCGTGGGCGGCCAGGGCGGCGAGTGACGCCTTCTTGACGATGTGGTCGACCTGCTCCTGGGTGAACGTCTCGAACCGGCCGAGCGCGGTGAGCGCGTCCTGGACCAGTCCGTCCACCATCTCGTTGGCCTGCATGCCGGTCTCCTTCATTGCGACCCGTTTTCCCGACATCTCAATTCGACACCCGCAAACGGAGGCGGGGGTGCCGAAAAAAGCCCCCTTCCGGTGGTCCGAAAGTCCTTTACGATCACCGGCGGGACGCCGATAGTCCCGGTTGACCTGCGCATATGCCAGAGGACCAAAGGCCCCTTGTGAGATTGTGAAAACTTTCACAAGAATTTCGGACAAGTGCGCTCTTTCGTGCGCCCTCCACCCCGGCGACAATCATCGATGGCAGCTGAAGCGGTCTACCGCGAGGGAGGCGAGGCGTGCGCAACCGGGTGCGCGCCGCGGACGGGCGGCATCTGTTGGTCGAACGGCTGGGAGACCCCCGCGGCAAGCCGGTCTTCCTCCTCCACGGCATGCCGGGCAGCCGGCTGGGCCCGGCCCCCCGGGGCATGGTCCTGTACCAGCGCCGCATGCAGCTCATCGCGTACGACCGGCCCGGATACGGCGGCTCCGACCGCCATCCCGGCCGCACCGTCGCCGACGTGGCCCAGGACGTGGCCGCGATCGCCGACGCCCTCGGCATCGAGCGGTTCGCCGTCGCGGGCCGCTCCGGCGGCTCCCCGCACGCCCTCGCCTGCGCCGCGCTGCTGCCGGACCGGGTCACCCGGGCCGCGGCCCTCGTCGGCCTCGCCCCCTGGGACGCGGACGGACTGGACTGGTTCGACGGCATGACCGCGCACAACGTGCGCGAGTACACCGCCGCGACCGTCGACCCGGAGGAGCTGGCGGCCCGGCTGATCCCCCGCGCCGACGGCATCCGCAAGGACCCCAAGCGGCTGCTGGACGAGCTGCGCCAGGAACTCACCGACCACGACAAGATGATCGTCGCCGACGCCGGACTGCGCCTGATGCTGGAGGCCAACTACCGCGAGGGGCTGCGCACTTCCGCCTACGGCTGGATCGACGACCTGCTCGCGCTGTCCAGCCCCTGGGGGTTCGACCCGGCCGACATCCGCTGCCCGGTGCTGCTCTGGCACGGCGAGCAGGACGTGTTCTCGCCCGTGAGCCACTCCCGCTGGCTGGCCCGCCGCATCCCCGGCGCCACCACCACCATCGAGCCGGCGGCGGCCCACTTCGCCGCCTTCCGCGCCCTCCCCCAGATCCTGACCTGGCTGCTGCGGGACCCGGAGGCGCCGCCGGACTGACGGGGCGGGGGCCGCGCCTCCGTGTCACACCGCAATGTCACATGCGACGTCACACGGCGGCGCCGGCCCGGTCCGGTCCCGCCCGGCCCCGTCCCGCACCCGCCGGGCGGGACCGGACCGGCCCCCGCCTCACACCGCCAGCGGCTCCAGGTCCCGGTGCACCCGCCGCGCCTCGCGCGCGTACCGGGTCAGGGCGTGGTCCTCCCCCAGCTGCCGGGCGAGGTCCAGCACCGTCTCGGCCCGCAGCCGCGCGGCCTCCTCCTTCCGCCCGACCATGTCGAGGGTGACCGACATGTTGGAGGCGGCGCTCAGCGTGTCCGGGTGGTCGGGGCCGAGGGCCGACCGGAGCCGCCCGAGCGCGGCCCCCTCCAGCTCCAGCGCCCGCTCCGGGTCACCGAGGTCGGCGTACGCGTTCGCCAGGTTCAGCGTGGCGCACACGGTGTGCGGGTGGTCGTCGCCCAGGACCTCCCGCATCAGGCCGATGGCCTCCCGCAGCATCTCCCGCGCCGTCTCCGGCGCCCCCGACCCCCAGTGGAAGATCGCGAGGTTGTTGATGGCGGCCAGGGTGTACGGGTGCCGGGCGCCGGGCACCTGCATGTACTCGTCCACCACCTCCTGCGCGATGTCCCGCGCCCCGGCCGCGTCGCCGGTCGCGAACAGGTCGGCCGCGTAGTTCAGGTCGCAGGCCAGCAGGTCCGGGTTGACCGCGGTGTACTTGGCCTTGTAGCGGCCCCGGGTGGCCTTGGTCAGCCGCAGCGCGTCCTCCAGCTGCCCGGCGCGGCGCAGCGAGACCGCCAGGTTCTTGCCGGCCGACAGGGTGCCGGGGAAGGCCCGGCCGAGCCCCTCCTTGTAGATCTCGTACGTGCGGCTGAGGAGTTGCACGGACTCGTCGTACCGGCCGACCTCACGCAGGTCGCGAGCGAGGTTCTGGGCGGAGGAGAGGGTGTAGGGGTGCTCGGGGCCCAGGACCTCCTGGCGGAGCTTGTAGACCTCCTCGTCGATGTTGTACGCGTCCTTGTAGCGGCCGATCATGCGCAGGTTCAGGGCGCGGTTGTTGGCGGCGGCCAGGGTGCGCGGGTGCGCCTCGTGGAAGATCTGGCTGAACCCGTCGTGCGCGGCGGTGGCCAGTTCCATCGCCTTGCCGTACTGGCCGAGGGCGCCGAGGTCCATGGCCAGGCCGCTGGTGGTCATGTAGGTGTGCGGGTGGGAGGCGCCGAGGGCGGCGGCCTGCCGCTCCAGGGTGACCTCGTCGAGTTCCTTGGCCTCCACGAACCGGCCTTGCGAGCGCAGGATGTTGGAGAGGTGGAAGCGCAGGTAGAGGTACTGGAGGTCGGTGTCGCCGAGCTGTGCCTTCCAGGCCTCGCGGAGTTCGGTGGCGAGCTGGAAGGCGGCCTTGAAGTCGCCGCGCTTCCACAGGTAGCGGACGCGGTCGATGAGCAGCCTGCGGGTCTCGGGCTCCTTGCAGTAGCGGGCCTCGGAGGGGGCAAGGTGCGGCCAGATGGTGGCGAAGCGGGGCCAGGTGCCGGGGTTGTCGATGGGTTCGTCGTCGTCGGGGCGGGCGCCGGCGAGGATGCGGTGGACGGCGTGCCGGGCCTCGCGCTGCTCGTCCTCGCTCAGCTGGGCGCGGATGACGGCCTGGACCAGGCGGTGGACCTGGATGCTGTTGCTGACCTGGTCGACCTTGGCGAGGGCGAAGCGGCCGATCTCGCGGATGACGCGGCCGAGGACGAGCTTCTCCTGGAGCGAGGCGTCGTACGGCTTGAGGGCGTCGATCATCTCCTTGCTGTAGAGGAGGTTGGCGCTGATCGGTTCGGGTGCGAAGAAGGCGCACAGCTGGAGGAGCCGGACGGCGGCCGGTGAGCGGCTCTGGAGGCGCTCTATGGAGACGTTCCAGGTGGCGGCGACGGGTTCGGGGTAGCCGGCGGGCTGGTTGAGGGCGAGGACGCGGGCGGCCTGCTGGGCGAGCTGTTCGAGGTAGGCGGAGACGGGGGTGGCGGTCTCCGCGATCCAGGCGCCGGCCTGTTCGACGGCCAGGGGGAGGTCGCCGACTGCGGTGGCGACCTGGTCGGCGTCGTCGAGGGTGAGGCCCGGGGCGCGGCGCTGGAGGTGTTCGACGGACTCCTCGCGGAGGAACACGTCGACCGGGAGCGCGTCGCCGTACTGGGACCAGCTCTGGTTGCGGGAGGTGACGAGGATGTGGCCAGGGCCGCCGGGCGGGAAGAAGCGCTTGAGGTTCTCGGGGTCGTCGGCGTTGTCGAAGACGAGGAGCCAGCGGGAGGTGGGCACGCCGCGCCGGAGGAGGTCGATGGCCTCCTGGGAGGCGGCGGCCATGTCCTCGCCGGTCTGGGCGCCGAGCCGGACGGCGAGTTCGGCGAGGCCGGCGACGACGTCGTCGGTCTGTTCGGAGGAGATCCACCAGACCAGGTCGTAGTCGGCCATGAAGCGGTGTACGTATTCCAGCGCGACCTGTGTCTTGCCGACGCCGCCGAGTCCGTAGAGGGTCTGCGGCTGGGGCAGCACCACGGATATGCCGCCGCCGAGCTGGTCCCGCATGCGTTCCAGGACGACGCTGCGGCCGGTGAAGCCGGGGTTGCGGGGCGGGGCGTTCCAGATCTTGGGGACGGTGCCGGGGAAGCGGGGCCCGGGGGTGGAGTTCTCGGGGAGTGCGACGGGGCGTTCGAGGGCGCGCAGCAGGGCGGTGGTGGCGTGGGCCTCGTCGAGCCGGAAGAGGTCGACGGGGTTGCGGTCGAGGTGGGGGGCGTTCATGCGGACGTCGCCCACGCGCAGCGGTATGAGGCCGCGGCGGCCGCCGGTGGCGTCCTCGGTGGCTGCGCGTTCCCAGACCTCCATGGCGCGGGCGGACTTGAGGTAGGCGCCGGAGAGGAGGACGACGGTGCGGGCGGGGGTGTCGGTGCCGAAGCCGGCGCCGAGGGTGTCGCCGGAGGTGTCGGCGGAGACGTCCTTGGGGACGACGCGGAACCCGGCGCGGGTGAGGACGGATTCGATCCAGTCGGCCCACATGCGGTTCTCGGCGACGTAGCTGAGGAAGAGGTCGGCGGGCTGGGCGGGGCGGCGGCGGGTGAAGGCGTCGCGGATGCGGAGCCGGACCTCTTCGCCGACGGGCGGCATGGAGGTGATCTCTCCGCCGGTGACGACGGCGGTGAGGCGTTCGAAGGCGGAGAGGAGGGAGTTGGTGAGGCCGGCTTCGTCGCCGAAGGTGGCGAGGGTCTCCTCGTAGGCGTAGTAGGGCCGGTAGGGGATCTCGACGGCGCCCCAGTAGGCGGTGGCCTCGTCGCCGACGAGGCCGGAGGGGAAGCGGTCGAACTTCAGGCGGGCCAGGGCGCGTCCGGCGTCGGCCTTCTCCTTCTCGCCCTCGTCGATGCGCATGGGGACGGGGTAGATCCTGATGCCGCGGTCGGGGTAGCGCTCGTCGATCTGGCGGGCGACGGAGGCGGCGCCGTCGATGGACTGGTCGGAGAGCGTGAAGCAGTCGACGAGGACGTCGGGGAGGTGGACGGTGCAGATGTCGGCGATGTCGCTGAGGCCGGTGCGGCTGTCGATGAGGACGTAGTCGTAGTTCTCCTTCATGTCCGCGCGGAGCGCGTCGAAGAAGTGGCCGCCGCCGAGCCGGTCGTAGAAGTTGTCCCAGTCGAAGGTGGAGACGGTGGCGGAGTACTCGCGGTTCTGGCGGCCGGCGGAGACGAAGTCGAGGGTGCCTCCGTCGGGGAACTCCCAGCCGAGGTTCTCGGGGGTGAGGGAGACGGCGTGCTGCTGGATGCGGGCGTAGTCGCGGTGCCAGTCGTCGGAGCGCTGGACGGGGCTGGTGGCGGCCCAGGCGTATTCGGTGATCAGGTCGATGACGCCGGTGGTGGCGCCGAGGGTGGAGGGGTCGAGGAAGGGGTGGAAGAAGCGGTGCAGGCCGGGGGCTTCGAGGTCCCAGTCGAGGGCGAGGACGCGCTTGCCGTTGGCGGCGAGGATCCAGGCGGTGTTGGCCAGGGCCATGGTGCGGCCGGTGCCGCCCTTGTACGAGTAGAAGGTGACGATGCGTCCGTCACGACTGGCCGTCATCCGTGTCCTCCGCATCGGTGTGGTGTGCCTGTGCCCGGTCGTCTGCGGGGTGGTGGTCCCCGTCGGTGGCGGCTTCGTCCCGGGGGCCGGTGGTGGCCGGGGGGAGGTGGTCGGGTGGGAAGGGCGCGGGCGGTGGGAGGGGTGGGCCGCCGGATATGCCCATGGGGCCGAGGAGGCGGGGGCGTTCGGTGTGGCCGCCGCCCGCGGGGGGATAGACCTGGGCGTGTCTGAGGAACTGCTGCGCGGCGGCCTCGACCACCTGCGGCAGGATCTGCCCGAGGGTTTCCATGTTCGTCACGCCGTTGGCGGCGGCCCGGCAGGCGGCGCGCCCCTGGCTCATCTTGACCGGCATGGTGTCCTCTAGCCGATGGACCAACTCGCTCTCCTTCGCGCGGCTCTGGGGGTCGAGCCGGTTCCACGGCACGACCACGCTCACCCAGGGGCGGGGGTCCTGGTCGAAGGCGGCGAGGCGCTGCCTGCGCTGTTCGTCGGCCACCGCCCAGCGGTCGACGATCAGGATCTCCGGCCGGGTGGGGGGCTGTTTGCTGTCGAAGTGCCCGGCCTCGTCGTCGAAGGAGGCCATGGTGGTGCGGTAGTTGAGCGATCGGACGAGGTCCTCGGCGACGTAGGCGACGGGGCGCCGGGCGTCGGGGTGGTAGGGGTTCCAGTCGAGTGCGGAGTCGCCGTAGTAGGAGTGGCTGCGGCCTTCGGGGAGGTCGTGGCGGGTGGCGGCGGCGACGGTGACCTGCATGGTGCGGGCGGTGTTGCCGGGGTTGCCGAAGGCGCTGGGGACGAGGCGGTAGTCGACGGGGCGGCTGGACTGGAGGCGTACGGTCTCGGCCACCCGCACGATGCGTTTGGCGAGTTCGTAGACGGCGCGTTCGTACTGTTCGGCGTAGCTGCGGAGTTTGATGAGGCCGTAGAGGCCGTCGGTGACGTAGCGGTCGCCGAAGGTGTTGTGGTTGAACTGGAGGCGTTCGGCGGGTCCGGGGAGCTGGTCGGGGGGTACGGGGACCCAGAGGGCGGGGACGATGGCCTCGGTGGGTTCGTTGCTGAGGGCGCCGTGGCGGATGGCGCGCTGGGCGAAGGCGTACCACTCCTTGCCGCACATCTCGCTGGCGAAGTAGCGGGGGGAGAAGAGCGGGACGAAGACCAGGCAGGAGGCGAGTGCGGCGCCGAGCCGCTCCGACCAGCCCTCTCCGGCGCGCATCTCGCGGTCCATGAATCCGGCGGGGGATCCGGCGGGCAGGTCCGTCAGGGCCATGACGTGGCCGCAGAGGTCGCGGAAGAGCCTCTCGACCCACATGTCCGGGTCGGGTCCCCCGGCCCCGTACCGTGGTGTGTGCGCGTAACTGAGAAAGAAGTACGGCTGCGCTGCTGAAGGCACACGACCCCCGTCCCGTGATGACCACTCACATCGAATGGAAACGATTCCCTTCGGCGTTCAGTCAATCAACGCCTATTTTCGGTCATCCAGGCAAGGGCGTGGTCCACCGCGTCGGTGATCGAGAAAAGCACCGCGGCCGCCCCTCCCAGTAGCCCCCTGCGGACCGCGGATTCGGGAAGGCTGTTGCCGATCTCCGCGAAATCCCCGTCGTCGAGCGCGACATCCTCGTACCCGATCCACCGGGACTTACCCCGCAGGCCCACGACGCAGCGGTACTCGCGCACGGGAGGCTTCGGAATTCGGTATTCCGCGAGATGGAATGCCGTGCACACCGAGAATCCCACGTTGATCATGAGCACCTGTGCCCCCGTCCAGAACAGCGTTCCCAGGGGTGACTCCTCCCCCAGGTGGCATTCCGTACGGTGCCCGGCGCACAGCATTCCCGCGTCCCGCCCGAGCGCGGCGAACGAGGTCTGCGGGTGGGCGCTGCGGTGCGCGCCGGGGGCGGTCCGCACGGACTCGGCCAGCCGTCCCATGCCCTCGCTGGGGGTGGTCAGCGGGTCGAAGGCCGGCATGGCCGCGCGGAACGCCGCGGCCTCGGCCTCGGTCATCCCGGCGGTACGGGCGAGGTGCACGCTGGAGGAGGCCGAGTTGCCGGGGGTGAAGGCGGGGACGACGAGGGTGCCGTCCTCCCCCAGGGCGCCGGTCAGGGCGTCCCGGACCTCCTCGGCCCGCAGGCCGGTGCCGCGCAGCGAGGCGTGCACCAGCAGCCGCCCGCCCGGCCCGACCCCCAGGTTCCGCAGGTCCTCCCGCAGGTCCGGTGCGCTCACGCCTCCGGCCCTTCCGCCGTGCGGGGGCGGGTCACGCGCCGGCCCCCTTCAGTTCGCCGTGCAGCTCGGCGGCCAGGGCCTTGCCGGTGCTGGTGAGTTCGGCGGCGGCGGACAGCCGGTCGAGGGCCTGCTCGACCCGGTCGCCGGGCACGCCGTACCCGGGCGGCAGCGGTCCTTCGGCCCTCCGGTACGCCTCCACCGCCACGCCCTCGTACACGTCGGCCAGCAGCCGGGACACCGGCACCGGCTGCTCCCGCCAGGGCGAGGGGTGCAGCCACTCGCCGTCCAGCGCGTACAGGTCGGCCACCTCGGTCAGGGCCCGCAGCCGGGCCCGGCGCCGGCCGGTGAGCAGCGCGAGGGCGGTCTCGCGCACCCCGCCGGTGTGGGGCACGCCCAGCGCGCCGGGGCCGTGCCGGCCGGCCTCGCCGCGGCCCGCCCGGGGGCCGCCGGCGAGCGGGGTGAGGGTGGTCAGGCCGGCCCGCGCCTGCCGGGCCAGGCCCGGCACGGTGCGGTGCAGCAGGGCCCAGGCGGCGGACAGCCGGCGCCCCCACTCGGCGGCCTCGGCGGCGCCCAGCCGGAGCCGGGGCGGGCGGGGGAAGCAGTTGCGGTACGGGTCGAGGTCGTCCAGTGCGGTGTCCTCCCAGACCCGTACGGGGTGCCAGCGGGCGTCGGAGGTGCCGGGCCCGAAGCGGTACTCGTGGCGGCCGTCCCGTACGAGGTGTCCCTGACCGTCGGTGCGGAGCACCGCCCGGCCGTGCGTGCCGGGCTCGCCGATCCGCAGCAGGCCGAGAGTGGGCAGGTACACCTCGCCGTCCCGGTACGGCACGGGCGCGGGCAGGGCGAGGCCGCCGCGCAGCACGGCGGCGGCGGCCAGCGCGGCGAGCCGCCGGGCGGCCTCGGCGCCCTCGGGCCGGCCCTGCCGTACGGCGTCCAGCGCACCGAGCAGCCAGGTGCGGGTGTAGGGGTGGTCCAGTACGGGCTGCAGCGCGTCCCCGGCCTCCTCGACGGCGCCCAGCAGTTCCCAGGAGCGGTCCCAGTCCGCTCCCCCGGCGCCGGCCAGGTCGCGGTGCAGGCGGGCGAGCAGCACCCGGGTCAGGTCCTGCTGGGCGGTGTCCAGTTCGGCGGGCTCGCGCAGCGCGGGGGCGGTGGTGGTGCCGGCGGTCCGGCCCTCGACGCCCTCGACGAGTTCCCTGAGGTCGGCGCAGTAGACGGAGGGGTTGTCGAAGCCGGTGCCGGGCCGGTAGCGGTGGGTGTAGAGGCCGCCGCCGCACGAGCGTACGACGGGGCAGGCGCGGCATGTGCGGCTGACCCCGGCCAGGCCGAGCTGGCGGGCGCGGACGCCGGGGTGGGCGGCGACTTCGTCGAGGCTGTGGGCGAAGACGTCGAAGCCGGTGGCGGCGGCGCCCTCGTAGGCGCTCTTGAGGGAGTCGACCTGCTCCAGGGTGCCGTCGGTCTCGACGACGACCAGGTCGGTGGGGGCCAGGCCGAGGGACTCGGTGAGGCTGGGCCCGCCGCGCAGGGTGCTGAGCAGGGAGGAGAAGAGCCGGACCGGGACCGGGCGGCCGGCGGCGTCCCAGTGGTCGAAGACGCGGAGCAGCCAGCGGGCGTAGGCGTCGGGGGCGCCGTCGGGGCGGGGCGGCGGGGTCTCCCAGGTGGCGTGCGGGAGCAGGAAGTCGATGCGGGGCGGTTCGAGTGCGGTGAGCGCGTCCAGGACGGCGACGGGGTCGTTCTCGATGTCCACCGTGCACAGCAGGCCCTGGTAGAGGTGGCGGTAGGGGGCCGACCTGAGGAGTTCGAGGGCCTTGAGGACCAGGGGGTGGCTGGTGCGGCCGTCGGCGAAGCGGCGGTGCCGGTCGTTGGCGGCCCGGTCTCCGTCGAGGGAGACGCCCACCTTGACGTCGTACTCGGCGAAGAGGTCGAGGTAACGGGGGCTGAGCTGGAGGCCGTTGGTGTGGATGCGGAGGTCGAGGTCCGCGACGCCGTCGAGGGCGCGGCCGAATTCCTCGCACACGGTGCGGAGCCGGGCGGGGCCCGCCAAGAGCGGCTCCCCCCCGTGAAGGATCACGGTGACGGAGGGGAGCGCATGGTCCCGGGCGTGTTCCGCGAGCCGGGCGGCGGTCCGGGAAATGACCTCTTCCGAGATCACTTTCGGCCGGGCTCGCCAGCTCTGATCTGCGTGTTCGTAGACATAGCAGTGATCACAGGCAAGATCGCATCTGCTGTGAACCTTCAGGACGATCTCGCGGAATGCGATCAGGCCGGTCATTCCACCAGCATAGAGCGGTTACTCGGGTGCTAGAGCGCCGAGTTGAAGATCGGAGTCTGTACCGGGCGACCGGATTCCGAGGGAAGTACACGACTGAGAGCGGCCGCCGCAGCGGTGCTGCGCACGTCGATGTCGGCCAGGGGAACGCGACGGTTCTTGCCGGCGCTGGTCGAGGGGGTAACAGAGGTCTTCACGGCCGTCCTTAGTTGGGGCCCTCACAGCGGTGACCGGGGAGGGCATGGAAATGACAACAGCGACGCGCTAGTGTCGGTGTGGACTTTACTCTTCTGCGCACTATTGGCAACCGAGACATGAGGCCAGGTCAAGCGTTCTATCGAAAGAGTGAGCACCAGAACAGCAGACTGGGGGCGGGCTGTGATGGATTATCGCGGATCTCTGAACAGCATGACTTTTCGGAACGAGGACCTTCCGGCGCTTTTCCACCACGCCGACGGCGCCGCGGTCGCCCGCCAGCGGGAGTCCACGCGGGCCACGCGCGCGCAGCTGCTGCTGCTCGTGCTCGCGGCCGCCGCGGCGGCGCTGCCGGGGCCCCATCTCGGCTCCGTTCAACTGCCGGCGCTGGGAGCCCTGTCGGGGTACGCGGGGGTGCTGGCCATCGGGGTGCGGGCCTCCCGTCGCCGGGCCCGGCCGCAGTGGCAGCTCAACCGGTCGGCGGCGGAGTTCATCAAGTCGCTTGCGTGGCGGTACGCCGTTCACGGTGCACCCTTCGGAGCGGCGGGAGCGGATGCCGAGGAGCTGTACCGTACCCGCCTGGAGTCCGGTCTGGACGAGCTGAAGAAGATGGGGTGGAGCGATCCCCGGCAGACCGGGGAGGTTCCGCAGGGCCTCGAAATCACCTCTGGCATGCGGCAGTTACGGGGCCGGGTCTACAGCGTGCGGCGGGAGACGTACGTGCGCGACCGGCTGATCGAGCAGCGCAACTGGTACCGCCGCAAGACCGACGTGTCGCGCCGGGCGACCGCGCTGTGGTCCTGGACGATCGTCCTCCTCACCCTGCTGGGCCTGGTGTTCGCCCTGTTCAGGACCTTCGGGGCGGGACCGGCGGGCGGCCTGTCGGGACTGCTGAGCGCGGCCGCCGCGGCGGCCATCGCGTGGAACGAGATGCGCCGGCACCACCCGCTGATAGAGGCGCACACCCTCATCGAGCAGGACCTGGGGGCGATGATGGTGGTGATGCAGACGACGATCACCGAGGACCAGTGGCCCTCCGCCGTCTACGAGACGGAGCGCTACGTCTCACCCCAGCACACCGACTGGCTGGCCCGGCACAGCAGTTGACGTAGCGTCGGATACGGCGGTCAGTCCCGCTCGACCCCGTCGCACCAGATGACCGTGACCGGCTTCCCGAGCCCCCGCGCGTAGGCGACGATGTCGCCGGTGCCGCCGCGGCCGCGCGCGGGGAGCCCGTCCCAGACGGCGACGAGCCGGTCGCAGGCGTCGGCGATGAAGGTGCCGGCCGCGTAGTAGGCGTCGTCCGTCGAATGGGCGTAGTCCATCCGGACCTCCTGGGTGGCCCGCCCCTTGAGCCGTCTGTACCGGGCGAGCGCCTCGGGGTCGGCGAAGGTCTTCTCGTAGTCCCCGCTGGGGATGACCACCGTCAGGTCCGCCCCGCACTCCAGCGCGATGTCCGCGAAGATCTGGTCCGCGCCCTCGGCGAGGCTGGAGAGGGCCTCCATCGGGCCCTCGTGGCCGTCGAGCAGGTCCCGCAGCCCGTCCGTGACGTGGGTGAGCACCTCGCCCGGAATGCTGCGGTGCCCGGTCACTCCGATGCGCTTCATGCCGCCAAGTCCCCCCGTCACTGCGGAAATACCCCGGCGAATCGCCGGATGCCGGACGCCCCTGGACATCCTCCCAGAAGGCGGGGGAACGTCCAGGGGCGCGAACGGGGGCGCGCGGATCAGAGGCGCCGTACCGCGGCCGGACCGGGGACCGCGGACCGGGGACCGGGGACCGGGGACCGGGGACCGGGGACCGGGTGTCAGGGGATCAGTAGACGCTCACCCCGTAGGCGCTGAGCGCCTCGGTCACCGGCTGGAAGAAGGTCGTGCCGCCGGAGGAGCAGTTGCCGCTGCCGCCGGAGGTGAGGCCGACCGCACGGGTGCCCGAGTACAGCGGGCCGCCGCTGTCGCCGGGCTCGGCGCACACGTTGGTGCGGATCATGCCGTAGACCACGTCGCCGCCGCCGTAGTTGACCGTGGCGTTGAGGCCGGTGACGGAGCCGCTGTGGGTCCCGGTGGTGGAGCCGCGGCGGGTGACGGACATGCCGACGGTCGCGTTGACCGCGCTGGTGATGTCCTGGCTTCCGACGGTGCCGGGGTGGGCGAGGGAGGTGTTGTCGTAGCGGACGATGCCGTAGTCGTTGACGGGGAAGCTGGACCCGACGGTGGGTCCGATGCTGGTGGTGCGCGCGGAGTTGGTGTACCAGGTGCCGGCGCCGTCGGTGCAGTGGCCCGCGGTCAGCAGGTAGTAGGTGCCGGAGGAGCTGCGGACGTTGAAGCCCAGGGAGCAGCGCCAGCTGCTGGCGTAGATGGCGTCGCCGCCGGAGATCAGCTTGCTGAAGCGGCCCGGGGTGCGCTCGACGCGGATGGCTCCCGCGTCGGCGCCGGCCTCGCGCTTGATCCGCGCGATGTCGGCCCCGCTGACCCGGGAGTCGGCGACCAGGACGAGGGTTCCGGTGGCAGGGTCGGTGTGCCAGGCGGTGCCCGCGACGTCGGCGCGCAGGACCGACGCTCCGGCGGCGGCGAGCCGGGCGGGTGAGTAGCCGCCGGCGGGCTGGTCCGCGCCGGCCGCGGTGGGCGCGGCCAGGGTGACGCAGGCGGCGATTCCGGCCGCGAGGGCGGTCAGCCGGGTGGGGGTGATGCGCTTGATCCTCACTTCTCGTTCCTCCCAGGGGGGATCGGGGGTCCGCTGCTGTGGGGTTCGGCGGGCCCGGTGAGGCGCAGTCGGGGAGCGGGCCGGGGGGATTGCGTGCGGGTGCCCGCCGCGGACTCCGTCCGACGGGGGCGCCATTTTGGCCGTGTCCCTGACAAGCGCTGCTCGGGAGTGTGGTGGTGGCGGCATCCGGCCGCAAGGGCGGCTTTCGGCCGCCCGGAGCCGTCCGGGGACCGGCGGGCCGGGCCTGCGGGCGGCGCGGCGCCGGGGTCAGGGGGCCGGCCGGCGCTCCCCCGCCCCGGCGACGAAGGGGAGGGTGTCGGCGACGGAGGGGGTGGCGCGGAGGGAGGTCCTGCGGACGGACCGGGCGACGGGGAGGACGGACCCACCCGCGATGGCCCGGGCGCCGGGAACGGCCGGAATTCGACCTTCCGGGTAGCCGGCGGGCGTACGGGTTCCGGTCAGGACGGGGCGGCCGCGCGGCGCCGGGGGGCCGTCGGCGCGGAACGGCCGGGGTTCTGATGCGTCATCAGTCATGCCGGTCAGATTTTCACACGACCCGCACACGGCATCCCGGCTGTACGCCGTCCGGCCCTCTGCCCGCTCTTCGGCCCGATCGCCTCCGGGCGCCATCATGCCGGGGTTGGGGGTGGGACGGCCGGCAGGGGGGGGCGGCCGACGGGACTTCTCAGCAGTCGCAGCCGCAGCCGTCGCAGCAGCAGCCGTCACAGCAGCCGCCGTCGCCGCAGCAGTTCGAGCAGCAGTCGCAGCCGTCGCACACGTCCCCCGCGTCGCACCACGGATCGCGCCGCTCCCGGGACCAGGGCCCGTCGTGCTCGGTGCAGCACATCTGGCACGTGCAGAACAGCCCCAGGAACGCGGCGCAGCCGGCCAGCAGACCGCGCGGCGGCTTGTGCGGACGCTGCGGCCCGCCCGGCGGAGGCGGCAGCAGCGGGCTGCCCGGCCCCTGGGGGGTGCCGTACGGGTTCCCGTGGGGATTGCCGTACGGGTTGTTCGCCTCCGGCGCGGCACCGCCGGCCACCGGGGAGCCGTCCGGCAGCAGCAGCCCCTGCGCGTGACCGCAGCTCGTGGTGCCGAAGGCACGGTCCACCGAGTTCCGCAGCTCGTGGACCAGCAGCAGGTGCGCGAGGCCTCGGTCGCTGAACTCGACCTCCTTCAGCGCCAGCCGTATCCCGTGCAGGGCGTCGTCGCACAGGCGGCGGGCCTCCTCACGGGAGGTGCCGGTGGCGGTGAGGGGGTTCCAGGCGCCGGAGACGGCGTCGGCGGCCTGGTCCTCGACGGCGTCCAGCAGGTGCGCCAGCCGCCCGAAGAGCGCCCCGGCCTCGGCGAGCGGGGCCGCGTTGCCTGGCCGGCCGGCGAGGACGGCGGTATGGGCGAAGGCCGCCGCGGTGGCGGTCTCGGTGGGCTCGGTGACGACGAGCACCGGCGTGCCGGGGCCGGCCAGGGACTCCACCCCGGCCTGCCGGTCCACCGCCTCGACCAGCACGGCGGTGTCGAAGCCGACCGCCGCGCCGGTGCGCGCGCCGGCCCGGTCCCAGCCGCGGGCCACGGTGCGCGCGGCGGCGGCGATCGGGGCCCGCGCCAACAGCCCGTCGCGGTCGGCCACGTGGTCCCGCACCTTGGCGGAGGCCAGGACGAGGGAGACGGCGGCGGCGAGCCGGGCGCCCTCGCCCCGGGCGACGGAGGCGGTGCGCATGCCGCGCAGCGGGCAGGGGCCGGCGGTGCGCCGGGCGCCGGCGACCGGTCCCGACTGAGCCTCCGTCAGGACGGAGACGAGCAGCCCGTCGTAGTTCGTGACCACCCGGGCGAGCTGGCCGTGGTCCCCGCGAAGTGCCAGGCACAGTCCGCAGAGATGGGCCATCCACTCCGCCTTGAAGCGCTCACCGAGGCGGTGGCTGCAGGGCCTGACAATTCCGAACACGACGGTCCCCCCGTGCATCGATCGCGTGTGCCGGGGAATCGTACCGGCCAGGTTTACTCACCCGAACGCCCCGTGCGTCACCCGTACGGAGCGATGCGTCGTATTTTCACTCAGACAGCAGTCAGGGCCGCGAAGATCCTTAGCGGAACACCGGAAGTTCTGCACCAGAACCGTCACGAAACCCCTGTGCGGCGGCTATCCACTTGGCGCGTTGTCAGCATCATGGACGACCATAGGGATGCGGAACCAAAAACTGACCGCGGTGGAAGGAGGCGTCCATGGGTTCGGTGCGCAAGGCGAGTGCCTGGCTGGGACTTGTCGAGGACAGCGACGACGAGCGTTACTACGACGACGAGTACGCCCAGGACTCGGGGGCCGGCGACCAGTGGGTCACCGACCCGCGCGTCAGGGTGGCCTCCGACTCCGCCGTGGAGCACGGCCGTCGGATCGCCACGGTCACCCCGGACGGCTTCCGGGACGCCCGCGGCATCGGCGAGCTGTTCCGTGACGGCGTGCCCGTCATCGTGAACCTCTCCTCGATGGACCCCTCGGACGCGAAGCGCGTGGTCGACTTCGCGGCCGGCCTGACGTTCGGTCTGCGGGGCTCGATCGAGCGGGTGGCGACCCGGGTCTTCCTGCTGACCCCGGCCGACACCCAGATCGTGAACGAGAACGGCCACCGCGCCGAGGACGGCTTCTTCAACCAGAGCTGAGCAGGGCCCTCACCGGCCGCCCCGGTCCGCCGCCCCGCGGCCTACCGGAACGCGTCGATTCCGGTGAGCGCCTTGCCCAGCACCAGCTGGTGCATCTCGACGGTGCCCTCGTAGGTGAGGACCGACTCCAGGTTGGTCGCGTGCCGCATGACGGGGTATTCGAGCGAGATCCCGTTCGCGCCCAGGATGGTGCGGGCGGTGCGGCAGATCTCGATGGCCTCGCGCACGTTGTTGAGCTTGCCGAAGCTGACCTGCTCGGGGCGCAGCCGCCCGGCGTCCATGCGCGTGCCCAGGTGGTGGGCCAGCAGGATGCCCTTGTGGAGTTCCAGCGCCATGTCCGCGAGCTTGGCCTGGGTGAGCTGGAAGCCGCCGATCGGCTTCCCGAACTGCTCGCGGGTCTTCGCGTAGTCCAGTGCCGCCTCGAAGCTGGCGCGGGCCGCGCCCATCGAACCCCAGACGATCCCGTAGCGCGCGTGGCTGAGGCAGCTCAGCGGACCCTTGAGGCCGGTGACGCCCGGCAGCACCGCGTCGGCGGGCAGCCGCACCTCGTCCATGACCAGTTCGCTGGTGACCGAGGCGCGCAGCGACCACTTGTGCTTGATCTCGGGGGCGGAGAAGCCGGGCGCGTCCGTGGGGACGGCGAAGCCGCGGATGCCCTCGTCGGTCTGGGCCCAGACGACGGCGACGGCGGCCACGGAGCCGTTGGTGATCCACATCTTGCGGCCCGTCAGGATCCAGTCGGTGCCGTCCCGCTTGGCGTACGTGCGCATGGCGGCCGGGTCGGAGCCGACGTCGGGCTCGGTGAGGCCGAAGCAGCCGATGAGCTCGCCGGCGGCCATGCCGGGCAGCCAGCGCTGCTTCTGCTCCTCGGAGCCGTACTTCCGGATCGCGTACATCGCCAGCGAGCCCTGTACGGAGACCAGGGAGCGGATGCCGGAGTCGGCGGCCTCCAGCTCCAGGCAGGCCAGGCCGTACTGGACGGCGCTGGCGCCGGCGCAGCCGTACCCCTCCAGGGACATGCCGAGGGCGCCGAGGGCGCCGAGCTCGCGGGCCAGTTCGCGGATGACGGGCAGTTCGCCGCTCTCGTACCACTCGGCGACGTGGGGCAGGACGCGGTCGGCCGCCCAGGTGCGGACGGTGTCGCGGACCGCGAGGTCCTCGGGGCTGAGGAGGTCGTCGATGCCGAGGGGGTCGGCGGGGTCGAAGGGCGGCGTTGCGGACACGGGTGGCCTCCGGCGGGCGCGAGGGTGGCGGGGCGGCCGCGGTGGCGGCCCGACCCGAAAACTAGCGGTGGAAGTTTTAAGCCTCGGCGCCGACGTTACGGCTCAGGGTGCGGTGCGTCCAGACCCGGCCGCCCCGACCGCGCCGTGCCGCGTGCGCGAGGGCCCGGGCACCTTGACCCGGCGGCCGGCCGGATCGCCCTTCGGCTGCGCGGGCAGCGCCACCGTACCGGCCGCGGCCGCCACCGGCACACCGCCCTCGACGGCCTCGACCGCCTCCGCGGCCGCGCCCCGCGCTTCCGGGACGGCGCCCCCGGCCTCGTCCGCCTCGCCGGCGGCGGCCGTGCAGTCCATCACCCGCGGCAGCCGCAGCGCGGCGACCGCACCCAGCAGCAGCAGGCCGGCGCTGACCAGCAGCGTGACGTGCAGGCCGTGGACGAAGGCGGACCGGGCGGCGTGGAAGAGGGACTCCCCCGCGGCGCCGCCGAGCCCGTCGGCGATCTGGTAGGCCTCGCCCAGGGAGTTGCCGGCGGAGGCGCTGTCGGCCGCGGAGACGCCGGGCACCTCGCGCACTCCGGGCGCGTAGGCGGCGTTCATCACGCTGCCGAGCAGGGCGATGCCCATCCCCGCGCCGAGCTGGTACGAGGTCTCGCCGATGGCCGCGGCGCCGCCGGCCTGCTGCACCGGGGCCTCGCTGAGCATGGACTCGTACGCCCCGAAGAGCGTGGTCTGGAGGCCGAAGCCGAGCAGCACGAAGCCGACGGTGAGCAGCAGCGGCCGGTCGTGCTGGCCCATCAGGGTCAGCAGGACCACGGCTCCGGCGGTCAGCAGGAAGCCCAGCGAGACCATGGCGCGGGGGCCGACGCGGTGCAGGGTGTACGAGCCGCCGGCGCCCGCGGCCATGGCGGCGAAGGTCAGCGGGAGCAGCCGCAGCCCGGTCTCCAGGGGGCTCAGGCCCAGCACGAGCTGGAGGTACTGGACGGCCAGCAGCTCCAGGCCGACCAGGGCGAGCATGGCGAGCACGATGCAGCCGACGGAGGTGGCGAAGGCGGGCCGGGAGAACATCCCGATGTCGACGAGGGGGTGGGCGCGCCGCTTCTGCCGCCGGACGAAGAGCACCAGCAGCAGGGTGCCGGCCACGAGCGGCACCAGGGTCCAGGGGCTGAGGATCGCGTCGCCCGCGCCGGCCCGCTTGACGCCGAGGACCACGCCGAGGATGCCGGCCGCGGCCATCAGGGCGCCCAGGACGTCCCAGGGGCCGTTGCCCGTGCCCCGGGATTCCGGCAGCAGCCAGCGGGCGGCCGGGAGCAGCAGCGCCATGAGCGGGATGTTGATGAGGAAGACCGAGCCCCACCAGTAGTTCTCGACCAGGAAGCCGCCGAGCACCGGTCCGGTGGCCGCGCCGACGGCGGCGACGGCGGTCCAGATGCCGATGGCCAGGGCGCGCTCGCGGCGGTCGGGGAAGACCTGCCGGATGATCGACAGGGTGGCCGGCATGATCATCGCGCCGCCGATGCCGAGCAGCACCCGGGCGGCGATCAGCACCTGTGCGTTGTCCGCGAGGGCGGCGACGGCCGAGGCGACGCCGAAGAGGGCGTACCCGAGCAGCAGGACGCGGCGGCGCCCGACGCGGTCGCCGAGCGTGCCGAAGAGGATCAGCAGCGAGGCGCAGACCAGGGGGTAGGCGTCGACGATCCAGAGCAGCTCGATGGAGCCGGGGCGCAGGTCCTCGGTGACCGCCGGGACGGCCACGTGCAGGATGGTGGCGTCGAGGGCGACGAGGACGAGGCTGACGCAGAGGACGACGAGGACCACCCAGCGGTTCGCGCCGCCCTGGGCCGCGGCGAGCCGCCGGGCCTGTCGTTGCCAGGGGGAAGGGATCCGCTCTCGGACCGTGTTCGTCCCTGACATGCATGTACCTCCCAGGTGATCCCTCGCACTCGGCGGACCAGCGGTGTGAGCTCTGGTGCCACGCGTTCCGCGGGCGTTCCACGGCGTTCTTCGGGGTCCGGCATCGACTGGCGAGTGAACCGTCAGCGTACGCGAGTTCGGCTGTGGATCACGTGGTCAAGCTCTCACCCCCGCGGCCGCCGGGGTGTGGCGTGCGCCACTCGCACCACCCCTGCGTGCACGCCCGGTGACGGCCCGTGGTCCCGGGCCGCCTCCACCGATAATCATGCCCGTGACCGATCTTGCTCCACCCGCTCCGCCGCACCCGTCCCGGGGCGCCGCCCTGTCCGCCGCGCTGCGCAGGGCCGCGCCCGCCCTGCTGGGCTTCGCCGCCGTGCGCCTGCTCGGCCTGGCCGTGCTGGCGCTGTGGGGGGCGGCCGCCGGCAGCAGCCCGCACCACCTGCTCGCCGAGCGCTGGGACTCGCTCTGGTACACCCGGGTCGCCGCGCTCGGATACGGGTACGAGGTGGCGCTGCCGAACGGCGACGTCCACTCGAACCTGGCCTTCTTCCCGCTGCTGCCGTGGCTGGAGCGGGGGCTGGCCGCGGTGAGTCCGCTCGCCCACCAGGACGCGGGGCTGCTGGTGGCGTGGCTGGCCTCGCTCTTCGCCGCCTGGGGGATCTTCGCCGTCGCGGACCTGCTGTACGGACGCCGGGCGGGGGTGCTGGCGGCGGTGGTCTGGGCGGCGCTGCCGGTGGGGATCGTGCAGTCCATGGCGTACAGCGAGTCGCTGTTCACGGCGCTGGCGGCGTGGGCGCTGTACGCGGTGCTCACCGGGCGGTGGCCGGCGGCCGGCCTGCTGGCGGCCCTGGCGGGGCTGACCCGGCCGGTGGGCGCGGCGGTGGTGGCCGCGGTGTGGGCGGGGGCGCTGCTGCGGGTGCGGGCGGGCGAGCGGTCGGCCGGGCTGCTCGCGGGGGTGCTGCTGGCTCCGCTGGGGGCGGCGGGGTACGTGCTGTGGGTGGGCGGCCACACCGGCGAGGGGCTGCTCGGGTACCTGGACGTGCAGGCCGGCTGGGGGAACGGCTTCGACGGGGGCTGGGCCTTCGCCCGGTTCGTCGGGGGGAAGCTGGCGTCGCCCGCGTTCCTCGCGGGGGTCGGGCTGATCGCCGGCGTGGTGCTGGTGCTGTGGCTGTACTGGCGGTGCGTGCGGGCCCGGCAGCCGCTGCCGCTGCTGGTGTACTGCGGGATCGTCGTCGCGCTCGCGCTGTGCGCCTCGGGGTACTTCGGGTCGAAGCCCCGGCTGTTGCTGCCGGCGTTCCCGCTGCTGCTGCCGGTGGCGGTGGCGCTGGCCCGGTGGCGGACCCGGCGGGCGGCCGCGGTGCTGGGGGCGGCCGCGGCGCTGTCGGCGGTGTACGGGGCGTTCTGGCTGAACGGCTCCGGCCCGCCGTAGGGGTCCCGGCGGGCGGGGTCCGGGGTCGGCGGGGACGTACGGCGGGAGGGGCGCGCGGCGGGTGCGCCGTGACCGGTGCGTGACCGACGCGTGACCGGGGGCCGCGCGGCGGAGCCGTCAATTCCGGAACCGGTCGGGTAATGGGATTTCCTCTCGAATAAACTCGCGGTTGGCGTCGATTGGAATTCGAGCGGACGCGATCCGCCAAGGACCGCCGATTCTCGGATTGCCTTGAATAGGTCCCCGAATGAGACCTACTCCACATCACATGGTCATCACGAACCCAGCGATTCGGCCGGGCCGCGCACTCACGCGCGGTAACGTCGATTGAGTGCGTACCGACCGAATCTTCACCCGTCTGGAGCGGGTCTTCGCCCGCCTGGACCGTGAACCCGAACGACCGGCTCATCTGCAAGTACCGCAGATGAGCCGGCACCGCGTGGTGCTCTTCGGCGCGACCCTCGCCTTCTATCTCGCGATCGTGGTCGGCGTGCTGACCACGTCCGAGCTGGTCCGGCTGGACTGGCAGGTGATGTTCTTCCGCCCCTACGAGCAGTGGCCCCAACTGCACGCGTTCCTGGACTACTACGTGGTCCTCGGCCAGCGCGGACCGACCGCGGTCATGGTCGCCGCGTGGCTCGGCTGGCGCTCCTGGCGCCAGCACACCCTCCGGCCGCTGATCACCCTCGGGGTGGCGCTGCTGCTGCTCAACGTGACCGTGGGCGCGGTCAAGCTCGGTCTGGGGCGGCTCGGTCCGCACTACGCCACCCAGATCGGTTCGGCCGAACTCTTCGCCGGCGGCGATATATTCCCCAGCGGCCACACCGCCAACGCCGTCGTGACCTGGGGAATCCTGGCCTACCTGGCCTCCACCGTACGGACCCGCCGCAACCTCTCCGTGCTCTCCGCGGTCGTCGCCCTCGGCGTCGGCGCCACCACCGTCTACCTCGGTACGCACTGGGTGAGCGACGTGCTGCTGGGCTGGGCCGCGGGCCTGCTGATCCTGCTGGCGCTGCCCTGGTTCGAGCCGCTGATCGCCCGGGTCGAGGCCTGGGTCTTCGAACTGCGGGAGCTGCTGCGGTCCCTGCGCGCCCGGCGCCGCACCGCGGTCCCGGCCCCTGTGCCGGTCACGCCGCTGTCCACGCGGGTGTTCGTCCAGCGGCCCACCGCGGCCGACGGGGAGGAGCCCCTGCGCCCGTCCGCGCCGGCCCCGGCCGGCCACGCGGCCCGCGCCACCGCCCACCTGGCACCGCGCCCGCACCTCATCCGTGCCGAGCGCTCCCCCGGCAGCCCGGCGGGCACCCGCCGGCCCGTGCACGCCGAGCGCGCCCCCCGCGGGGCCACCGCCACCGCCCGTCCCGCCACCGGCGCCTGACGGTCCGGCCGCCCGCCGGGGCGGCCGGATCCGGTCCCGCCGGCGGCGCGCCCGGACGTTGGTCCATCCCGGGTCACGCTTGTGTCACAGAACGTCGACAGCGGCCGAAGCGGAATCCCCCGCTCTGAACGGCGGTCACGGAGGGTTCCGCCTCCCCATTCCGTGCCGCCCCGAGACGGCCCGAATGGCCTTCGAATTCCCGGCCCCCGCGAGGCAATTCCCGGGGCCCCATTCCGCGCGCCGCGCCCCGCCCGGGAACTGACGCTCCATGGAATGTCCATGGTTTCTCCACAAGCCCGTGCCCTCTCCGCCCGGGCCGGCGCGATCCCCGTCCCGGCCCGGCCGGACCGGCGCGTTGGCGCCCTGTTCCCGCGGACCTGCTGCCAGCATCATGGCCTGAGCCTGATGCCCGATCCGCAGCACGACGGACAGCGAGGGGACCCGCGATGGGGACGGAAACCGCCGCGGCCGCGGCCGCACCGGCAGACAAGCCCCGGCCGGGCAGGATCGTGGTCGACTGGCTGACCACCACCGACCACAAGAAGATCGGGCACCTCTACCTGGTCACGTCGTTCGTCTTCTTCCTGATGGCCGGCGTGATGGCCCTGATGATGCGGGCGGAACTCGCCAGGCCCGGTCTCCAGCTGATGACGAACAACCAGTTCAACCAGCTCTTCACGCTGCACGGCACGATCATGCTGCTGCTCTTCGCGACCCCCACCTTCGCCGGGTTCGCCAACGAGATCATGCCGCTCCAGATCGGCTCGCCCGACGTGGCGTTCCCCCGCCTGAACATGCTCTCGTACTGGCTCTTCCTGTTCGGCGGACTGATCGTGCTCGGCTCGCTGCTCACCCCGAGCGGGCCGGCCGCCTTCGGCTGGTTCGCGTACGCCCCGCTGAACAGCCTGGAACGCTCCCCGGGGATCGGCGCCGACATGTGGATCATGGGGCTGGCGCTCTCCGGGTTCGGCACCATCCTCGGCGCCGTGAACTTCGTGACCACGATCGTGGGCATGCGCGCCCCCGGGATGACCATGTTCCGGCTGCCGATCTTCACCTGGAACGTGCTGTTCACCTCGATCCTGGTGCTCTTCGCGTTCCCGGTGCTCGCCGCCGCGCTGCTCTGCCTGGAGGCGGACCGGCGGTTCGGCTCGGTGGTCTTCGACGCCGGCAACGGCGGCGCGCTGCTCTGGCAGCACCTCTTCTGGTTCTTCGGCCATCCCGAGGTCTACATCATCGCCCTGCCGTTCTTCGGAATCATCACCGAGATCATTCCGGTGTTCTCCCGGAAACCGGTGTTCGGCTACCTGACCCTGGTCGCCGCCACCATGACGATCACCGGCCTGTCCGTCGTGGTCTGGGCACACCACATGTTCGCCACCGGCGCCGTGCTGCTGCCCTTCTTCTCGTTCATGTCCTTCCTGATCGCCGTGCCGACGGGCGTGAAGTTCTTCAACTGGACCGGGACGATGCTGGGGGGCTCGCTGTCCTTCGAGACGCCCATGCTGTGGGCCGTCGGCTTCCTGGTCAGCTTCCTCTTCGGCGGGCTGACCGGCGTGATCCTGGCCTCGCCGCCGATGGACTTCCACGTCACCGACTCGTACTTCGTCGTCGCCCACTTCCACTACGTGGTCTTCGGCACCGTGGTCTTCGCGATGTTCGCGGGCTTCTACTTCTGGTGGCCCAAGCTCACCGGCAGACTGCTCGACGAACGGCTCGGGAAGATCCACTTCTGGACGCTGTTCATCGGCTTCCACACCACCTTCCTGGTGCAGCACTGGCTCGGTGCCGAGGGGATGCCCCGCCGGTACTCCGACTACCTGGCCGCCGACGGGTTCACCGCGCTCAACACCGTGTCGACCGTCGGCGCCCTGCTGCTCGGGCTCTCCACGCTGCCGTTCCTCTACAACGTCTGGAAGACCCGGCACGAGGGCGAGCGGGTCACGGTCGACGACCCGTGGGGCTTCGGAAGGTCACTGGAATGGGCGACCTCCTGTCCGCCGCCCCGCCACAACTTCCGCGCCCTGCCCCGGATCCGCTCCGAGTCCCCGGCCTTCGACCTGCACCACCCCGACATCGCCGCAGCGGAGGCCGCGCTCACGCCAGGTCCGGCTCCCGCCCCGGACCCCGCTCCCGGCTCCGCTCCGCCGCCCGGCCCAGCAGGTCCCGGGCGGCCCTGATCCGGCCGGCCAGCTCCGGCGGCTCCACCACCTCGAACTCGAAGCCCATCATCAGCACGTGGATCACCAGCACGTCGAGCGCCGCCGCCCCGGTGTGCAGCAGGCAGCTGTGGGCGTCGACCGGTTCCAGTACGCCGTCCGAGGGCGAGACGGTACGGGCCGCCTCCTCGGCCGGCACGAGCAGCCGCAGCACCGCGCGGGCGGCGTAGGCCCGCCGGGAGACGCCTTCCGACACGTACGCGGCCAGGTCCTCGGCGGGCGGGGTGCGCGGGGGGAACCGGGGGCCGTGCGGCGGCCTCGGCTCGATCCGGTCGGCGCGGAAGGTCCGCCAGTCGTCCCGGTCCACGTCCCAGGCCACCAGGTACCAGCGGCGCTCGGTGCACACCAGCCGGTGCGGTTCGACGGTGCGACGGCTGGTCTCGCCCCGGTGGTCCCGGTAGAGGAAGCGCAGCCGCTCGCCGTCCCGGCACACCGCGGCGAGGTCGGTCAGCACGGAGGCGTCGACGGCCGGCCCGCCGGGCGCCCTGAGCATGGGCACCGTGAACTCGTTGAGGGCCGACACCCGCCGCCGCAGCCGCCCGGGCAGCACCTGCTCCAGCTTGGCCAGGGCCCGTACGGAGGCCTCGCCGATGCCCTCGACACCGTTCCCGGCGGCGGTGCGCAGCCCCACCGCCACGGCCACCGCCTCGTCGTCGTCGAGCAACAGCGGCGGCAGCTCGGCGCCCGCGCCCAGCTGGTAGCCGCCGCCGGTGCCGGGGCTGGCGTTGACCGGGTAGCCGAGCTCCCGCAGCCGGTCCACGTCCCGGCGGACCGTGCGCGGCGTGACGCCGAGCCGCTCGGCCAGGTCGGCGCCGGTCCATTCGCGGTGGGCCTGCAACAGGGAGAGCAGGCGCAGCAGTCGTGCGGAGGTCTCGAGCATGGGCCGAGTCTGCCAGCGCGCCGCCGGGGCGCGGCCGGGGCCGGTACGGGAGCGGCGGGCGGGAGGGACGCCGCGGCCGGGGGGCGTTACGGGAGCTGCGGTCAGGGCCGGTACGGGAGCTGCGGTCAGGGGCGGTACGGGAGCTGCGGTCAGGGCCGGTACGGGAGCTGCGGGACGACGAAGCAGTTGGCGGTCATGTCGGGGCCCTGGTCCACCCAGGTCCTGCCGTCCTGCCAGCGGGCCACGGACAGGCAGGTGCGGCGCTCCTCGGGGGGCGTGGCGGAGGGCACGTACGAGGCAGGCAGGAGCAGGCCCCGGGCGGTGTAGGGCTCGGGGCGGTCCATGAAGCGCTCGACGCACGCGCGGGTGAGGTCCGGCAGGCAGGAGCGGGCCGCGTCGGTGAACCACATGGCGGCGGCCCAGCCCTCCAGCTGCCACTGGGACAGCGGCCGGTCGCCCATGGCGGCGCGGAACTCGCGCACCGCGGGGTGGCCCGCCTCGGCGTGGTTGCGGCTGGAGCCGGTCGCCCAGAGGGAGTTGCGGCAGCGCGGGGCGGCGGCGTAGTCACGCCCGACGGTGTCGTTCCAGTTCTGCACGTTGGTGACCTTGGCGGTGACGTCGACCCCGGCCGCGTCCATCGCCTCGCACAGGCGGGCGTTGCCGTGGCTGTCGAGCGCGTCGAAGACCAGGTCCACGCCGCGGGCCTTCAGATCGGCCGCCACCGCACGGAAGTTGGGCAGTGCGAAGTCCACCTGTTCCTGGACCACGGTGTAGCCCTCGGCCTTCAGGCCCTCGGTGACCAGCCGGGCGTACGCGGCGGAGGCGGCCTGGTTGTAGGCGACCACGGCGGCGCTGCGGGCGCCCTGGGTCTGTTTGAAGTACCGGTAGACCTCGGTGCCGCCGTAGAGGGTGCCGTTCCAGCCGGGGGCGGTGCCGGTGCGGGGGGCCTGGCTGCCGTAGATCCCGTACAGGTGCGGGTAGGTGTCGTAGGCGGGTCCGATGGGCTGTCCCCCGATGTCGGGGACGCCGGCCCGGCTGACGAGCGGGGCGCCGGCGTAGTCGAGGGCGGTGGTGGCGACCAGGGCGAACACCTGGCGTTCGTCGAGGAGTTCGTGAACGCACTCGTTGTTGCCGATGCCGCTGCCGCCGTCGTCGCAGGTGACCACCTCGACGGGGCGCCCGCCGAGGCCGCCCTGCGCGTTGAGGGCGGCGAAGTACGCGTTGGCGCCCTCGCCGGGACCGGTGAACGCGTCGCCCCCGACCGGGCTGGTGACGCTGGCGATCAGGCCGACGCGGACCGGCGCGCCGGTGGCGGCGGCCGACGGCGGAGTGGGGCCCCGCCCTTCGAAGGCGCTCTCGGGCAGCCGGCTGCCGCAGGCCGCGCTCAGCGCGAGGACGGCGGCGAGCAGCAGGTGCCGAGCGGTCCGACGTACGTCGGCCCGGCGCGGGGGCAAGGGCGTCAGCAGCCCGGCACGGACGTGTCGCCGCTGAGCTGGATCAGCGCGCACAGCGTCTTGGCGGACACCTTCCAGACCTGGTCCACGTGGACGGAGGTGCCCTTGGAGGCGGTCAGGGCCGGGGTGCCGCCGACCAGCAGGTCGTACGTCACGGCGGCCTCGGTGGGCGAGGTGAACTCGACCTTCGTCACCTTGGCCGAGGTCTTCTGCGCGTTGGGATCGGCGCGCATGGCGAGCAGCACGGGCTGCAGGGTCTCGCCGTTCTCCAGCAGCTTGACCTTCTCCTCGGTGGGGGTCTTCGGGTCGAAGAACGCCACCCAGTTCCTGGTGACCTCCGCCTCGGCCGCGGCGGGGTCGGCGGGGCCGGACGGGCCGGTCGGCGTGGGGGCCGCCACGCTCGGCGTGCCCGGCGTGGCAACGCCGTTGCCGCCGTCGTCGGAGCATCCGACCGCGGCGGGGGTCAGCACGAGGACCGCCGCCGCGGCGAGCGCCGCGATACGAGAGTGTCTGCCCAGGACCATCTGGCTCACCACCGGTGTCCGAGCGAGCCGTTCGGCTCGATGCTTCCAGGGTCTGACGCTTCCGGGCATAGTGCAAGAAACCAGCCGCCGTCCGGTCCTCCGGGGCCGGTGCGCACCACCGTCGAGGGGGTTGCCGATGCGGGACGCTCCGCGCCCGGCGCTGTGGGCCGCCGTGGGGGCCCTGGTCTGCGGGGCGCTGCTGTGCGTGCTGGGGTGGTACGGGATCTCCGGCGAGCGGTACGCCGAACGGCAGCTGCCCTACCTGGCCTCGTGCACGGTGCCGGGGGCCGCGCTGGTGGTGGCGGGCGCGGTCCTGCTGGCGGCGGTGCTGGTGCGGGGCGGGGCGGCGGACCGGGTTCCGGTTCCGCTGCCGGACGGCCGTCAGGAGCGGGACGGGGCGGTGCCGTTCGGGTCCGGGGCGAGGTCCTCCGGGTCGGGGGCGGTGGCGTCCGGGCCTGGGCTGTCCGGGGCATTGGCCTCAGGGGCCTTGGCGTCCTCCGATGGGCCGCCGCTGCGGGTGCCCGGCGGGACGCTGGCCCACCGGCCCGACTGCCCGCTGGTGGACGGCCGTCCGGACGCGGAGGAGGCGGCCGGCGCGGATCTGACGCCGTGCCCGGTGTGCGAGCCGTCGTGGCCTCGCTGACGTACGAGCTGACGCTGGCCGGGCTGGCGGTCGGCAGTGCCGCCGCGCTCACCGGGATCGGGCTGATCGTCACCTACCGGGCCACCGGGGTGCTGAACCTCGCGCACGGTGCCGTGGCGATGGTGTGCGCGTACGTGATGCGCCAGCTGGCGGTGGAGTGGCACTGGCCGGTGCCGGCCGCGGGGGCGGTCACGCTGCTGCTGGTCGCGCCCGGGATCGGGCTGCTGCTGGACCGGGCCGTGTTCCGGCCGCTGGCGGTGCGGGGCGCCGGCCCCGACCTGACGCTGGTGGCCTCCATCGGGGTGTTCGTGCTGCTGGTCGGGGCGGCCGTGCTGGTGTGGGGGCCGGGGGCGCGGGACGACGCGCCGGTGCCGGTCGGCGGCGAGCCGTGGTCCCAGCTGGCGGCGGCGGTGCTGGTCGCGCTGCTGGTGGCGGTGGTGACCCGGCGTACGCGCTTCGGGCGGTCGCTGCGGGCCGTGGTGGACAACCGGGCGCTGGCCGCGCTCGGCGGCATCGACGCCGACCGGGTGGCCGCGGTGGGCTGGGCCTTCGGGTCGTTCACGGCGGGGCTGACGGGGGTGCTGCTGGCCCCGTACGTGCGGCTGGACCCGTACGGGCTGCCACTGCTGGTACTGGAGGTGGTGGCGGTCGCCGTGCTGGCCCGGATGCGGAGCCTGCCCGTGGCGATCCTGGCCGCGCTGGCCCTGGGGGTGGCGCAGGCCCAGCTGACGCGGTTCCATCCGGAGGGCTGGGCCGCGCCGCTGCTGGGGGCGGTGGCGGCGAACCTGTTCGTGCTGGCCCTGCTCGCGGCGACGCTGCTGGTGCCGGTGCCCGCGGGGGAGGCGCCGGAGCGCGGGGCGGCGGGGCCGGCGGGTGCCGGCGGCGGATGGCGGGTGGGGGGCCGGGCGCCGCTCGTGTGGTTCGCGGCCGGGTTGCTGTTCCTGCTGCCGCTGGGGTTCGGCGGGGCCGACCTCCAGACCGCCGTACGGGTGCCGGCCCTGGCCGTGGTGCTGCTGTCGCTGGTGGTGGTCACGGGGCGCGGGGGTCAGATCTCGCTGGGGCAGGCGGCGTACGCGGGGCTGGGGGCGCTGTTCACCGCGCTGCTGGCCGCCGGGCGGTTCCCCGGGCTGCCCGCCGTGCCGGAGCCGGCCGCGCTCGCCCTCGCCGTGCTGCTGGTGGCGCCGCTCGGGCTGCTGACCGGGTGGCCCGCGATCCGGCGCCACGGGCTGGCGCTGGCCCTGGCCACCCTGGCGGTCGGGGTGGCCGTGAGCCGGTTCGTCTTCGCCCAGCCGTACGCCACCGCCGGACTGGACCTGGGCCGCCCGGCCGGCTTCGCCGAGGACCGCGCGTACTACGCCCTGGAGCTGGTGCTGCTGGCGGGGGCCCTGGTGGCGGTGGGGGCGCTGCGGCGGGGGCGGACCGGGCGGGGGCTCGCCGCGATGCGGGACCATCCGGCGGGCGCGGGGGCGGCGGGGGTGGCCGTGGACCGGCTGAAGCTGGGGGCCTTCGCCGTCGGCGCCGCGCTGGCCGCGCTGGGCGGCGGGATGCTGGGGATGGGGGTGCGGGCCTTCGACCCGGAGGCCTTCGACCCGGTGCGGGGGCTGCTGTGGTTCGCCGCGGTGGTGGTCGTGGGCGCGGACAGCATGCTGGGCGCGCTGCTGGCCGCCGCGCTGCTGGTCGGCCTGGACGCCGGTGCCCGGGGCGGTGTCGCGGCCGCCGCGATCGGGCTGCTGGCCACCCTGATCGGGCGCTTCCCGACGGGCCTCGCCGGACTCCTGGCGCCCCGCTCAGCCACGCCGGCGCCGGCACCCCGAACCGCTCGGGCGCCCACCCCTGGCCCCCCGGCCGAACCCGGGCCCGAAGGCCGCGCCCCGGCGCCGCACGCTCCCCGCACACCCACCGCGACCGCCCCACCGGCACGCCCCTCCCCCGCGCAGGCCCCGGAACGCGAGCCGGGCGAACCGCCGGGGAGCCCCACTGCCGTTCCGGGGCGGAGCCCGGGTGAACGGGAGAAGGGCGGGGAGGGGCTGGCCCCGCAGGGCACGGGCCCGGCTCCGCCGCCGGCCGGCCCGGGCCCGGCCGTCCGCACGGCGCCCGCCACTCAACGGGCCCGCCCCCGCGGAACACCCGACCCGCGGGGCCCGGGGGCCCCGGCCGGCGTGGAGCGGCACGTCGCGCCGGGGCCGGGCGGCCGGGGTGACGTCCTGCGGGCCGAGGCGCTGCACGCGCACTACGGGGGGTACCACGTGCTGCGCGGGGTCGACCTGGCCGTGCCGGCCGGGCGGGTGACGGGTGTGGTGGGGGCGAACGGGGCGGGGAAGAGCACCCTCTTCCACTGCCTGGCCGGCACGCTGCGGCCCAGCGGCGGCCGGGTGCTGCTGGGCGGACGGGACGTCACCCGGCTGCCCGCGTACGCGCGTGCGCGCCTGGGGCTGGTGCGTTCCTTCCAGCAGCCGGCCGTGTTCGGTTCCCTCACCGTCGAGGAGAACGTCCGCGTCGGCGCCGAGCAGGGCCACCGCCCGGCCCCCCGGTCGGTCGAGCGGGCCCTGCGGCTGCTGGACCTCGACGGCCCGGTGCGCCGCGCCCCCGCCGCGGGGCTGCCCACCGGGGCGCTGCGGCGGGTGGAGCTGGCCCGGGCCCTCGCGGCGGACCCCCAGGTGCTGCTGCTCGACGAGCCGGCCGCCGGCCTCGACACGGCCGAGGTCGAGGCCCTCGCCCGCGTCCTGCACGCCCTGGCCGCCGACGGTACGGCGCTGCTCCTCATCGAGCACGACCTCGACCTGGTGGCCCGGCTCGCCGACACCGTCCACCGCATGGAGGCCGGTGTGCTCCGCCCCGAGCTGCTCCCCTCCTGGACGCCGCATGACCGTTGACATTGCAATGTCAGGTGTGAAGGTGCGCTACGGCCCCCTGGAGGCCCTGCACGGCGTGGACCTGGCCCTCCCCGCCGCCACCCTCACGCTCCTCGTCGGCCGGAACGGATCCGGCCGCACCTCCGTCCTGCGGGCCCTGGCGGGCGCGGTGCCGGTCGCGGCCGGCACGGTGCACTGGCGGGGCGAGGACGTGACGCGGATGCGGGCCCACGACCGGGCGCGCCGCGGCCTGTGCTTCGTACCGGACGAGCGCGCCCTGTACGGCACGCTCACGGTGGCCGAGAACCTCGCCCTGGCCGCCCCCGTCGGCGGCCCCGAGGCCGCCCTGGAGGCGTACCCGGCGCTCGCCGCCCTGCTCCCCCGCACCGCGGCGACCCTGTCGGGCGGTGAGCAGCGCCAGCTCGCCGTGGCCCGGGCGCTGCTCGCCGCCGGTGCCCGCCCGGACCCGGTGGTGCTGGTCGACGAGCCGGTGCAGGGCATGTCCCCGGAGGTGGCGGCCCGTACGTACGGGCTGCTCGCCGGTCTCGCCCGGGCGGGGGCAACGGTGGTGGCCGCCGAGCAGCGGGTGCCGCGGGCCTTGGCACGCCCCGGCGTCCTGGTGCACGAACTCGTGCGCGGGCGGGTCGCGTTCAGCGCTGAGGCGGTGGAGCCGGTGGCAGCGCTGCTGCCGCGACCTGCGGAAGGGCCAGGATCCAGCCGATCCGCAGGACGTTCGGAGTGGCCCCGATGAGCGCGGAGTTGAGCCGGTGCAGCTCCTGCCAGCCGCCCTTGACCCGGTACCTGCGGGCCACCGAGTACAGGGTGTCGCCGGCCCGCACCACGTGGGCGCGCCCGCTCAGCCCGTACCGCTTGGCGCACACCGGCCAGGCCTCCCACCCCTGCTCGGGCAGCAGGTCTTCGGCGACCCTGATCTGCTGTGCCCGGGTGGCGAGGTCGGCGCGGGGCGCGTAGGCCTGCCCGCCGTACCGGACCCAGGTGGTCTGCCGGAACTGGAGCCCGCCGTAGAAGCCGTTGCCGGTGTTGATGTTCCAGCGGCCGCTGCTCTCGCAGTCGGCGAGGCAGTCCCAGGGCCAGGTGCCGCCAGGTCCGCAGTCGCCGGGTCCGGTGCCGATCACGCCCTCCGAGCCGACGTGCCCGACGCCGGCGGGCCCGGGTGCCGGGGGCGGCGGTGCCTGCACGGCCGCCGGGAGGGACGCACCCGGGGGACGCAGGGCCGGGGTCCGGGAGTCCGGGCCGGCGGCGTGGGCCCGTACGGCCGCGGGCGGGACCAGCGCCAGCGCGGCGGCGGCCAGCAGGACCGCCGCCAGGTTCCGGAGGGGAGGCATCGGGTCACGCTACGCACCGCGTTCGGGGGGCCCGCCGTGCCGCGCGGCGAGGTCACGCCGGCCCACCCGGTCGGCCCAGGCCCGTCGGCCACCCGTTCGTGCGACTTCGGACAGCGAGAGGCCCGCAACGACCAGGAACCGCACCGAAGGGAAAGACCCGGGTGGCGGGTTCACCCGGGTGGTCGGCCGGTTCGATTCCGTTCCCCTGAACGGCGTGACCCCGGCCGCGGGTCCCCCGTTGAGACCGGAAGAGCCGGGAACCGCCCGGCCACGCACGTCTAGTCCGAGGAGTCACCCCGTGCCGCGCATGCTCGACGTCAGTGATGACGTACGCGCCGAGATCGGCGACGAAGAAGCCGAACTCCTGCTCCGGGGCGAGACCGCGCCCGGCAGTTACGACTGCACCTCCTGCCGCACCCCGGGGGACTCCGAGCGGGAACGCACCAGCACCGTGCTGTTCGTCGGCGACGAGACCGCCGTGCTCGCCTTCGCCCACGCCACCTGCATCCCCTCCCAGGTGGTGGCGGTCTCCGAAGAGCAGCTCCAGGGCGCCGTCCGCAGCATCACCGGCGACAGTCCCTCCCCCGACCTGGCCCAGGCCGTGCCGCAGAGCGTGCCGGGCGGCCAGGCCGTCCTCGGGATCACCAGCGGGCTGGTCCTCATCGGGGGCGAGCTGTACCCGGCCCTCGTGGTGGAGCCGACCGCGCCGATCGCCCGCCCCGGCACCACCGGTCCCGGCGACGACTTCCTCCCGCTGCTGATCGAGCAGGGCTTCGTCCCGGTCACCGACATGGCCTCGCTGCCGTCGGCGCTCTCGGGCTGGTCGGTGCTGCTCGCCATGGGCAAGCTGCACGCCGTGCTCCAGCCGGGCCCGAACGGGGGCAGCCCGGTCGCCTGGTGGCAGGCCCACCAGGCGCTGCCGGTCACCGAGGGCTGGCGGGCCGCCGCCAACCGCTCGCAGAAGGTGCTGGTGTACGCCGCGCCGGTGGGCTCCATCGGCCAGCAGCCGCGCGAGGACCTGCTGCGCGACGCCCTGGACAAGGCGGCGGCCTCCGGACTGCTCGTGGCGGCCGAGCTGCCGCTCGCAGGCACCTGATCCGTCGCCCGGGACGGGCGAGCGGGACGCGCCGGGGGTACACGTCAGGGCCGTGTTCGGGTCCGGGTACCCCCGGCGATCTGCGTTTTTGCCGCCGCGCCCGCATCCGAGCGGCCCCGGGGGTCGTTGGCAGCACGTGCACTCATACGAGACCTCTCGCCAGCAGAGCCACGGCTACGGCCACGTCCCCGCGATGCGCCCCGCGCGCGAGCGGGAGCCCCACGGCGGCTCGCACACCCCGATCTACGACGCCCTCTGCTCGGAGTACCTGCGGGCCTTCCGGGCGCTGCCGGGCGACCGTACGGGCGAGGAGGACCTGGGGTTCGCCGGCTTCGGTGCGCTCACCAGCGGGGGCTTCCTGAGCTCGTACGCGGAACCGTGGACGCCGTGGGGCGACCGGCCCGGAGACCGGCCCGGCGACCGCTACGGGGACCGGCCGGGCGACGGCTGGCAGGTCCCCTCGTACGCGGGCGGGCACGGTTCCGCGTACGCGTACGCGGGCGGGCGGCAGCACCAGTCCGGAACCCACGTCCCGGCGGCGCTGCCGCCCGCCCCGCGCCGGGGGGTCTGAGCCCCCCGTACGCCCGTACGTCGCCTACTTCTTCTTCTGGCCGCGCTTCTCGCGGACCCGGACCGAGATGTGGATCGGGGTGCCCTCGAAGCCGAACTCCTCGCGCAGGCGGCGCTCGACGAAGCGGCGGTAGCCGTGCTCCAGGAAGCCCGACGCGAACAGCACGAACCGCGGGGGCTTGGTGCCCGCCTGGGTGCCGAACAGGATGCGCGGCTGCTTGCCGCCCCGGATCGGGTGGGGGTGGGCGGCGACGATCTCGCCGAGGAAGGCGTTGAGGCGGCCGGTCGGGACGCGCGTCTCCCAGCCCGCGAGGGCCGTCTCGATCGCCGGGACCAGCTTCTCCATGTGGCGGCCGGTCTTGGCGGAGACGTTCACCCGGGGCGCCCAGGAGACCTGCTGCATCTCGGTCTCGATCTCGCGCTCGAGGTAGTAGCGGCGCTCCTCGTCGAGGGTGTCCCACTTGTTGTACGCGATGACCACGGCGCGGCCGGACTCGACGGCCATGGTGATGATGCGCTGGTCCTGGACGCTGATCTTCTCGCTGGTGTCGATCAGGATGACCGCGACCTCCGCCTTCTCGACGGCGGCGGCCGTGCGCAGCGAGGCGTAGTAGTCGGAGCCCGACTGGAGGTGGACCTTCTTGCGGATGCCGGCGGTGTCGACGAACTTCCAGGTGACGCCGCCGAGCTCGATCAGCTCGTCGACCGGGTCGCGGGTGGTGCCGGCCAGCTCGTTGACGACGACCCGCTCCTCCCGCGCGACCTTGTTGAGGAGCGAGGACTTGCCGACGTTCGGGCGGCCGATCAGCGCGATGCGGCGGGGGCCGCCGACGGTGCTGCCGCCGAAGGTCTGTGCCGGGGCCTCGGGGAGGACCTCCAGGACGGCGTCCAGCATGTCGCCGGTGCCGCGTCCGTGCAGCGAGGAGACCGGGTAGGGCATGCCCAGGCCGAGGGACCACAGGGCGGCCGCGTCGGCCTCGCCGCTCTGGCCGTCGACCTTGTTGGCGCACAGCACGACGGGCTTGCCGGCCCGGCGCAGCAGCTTGACGACGGCCTCGTCGGTGTCGGTGGCGCCGACCTTGGAGTCGACGACGAAGACGCAGGCGTCGGCGGCCTCGATGGCGTACTCCGCCTGGGCGGCGACGGAGGCGTCGAGGCCGAGGACGTCCTGCTCCCAGCCGCCGGTGTCGACGACCTTGAAGCGGCGGCCGGCCCATTCGGCCTCGTAGGTGACGCGGTCGCGGGTGACGCCGGGCTTGTCCTCGACGACGGCCTCGCGGCGGCCGATGATGCGGTTCACCAGGGTCGACTTGCCGACGTTGGGGCGGCCCACGACGGCGAGGACGGGGAGCGGGCCGTGGCCGGCCTCCTCGATGGCGTCCTCGACGTCCTCGATGTCGAAGCCCTCTTCCGCGGCGAGCTCCATGAACTCCGCGTACTCGGCGTCGCCGAGCGCTCCGTGGTCGTGCTGGTCGTTCATGAAGTCCGTTCCTCGTCGTTCGTGGTGGTCGGTGGCACCCGCGGGGCGGGTCCACTACTTGGTCGTGGCGGTGAGCCGCTCCCTCTTAGAGAGTCTCACCTAGCGCCCGGTGAGGCGCCTGGCGTTTTCCAGGTGGGCGGTCAGCCGCTCCTGGATGCGTACGGTGGCCTCGTCCAGCGCCTTGCGGGTGCGCGGCCCGGTGCCGCCCGCCCGTCGCACGCCCTCTTGGGCGTCGAAGGCGTCTCCGAAGACGACGTCCACGCGGCCCTTGAGCGGGGGCAGCGCCTTGATCAGGCGGCCCTGGCGGTCGGTGCTGCCGAGCACGGCCACCGGGACGATCGGTGCGCCGGAGCGGACCGCGAAGTACGCGAGGCCGGCGCGCAGCGAGGCGAAGTCGCCCTCCCCGCGGGTGCCCTCGGGGAAGATGCCGAGGACGCCGCCGGTCTCCAGGACGCCGAGCGCCCGGGTGATGGCGGTGCGGTCGGCGGTCGTGCGGTCCACGGCGAGCTGACCGATTCCGCGCAGGAACGGGTCGAGCGGGCCGACGAACGCCTCCTTCTTGATCAGGAAGTGCACGGGGCGCGGCGCGGTGCCCATGAGCATCGGGCCGTCGATGTTGTGGGCGTGGTTCACGGCCAGGATGACGGGTCCGGTGGCGGGCACCTTCCAGGCGCCGAGCACGCGGGGCCGCCACAGGCCGTACATGAGGCCGATGCCGATCCGGCGTCCGACCGCCGCTCCCCGGGGAGAGGGCGTGTCGTTCACTTGGCGGCCCGCTTCTCCTCGACCAGGGTGACGACGCACTCGATGACCTGGTCCAGGGTGAGGTCGGTGGTGTCGACCTCGACGGCGTCGTCCGCCTTGGCGAGCGGCGAGGTCTTGCGGCCGGAGTCGGCGGCGTCGCGCTTGATCAGGGCGGCCTTGGTGGTGGCCAGGTCGGTGGCCTCCTTGCCCTTGAGCTCGCCGCTGCGGCGGGCGGCGCGGGCCTCGGCGGAGGCGGTCAGGAAGACCTTGAGGTCGGCGTCCGGGAGGACGGTGGTGCCGATGTCGCGGCCCTCGACCACGATGCCGCCCTCGGCGCCGGCGGCGATGGTCCGCTGGAGGTCGGTGATCAGGGCGCGCACCTCGGGGACGGCGCTGACGGCGCTGACCTTGGAGGTGACCTCCTGGGTGCGGATGGGGCCCGAGGCGTCGAGGCCGTCGACGGTGATGGTGGGCGCGGACGGGTCCGTGCCCGAGACGATCACCGGCTTGGCGGCGGCGAGGGCGATGGCCTGCGGGTCCTCGGTGTCGATGCCGTTGCTGAGCATCCACCAGGTGATGGCGCGGTACTGGGCGCCGGTGTCGAGGTAGGAGAGCCCGAGCTTGGCCGCGACGGCCTTGGAGGTGCTGGACTTGCCCGTGCCGGAGGGACCGTCGATGGCGACGATCACGGCGGACGAAGCGGTTTCCACGGTGTCTTGCACCTTCCTGGTTGCGCGAGCGGTGTCCGGGCGCGCGAAAACGCCCCTCTCCAAGGTTACCGGCCCGGCGGGGCGGCCCCCGCCGGGCGGTGGCGGCGGGGCCCCGGTGCCGCGGCGGGCGGGCGAGGGACGCCCCCGGTACCGGTCACCGCTGGCGCAGGGCCCAGCCGCTCTCGCGGAGGGTTGCGGTGAGGGCAACCACGGCGCGGGGCTCGACCATCAGCTGGACGTGGCCGGCCTGCTGGCCGGTGGCGTGCTCGATGCGCACGTCCTCGATGTTGACGCCGGCCCGGCCGGCGTCCGCGAAGATCCGGGCCAGCTCGCCGGGCTGGTCGCTGATGAGGACGGCCACCGTCTCGTACGCGGCGGGGGCGGTGCCGTGCTTGCCGGGCACGCGGGTGCGGCCGGCGTTGCCGCGCCTGAGCACGTCCTCGATGTCCGCGGCGCCCTCGCGGCGCTCGTCCTCGTCGCGGGACTGCAGGGCGCGCAGGGCCCGTACCGTCTCGTCGAGGTCGGCGGCGATGCCGGAGAGCACGTCGGCGACGGGGCCGGGGTTGGCGGAGAGGATCTCGACCCACATGCGGGGGTCGGAGGCGGCGATCCGGGTGACGTCTCTGATGCCGCCGCCGCAGAGCCGTACGGCGGTCTCGTCGGCGGTCTCCAGGCGGGCGGCGACCATGCTGGAGACGAGCTGGGGGGTGTGCGAGACGAGGGCGACGGCCCGGTCGTGGGCGTCGGCGTCCATGACCACGGGCACGGCGCGGCAGAGGGCGACAAGCTCCAGGGCCAGGTTGAGGACCTCGGTGTCGGTCTCGCGGGTGGGCGTGAGGACCCAGGGGCGGCCTTCGAAGAGGTCCGCGGTGGCGGCGAGGGGGCCGGACTGCTCCTTGCCGGCCATGGGGTGGGTGCCGATGTAGGTGGTGAGGTCGATGCCCTTGGCCTCCAGCTCGCGCCGGGGGCCGCCCTTGACGCTGGCCACGTCGACGTAGCCGCGGGCGAGGCCGCGGGTCATGGCGTCGGCGAGGGCCGCGGAGACGTGGGCCGGGGGGACGGCCACGACGGCGAGGTCGACCGGGCCGTCGGGGGCCTCGTCGGTGCCGGCGCCGAGGGCGGCGGCGGTGCGGGCCTGGGCGGGGTCGTGGTCGGCGAGGTGGACCGTGACCCCGCGTCCGGCGAGGGCGAGCGCCGCGGAGGTGCCGATCAGTCCGGTTCCGATGACGACGGCGGTTCTCACGGGTGGCGCTCCTTGGTCGGGGGGCGGGCTGGGCTGTCCAGCGTAGTCAGCCCGTGACGCGCCGCGCGCGACCGCCCGCCCACCGAGACGATCTTGCCCGTCGGGGGGCCCGGACGGCGGGCAGGGGGTACGGGTGGACCCCCGATCCGGTGCCCGGGACGCACGGACGGCGGCGCGCGGGCGGCCGGACATCCCGACGGCGGCGCCGAGGGGACTCGGAGCCGCCGCGTCGGGGGCGGCGGCCGGGCGCCTGCCGCGCCGAGGGGCGCCGGGCGGGCGGCGCGGCAGGGAGCGCCCCGCCGGGGTGCCGGCGCCGGCCCGGCGCCCGCGGCCCCGCGTCAGGGCCTCACAGGTTCTGCGCGCGGATGATCTCCTCCAGCGAGCCGCTCGGGAGGGTGCCCTGGGGCGTCAGCCGGTCGACGACCCGGGGCAGGGAGCGGGCGATCTCGTCGGCGGCCTCCTCCGGGGAGACGCCCGCCTCCGCGGCCGCCTTCCGGAGGGCGTCGTCCGGCAGTGCCTCCGTCAGCTGTGCGCCGCTGACCGGCTGGTTCTCGCCGGTGCCGACCCAGGACTGCGCCTGGTCGACGAGGCCGGACCTGCTCAGCATGTCCAGCAGTGCACCGAGCGGGTTGCCGTTCGCGTTCCCCGCGCCCTGGCCGCCCGCGCCGTGGCCGCTGCCGCCCGTGAGGGCGCCGAGCAGTGCGCCCAGGACGTTGCCCGTACCGCCGCCCTGGCCGCTGCCGCCATTGCCGCCGAGGAGACTGCCCAGCAGGGAGCCGAGGTCCTTGCCCGCCATGGTCACGCCTTTCGAGTGAGGGCCGGAGCCCGCGCCGGTGCGGGTCCGGTACCGGGCCGCGGGGCCGTACGGCCGCCGGGCCACGGACAATGTCACCCGGACCACCCCGTACCGCCACCTGGCGGACGGCGGCCCGGACGCCTCTGCGGTACAACCGGGGCATGATCTTCCACCTCGTCACGCTCGCCGACTGGTCCGCCGACCCCGACCTCCCGTACGCCCCGCCCTCCCTGGACTCCGAGGGTTTCACGCACTGTTCGGCGGACCGGCCCACCGTCCTGGAGATCGCCGGCCGGTACTACCGGCAGGTGCCGGGCCCGCTGCTGGCGGTGGAGGTCGACGAGCGGGCCCTCACGTCGGAGGTCCGCCGGGAGGGTGAAGCGGGCGCGCGCTACCCGCACGTGTACGGACCCCTCGACCGGGCGGCGGTGGCGAGGCTGTGGGAGGTGCGGCGCGACGAGGACGGCGTACCGCTGGACCTGGTCCCGTGGAGCGGCGCCGCCTGAAGCGGCGGCGGGTGCTTCTCTTGGGGACCCGGGCGCGCCAGGATGCTGCACCTGAGCGACGACCCGAGGAGCGAACATGCGTGAAGACACCTCCCGCCGTGCCCTGATGGCGGCCGGTGCGGCGGTCCTGGCGACCGGCACCCTGGCCGGCTGCGGTTCCGACGACGACGGGGGCGGTACGGGCGCGAGCACCCCGCCCGCGACGACGGGGGCCGGCACCCCGGCGGAGTCCGCCCCGCCGTCCGCGTCCGCGTCCGCCCCGGCCGAGGCGAGCGGGACGCCCGGGGAGGCGCTGCTGAAGACCTCGGAGGTGCCCGTCGGCGGCGGCACGGTCCTGGCCGGGAAGAAGATCGTGGTCACCCAGCCCACGACGGGCGAGTTCAAGGCCTTCAGCGCGGTCTGCACTCACCGCGGCTGCACGGTCAACAAGGTGGCGGAGGGCACGATCGACTGCCCCTGCCACGGCAGCAGGTTCGCCGTCGGGGACGGCGCGGTGGTGCACGGACCCGCGAAGAAGCCGCTGCCCGGGAAGGAGATCACCGTCGAGGGCGGCGAGATCCGGCTGGCGTAGCCTCGCCCCCATGCATCCCGAAGCGCTGGTACGCGACCACACGATCTACGCGTGCGTGATGGGCTCACGCGCGTTCGGCCTGGCGACGGAGGGGAGTGACACCGACCGGCGCGGTGTCTTCCTCGCCCCGGCCCCGCTGTACTGGCGCTTCGAGAAGCCCCCCACGCACGTGGAGGGGCCGCTGGAGGAGCAGTTCTCGTGGGAGTTGGAACGCTTCTGCGAGCTGGCGCTGAAGAACAACCCGAACATCCTGGAGTGCCTGCACTCCCCGCTGGTCGAGCGGATCACCGGCACCGGCGAGGAACTCCTCGCGCTGCGCCCGGCGTTCCTCTCGGCCCGCGCCCACATCACCTTCGCCCGCTACGCGGCCGGCCAGCGGGCGAAGCTGGAGGCCGACGTACGCAACCACGGCGCCCCGCGCTGGAAGCACGCCATGCACCTGCTGCGGCTGCTGCTGTCCTGCCGGGACCTGCTGCGCACCGGCCGCCTGGACATCGACGCCGGCCCGTACCGGGACCGGCTGCTGGCGGTGAAGCGCGGCGAACTGACCTGGGCGGAGGTGGAGTCCTGGATGAACCGCCTCACGGCGGAGGCGGAGTCCGCGGCCGCCGGCACCCCGCTGCCGCCCGAGCCCGACCGGGCCGCGGTAGAGGACTTCCTGGTCCGCACCCGCCGCGCCTCGGTCTGAGGGCCGCCCCGGGCCGTGGGGCCGTGCCGTGTCGTCAGGGTCCGGCCGCCGGGCCGGCCGGACCGCACGCCTAGGACGGCTCGCCGGTCCTGGCCCGTACGACGAACTCGTGGAGCGCGTCGAGGGAGCCGGGCCGGTCCGGCAGCCGGGTCTCCGCCTCGGCCGCGTCGAGCACGCGGTGCAGCGCCTCGTGGTCCGCCCGCAGCCGGTCCGGTACGAGGCCCTCCGCGGAACCGTGCTCGGCGGCGGCCTTGGCCTCGATCAGCTCCCCCAGGTACCCGGGCGCCTCCGGAACCTCCCCGCACAGCGTCGGCAGGTGCGCCTGCACCTCCCCCGCCCGCATCAGGTGCACGCCGGTCAGCAGAGCCCGGAAGGAGTACAGCAGCGGCTTCAGCTCCCCGGTCCGTTCGAAGAGCCGCCACTGCGTGCCCGCGAACCCCCGGTAGTGGTGGGCGTGGTGGGAGGTGAGCACCCCGGGTGCCAGGGCGCGCAGCTCCTCGTGCGCCCCGGTGGTGTGCACCACCAGGGGCGAGAGGAGCTGTTCCAGCACGTAGCCGTTGCGGCGGAGCATCAGCCGGACGAACTTGCGCAGGTCGTGCGTGACGAGGTCCATCTCGACGCCGTCGCGGTCCCACATCCGGGTGCGGGTCTCCTCCGGCTCGTGCAGTCCGATCAGCGCGGCGACCGGCAGCAGGTGCACGCCGCGCAGGTCCACGTCGGAGTCCCGGGAGGGGAACCCGTACAGATGCGCGCCCGAGACGGTCGCGAACAGCAGCGGGTCGGGCTGCTCGGCGACGACGGGGGTCAGGTCCACACTCAGGGCGTCCAGCATGGCCCGATCATGCCAGCCGGCCGGTCAGGCGTCCCAGAGTGCCCCCAGTGCAAGGAGTTCCCTGCGGTACTCGATGCGCTCCGCCCACTCGCGGGGCCAGGCGGCCGCGCCCAGGTGGGCCCCGGCGAAGGCGCCGGCCAGGCAGGCGATCGAGTCGGAGTCGCCGGAGGTGCAGGCGGCCCGGCGCAGCGCCCGGAGCGGTTCCTCCGGGAAGAGCAGGAAGCACTGGAGCGCGGTGGCCAGCGCCTCCTCGGCGATCCAGCCCTCCCCCGTGGTCAGGCAGGGGTCGGTCTCCGGCGAGGGGTTGCGCAGGGCGGCCGCCAGGCGGTCCAGGACCGCCAGGCACTCGTCCCAGCCGCGGGCGATGAAGTCCTCGGGCGAGGCGTCGTGGGCGCGGGTCCACAGGTCGCCCAGCCACGTCTCGTGGTACCGGGTGCGGTTGTCGAGCGCGTACGAACGGAGCAGGCCCACCAGGCCGGTGGGCTCGGCGCCCTGGGCGAGGAGGTACACCGCACGGGCCGTCAGGTCGGAGGCGGCCAGCGCGGTGGGGTGGCCGTGGGTGACGGCGGACTGGAGCTGCGCGGCGCCGGCCCGCTGGTCCGTGGTCAGGCCGGGGGCGAGGCCGACCGGTGCCACCCGCATGTTGGCGCCGCAGCCCTTGGAGTCGATCTGGCTGGCCTCGTGCCAGTCCCGGCCGGTGTCCAGCAGGCGGCAGGCGACCATGCAGGTGCGGCCGGGGGCGCGGTTGTTCTGCGGCGAGTGGTACCAGTCGGTGAACTCGTCGCGCAGCGGGCGCAGCAGCCGCAGCGGGGCGAGGTACCCGCGCTCCATCGCCGTGCGCAGGGCCTGCCCGAGGGCCAGGGTCATCTGCGTGTCGTCCGAGACGACGGCGGGGCGGGGCAGTTCCATCTCCCGCCAGGGCCCGGACTTGGCGAGGATCGACGGTACGTCGTTGAACTCGGTGGGGAAGCCCAGGGCGTCCCCGAGCGCCAGCCCGATCAGCGAGCCGGTCGCCGCGCACTTGGTCCTGGTCGTCGTCATCCCCGTCGTCCTTCCCTCGGTGTTCCTGCGTGTGGCTGTGCCTGCTCGCGGGCCTCTTCCCGGGCCCGTGAGTGCGCCGCCGGCCGTGCGTGCGCCGGTGCGGGCGCCTGTGCCTCTGCCTGTGCCTGTGCCTGTGCCTGGGCCTCTGCCTGCGCCGGAGCCGGCGTCCGGGAGGCCGGGTCCGCCGGCCGCCGGTCCTGCCGGTCGCCCCGGCGGGCTCCGCCGCCCGGCCGGAGCAGCGGCGGGTGGAGCGCGGTGGCGGGCCCGGCCCGGTACACGGCGGCCGGTTTGCCGCGTCCGCCGGTCAGCCGGGCGGCCCCGGGGACCTGTTCGACGAACCCCTGGGTGGCCAGCACCTTGCGCCGGAAGTTGGGCCGGTCCAGGGCGGTGCCCCAGACCGTCTCGTACACCGCCTGCAGCTCCCCGAGGGTGAACTCGGGGGCGCAGAAGGCGGTGGCGAGGCAGGTGTACTCCAGCCGCGCGCCGATCCGCTCCCGCGCGTCGGCCAGGATCAGGTCGTGGTCGAAGGCGAGCGCACCGGTCCCTCCGGGACCCGGCCCGCCCTGACCGCCGGGGTCGCCAGGGCCGCCGGGCCCGCTGTCGCCGTCGAGCGGCACCCAGCGGGCGTGCTCGGCGTCCCCGCCGCCGCCCTCCGCCGGCTCGGGCAGGTCCGGTACGAGCGCGGTGTACGCCACCGACACCACCCGCATCCGAGGGTCCCGGTCCGGCTCGCTGTACGTGCGCAGCTGTTCCAGGTGGAGTCCCGCGACCACCGGCTCCGGCAGCCCCGTCTCCTCGGCCAGCTCCCGGCGTGCGGCGGTCTCGGCGGACTCCCGCGGCAGCAGGAACCCGCCGGGCAGCGCCCAGGCCCCCGCGTACGGCTCCCGGCCGCGCCGGATCAGCAGCACGTGCAGCCGGCCGCCGCGCACGGTGAAGACCGCCAGGTCGACGGTGACGGCGAACGGCTCGAAGGCGTACGGGTCATAGCCCTGCGGCACCGGAACACCCACCCCCTTTTATAGTCATTGTGACTATAAAACTTCCTCGGGCCCTTCGGCAAGGGAGTGCGCACACCCGGCGGGGGCCGGATCCGCCGAAGCGGGCCGGACAACGGAAACCGAGGCGGAACGGAAACGGCAGGGCCCCCGCCGTGGGAGGCGGGGGCCCTGCCGTGAGCGGCGCGCGCGGTGCGCGGCCGTCCTACAGGCCGACCTCGCGCATCAGCATGCCGACCTCGGTGTTGGTGAGGCGGCGCAGCCAGCCGGACTTCTGGTCGCCGAGCTCGATCGGGCCGAAGGCGGTCCGTACGAGCTTCTCGACCGGGAAGCCGGCCTCGGCCAGCATGCGGCGGACGATGTGCTTGCGGCCCTCGTGGAGGGTGACCTCCACCAGGTAGTTCTTGCCGACCTGGTCGACCACCCGGAAGTGGTCGGCCTTCGCGTACCCGTCCTCCAGCTGGATGCCGGACTGCAGTCGCTTGCCGATCTCGCGGGGCAGCGGGCCGGTGATGGCGGCGAGGTAGGTCTTCTGCACGCCGTACTTGGGGTGGGTGAGGCGGTGGGCCAGCTCGCCGTGGTTGGTGAGCAGGATGATGCCCTCGGTCTCCGTGTCGAGACGGCCGACGTGGAACAGCCGGGTCTCGCGGTTGGTGACGTAGTCGCCGAGGCACTGGCGGCCGTCCGGGTCCTCCATGGTGGAGACGACGCCGGCCGGCTTGTTGAGGGCGAAGAAGAGGTACGACTGGGTGGCGACGGTCAGGCCGTCCACCTTGATCTCGTCCTTCTCGGGCCGGACCCGCATGCCCTGCTCGACGACGATCTTGCCGTTGACCTCGACGCGGGCCTGCTCGATCAGCTCCTCGCAGGCACGGCGCGAGCCCATGCCGGCCCGGGCCAGCACCTTCTGCAGGCGCTCGCCCTCCTGCTCGGCGCCCGGGAAGGTCTTCGGGGTCTTGATCTGCGGCTTGTCGGCGTACCGCTCGCGGTTGCGCTCCTCGATGCGGGCGTCGTACTCGCGGGGGCGGGCGGGGGCGCTGCCGCTCCGGCGCGGGCCGCCGGCCTTGCCGCCGCCCTGGGGGGTCTTGGGGCCGCCCTTGGCGCCGCCGCGGGCCGCGTCGCCGCGCGCACCGCCCGTACGGCCGGCGCCGGCCTGGCCGCCGCGGCCGCCCTGACCGCCCTGGCCGCCGCCCTGGCCGCCGCGCCCGCTCTGGGGCCCGCTGCGGCCGCTGCGCTCGCCCTCGGGGCCGACGTCGTAGCGGCGCTCCTCGGGACGGGGGCGGCGGGGACGGCTCTGGCCCCCGCCCTGCCTGTCGTCACGAGAGTTCCCGGCACCGCGGTAGTTACCGCGCCCGCCGCCGCTGTTCCTGTTGCCGCCGCTGCTTCGCATCAAATGTCCGTCGTCTTGTCGTCTTCGTCTGTGTCCGGAGCGTCCGGATCGAACGACGGGACGCCTTCCTGCGTCTCGGCCTCGATCGCCTCCGCCTCCGGGAGGAAGGGCGCGAGCTCCGGGAGCTCGTCCAGGCCGCGCAGGCCCATCCGCTCCAGAAAGTAGTTCGTCGTCCTGTACAGGATCGCACCTGTTTCGGGTTCCGTGCCCGCCTCCTCGACCAGACCGCGCTGGAGGAGGGTGCGCATGACGCCGTCGCAGTTCACGCCGCGGACCGCGGAGACCCGGGAGCGGCTGACCGGCTGGCGGTAAGCGACGACCGCGAGGGTCTCCAGGGCCGCCTGGGTGAGCCGGGCATGCTGCCCGTCCAGTACGAAGCCCTCGACGGCCGCCGCGTATTCCGGCCGGGTGTAGAACCGCCAGCCGCCGGCGACCAGGCGCAGCTCGAAACCGCGGCGCTGGACGGTGTACTCGTCGGCCAGTTCGCGCAGGGCCAGGGCCACGTCGCGCACGGGGCGCTCCAGCACCTTGGCGAGGTGCTCCTCGGTCGCGGGCTCGTCCACGACCATCAGGACGGCCTCCAGGGCGGGTTTCAGCTCAAGGTCCGCGACGCTCATCGGGCGTCCTCCTCGTCGGGCCGTACGGTCTGGTCGAACTCGTCGGAGACGAGGGGGCCCCCGGTGCCCGGGCCCGTGCCGCCGGTCCAGCGGACGGTCAGCTCGCCGAGCGCCTCCTCCTGGTCGAGGGCGACGGCCTTCTCCCGGTAGAGCTCCAGGAGGGCCAGGAAGCGGGCGACGACGGTCAGGGTGTCGGCGGCGTCGGCGGTCAGCTCGCGGAAGCCGGCCGCGCCGAGCTCCCTGAGACGGGCCACGAGCAGCTCGCCCTGCTCCCGGACGCTGACCAGGGGGGCGTGGATGTGGTCCACGTACACCTGCGGCTTGGCCTTGGGCTGCATGGCCTTGACCGCCAGCCGGGCGAAGCCCTCGGCGCCGATGCTGATGACGACCTCGGGCAGCAACTCGGCGTGGGTGTCCTCCAGGCCGACGGTACGGGGGTACCGGCGCCCCTCGGCCTCAGCCCGTTCCTCGAAGATCTCGGCGATCCGCTTGTACGCGCGGTACTGGAGCAGCCGGGCGAAGAGCAGGTCGCGGGCCTCCAGGAGGGCGAGGTCTGCCTCGTCCTCGACCTCGGCGGTGGGCAGCAGCCGGGCGGCCTTGAGGTCGAGGAGGGTGGCGGCGACGACGAGGAACTCGGTGGTCTGGTCGAGGTCCCAGTCGGGCCCCATGGCCCGGATGTGGGCCATGAACTCGTCGGTGACCCGCGACAGCGCGACCTCGGTGACGTCCATCCGGTGCCGCGAGATCAACTGGAGCAGCAGATCGAAGGGCCCCTCGAAATTGTGAAGCCGCACGGTGAACCGCCCGTCGCCTCCCGGCTCGGCGGGTGCTGCCCCGTCGCCTCCCGGCACGGCAGGGACCGGCCCGTCGCCCCCCGGCACAGCGGGGAGCGACCCGTCGGCTCCCCGCACGACGGAGGCCGACCCGTCGGCTCCCCGCACGACGGAGGCCGGCCCGTCGGCTCCTGGCACAGCGGGAACCGCCCTGTCGCCTCCCGGCACGACGGGCACCGCCCCGCCGGCTCCCGGCACGACGGGGGCCAGCCCGCCGGCTCCCGGCACAGCGGGCACCGCCCCGCCGGCTCCCGGCACGACGGGGGGCAGCCCGTCGGCTCCGGGCTCTGCGGGTGCCGGCCCGTTGCCTCCCAGCTCGGCGGGGGCTGCCCCGGTTCCCGGCTCTGCGGGTGCCGGCCCATCGGCTGCCGGAACGGCGGGTGCCGCCCCGGTGCCTCCCGGCCCGGCGGGGGCTGCCCCGTCTGGTGCTGGCTCTGCCGGTGCCGGCCCGTTGCCACCGGCACCCGTCTCCTCGCCTTCCGGCCTGGCAGGGGCCGCCCCATCGCCCCGCGGCGCGGCGGGTACCGCCCGGTCTCCTGCTGCGGCGGGCACTGCCCTCTCGCCTCCCGGCCCGGCCGGGGCATCGCCGCCACAAGCGGGCGCGCCCGTCACTCCGGCCCGGGTGGCCCGGGCGGAGGGCCCGCCGATTACGGCCTCACCCGCTGGAGCAACGGCCTCGGCCGCGTCCGCGTCAGCCGTCCCACGAGAGGCAGGCTCACCGATCGTGCCCACGGTCACGTCATGACCGTCCGGTGCTGCCGACCCGGCGGTGGGGGACTCGCCGGACGGCGCGACGGGGGGACGGTGGACGGTCGGCTCGGTCCCGCCCTCGGGCCGAGCCGGGGTGGGCCCGCCGGCCTCGGCCCGGCCCCGGCCCCGGCCCGCGGGCGCGGCCACGGCAGCGACCGCCGCCGCAGCCGGCATCGTCTCGCCCTGCCACGCGGCCTCGTACGGCGGCGGAACGGCGGACCGGTCCCCGCCCGACAGTTCCCCGACGGCCGTCGTGGCCCTGTCCGCCGGGCACGGGAGGGCTGCGTCGCGGCCGGGGGCCGCATCCGCCTCGGAGGCGGGTACGCCGGGCTCGGCGGGAGCGGGCAGCGCAGCGTCTTCGGCGGCCGGAGCAGGGGCGGGCTGCAGCCCCGCGGGGGCCGTCTCGCCAGGGGCAGCGGAGGCGGGGACGGGCCCGTCCGTGCCGGCCGGCACGGTGCTGCCCTGCGGGCGGGGCTCCGGGACGGTCGAGGGGGCCTCCGGCACCGCATCGGGCCGGGTGGACGGTGACGCGCCCGGGCCCCGGCCCAGCGGGCGGCGGGGGCCGCGGGCGGGCGGCACGGGGTCGTTCGGGGGCATCACGGTCCAGGGTGCGGAAGTCACGGCAGTACGCGGAAGGCTATCGGTGCCACCGCCCACCACGACGCCCCACACCGTGCCGGCACCGCAGACCCCCGACCGCCCCGGCACCCGACACCGGGCCCACCGACGGCGGGCCGGGGCCCTTCTCGGCAGCTCTGGAGAGCTACCGGGTCAGAACACGAATTGCTTCGTGATCTTGATGACCTGGCCTCCTTGAACGGGAAGCCGAGGTGACGCAGAAGGACACGGCCCTCGTCGTCGTTGGTCGCCGTGGTCACCACGGGGAGGGGGCGAAGCCCCAGCGAGCCTCCACCGTCGTGAGGCCCCGGGGTCCGGGGCGGAGCCCCGGGGAGACGGTGAGAGGGCGGGCCAGGGGCATGCCCCGCAGGGCCCGCCGTACCGGGCACCGACCAGATGCCGCCCCTCCGGTACCCCCAGTGCCGGCCTGCGGCTCCGAGGGGGCCAGGGCCGAGGCGGGCCGTGGGGACCTGGGCTCCGGTCAGCCGGAAGGCAGCAGACGCCGACTCCGGCGGACCGACGACAGCGGGTCCAGACGGCCGGAGGCCGCCGTGGCTGAGGGGGACCCGGGTTTCCGGCGGGCCCAGGGTCAGGCAGCTCCGATGGGCCAGGGGCAGCGGGCGGCGGACCGGGGATCCGGTCAACCGGAGGCTGCGGCCCGGCGGATGAGGGCTGCGGCCCGGGCCAGAATCAGCGGCCCGTGGGCCCAGGAATCCGGTCGGCCAGGGACTGCAGCCCGGCGGATGGGGCTTCTGTCCTGGGAAAAGCGGCCCGGGGCCGGCACTGCGGCCACGACGGCAAACGGCCCGGGGCTGCCGCCCGTGGGCCCGGGGCTGCGCCCCGGGGGCAAACGGCTCGCCGGGGCCTGCGGCCCGAGGGCAGCGGGGCCGGGGCCCGGGGCTGCGAGGGGCCGAGGGCTCCGTCAGCGGCCGCGCAGGCGGCGGACCAGGATGCTCGCGTCGCCGCGGGACTCCAGGTCGGCCAGGACGACCGCGACCGCCTCGCGGACGATCCGGCCGCGGTCGACGGCCAGCCCGTGCTCCCCGCGGAGCACCAGCCGCGCGTGCTCCAGGTCCATCAGCTCCTCGGCGGAGACGTAGACCGTGATCTTCTCGTCGTGCCGCTCCCGCCCGCTCGGGCGGCGGTTCCGGCCGCCCCCCTTGCGCCGCGGGCTCGCGGCCGCGGCGGGGGCGGGGGAACCTTCCTGCGGGCGCCTCTGCGGAGCCACCACCGGCTCCGCGGCCGCCACGGTCTCGCCCTCCCGCGCCCGGCCCTCCGCCGCGTCGTCCGCGGCGGCGTCCTCGTGCTCGGGGTCCGCCGGGCGCCGGGGCGAGGACGCCTGCAGCGCCATCCCCCCTGTCGTACGGAAGAGTTCGTCGGCTCCGGGCAGACTCACTCGGCGTGACACCGGGCGAGCACCTCCCTGGCGAGCTGGCGATAGGCGGCGGCGCCGACGGAGTTGGAGGCGTACGTGGTGATGGGCTCGCCGGCGACCGTGGTCTCCGGGAAGCGGACCGTACGCCCGATGACGGTGTGGTAGACGTGGTCGTCGAAGGCCTCGACCACGCGTGCCAGCACCTCACGGCTGTGCACCGTACGGGAGTCGTACATGGTGGCGAGGATCCCGTCGAGCTCCAGCTCCGGGTTGAGCCGCTCCTGAACCTTCTCGATGGTCTCGGTCAGCAGTGCCACACCGCGCAGAGCGAAGAACTCGCATTCCAGCGGCACGATGACCTTGTGAGCCGCCGTCAGGGCGTTCACCGTCAGCAGGCCGAGCGAGGGCTGACAGTCGATCACGATGTAGTCGTAGTCGTTCATCAGCGGCTTCAGCGCGCGCTGAAGCGTCGACTCGCGCGCGACCTCGCTCACCAACTGCACTTCCGCGGCCGAGAGATCGATGTTGCTCGGCAGCAGGTCCATGTTGGGGACCGCGGTCTTGAGCAGCACCTCGTCCGCCGACATGCCCCGCTCCATGAGCAGGTTGTAGACGGTGAGGTCCAGCTCCATCGGGTTCACGCCGAGGCCGACCGACAGGGCGCCCTGCGGGTCGAAGTCGACGAGCAGCACGCGCCGCCCGTACTCGGCGAGCGCGGCACCCAGGTTGATGGTCGACGTGGTCTTGCCGACGCCGCCCTTCTGGTTGCACATCGCGATGATCTTCGCGGGACCGTGGTCGGTCAGGGGACCCGGGATCGGGAAGTACGGCAGCGGCCGTCCGGTCGGGCCGATCCGCTCGCGGCGCTGTCTCGCTGCGTCGGGGGCGAGGGTGGCCGCGTACTCGGGGTCGGGCTCGTACTCGGCGTCAGGGTCGTAGAAGTGCCCCTCGGGCACCTCGTCGTAGTCGGCGAAACCGGTGGGCTCTCGGCCGCTCAGGTCGCCGGCCATGGAGTTCACGTCTAGGCCGTCCATGCTCTTTTGGGGCGTCGTCATGTGCTGGTGGTTTGCGAAGGTGCGGACCGCGACGGAGCCGACAGCTTCGAGCCCGGCAGGGCCCTGGCCCCGCGCAGACTCTCCTGCTTGACCACCCCCAGGAGCAAATGTCGACTCATTCACAAGTCGTCTTACCTCCTCGGACGTGACCAGGAAACTTATCGATAGGTCAGCGTGGCACCATGCCGACGGTTGGCGACTCTATGGCGTGTCACCGCTCCGCAGCAACACAATCGGCCGGACGCGGCACGATGTGTCGGCATCCGAACACCACTCTGTCAAGGGCGTACGGGCTGTCACTGTGAAGTTTCGCGGGTGTGCGAAACGGTTAAAGGGTTACGTTCGAGGCGAGTTGATCCCCCTCGGCGTGCCGCGCCCGGGAGGGGGTGTCCCCCGGCACACGGTGTCGATAAACACGTCCGGCCGGACCTTGCGGGGCAAGGTCCGGCCGGACGCGTGAGATTGGCGTCAGACGGTTGACGCAGGTCCCTGGGCTCAGCCGATCAGGGTGTTCAGCTCGACGTGCTCGTAGCCGTGGGCCTCGGCGACCGGGCCGTAAACGACCTGGCCCTCATGGGTGTTGAGGCCCAGCGCCAGGGCGGCGTCGCGGCGAAGCGCCTCGACCCAGCCGTTGTTCGCCAGCGACACGATGTAGGGCAGCGTGGCGTTGGTGAGCGCGTAGGTGGAGGTGTTCGGCACCGCGCCCGGCATGTTGGCGACGCAGTAGAAGACCGAGTTGTGGACCTGGAAGGTCGGCTCGGCGTGGGTGGTCGGACGGGAGTCCTCGAAGCAGCCGCCCTGGTCGATCGCAATGTCGACAAGGACACTTCCGGGCTTCATCCGGGAGACCAGCTCGTTGGTGACCAGCTTCGGGGCCTTCGCACCCGGGATCAGCACGGCGCCGATGACGAGGTCGGCCTCAAGGACGGCCTTCTCCAGCTCGAAGGCGTTGGAGACGATCGTCTGGATCTTCGTGCCGAAGATCTTGTCGGCCTCGCGGAGCTTGTTGATGTCGCGGTCGAGCAGGGTCACGTGGAAGCCCATGCCGATGGCGATCTGCGCGGCGTTCCAGCCGGAGACGCCACCGCCGATGACGACGGCCTTGGCGGCCTGGGTGCCCGGGACGCCGCCGGGGAGGATGCCGCGGCCGCCGGCCGAGCGCATCAGGTGGTAGGCGCCGACCTGCGGGGCCAGGCGGCCCGCGACCTCGGACATCGGGGCGAGCAGCGGGAGCGCGCGGTTGGCGAGCTCGACCGTCTCGTACGCGATGGCGGTGGTGCCGGACTCCAGGAGCGCGTCGGTGCACTCCTTGGAGGCGGCCAGGTGCAGGTAGGTGAAGAGGGTCTGGTCCTTACGGAGGCGGTGGTACTCCTCCGCGATGGGCTCCTTGACCTTCAGCAGCAGGTCGGCCGTGGCCCAGACCTCGTCCGCGGTGGCGAGGATCTCGGCGCCGGCGGCGACGTACTCGGCGTCCGTGATCGAGGAGCCGACACCGGCGTTCTGCTCGACGAAGACCTGGTGGCCGTTGCGGACGAGCTCGTGGACACCGGCGGGGGTGATGGCCACGCGGAACTCGTTGTTCTTGACCTCGCGGGGGATGCCGACCTTCATCGTCGATCACGGTCCTTGACTCAGGGGATTAAACGGCTCAATCCATACATACCCGTCGGCGGGAGTGCGCAACGGGATGCACCGCAGATGAACGCGGCAGAGCCAGTCTAATGAAGGATTTCCGACTGTCTAGCCTTACAAAGCATTAATCTCAGCCGGAAGCACTACGGATTTCGCAGGCTGCGGGGTCGTCTCCCAGCAGTCTGTCCGCAGCCGCCCGGTGCAGCCGGGCCGCCGCCGGATCGCCGAGCCGGTCGAGCGTGTCGGCCAGCCGCACCTGCAGTGCGGCCTGGAGCCGCTGGTCCCCGGCCTCCCGCGCCAGGTCGATCGCCGCACGGCAGGTGTGCAGCGACTCCTCGGGCCGCCCGGCGTACTCCTGGACGCGCGCCATCTCGCTCAACGCCCTTGCGCGGCCCGGCACATCGGCCAGCTTCCGGTACCCTGCCGCGGCCGACCGCCAGCAGCGCAGCGCCTCGCCGTAGCGTCCCGCGTACGTGTGCACGCTGCCCAGCCGGCCGTTCAGCCGCGCCTCGTCCGCGCGCTCCCCGCGCGACAGGCTCTGGGCCAGTGCACGGCCGAACCAGTCCGCGGCCCGGTGCCAGTCCCCCAGCTCCTGGTACGCGCCGCCTACGGATTCCATCGCGCGGCCGGTCGCGTACGGGTCGTTCGCCGCCCGTCCCGCGTCCAGCGCGGCCCGGTAGCGGTCCAGGGCGGCCCGGGTGCGGCCGGTGTCGTGGTCCAGGTCACCCAGGTTCAGCAGCGCCGCGGCCCGCTCCCGGTGCAGGCCGCGGCGCTCCGCCACGTCCAGGACCAGGCCGTGCAGCCCGTACAGCTCGGGCGCGGCCGCGTCCGTGCCGCGGTGTGCCGCCAGGGCCCGTACCAGCGCGGCCACCAGCCGCCTGGCCAGCGTGTCCAGCTCCCCGTCGGCCACCGCGAGCCGGGCGGCGGCCGTGAGGACCGGCAGCCGGCCGTCCAGCCAGGCCCCGGCGGCCCGGGCGTCGGGGAAGCGCAGGGCGCGCGGCGGGGCTGCGGAGCGGCCGCCGGGCGCGGGCACCCCGGGCAGCGGGCTCCCGATCACCTCGCTCTCTTCCCCGTCGGGCTCGATCACGGCGAGGCAGGACTGGAGGAGCCGTACCGTCCGCTCCAGCATCCGGGCCCGGGCCAGCTGCACCTCGGCGGGGCGTTCCCCGGTCTCCAGGAGGGCACGCAGCAGCGGGACGAGGCAGCCGGGCAGCAGGTACTGGCCGTCGGCGGCCGGCCGGACCAGGGCGAGGGCGGCGAAGTCCTCCAGGGTCGACTGGGCGGCGGCGATGGAGCAGCCGGCCAGCGCGGAGGCCGTGTGGGCGTCCACGGCGCCGGCGGGCGCGAGGGGCAACAGCCGCAGGGTGCGCTGGGCGGGGGCCGGCAGCGACTCGTAGACCAGCCGGAAGGCCCGGGCGAGGGCGCCGCGCTCGGCCGGCATGTCGTGCAGCTGCTTGGCCACGTCCGCGACGGAGGCCTTGGGGTGGGCGGCGAGCCAGCCGCCGGCCAGGGCCAGGGCGGCGGGCTGCCCGGCGCACTCCTCGGCGAGGGTCTCGGCGGCGCGGGGGTCGACGGTGACGCGTACGGACCCGATGCGGGCGGTGAGCAGCTCGACGGCGGCGGGGGTGTCGAGCCCGCCCAGGGTGCAGGGGCGTACGTCGGGGATGCCGGTGAGGGGACCCTCGGCGGTGGCGACGACGAGGCAGTCGGAGTCGTCGGGGAGCAGCGGGTCGACCTGTTCGGCGTCGGCCGCGTCGTCCAGGAGCAGCAGGGCCCGGCGGCCGGCCAGGGCGGCGCGCAGGGCGGAGGTCAGTTCGTCGCCGTCGGCGCCGGGCGGGGTGGGCTCGCCGAGGGCCTCCAGCAGCTCGCGGGCGGTGCGCTCGGTGGGTACGCGCTCGCCGCCGGAGGTGGTGAGGCGGGCGCGCAGCAGTCCGCCGGGGTAGTCCGGGGCGGTCTGCCGGGCGAACTCCTCGGCCAGGGCGGTGCGGCCGGAGCCGGGGCGGCCCGCGACGAGCAGGACGCGGGCGCGGGGGGCCTTGGCCTTGCGGCCGGAGAGGGTGTCGAGTCCGGTGCGGGCGATGTCCTCGCGGAGCTCCTTGAGCTCACGCCGCCGGCCGACGAAGGCGGGCGGCGCGGCGGCGTCCGCGGGGACGGTGCCGCGATCGGGTTCCAGCGCCTCGTCCGTCACGGGGCTCGCTCCTCTCCCTGCCTGTGGCGGGAAACGCCCGCCGGAGGTCCCGGGTGGGAGCCAGGTCGGGGGCTTCTGAGCGTAGTTGACCGTAAGCGGCGTTCCGGGCGGAGCGCGGCGGGGACGGACCCGGCAAATCGCCCGATCGGATCAGCGGATGGTAGTACCGGGAGGCCGGGTTACTCCGTACGCCCCGCGCCGCGGGTACGGGGAGCCGCTCCCCCGCCCCGGGTACGGGGGAAGCCCCCTCCGTCCCGGGCGCGGGTACGCTCCACCCGTACCGGCGGGGGCCCTCAGGCCTCGTACGGGCGCGCCGGCCACGGCGCCAGCGCCGGGCGCAGCGAGTCCACGCCGTCGCCCGCCAGGACCGCCTGGAGCGCCAGCACGCCGCTCACCAGCGCCACGTTCCCCAGCTCGCCGGCCAGCACCCCGCGCACCAGGTCGGCCAGCGGCACCCGGGCCAGCTCCATGTCGGCCTCCTCCTCGGCGACCTCGAAGCGCTCGCCCTCGGCCTCGGCCAGGTCCCGGGCCAGGAAGACCCGGATGGCCTCGTCGGAGCCGCCGGGGCTGGCGAAGACGTCCACCAGCACCCGCCAGTCCTCGGCCTTGACGTGCGCCTCCTCGTACAGCTCGCGCTGGGCGGCGTGCAGCGGGTTCTCCCCGGGTACGTCGAGGAGCCCGGCCGGCAGCTCCCACAGCTTGTGCCGGACCGGGTGCCGGTACTGGCGCAGGGCCACCACGCGCTGCTCGGCGTCGAGGGCGAGCACGGCCACGGAGCCGGGGTGCACCTGGAAGTCGCGGCGCGCGACGGAGCCGTCGGGCATGACCACCTCGTCCGAGCGGACGCTGGTCTTGGCACCCCGGAAGGGGGTGTGGCCGGACCTGACCGGCCACTCCTCGGCGGTGTCCCTGATCTCCATGTACATGCCCTCCCTGCAACGAACGGCCCGGTGGAAGCGGAAAACCGGGGCACGGCCGTCCGTACCCCGGTTTCCCACCGTATAGCCGGTGGCGCTGCCTACCGGGCCGCGGCCTGCCGCTCGACGGCCGCCTTCACCAGGCCCGCGAAGAGCGGGTGCGGGCGGGTCGGGCGGGAGCGCAGCTCCGGGTGCGCCTGGGTGGCGACCAGGTAGGGGTGCACCTCGCGCGGGTACTCGACGTACTCGACCAGCTTGTTGTCCGGGGAGGTGCCGGAGAACAGGATGCCGGCCTTCTTCTCCAGCTCGGAGCGGTACGCATTGTTCACCTCGTAGCGGTGACGGTGGCGCTCCTCGACGTACTCCTTGCCGTCGTACACCTCGCGCACGATGGAGCCCTCGGCGAGCTTGGCCGGGTACATGCCCAGGCGCATCGTTCCGCCAAGGTCGCCCGCGCCCTCGACGAAGGCCAGCTGCTCCTCCATGGTCGAGATGACGGGGTGCGCGGTGGAGGCGTCGAACTCGGTGGAGTTGGCGTCCTCGATGCCGGCCAGGTTGCGGGCGGCCTCGATGACCACGCACTGGAGGCCCAGGCAGAGGCCGAGCAGCGGGATCCTGTTCTCGCGGGCGTAGGTGATGGCGCCGACCTTGCCGTTGACGCCGCGGTCGCCGAAGCCGCCGGGGACGCAGATCGCGTCGACGTCGGAGAGCTGCTTGGCGGCACCGGCGGCCGTCTTGCAGTCGTCCGAGGTGACCCACTTGATCTTGACGCGGGCCCGGTTGGCGAAGCCGCCGGCGCGCAGCGCCTCGGTCACCGACAGGTAGGCGTCGGGCAGGTCGATGTACTTGCCGACGAGCGCGACGGTGACCTCGTGGTCGGGGTTGTGGACCCGGTCCAGCAGGTCCTCCCAGACGGTCCAGTCCACGTCGCGGAACGGGAGGTCGAGCTTGCGCACGACGTACGCGTCCAGGCCCTCGGTGTGCAGGACCTTCGGGATGTCGTAGATCGACTTCGCGTCGATGGCGGCGACCACCGCGGCCTCGTCCACGTCGCACATCAGCGAGATCTTGCGCTTGATGGAGGTGGGGACGTCGCGGTCGGCGCGCAGCACGATCGCGTCGGGCTGGATGCCGATGTTGCGCAGCGCGGCGACGGAGTGCTGGGTGGGCTTGGTCTTCAGCTCACCGGAGGGGCCGATATAGGGCAGCAGCGAGATGTGGACCACGAAGACGTTGTCGCGGCCGACCTCGTGGCGGACCTGGCGGACGGTCTCCAGGAACGGCAGCGACTCGATGTCGCCGACGGTGCCGCCGACCTCGGTGATGACGACGTCGACGTCCTCGGTGGCCATGCGGCGGATGCGGTGCTTGATCTCGTTGGTGATGTGCGGGATGACCTGCACGGTGTCACCGAGGTACTCGCCGCGCCGCTCCTTGGCGATGACCTGCGAGTAGACCTGGCCGGTGGTGACGTTGGCCGAGCCGTCGAGGTCGACGTCGAGGAAGCGCTCGTAGTGGCCGATGTCCAGGTCGGTCTCGGCGCCGTCGTTGGTGACGAACACCTCGCCGTGCTGGAACGGGTTCATCGTGCCCGGGTCGACGTTGAGGTAGGGGTCGAGCTTCTGCATGGTGACCCGCAGGCCCCGCGCCTTGAGCAGGGCACCCAGGCTGGAGGCCGTCAGGCCCTTGCCGAGGGACGAAGCGACACCTCCGGTGACGAAGATGTGCTTGGTCGTCATGGATTTGGGCGGCATCGCCAAGAGGGGGCTCCCGTGGTCGCGAAGTGAGGTGCGTCCGGCCACTTCTCCCGTTTCCGGGGGTGCCGAAGCTGCGGTTTCGGGGCCCCTGATTCGCACAGGCGGACTCCCGGTCCACGGGGTACCAGCCTATCAGCGACCGGCGGGGTCCGCTTCCGGCCACACGGCCGAAAGCCGTCCGGCGGGCCTCCGGGCGGGGCGGCCGGAGGCCCGTACGGGGGTCGCGGGCCCGCTGCACAGGCCGGTCCCGGCAGCCCCACCGGCATCACCCGTTCGGCCGAACCGCGTTGTCAGCCGACTCCAGGAGATCACTAGGGTGCCGTCGTATCCTGCTCGGATATCCCTGACGAGCGGGACCGGCAATCGGCAACACCCCGTCCGTTCCGGCAAGCTTGAACTCGTCAACGACCCTAGACCGCGAAGCGAACGCCCCGCCGGGGGCGGGCGTGGCCGTTCGACTGGAGATCCACGTGTCCGGGCGCATCGAGGATTACGCACTCATCGGAGACATGCAGACCGCCGCTCTCGTCTGCCGGGACGGCTCGGTCGACTGGCTGTGTCTGCCACGTTTCGACTCGCACGCCATCTTCGCCGCGCTCCTGGGGACCGAGGACCACGGGTTCTGGCGGCTGGGCCCCGCGTTCAACGGCGACACCCCGCCCCGTGCCGACCGGCGCCGCTACCGCGGCGACTCCCTGGTCCTCGAATCCGAGTGGGACACCCCCCGCGGCACCGTCCGCGTGATCGACTTCATGCCGCCCCGCGAGGACCACGCCCCCCAGCTGGTGCGGATCGTCGAGGGCGTCAGCGGCCGGGTGCCGGTACGCTCCGCCCTGCGCATGCGGTTCAGCTACGGCCGGATCGTGCCCTGGGTGCACCGGGTGGACGGCCGTACGGTCGGCGTGGCCGGCCCCGACTCGGTCTGGCTGGACGCCGACGTCCCGACGTACGGCAAGGACCTCACCACCTACGCCGACTTCACCGTGGCGCCGGGCGACCGGATCGCCTTCGCCCTCAGCTGGCAGCCCTCCCACCGGGAGCCGCCGGCCCTGCCGGAGGCGGAGGGGGCCCTGGAGGCCACCACCGAGTTCTGGCGCGAGTGGGTCGAGCACTGTACGTACCACGGGCCCTACCGCGAGGCCGTGGTCCGCTCCCTGATTACCCTCAAGGCCCTCACGTACGCCCCCACCGGCGGCATCGTCGCCGCGCCGACCACCTCCCTGCCGGAGGAGATCGGCGGCGTCCGGAACTGGGACTACCGCTACACCTGGCTCCGGGACGCGGCGATCACCCTCTCCTCGCTGCTGCGCACCGGCTACCGCGAGGAGGCCCGCGCCTGGCGCGAGTGGCTGCTGCGCGCGGTCGCCGGCGACCCCGAGAACCTCCAGATCATGTACGGCATCGCGGGCGAGCGGGAGCTGGGCGAGACCGAACTGGACTGGCTGCCCGGGTACGAGGACTCGCGTCCGGTCCGGGTCGGCAACGGCGCCGCCCACCAGCTCCAGCTCGACGTCTACGGCGAGGTCACCGAGGCCCTGCACCTGGGCCACATGACCGGTCTCGCCCGCAACGACTACGCCTCGCTGCTCCAGCTGAAGCTGATCCGCTACCTGGAGACGCACTGGGACCAGCCGGACGAGGGCATCTGGGAGGTCCGCGGCCCGCGCCGCCACTTCGTGCACTCCAAGGTGATGGCCTGGGTGGCCGTCGACCGCACGATCAAGCTCATCGAGTCCGGGGACGCGGACGGCCCGCTGGAGCGCTGGCGCGAGCTGCGCGACGAGATCCACCGGGACGTCTGCGAGAAGGGCTACGACAAGGAGCGCAACACCTTCACCCAGTCCTACGGCTCGAAGGAGCTGGACGCCTCGCTGCTGCTGATCCCGCAGATGGGCTTCCTGCCGCCCGACGACAAGCGCGTCATCGGCACCATCGAGGCGATCCAGCGGGAGCTGTCCACGTCCGACGGGTTCATCCTGCGCTACCCGACGGCCGGCGACGAGGCCGGCGTCGACGGCCTGGAGGGCGACGAGGGGGCCTTCCTGGCGTGCTCGTTCTGGATGGCGGACGACCTGGCGATGATCGGCCGGGTGGACGAGGCACGCCGGCTGTTCGAGCGGCTGCTGTCCCTCCGCAACGACCTCGGGCTGCTGGCCGAGGAGTGGGACCCGCGGCTGAAGCGGCAGGTGGGGAACTTCCCGCAGGCCTTCAGCCACGTCCCGCTGATCGACACGGCGCTGCGGCTGACGGCGTCCGGCGCGTACGGGGCCTGAGCGGGCGGCGGCCCGGAGGGTGATGCGGCCGGGCCGGAGCGGGCAGCGGCCCGGAGGGTGATGCGGCCGGGCCGGAGCGGGCAGCGGCCCGGCGCGTGATGCGGCCGACGCGGGCCGCGGCCCGGCGCGCCCGGTCCGCCGTACCCGCCTAGCCTGGAAGGGTCCCTCCCCCCGAAGCCGGAAGGGGACTGCGATGGATCCCCACTCCAAGGCGGCCACGGCGCTCACCGAGCTCCGCGAGGACCTGACCGGTGAGGTCTTCGCCCCGGACGACCCGGGCTACGACGAGGCGCGGACCGTCTTCAACGCGATGGTCGACCGGCGGCCCGCCGTCATCGCCCAGTGCGAGACCACCGACGACGTGGTCCGGGCGGTCCGGTTCGCCCGGGACCTGGACCTGAAGATCGCGGTCCGGGGCGGCGGCCACAGCGTGGCCGGCTCGGGCCTCGGCGACGGCGCGCTGGTGGTCGACATGCGCCGGATGCACGGGGTGACGGTCCATCCGGCCGCCAAGGCGGCCCGGCTGGAGGGCGGCGCCACCATGAGCCACCTGGACCGGGCCTGCGAGCCGTACGGGCTGGCCACGCCGGGCGGCCGGGCCTCCACCACCGGTGTGGGCGGCTTCGTCCTCGGCGGCGGCGACGGCTGGCTGTCGCGGGCCTTCGGCCTGGCGTCGGACAACCTGCTGGGCGTGGAGCTGGTGACCGCGGACGGCCGGCGGGTGGAGGCCACCGCGGAGGAGAACCCGGAGCTGTTCTGGGCGCTGCACGGCGGCGGCGGGAACTTCGGCATCGCGACGGCCCTGACGCTGCGTCTGCACGAGCTGCCGGCCATGTCGATCGCGATGACGCTGGGCCTGCCGGAGTACGGGCCCCAGGTGACCGCCACCTACCGCGACGTCATCGAGTCGGGGCCGGACGAGGCGGCGGGCGGCGCGATCTACCTGACCGGGCCGCCCGAGGAGTTCATCCCGGAGCACCTGGTCGGACAGCGGCTGTGCGGCGCGCTGCTGACGTACGCCGGTCCCGAGGAGGGGCTGCGGAAGCTGGCCGAGCCGCTGCTGGCGATCCCGCACGAGGTGGAGATCGTCACGCAGCTCCCCTACGCGGAGCTGCAGTGCATGCTCGACGACCCGCCGGGGATGCGGAACTACTGGTCGGCGGAGTACCTGACGGGGGTTCCGGACGCCTTCGTGGACGCCTTCTGCGCCCTGGGCGAGTCGATGCCGGTGCCGGCCCCCACCCAGCACGTGGTGTGGCCGCAGGGCGGCGCCATCGCGGCGGGTGCGGGCGACTGGCCGCTGGCCCACCGGGACGCCGCGTGGGCGGTGCACCCCTTCGCGCTGTGGGAGGACCCGGCGGAGGACGAGCGGTTCCGGTCGTGGGTGAAGGACGTGCGCGCCGGTGTGGCCCCGTGGAGCACCGGCGCGACGTACCTCAACTTCATCGGCGACGAGGGCGCGGACCGGGTGGCCGCGGGCCTGGGCGCCGAGAACATGCGGCGGCTGGCCGCGGTGAAGCGGGAGTACGACCCGGACAACGTCTTCCGCTTCAACCACAACATCCGGCCGGCCTGAGCCGCCGCGCTCAGCTGAGGGCGGCGATCACCTCCCGCGCCGCCCGCTCGCCCTCGGTGGCGCCGCCCTCCATGAAGCCCTGGAAGTCGTAGCTGCAGTGCTCGCCGCCGATGTGGACGTTGCCCTGCGCGGTGCCCTCGTACTTGGCGTACCGGTGCAGGTAGCCCACGGGCCAGTACGAGTAGGCGCCGAGGGCCCAGGGGTTCTCGTGCCAGGCGGACAGCTGGGCCCGGCCGTTCCAGACCGCCTTGGTGCCGGGGAAGAAGGCGTCGATGCCGGTGAGCATGCGGGAGGCGAGGGAGCGTACGTAGGGGTCGGACTCGGTGCTGAAGGGGCCTGCCGGGTCGAGGTTCCTGGCGAGGGTGCCGCCGCCGTACTGGATGAGGATGCCGCCGGTGCCCGGCTGGACCTTGGTGGTGTCCCAGGTCTGCTGGACCTCTGAGTCGGTGAAGCAGTCGCCGGCGGAGACGCCGGGCCAGGCGCCGGTGCCGCGCCAGGGGCGGGCGGTGAACTGCATGTTGAGCTTGGTGCAGTGGCCCATCCGGGCGTCCCTGAGCAGGTTACGCATGAGCGGGTCGAAGCCGGCCTGCGAGGTGTCGATGCGCTGGAGCACGGGCAGCGGCACGCACAGGATCGTGTGGTCGGCGGTGACGGTGCGGGTGGCACCGGAGTCGTTGAAGGTGAGGGTCTGGGTGCCGTCGGCGTTGGCGCGTACGGCGGTCAGCTCGCGGCCCATGACGATCGAACCGGCGGGCAGGGCGGCGGCGATGGCGTTCGGGAGCCGGTCGTTGCCGCCGGTGATGTGGTAGCGCTCGTTGGACAGGCCCCAGATGTTGAAGTTGCCCGGATTGGTCTGGTAGCCCATCAGCAGGACCAGGGCGAGGGCGGACTGGTCGACGGTGTCGGCGCCGTACTCGACGTTGTAGGCGACGTCGATGAACCGGCCGAGGCGTGAGGTGTGCCCGCCGGGGACGCGGGTCTCGATCCACTCGTAGAGGGACATGTTGTCGAGCGCGGTGCCGGTGGGGGTGGTGGTGTTCCAGGCGACCTCGCCCGACTCGGAGAGGTCGCGGCGGAGCTGCTGGTAGACGGCGTTGAAGTCCTCGTCGGCCTGTTCGCGCGGGTAGTAGGCGCCCTGGAACCAGAGCACCTCCTCGGCGCCGTTGGGGCCGCCGCCGAGGAAGTCCTCGGTCGGCAGGTCGAAGCGGCGGCAGAGTTCCAGGATCTTCTTGTGGCTGGTGTCGATCAGCTCGCCGCCGATCTCGGAGGTCTGCCCGTACGCCCAGTGCGTGCGCTGGGTCCACATGCGGCCGCCGACCCGGCCGGGGTTGGCCTCGTAGACGGTGGCGGCGATGCCGGCGTCCTTGAGGGTGAGGGCGGCGGTGAGTCCCGAGATGCCGGCGCCGATGACCGCGACGCGGGCGGGCTGGGGCCTCTTGCCGTCGGGGGCGGGGACGGCGGCGCGGGCCGGGGCGGTGGCGGCGCCGGCGGCGAGTGCGGTGCCGAGGCCGAGGGCCGCGGCGCGTTCCAGCAGGGTGCGGCGGCTGAGGCCGCGTACCTCGGCGACGGGCATGCGCAGCCGGCGGGCGGCGGCGTGCTCGTGGGCGAGTCGGGTGAGCGCGTGCATCAGGGGCGTACGGGCCATGGCGGCGGCTCCTAGACGTTCGCGGGGGACGGGGACAGGTCGGTGGTGCCGTCGGTGCCGCCGGTGCCGTCGTCGTCCGCGCGCTCCGCGGAGTCCTCCAGGACGATCCGGCCGATGATCTCGTAGCGCTCGGGGGCCCTGGCCTTGAGGTAGAGGCCGAGGCCGAGGCCGCCGAAGAAGACGGCGCCGACGATCCACGGGATGAGCTTGAAGAAGAGCGAGTCGGCGGCGGCGCCGGCCGCGGTCTCCATGTTGATCACGAGCAGGACCACGACGGCCGTCATGCCGATGCCGCCGAGGAGCGGGGCGGTGAAGGTCCTGAACCAGTGCCGGTCCTCGGGGTGGTTGTGCCGGAAGTAGCCGATGACCGCGAAGGAGCAGAGGGTCTGGACGATCAGGATGGCCATCGTGCCGAGGATCGCGAGCAGGGTGTACAGGTGCAGGTACGGGTCCTGGTCGGTGAGCCAGAACAGGGCGACCAGGCCGGTGGCGACGACCGTCTGGACGACGGAGGAGACGTACGGGGAGCCGTGCCGCTCGTGCGTGCGGCCCAGCGCCGGGTGGAGGAAGCCCTCGCGGCCGATGGCGTAGAGGTAGCGGGCGGCGCACTGGTGGAAGGCCATGCCGCAGGCGAAGGAGCCGGTGAGCAGCAGCCACTGGAAGGCGTCGACGGCCCAGGCGCCGATGAAGGACTGGGTGGGGGCGAAGAACAGGTCGAGCGGGCTGGCGGAGGAGGACAGCTTGACGGACTCGGCCAGGCCGTTGCCCGCGATGGTCATCCAGGAGACGTAGATGTAGAAGAGGCCGACGCCGACGACGGAGATGAGGGTGGCCTTGGGGATGACCCGCTTGGGGTCGCGGGACTCCTCGCCGTACATGGCGGTGGACTCGAAGCCGACCCAGGACCAGAAGGCGAAGAACAGGCCGAGTCCGGCGGAGGTTCCGGTGAAGGCGTTGGCGGGGTTGACCGGCTCGACGGGGATGCCGTCGGGGCCGCCGCCGGCGATGAGCACTGCGGTGGCGACGGCGAAGAGGACCGCGATCTCGGCGATCAGCATCACGCCGAGCGCCTTGGCCGTGAGGTTGATGTCGAAGTGGGCCAGGACGGCGGTCACGGCGAGCATGGCGGCCGCGTAGAGGATCCAGGGCAGGTCGACGCCGAGCTGGTCCTTGACGGTGGTCTGGGCGAAGTAGGAGAAGACGCCGACGATCGAGGCCTCGAAGACGATGTAGGCGAGGACGGCGAGCATGCCGGAGGCCATGCCGGCGATCCGGCCGAGGCCGTGGGAGATGTAGCCGTAGAAGGCGCCGGCGGCGGTGATGCGCTTGGCCATGGCGACGTAGCCGACCGCGAAGACGGTCAGGACGACGGTGGCGAAGAGGTAGCCGGCCGGGGCGCCGGTGCCGTTGCCGAAGCCGACGGCGATCGGCAGGTTTCCGGTCATGGCGGTGATGGGGGCGGCGGTGGCGACGGCCATGAAGACGACGCCGACCAGGCCGACGGAGTTCGCCTTGAGGCGGTGGACCTCGCCGGTGGTTCGGGTGGTGCCGGTGGAACTGTTGGACATGGTCGTCCTCTTCCGGTTCTGCGTGCCCGACGTGAGGCGGCCACTCTGGTGCCGCGTGACGTAGACCACAATCGGCACGCAGTCTGATAATCGCCTTTCCTGTCCGACGAGTTGTCGGGCCATGGGGGCGCAAGAGGCCGTCCGTAACCTTCAAGTGATGTTCATGGAACACGGCGCCGGGTAGCGTCCGGCGATATGGACAACCAGGGCGGAATCACTGTTCAGCGGGCGCTGGAACTGCCGGGACTGCGCAGCGGACTGCCGGAGGTCGTGGCCGGTGCGGACCGGCTCGGCCGCACCGTGCGCTGGGTGCACGCGGGCGAGGTCCCGAACATCGCCTCGCTGCTCAAGGGCGGTGAGCTGCTGCTGACCACGGGCCTCGGGCTCGGCACCCGCCCCGCCGAGCAGCGGGCCTTCGTACGCCGGCTCGCCGACCGGGGCATCGCCGCCCTGGTGGTGGAGCTGGGCCCGCGTTTCAGCCGGCTGCCGGCAACGCTCGTGGAGACGGCCCGCGCGGCCGGCCTGCCCCTGGTCCAGCTGCACCGCGAGGTCCCCTTCGTCGCGGTCACCGAAGAGGTCCACACCGAGATCGTCAACGGGCACTACGCCCTGCTCCAGCGTGCCGAGGAGGTCCACCGGCGCTGTACGGAGGCGCTGCTGGGCGGCGGCGGGATCCCCCAGGTGCTGCGCATCCTGGCCGACTTCACCGCCAACCCGGTGTTCCTGGAGACCCCGGACGGCCAGCTGCTGTACGCCGCCGGGAGCTCGTCCGGCGAGGCGGGCGCCGACCCGCTGCAGGTGTGGGAGGGGCTGCGCGGCCAGCGCGAGGAGGCCCCGCCGGCGAACAGCGTGCTGGTCGACGTGCCCGGCGGCGGCCACGGCACCTCCTCGGTGCGGGCCCGGCTGGTGCTGCTGGGCGTGGCCGCCCCGCTGCTGCCGGTGCACCGGATGGCCGCGGAGCGCACGGCCGGGGTGCTGGCCGTGGTCCTGATGCAGGCCCGGCAGGAGGAGGAACTGGCCGCGCGCGGCCGCGGCGACTTCCTGACGGACCTCGCCGAGGGCCGCATCTCCGCCGAGGACGCCCCGGCGCAGGCCCGGGTGCTGGGCTTCAAGCCGGGCTCGGGGCCGCTGCTGCCCGTCGTCATGCGGCTGGGCTCGGACCTGGGCCCGTCCGGCAACTGGGCGGTCCTGGCCCGGGCCGTACTGGAGGAGCTGTCGGCGGTCGGCGTCCCGGTGCTGCTGGGCGTCCGCCCGGTGGAAGGCCGGGTCCCGCTGCTGCTGGCGCTCCGCACGGACACCGAACGCACCGCCGTCGCCGACCGGGTGGCGGCGGCGCTGCGGGCGGGCGTGGAACGGGCGGGACTGGACCGTGCCGGCTCGGCGCCGGTGGTCGTGGTGGGCGTCGCGGGCGGCTGGGCCGCGGCCTCCTCGGGCCTGCGGCACGCCGCCGAGACGGCCACCGCGGCCCAGGGCCTGCCGGCCCGCCCCTGGTACGACGCCCGGCGCCTGGACATCGACCTGCTGCTGTGGCGGCTGCGGGACCACCCGGACCTCGCGGCCTTCGTGGACCGCGCGATCGGCGCCCTGCGCACGCACGACACCACCTCGCGGCCCCCGCTGCTGCCGACGCTGGAGACGTACCTCGCCCACGCGGGCCGCAAGGCGGAGACCGCACGCGAACTCCACCTGAACCGCCAGACCCTGTACAACCGGCTGGCCCGCATCTCGGAGCTCCTGGGCACGGACCTGGACGACCCGGAAACGGTCCTGTCCCTGAGCCTGGCGCTGCGGGCCCGCCGCCACCTCTAGCCTCCGGCGGCACCGGCCCACTCCTCCTCCCGTGCCGGCGCGTCTCCCGTATCGGGCGCGGCTCCTCCCGCACGGGGCGCGACTCGGCCGCCGGATACGCCCCGTGGCCGGGCACGGCTCCCGTGCCGGTCCTGGCTCCTCCCGTGCCGGGCACGGCTCGGCTGCCGGGTACCGGTCCGTCGCCGGGTGCGGCTCGGAAGCCGAGTGCCGGTCCCGTGCCGGGTGCGGGGTTGTGCGTGGTGCGGGCCGTTGCCGCTGCGCGGAGCCTGTTCCCCACCCCGCCCTCCCCCAGACTTCGTCCGGGGGGACCCCCATCCCGAACTGGGGGCTCTGCCCCCCCCCCGCAACGGGTCCGGGCGAAGCCCGGGAAACGGAGAAAGGGCGGGTTGGGGGCACCTCCCAGCGGTAGCTGGGGGAGGGACCAGCCCCGCAGGGCAACGACCCGCACCCGACACGGCACCCGCACCGCGCACCCGCAACGCGACGCCACCCGGCAAAAAACCGGCACCCCGACACACGGCCCCCGCCATCGGCACGGCACCGGCACCGCCCCTGCACGGGACCGACACCCGACAACGGCCCGGCACCCGGCACAGAACCGGCACCGCACCCGGCCCGGCGGCACCGCACCCGGCACAGGACCGGCACGGCGCCGCACCGTACCCGGCACAGGACCGGCACGGCGCCGCACCGCACCGCACCTGGCACAGGACCGGCACCGGCACCGCACCCGGGACGGGACCGGCACCGGACTAGCGCGCCCGTTCCATCAGCTCGTCGTAGACGGCCAGGACCTGCGCCACCGTGTCGTCCTCAGACGGCCACGTCCCGGCCTGGCGGAGCCCAGCGGCAGCCAGCCCGGCCCGTCGCGGGGCGTCGTCCAGCAGTCCGGCCACCGCCCCCGCGAAGGCCCCCGCATCGCCGTACGGCACCAGCACCGCCGCCTCCCCCACCAGCTCCGGCACCCCGCCCACCGCCGTGGCCACCAGCGGCACCCCGGCCCGCAGCGCCTCCTGCGCCAGCAGCGACCGCGCCTCCCACCGGCTCGGCAGCACCGCCACGTCCGCGGCCGCCAGCAGCTCCGCCACGTCGGGGCGCCGACCCAGCAGCCGGACCGGCAGCCCCTCGGTCTCGATGCGCCGGGCGAGCACTGCCCGCTGCGGCCCCTCCCCCGCGATCACCAGCAGCGGTACGGGATCCAGCGCGCGCCACTCGCGGGCCGCGTCCAGCAGCATGTGGTACCCCCGGTGCGGCACCAGCGACCCCACCGCGATCAGCAAGGGCCGCTCCACGACCCCCAGTTCGGCCCGCACCTTGCCCGCGTCCGGCGCGTCCGGGGCCTGCCGCGCGGCCGGCACGGTCACCGGTGCCAGCCGGGCGTCGCGCGCCCCGCGCCGCCGTGCCTGGTCCACCTGCGCCGAGGACGCCCCCAGCACCACCGCGGCCGCCCGCGCCACCCGCCGCTCCAGCAGCCGCGTCAGCTGTCCCAGCGGCCCCTCGCCCGAGGGCCCCGACGGCCAGGTCACCACGAGCGGCACCCGCTGCCCGCGCAGCGCCAGCGCCGCCCGCATCCCGGCGTGCAGCCCGTGCGCGTGGACGATGTCCGCACCGGTGCAGGCGGCGCGCAGGGCCGTCACCGCGGCCGGGGCGAACCGCGCGCCCGCGCCCGTGAAGTCGTACTCCCCCTCGGTCTCGACGGGCGCACACACCGTCACCCGCACCCCGCGCGCGGCGAGACCGGCGGCGAGCGACCGGACGTGCGCGCTGCTCCCCGCGCCGCCGCCGCCCAGCACTTGGACGGTGCGGAGCGGGGTGCGCCCGTACGGCGTGACCGGGACCGGGGTACTGCTCACGTGGCCGGGGCTCCTGTAACGAGAGGGGCGGCGGCACGCGTACCCGCGTACCGCCGCCCAGGATGCCAGTACGCGCCCGTCTTCCGGGACCTTCCTCGGGTGGATCCCGTGTGAGGAAACGTCAGCACCTCCGCGGTATCACCCACATGGGCGACCAAACCGGTCGTCCTCGCCCACAACCGGACGGAACCGGAAGCGGACCACCCGGACGACGGGGGGGCCGGACCGCCCAACGGCCCGACCCCCCGTAAACCCGTCACCCGTGCGTCAGCCCCTCAGCCGTACGCAAGCCCGTAGGCCGTACGCAAACCCGTGAGCCGTACGCAGGCCGCAGGCCGCAGGCCGCAGGCCGTACGCAAACCCATCGGCCATACGCAGGCGCATCAAGGCGGCCCTCAACCACGTGCCGGCCGCCCGCAAGCGGTCAGCCGTCCGCCCGTGCCGCCGCCAGGAGTTCCTCCGCGTGCGCCCGGGCCGTCTCCGAGTCCTCCTGGCCGGCCAGCATCCGGGACAGCTCCCGCACCCGGTCCTCGCCCTCCAGGACGGTCACGCCGGACCGCGTCACGGAGCCGTCGTTGGTCTTCTCGACCAGCAGCTGCCGGTCCGCGAAGGCCGCCACCTGCGGCAGGTGCGTGACCACGACCACCTGGGCCGACTTGGCCAGCTTCGCCAGCCGCCGGCCGACCTCGACGGCCGCCTTGCCGCCGACGCCCGCGTCGACCTCGTCGAAGAGGTACGTCGGCACCGGGTCCGACCCGGCGAAGACCACCTCCACGGCCAGCATCACGCGTGACAGCTCACCGCCCGACGCGCCCTTGGCGATCGGCCGCGGCTGCGCGCCCGGGTGCGGGGCCAGCAGCAGCTCCACCTCGTCCGCGCCCGCGGGGCCGTACAGCACCGCGCGCCCGCCGACCTCGACCCCGTCGCCCGACGGGTCCTCGGTCTGCCGGATGTCGATGGTCACCCGCGCGTGCGGCATCGCCAGGGAGGCCAGCTCCTCGGTCACGGCCGCGGCGAACCGCTCCGCCGCCTCCGCCCGGGCGTCGGTCAACGCCTGTGCCAGGCCGGACAGTTCGGACCGCAGCCCGTCCCGCTCCGCGGTCAGCTCGTCGATCCGCTCGTCGTCCCCGTCCAGCTCCGTCAGCCGTGCGGCGCTCCGCTCGGCCCAGGCCAGGACCTCGGCCACACTGCCCTCGGACCCCCCGTACTTCCGGGTGAGCTGAGTGAGGGCGGCCCGCCGCTCCTCCACCGCGGCCAGCCGCAGCGGATCGGCGTCGAGATCGTCGGCGTACCCCGCGAGTTCCCCCGCGACGTCCGCCATGAGGATGCCGATCTCCCCGATGCGCTCGGCCAGCCCGGCGAGCGCCGGGTCGTGGGACCGTACGGCCTCCACCGCCCGGTGCGCACCCGCGACCAGCGTGTTCGCGTCGACCCCCTCGGGGTCCTCGGGGTTGCCCGCGAGAGCCGCGTGGGCCAGCGCGGCGGCCGAGGCCAGGGACTCGGCGTGGCCGAGCCGCTCCGCCTCCGCGGCGAGCTCCACGTCCTCGCCGGCCGCCGGCTCGACGGCCGCGACCTCGTCCAGGCCGAAGCGCAGCAGGTCCGCCTCCTGGGCCCGCTCCCGGGCCCGGGTGGTCAGCTCCTCCAGTTCGGCCGCCACCGCCCTCAGCCTGCGGTAGGCGGCGGTGTACTTCTCCAGGGGGACGGCCACCGCGTCACCGGCGTACCGGTCCAGCGCCTGCCGCTGCCGCGCGGGCCGCAGCAGGCCCTGCTGGTCCGTCTGCCCGTGTACGGCGACCAGGTCGTCGGCCAGCTCGCCGAGCAGCCCCACGGGCACCGCACGGCCGCCGAGGTGGGCGCGCGAACGCCCCTCGGCGGAGACGGTGCGGCTGATCAGCAGCGCCCCGTCGTCCAGCTCGGCCCCGGCCTCCTCGGCCCGTACGGCGGCGGCCGCGTCCGGCGCCAGGGTGATCCTGCCCTCGACGACGGCGGCCTTGGCGCCGATCCGTACGAGGGCCGGGTCGGCACGCCCGCCGAGCAGCAGCCCGAGGCTCGTGACGACCATCGTCTTGCCCGCGCCGGTCTCGCCGGTCACCGCGGTGAATCCGGGCGAGAGCTCGACCACCGCGTCGTCGATGACCCCGAGGGCCCGTATCCGCATCTCTTCCAGCACGGACCCGACCATACCGAGGTTTCGGCCGCCCGATGCCACACCCCGGTCCACGGGGCCGGTCTCGCTCCCCGAACGGCGTCCGTACGCGTGTTCGTACCCGAATCCAGGCAGGAGACGGGCCGGGCCGGGGGGCGTCAGTGCGGGGCGCCCCGCCAGCCGGACACGGGCAGGGCGAACTTCGCGACCAGGCGGTCCGTGAAGACGGCGTGGTGCAGCCGCGCCAGCCGGACCGGCACCGCACCGCGCCGGACCTCCACGCGGGCACCCGCGGGCAGCTCCAGCGTGCGGCGGCCGTCACACCAGAGCACCCCGTGCGGGGTGCCGGTCTGGACCTCGACGGCCAGCACCGAGTCCGGCGAGGTGACCAGCGGCTTCGCGAACAGCGCGTGGGCGCTGATGGGCACCATCAGCAGGGCCTCGACCTCCGGCCAGACCACCGGGCCGCCCGCGGAGAACGCGTACGCGGTGGAGCCGGTCGGGGTGGCGCAGACCACTCCGTCGCAGCCGAAGCCGGAGACGGGCCGGCCGTCCACCTCGATGACGACTTCCAGTATCCGTTCGGGCGACACCTTCTGGACCGCCGCCTCGTTCAGCGCCCAGTCGGTGTGGACCACGTCTCCGTTGGTGCGGACGGTCACGTCGAGGGTCATCCGCTCCTCGACCTCGTACTCGCGGGTGACGACCCGGTCGACGACCTTGTCCAGGTCGTCGCGCTCGGCCTCGGCGAGGAAGCCGACGCGGCCCAGGTTGACGCCGAGCATCGGCACCCCGGAGCCGCGGGCGAACTCGGCACCCCGCAGCAGGGTGCCGTCGCCGCCGAGGACGACGAGCAGCTCGCAGCCGTCGAGCCCGTCCGGGGTGTGCTCGGCGACGAGTTCCACCTCGGGCGGGAGCGGGAGGTCCGCGGCCTCATGCTCGAACACCCGTACGCCGAGACCGCATCGCAGCAGTCCCTGGACCACCAGGGAGGCGCTGCGCACGGCGGCCGGACGGCCGGTGTGCGCGATCAGAAAGACGGTCCGTCCCACAGAAGTCGTCACCGCGGCCCCTCCGCCACTGCACGGTCAACATCCGCCGGGTCGAGTGCCGGTGCCCCCGCCCGCAGCCACAAGAAGTACTCGACGTTACCCGACGGCCCGGGCAGCGGACTCGCCGTCACCCCCAGGACGCCCAGGCCGAGTTCGCCGGCCTGCCGGGCGACCTCGCGGACGGCCTCGGCGCGCAGCTCGGGGCTGCGGACCACGCCGCCGCTGCCCAGGCGCTCCTTGCCGACCTCGAACTGGGGCTTGACCATCAGCACCAGGTCGGCGTCGGGCGCGGTGCAGCGCACGAGGGCGGGCAGGACCAGGCCAATGGAGATGAAGGACAGGTCGCCGACGACGAGGTCGGCGGGAATGCCGTCGATCTGTTCGAGGGTCATCTCGCGCACGTTCGTGCGGTCCTTGACGGTGACCCGGTCGTCGCTCTGGAGGGACCAGGCGAGCTGGCCGTAGCCGACGTCCACGGCGACGACGTGCGCGGCGCCCGCGCGGAGCAGGACGTCGGTGAAGCCACCGGTGGAGGCGCCCGCGTCCAGGGCCCGGCGGCCCTCGACCTTCAGCCCCTGGGGGACGAAGGCGGCGAAGGCCCCGGCGAGCTTGTGGCCGCCGCGGGAGACGTAGTCGGGGTCGCTGTCGTCCTTCAGGACGACCAGCGCCGCGGCCGTCTCCACCTGGGTGGCGGCCTTGGTCGCGGTGGTGCCGCCGACGGTGACGCGGCCGGCGGCGATCAGCTGGGCGGCGTGCTCGCGCGAGCGGGCCAGCTTGCGGCGTACCAGTTCGGCGTCCAGGCGGCGGCGTGCCACTCCTGCCACGTTCGGTTCAGCTCCTGTGTTCGTACGGTCCTGGGGCGGGGTGCGTCGCGTCGAGCGCGGTCAGCGCGTCGCGCAGCTCCCTGTGCACATCCTCGTACACCGCGACGTGGCCCTCCGCCGGGAGGTGGTCTGCATCGGCCAGCCGGTCCAGGGCCGCGTCCACCTCGGGACGGCCCGTAGGGGTGCGCTCCACCCCGAGCGGCGCGGGGCCGGCGGGGTCCGGCACGACGTCCTCGGCCCCGGCGGCAACGGCCCCGGCGGACACGGGGTCGGCCCCGGCGGGCACGGGCACGGCGGGCCCGGTCGGCGGCACGGCGGGCCCGGGTGCGGCGGACGGCGCCTCCGGCTCCGGACGGTACTCGGTCATACCCCGACGCTACCCCGAAGCGGCTCCTCCCCGGTGCACCGCTGCGTCACACCGGTCGCACCGGTCGCACCGGGCACACCAGGCCCCACCAGCGCCCGACCCGGAGCGCACCCCCATGCCATTGCACCGTGACACGTCACCGTGCACGGTCACCGGTCACGCGGTACCGCCCTGCGGTACGGTCGTCAGCACGATGGCGACGATCGAGGAGTGCCGCACGGCACTGGACCAGCTCTCCGACAACCTGGCGCGGGCAGACAAGGACGTGCGCGGCGCGGCCGCGCTGGACCGGTCGCTCAGCTGCCACATCACCGACCTCGACACCACCTTCACCGGGCGGCTCGAGAACGGCCGGATCCGGGTGGTCGGCACCGAGCCCGGCCGCCCGCACGAGCGGGCGGAGATCCGGCTGGCGATGACCGGCGACGACCTCGTCGCCATGGTCGACGGCCGGCTGAACTTCGCGGCAGCCTGGGCCTCCGGCCGGGTCCGGCTGGAGGCGGGCTTCCGCGACCTGCTGCGCCTGCGCTCCCTCCTCTGAGGCGCGCCGCGCGCCCGCCCCGCCGAGACGCGCCGCACCGCCCACTCCCGAGCGCCGCTAGGGGGTGTTGCGAAAGTCCTGTGTGGTGCCCGCGGTGTCCGGTGCGTGCTCTCGGCGTGCCGGACGAAGACCCTCGTACTGGGCGTACTCGGGGCTTTGGCCGGTGCGGCGAGAGTGCGTGCCGGGCGCCGTGGGCGCCGTGCGGGACTTTCGCAACACCCCCTAGACCGCCGCCGGCTTCGTCCGGGCGGAGCGCGCGGCCGGGATCACCAGCGGGGTGCCCGTCTCCGGGTCGTCGATGATCTGGCAGCGCAGCCCGAAGACCTCCGCCACCAGTTCCGCCGTGACGATGTCCGCCGGCGCGCCCTCGGCGACGACCCGGCCGTCCCGCATGGCGATCAGGTGGGTGGCGTACCGGGCCGCGTGGTTCAGGTCGTGCAGGACCGCGACCAGCGTCCGGCCCCGCGTCTCGTGCAGCTCCGCGCACAGGTCGAGCACGTCGATCTGGTGCTGGATGTCGAGGTAGGTGGTGGGCTCGTCGAGGAGCAGCAACGGGGTCTCCTGCGCCAGGGCCATCGCGATCCACACGCGCTGCCGCTGGCCGCCGGAGAGTTCGTCCACGCCCCGGTCGGCCAGCTCGGCCACCCCGGTCGAGGCCATCGACTCCTGGACGATCCGCTCGTCCTCGGCCGACCACTGCCGCAGCAGCCCCTGGTGCGGGTAGCGGCCGCGGGCCACCAGGTCGGCGACGCGGATGCCGTCCGGGGCGATGGACGACTGCGGCAGCAGCCCCAGGGTCCTGGCCACCTTCTTGGCGGGCATCGACGCGATGGCCTGCCCGTCCAGCAGCACCCGGCCGGCGCTGGGCTTCAGCATCCGCGACAGGGCGCGCAGGAGCGTGGACTTGCCGCAGGCATTGGGGCCGACGATGACGGTGAAGGAGTTGTCGGGGATCTCCACCGACAGGTTCTCGGCGATGACCCGCTGGTCGTAGCCGAGGGTGACGTTCTCGGCGGTCAGCCGCTGCACTTGGGTGCTCCTCATCTCGATCAGATCCGCCCGGCCTTGCGCTCGGCGACCAGCAGCCACAGCAGGTACACGCCGCCGACCAGGCCGGTGACGACGCCCACCGGCAGCTGGTCCGTCCCGAAGGCCCGCTGCGAGGCCCAGTCCGAGACGATCAGCAGCACCGCGCCCATCCACGCGGCGGACAGCAGGTTGGCCCCCGGCGAGCGGGTCAGCCGCCGGGCGAGCTGCGGGGCGGCCAGGGCGACGAAGGCGATGGGTCCGGCGGCGGCGCTGGCGGCGGTGGTCAGCAGGACGGCGGCCAGCATCAGCAGCATCCGGGTGCGCTCGACCCGTACGCCGAGCGCGTACGCGGCGTCGTCGCCCATCTCCATCACCCGCACCGCCCGGCTCTGGCCGAGGACCAGCGGGAACAGCACCGCGCAGACCGCCAGCAGCGGCCACACCTGGGCCCAGTCCCGGCCGGCGAGCGATCCGGTCAGCCAGACCATGGCCCGCGTGGCGTCGACCATCTGGGCCTTGGTCAGCAGGTAGTTGACGGCGGCCACCAGCATCGCGTCCACGCCGATGCCGACCAGCACCAGCCGGTATCCGTGGATCCCGCGCTTCCACGCCAGCAGGTAGACGGCCGCGCCGGTGAGCACCCCGCCCACCAGGGCACCGCCGGCGACCGCGGTGGCGGCGCCCTGGAAGAGGACGATGACCACGAGGGCGCCGACGGCCGAGCCGAAGCCGAAGCCGAGCACGTCGGGCGAGCCGAGCGGGTTGCGCGTGACGGACTGGAAGATCGCGCCGGCCATCCCGAGCGAGGCGCCGACCAGCAGGGCGACCAGCACCCGCGGCAGCCGCAGGTCGTTCACGATGAACTCGTCGGCGGGCACGCCGTCGCCGAGCAGGGTGCGTACGACGTCCAGCGGGGCGATGGGGTAGTCGCCGGTACCGATCAGCACGACGGCCGCGGCCAGCGCCACGAGGGCGAGGACGGTGCCGGCGGCCAGGGCGCGCGGCTCGACCCGCAGGGAGATCCCGCCGGGGGCGCGCAGCACACGGGTCGCGGGGTTCTTGCCCCGCCGGGTCACGCTCACAGCTGCGCCATCCTCCGGCGTCGCACGAGAAAGATGAAGACGGGGCCGCCGATCAGCGCGGTGACGATGCCGACCTGGAGTTCCGCCGGACGGGTGACGATCCGGCCGACCACGTCGGCGCCGAGCAGCAGCACGGGCGACAGGACCGCGGAGTACGCGAGGATCCACCGCATGTCGGGCCCGGTGATGACCCGGGCCAGGTGCGGGATCATCAGCCCGACGAAGACGATCGGCCCGCAGGCGGCGGTGGCCGCGCCGCAGAGCAGGGTGATGGCCGCCATGGCGATGACACGGGTGCGGGTGAGGTGTGCGCCCAGCGCCTTCGCGGTGTCGTCGCCCATGGCCATGGCGTTGAGCGGGCGGCCCAGGGTGAGCGCCAGCAGTGCGCCGACCGCGATGAACGGCAGCACCTGCCGCACGGTCTCCATGTTGGCGGAGGTCAGCGAGCCGACCGTCCAGAACCGCAGCCGGTCCAGCGCCTTGCTGTCCATGAGGACGACGGCGTTGATGTAGCCGACGAGGGCGGCGCTGGCAGCGGTGCCCGCCAGCGCGAGCCGTACGGGCGTGGCGCTGCGGCTGCCGCCGAGTACGTACACCAGAACCGACACCGAGGCGGCGCCCGCGAACGCGTACCAGACGAACTCGGAGAGCGTGGACGCGCCGAGGAAGCTGACCGCGGAGACCACCGCGGCAGCCGCGCCCGCGTTGACGCCGAGGATGCCCGGCTCGGCGAGCGGGTTGCGGGTGAGTGCCTGCATCACCGCGCCGGCGAGTCCGAGTGCGAGCCCCACGAGCAGTCCCAGCACGGTGCGCGGCACGCGGGTGTCGCGCACCACGACGTCCGCCACGGTGCCGGAGTAGTGGAAGAGGCCGTGCCAGACCTGGTCCAGGGGGATCGGCTTGGACCCGACGGCGATGCTCGCCGTCACGACGAGCACGAGCACGACCGACGCGGCGGCCAGGCCCGTGACGCGCACGGCCTGCCGCGAGCGCGGCGCGGGCGCGCCGGGCGGCGCGCTCTGTTCGGGAGGACTCTCAACCAACACGCGAGTTAGGTTAGCCTACCCTGCGATCATCGCAGGATTCCCGGTCGAGGACCCCGCCGCCGCCCGACCGGTCCTCACAGCCCGAGCCGCGACAGCGCCTTCCCGGCGTCCAGCGCGCACGCGCCCTCCCCGGCATGCGTCCAGGCCGCCGCGCACAGCGCCCGCAGCCCGTCCAGCGGGTCGCCCTCCCCGGCCCCGCCGTCCGCCTCCAGCGCGAGTACGCCGTCCCGCGCGGCCGCCGTCCAGCCCCCGCAGACGAAGCCGTCGCCGGCCGGCGCGACCTCCGGCTGCCCGGTGAGCAGCCCCCGCAGGTCGGCCGCCACGTACGTCGGCCGGTACCGCGGCTCCGCGGCCAGCAGCCCGGCCGCGTCCGTGACGCCGGTCAGCACCAGCAGCGAGTCGACCCCGCCGTTGTGGGCGCCCTCGATGTCGGTGTCGAGCCGGTCCCCGACGACCAGCGGGCGCTCGGCCCCGGTCCGCAGAATCGTCTCGCGGTGCATCGGCGTCAGCGGCTTGCCCGCCACCTGCGGCTCCGCACCCGTCGCGATGCGCACCACCTCGACGGCGGCCCCGTTGCCCGGAGCGATGCCCCGGCCGCTCGGGATGGTCAGGTCGGTGTTGGACGCGAACCAGGGCACGCCCCGCGCGATCGCGTACGAGGCCTCCGCGAACCGCCCCCACGCCAGGTCCGGGCCTCCGTACCCCTGCACCACGGCCGCCGGGTCGTCCTCGGCGGACTCCACGGGTACGAGCCCCCGCTCGCGCAGCGCGACGCGGAGCCCCTCCCCCCCGACCACCAGCACCCGCGACCCCACGGGCACCTGCTCCGCGATCAGCCGGGCCACCGCCTGCGCCGAGGTGATCACGTCGGCCGCGGCCGCCGGGACGCCCAGCTCGGTGAGGTGTGCGGCGACGGCGTCCGGGGTGCGCAGCGCGTTGTTCGTGACGTACGCGAGGTGCATGCCGTCGGCCCGGGCGGTGCCCAGCGAGTCCACGGCGTGCACGATCGCCTCGCCGCCCGCGTACACCACCCCGTCGAGGTCCAGCAGGGCGGTGTCGTACGCCCGGTGCAGGCTCCGCGCGCTGCCCGCGGGCCTGGTCCTGGTCACCCGAGTCATCCTGTCCGCTCCTCGTACGATTCGGCTGTTCCGGTAGCTCTCCCCCGATCATCCCGCATCGTTGCGGCGCACTTACCATGCATCAATGACCACATCTGGGCCCGCCGGGCAGGGACTGCGCCTGATCCCCTTCCACGGACTGCGTTACGTCCCCGAGCGGGTCGGCAGCCTCGCGGCCGTCACCTCTCCCCCGTACGACGTGGTGGTGCGCCCGGACGGCCTGAACCACCTGGAGTCGGCCGACCCGCACAACATCGTGCGGCTGATCCTCCCGCAGGCCGCCACCCCCGACGCCCGCAACGAGCAGGCCGCCCGCACCCTGGCGGACTGGCTGGCGGAGGGCGTCCTGCACGCCGACCCCGAGCCGGCCCTCTACGTGTACGAGCAGCGCCGGGACGGCCTGGTGCAGCGCGGTGTCATCGGCGCCCTGGCCCTCTCCCCCGCCGAGGCGGGCATCGTCCTGCCGCACGAGGACGTGATGCCGCACGTGGTCACGGACCGGGCGGGGCTGATGCGCGCCACGTCGGCGAACCTGGAGCCGCTGCTGCTGACGTACCCGGGCGAGGGCGCGCACACGGGCGCGGCCGCGGTCATCGAGGCGGTCGCGGACCGGGAGCCGCTGCTCTCGACGACCACCGAGGACGGCTTCCACCACCGGCTGTGGGCCGTGACGGACCCGGCCGAGCTGGCGGCCGTCACCGGGGACCTGGCCCACCGCCAGGCCCTGATCGCGGACGGGCACCACCGCTGGGCGACGTACCTTCGCCTGCAGTCCGAGCAGACCGGTCCCAGCCCCTGGGACTACGGTCTGGTCCTGCTGGTGGACACGACGCAGTACCCGCTCCAGGTCCGCGCGATCCACCGGATGCTGCGCCGGCTGCCGGTGGCGGACGCGCTGGCGGCGCTGGCCGGCTCGTTCCGGGTCCAGCAGGTGGAGGGGCCGCTCGAAACGGCGATGACCGCCCTCGCCGGAGCCGCGGCCGGCGGGAACGCCTTCCTGGTCACCGGCGACGGCACCTTCCACCTGGTCACCGACCCGGACCCGGCACTGATCGAGCGCACGGTGCGCACCGACCGCCCCGAGGCCTGGCGGCGCCTGGACGCCACGGTCCTGCACGCGACGCTGCTGGACCACCTGTGGCACGTGCCGGACGAGCCGGAGCACATCGCGTACATCCACGACACGGCGGCGACGGTGGAGATGGCCGAGCGCAACGGCGGCACCGCGGTCCTGATGCACCCGGTCCGCGAGGAGGTCGTGCGGGACCTGGCGCGGCAGGGCGTGACGATGCCCCGCAAGTCCACGTCGTTCGGCCCGAAGCCGGCGACCGGCCTGGTGCTGCGCGCCCTGGACTGAGCGGCCCGGGAAACGCCGAAGGGCGGCACCCCGGTGGGGGTGCCGCCCTTCGTCAGTCGCTGTGCGGCGGCGGCCGTCAGGCCTTGTCGCCGGCGTCGGAGGCCGGGTCCTCGTCGAAGGACTCGTACTCGTCGTCGTCCTCGTCGTAGTACTCGGTCACGTCGCCCGCGGCCTCGGCGCGCCGGACCTCCTCGGGGTCCTGGTCGTCGTCGGCCTCGTCCTCGTCCTCGTCGTCCGCGTCCTCGTCAGAGGCGTGGAGCGCCTCGTCCTCGTCGTCGGACTCGTCGGCCATGGCGTCGGTGAACTCGATGCCGTCGAGCTCGGCGAGCCGGTCGGAGGCGTCGGTGGTGCCGTCCTTGTCGGCCTCGGCGGCCTTGGCGAACCAGTCGCGCGCCTCGTCCTCGCGCTCGGCGGCCAGCAGCGCGTCGGCGTAGGCGTAGCGCAGGCGGGCGGTCCAGGGCTGCACGGAGTTGGAGGCCAGCTCCGGGCTCTGCAGGGTGACGATGGCGGCGTCGAGCTGCCCCATGTCGCGCCGGGCCCCGGCGGCGACCAGGCGCATCTCGACCTGGCCGGCCTTGTCGAGCTTCTGCACCTCGGGCTCGCCGGCCATCGCGAGGGCGCGCTCCGGACGGCCGAGCCCGCGCTCGCAGTCGGCCATGACGGGCCACAGCTCGACGGAGCCGGTCATCCGGCGGGCGGCGCGGAACTCGGCGAGGGCCTCGCTGTACTTCTGCGTGGCGTACGCGGCGAAGCCGGCGGCCTCACGGACGGCGGCGACGCGGGAGGCCAGACGCAGGGCGATGCGGGAGTACGCGTACGCCTGCTCGGGGTCCTCGTCGATCAGGCGCGCGACCATGACCAGGTTCCGGGCCACGTCCTCGGCCAGGGTCTTGGGCAGGCTGAGCAGCTCCTGGTGGACGTCGTCGTCGATCTCGTTGCCGGTGACGTCCTCGTCGATGGGCAGGCGCTTCACCGGCTCGCGGTCACGGTCGCGGAAGCCACCGCGCTCGTCGTCCCGACGGCCGTAGCCGCCACGGTCGCCACCCCGGTCGTCGCGGCCACGGTAACCACCGCGGTCGCCGCCACGGCCGCGATCGTCACGACGGTCGCCACCGCGGTCGTCCCGACGGTCGTCGCGGCGGAAGCCGCCGCGCTCGTCGTCCCGACGCGGGGCACGGTCGTCACGACGGAAGCCACCACCCTGCGGACGGTCATCGCGCCGGCCGTAGCCGCCACGGTCGCCACCGCGGTCGTCCCGACGGTCGTCGCGGCGGAAGCCGCCGCGCTCGTCGTCCCGACGCGGGGCACGGTCGTCACGACGGAAGCCACCG